>CANGWB010000003.1 GCA_947457465.1 Chitinophagaceae bacterium | reverse complement strand
GAGAGGGTTCAGGGTCATTTTCTCAACTCTCATCCCTCATCTCTCAACTCTCACCCCTCAACCCCGTCTGACTCCGTCAGACGTTGTATCTTCCCCTCATGCAATCGAATAACAAACTCAATCTCTACTCCTTTACTATGATCGTGATCGGTCTGGTGATCGGGATGGGGATCTTTCGCACGGCTGCCACCAGTGCCAAAGATGCCATTGCACCTTCTGTTTATTTTTCTGCCTGGCTCGTAGGCGGATTTGTAGCGCTCTGCGGGGCACTGACCTATGCAGAAATCGGCAGTCGATATCCGGTGACCGGCGGCTATTATAAAGTTTTTGCACAGACCTATCACCCCAGCATCGCCTTCGCCATCAATTGCCTGATACTCGTAAGTAATGCTGCCAGTTTGAGCGGAGTGGCCTTGATCGGAAGCGGATACATCCTGAAGTTGTTTCCAGGTGAATGGACTGACATCGATAAGGCGCTGTTGAGTTCAGTGGCGATCATCGCTTTCTATCTGATCAACCGGCAAGGCCTTCGCATGAGTTCTCGCGCACAGAATATTCTGATGACGATTAAGATCGGTATGCTATTGATGATCATCGCGGGTTTATTCTTCCCCGATGCGTATGCTTCGGCTACACCTCCAGCTGCGAAGGCTACGGAGTTTTCAACGATGGATTGGATCAAGAGCTTGGGGGTCAGTCTTATTGCTGTATCCTTTACCTATGGGGGGTATCAGCAGACAATCAATTTTGGACATGAAGTCGATCAGCCTTCGAAAAATATTCCGCGTGGCATTCTGATCGGCATATTGGTGATCATTGCACTTTATCTCCTGGCCAACCTGAGTTATTATCAGTTGGTGGGTTTTGAGAAGATGAAAGGTGAAAGAGAGATCGCGTTCGTTGTGGTGGATAAGATATTCGGTCGACAAGGAGCGATGATCTTTTCCGGATTTTTATTTCTAGGGGTGCTCGCGTATGTAAATGGACTGCTGATGAGCAACCCGCGTGTGATGTATGCTATGGGTGCCGATGGTAGTCTGCCTAAACCCTTTGCACAGCAGAATAAACAAACCGGCGTGCTCACCTTTTCGTTGACGGTATTCACAGTGATCTGCCTGATAATTTTGTTTTTCTCACAGGAGTTTGAACAAATTCTGGCGTTCACCATCTTCTTGGATTGTTTCGGGATGATCCTCAGTAGTGCCACCATATTCTGGTTCAGAAAAAAGACCAAGCATCTAGATGGTACAGGCATCTATCGAATGAAATTCTTTCCGCTGTTTCCGTTAATCTTCATTTTAGCGTATTTATTTGTGGGTACCAGTATCGCGATCGATGATCCGAAATCCGCATTAACCGGAATCGGTGTGTTGGCTGCCTTTCTACTGATCTATTTTATCGGTAAACGTTTTCAATCGGCTGCAAATGAAACCGTTCCCAAAGCCTGATTGGTCGGCCATCCTCAATGAAATGGGTGAAACACGCGAGGATTATTTCCGCGCGGTAAGTCCGCCGATCGTGCAATCGAGCAATTTCGCGTTTAAAAAAGTAGATGATCTGCGTCAGGCCTTTGCGGATGAAATGGGTGGGTATTTATATAGCCGCGGACTGAATCCCACGGTCGATATTCTTCGTAAAAAACTCGCAGCATTGGATGGTGCGGAAGATGCGCTTGTCTTCAACAGTGGTGCCGCCGCAATTTTTGCGGGGGTGCTCGCGAACGTAAAATCAGGTGATCACATCGTATCCGTGAAAGCACCCTATACCTGGGTTCAAAAAATGTTCGATGTGATCTTGCCTCGCTTTGGGGTAACGACATCCTATATCGATGGAAAGACCGTTGATCAATGGAAAGAGGCTACGCAACCGAATACAACATTCTATTATCTGGAATCGCCGAACAGTTGGGATTATTCACTTCAGCCACTTCGGGAAGTTGCTTCTTTTGCGAAAAGTAAGAATATAGTTACCCTGATCGATAACAGTTATTGCACGCCCTATTTTCAACGGCCCATTGAATTAGGAATCGATCTGGTGATGCAGACGGCTACTAAATACATCAGCGGACACAGTGATACCTTGGGGGGTGTATTGAGTGGCTCTGCCGCACAGGTCAGAAAGATTTTCGAAAGTGAGTATCTGAATATCGGAAGCGGTATTCAGCCCTTCAATGCTTGGTTGTTGATACGCGGACTCCGTACGCTGCCCATGCGGTTGGAGCGGATCGAGCGCTCGACCCAGGTCGTGCTGGATCATTTAAAAAAACATCCCAAAGTCGAAAAGTTGATCTTTCCGCTGGATCCTTCCTTCCCTCAATACGAACTGGCACTCAGCCAGATGCGGGGTGCTTGTGGTTTGTTCACCCTGGTATTGAAGGATCGCTCGATGGAATCAATTGTTCGTTTCTGCGAATCGCTTCGGCATTTCTTGATGGCGGTGAGTTGGGGCGGCCATGAGAGCTTGGTGATTCCCAAATGTGCGGGTATGGACCCCAAGGGCTATGACCCGGACCAAATCGAGCATCGCTACATCCGGATCTACGTGGGGCTGGAGGAGCCGGAGCATCTGATCGCTGACTTGGATCAGGCATTAGAGGGGCTTTAACAGTTTTACGCTCAAAAAAGCCGACCTAAGGGGCCGGCGACTCGGTCTGCCTCGTTAATTTTGCGGCCTATGAGACGAATTGTCCTCTCGCTGGGATCGATACTCTTTTCTCAGCTCCTTTTCTCGCAAGAAGTTTGGGATCTGCGCCGCTGCGTGGATTATGCTGTTGAGAATAACATATCGGTCCGTCAGGCCGATCTGCAGTCCCGCTTCTCGCAGCTTACCTACAAACAGAACAAGAATGGCCAGTTGCCCACCTTGAATTTCGGGGGTAGCACCGGTTATCGC
Organism: Chitinophagaceae bacterium; assembly: GCA_947457465.1. Classification (GTDB taxonomy): domain Bacteria; phylum Bacteroidota; class Bacteroidia; order Chitinophagales; family Chitinophagaceae; genus JJ008. The sequence continues at coordinate 193,236 of CANGWB010000003.1, read as the reverse complement.
TTGGGTCGCTCGGAGAACCCGACGACGGGCGTATTGGAGGATAATAACTTCCTCAACTATGGTATGCAGTTGCAGTCGAGTGTGACCCTTTTCAATTGGTTTGCTCGTAAATACAATACCGAGTCGAGTAAGCTTAGCTGGGAAGCCGATCGCGAACAGACCAAGAAGACGAAAGACGATATAGCCTTAAACGTCGCTGTTGCCTTCTTGCAGGCGCTTTTGGCCAAGGAGCAGGTTCGTTTGTCGCAAGTACAATTGGACCTGACCCGTACGCAATATCTAGCCACTCGTCGCCGGGTAGAAGCAGGTGCTTTACCCGAGTTGAATGCCGTGGAATTAGAAGCGCAGGTAGCAAGAGACAGTGCTTCGCTAGTCAGTGCAGAGGGTTCCGTGCAGTTGTTGTTGTTGCAATTAAAAGCCTTATTGAATCTGGATGCCGGTCAGCCTTTTAATATCGCTACACCGCCGGTGGAATCGATCCCCTTGTTGCCATTCTCAGAACTGCAGCCGGAGGTGGTATACACCGCTGCTGTTACCCTGCTTCCGCAGCAAAAAGTGAATGAGTTGCGGTTGATGGCGGCCAGAAAGCAATTACAATCGGCCCGCTCCGCTTTGTATCCTTCCATTAGTGCATTCGGTAGTTTGGCTACCAATGCCATCTCCTTCAAGAAAGCGATCTATGAGCAGGTGTTGACGGGTTATTCACCTACCGCTCTACGGGTAAATGCAGGTGGCGGTACGTTTTATCCCGTCGAGTTGCCCAATTATATCGACGGATCGAATGTGGTGGGGTATTTCCGCCCGGGTCCCATTTCAAATCAGTTCAGCAGGAATTTCGGTCAGAGTATAGGTATTGGGCTGAATGTTCCGTTGTTCAACGGACAATCAGCGCGCATCAACTGGCAGCGTTCTCAATACACGGTGCAGCAATGGGCTTTGCAAAAAGAGCAAGGGCAATTGCAGTTGAAGCAAGATATCTATAAGGCCTATACCGATGCTGCAACCGCCTTGCAGCAATTCACGGCCCGTCAGCGTTCGGTGGCAACAGCGGAGAAGGCTTTTGACTTTGCATCCAAGCGTTACGAGCTGAATTTACTTTCTGCTTTCGATCTCAACAACAGTCGCAACAATCTGCTCAGTGCTCGTTCGCAGTTGTTGTTGGCTCATTATGATTTTGTCTTCAAGATGAAGTTGTTGGAGTTTTATCGGGGGCAGGGGCTTAAACTTTAATTCACGTACAATCGCATATCTATGTTCAAGAAGCTGAAGAAAAAATGGTATTACGTTTTGATCGTTGTAGCCCTGTTGGTTTGGGGTGTATCCCGTATGACCGGTGATCGTGACGGTGGGGAGAAAGTAGCGGTAGGAAAAGTGGTGAAGCGAACCATCACTGAGTCGGTCAATGCCAGTGGCAAGGTTTATCCCGAAGTGGAAGTAAAGATCAGTCCGGATATCTCAGGTGAGATCACAGAACTCAATGTAGAGGAAGGTGACAGCGTCACGAAAGGTCAGGTGTTGGCTCGCATTTATGCCGACATCTATGCATTACAACGCGATGAGGCGAGTTCTCGTGTACAGCAGACATCTGCTTCAGTGCGTAACACACAGGAAAGTTTAGAGGGCTTGCGTGCGAATCAGGAGCAAGCGCAGATGAATTACGATCGGAATAAAAAATTGTACGAGGATAAAGTCATCTCCAAGGCGGAGTTGGAGCAATTTGAGACGAGTTTGCGTTCAGCGAAGGCCAACTTGCGTGCCACCGAGCAAACGTTACAGTCCCTTCAGGCAACGGTGCAGGGATCTAGAGTCGGATTAAGCCGGGCGGATAAAGATCTCGGTCGTACTACACTCACGGCCCCAATGAGTGGCGTGATCTCCTCTTTGAAAGTTAAGAAGGGAGAGCGGGTAGCAGGTAACAGTTTCAATATCGGTACCGAGATGATGACAGTAGCGGATATGTCTATTATCGAAGTCCGCGTGGATGTTGGCGAGAATGATATCGTAAAGATCCACATCGGCGATTCGGCGGATGTGGAAGTGGATGCTTATAGTAAAAGAAAATTTGCGGGGGTGGTGACCAAGATCGCCAGCAGTACAAGATCCGGAACAGCTCTTGCCAGCGCGAATGACGTGACCAATTACGAAGTACGGATCCGTTTATCGCCCGACTCTTATCAAGATTTGCTGAAGCAGCGGTTTCCGTTCCGTCCGGGTATGAATGCCAGTGCAGACATCAAGACGCGTCGCGTGGAGAATGTATTGGCGGTACCGATCGCTGCGGTGACGGCACGTTTGAAGGGTGGAGATGAAACGATGGCCGATAAAAAGAAAGAACAGACCGAAGCGAAGGGGATGGATCAGAACGCGGAAGCAGACATGACAGGCATGGATCTGGAAGAGGTTGTATTTGTGACCCAGCCGGATGGTACTGTGAAAAAAGTGGTGGTGACGACCGGAGTGCAGGACATCAACTTCATTCAGATACTTACCGGATTGAAGGGCGATGAGGAAGTAGTTGTGGCGCCGTTCGCGTCGTTGAGTAAAAACTTGAAAAATGGCGGCAAGGTAACCGTGGTGCCGAAAGAGAAACTCTTCGAAAAGAAGTAATTTGACGGCATGTCGGATGCAACCACACGGATCGCGGTCATAGGAAGTGGCAGTTGGGCTACGGCACTCGCTAAAGTATTGACCGATAATGGTCACTCCATCGGCTGGTGGGTGCGGGATGCTTCCATCATCGATTCCTTCAAGCGAAAGCGTCATAATCCAAGACATCTCACCGGAACTCGCTTTCCGATCGAGCGAATTGAATTTTCAACGGATATCGATGCTGTTGTACGCGCAGCAGATTGGGTATTGATCGCGGTGCCCGCCGCTTATTTGGAATCTGCCTTAAAAGGTTCTGATCCACTGGCGTGGAAGGAAAAGAAAGTTATCTCTGCCGTAAAGGGTTTATTGCCGGGTAGCAATTTGTTATTGAATGATTTTCTCTTGCAACATGCCGGGTTGCCACTTACGGATTATTTCGCTTTACTGGGTCCGAGTCATGCCGAAGAGGTAGCTGCTGAAAAACTTTCTTATCTCACTTTTTCGGGGATGGATACGTCGGTTGCTGAGCAGATCGCAGCTCGTTTTTCCAACGACTACATCAACACGCTGGTGAATGATGATATTCTTGGCGTACAGTATGCGGCGATCTTGAAAAATGTTTATGCCTTGGGTGCGGGTATCGCCAATGGGTTGGATTATGGCGATAATTTTCTGAGTGTATTGATCGCGAATGCGGCCGATGAGATGGCCGGGTTTTTGAAGAAGCTTGGCGCCTATCATATTGTTGTAGGGGAGCAGGAGTCGGAAGATCCCGTTACGCATCGGATGATGCCCAATTATGCGGCATCTGTTTATTTAGGAGATCTGCTGGTGACTTGTTATTCGTTACATAGCCGCAATCGTCGTTTAGGCGGATTGATCGGCAAGGGATATTCGTTGGAAGCGGCTAAGGCCGAGATGAATATGGTGGCGGAGGGTTTGCCTGCTTCGAATTGCATTCATCAGGTCAATGCATCCCGTGTGCAGGCCGATATGCCCATTGCAGAGGCGGTATATCGTATTTGTTGGGGTCAAGCAGATCCAGGGGAAACGTTCAAGTTGCTCGAAGCTCAGTTGATCTGATCGCTTTCTTCCAAAAACAAGGCAGCTGCGATGCCATCTGCTTGCAGTTTTCCAAGGTCAGTCAGCCGGATCGATCCATTATCTATCAGGATAAATTTCTCTTGTCCGTACCGATTCAACATCGGTTTCCAGGATTCAAGGACCGTTGGTGGGATTTCACTTTCTGAGAGACCTTCTTGTGTCCGCAAGGAGATCATGATCCGTTCGTTCAGTATTTGAACCGGTGTGAGTGTTTCCGATTCGAACGCCAGTGATCCCGCTTCGATACGTTCGATGTATTGTCGGTTGTTGGCGATCTGCCAGCTGCGAACGGGAGGTTGATAACTGTGCGCGGAGGGGCCGATGCCGAGATAAGGGATCCCTTTCCAGTAGCTGCTGTTGTGTTTGCTTCGGTGGCCGGGCTTTGCGAAATTGGAGATCTCGTAATGTTCATAGCCCGCGTTGCGAAGTTTGTCCATGCCGATCAGAAATTGTCGCGCTTGTTGATCGGGATCGGTGGTGGGTTTTTGTTGCAGGCGGATCTGTTTGTCGAGCGGTGTTTTAGGTTCCACGGTCAGTGCGTAGGCAGAAATATGCGGTACTTGAAGTTGCGTCAATGTTTCAATGTTCTGGATCCATTGCCCATCGGTTAAGCCGGGGGTTCCATAGATGAGGTCTGCTGTCAGGTTGGGAAAATGAGCCAATGCCAGTTGGAGGGCTTGAGTGGCTTGCTCTGCATTGTGTGCGCGGTTCATCCACTCGAGATCGGTGTTTGCAAAACTTTGAATGCCCAGGCTGAGTCGGTTGATGCCGAACTGTTTCCATTGGGTGAGTGATCCGGCATGTATATCATCCGGATTCGCTTCCAGGGTGATTTCTGCGTTCGGTTGAACCGAGTAATGCTGGTAGATGGTTGTTAAGAGTCCCTCTAGTTCCATCGGATCCAGTAGAGAGGGTGTTCCGCCTCCGAAATAGATCGTATCGAAAGAGTGAGATCGCCATGCTTCGGCTTTTCCGATCAGTTCTTTTTGCATGGCTTGCACCAGTTCGGGTTTTTGCCGAAGGGAGGTGGCAAAATGAAAGTTGCAGTAGTGGCAGGCTTGTTTGCAAAATGGAATATGTAGATAAAGGCCGGCCATGCGGGGATATTAATGAATAATTTAGCGGATCGTGCGCGTATTGATCTGGATACAAATATCGGTGCTGTTGGGCTGGGGATCGGTGATTCCTTTAGCGGCTCAATCGGATTACTCGTTACGGGTAAGGGTGGTGGATACATCGCAGCGGGCGCAGTCGTATGCCAGATCACTTCCAGTCACCTATGCTGATCGGTTTCTCTGTGAGCAGCAATTGACCCGTTGGTTGTCGGATGCGCAGCGGGCGGGTTATGTGACGCTGTCGGTAGACAGTTTGATCTGGGGTGAGCGGGACGCGCGATTGGTGTTGTTTGTGGGCGAGCGGTATCGGTGGGGACGATTATCGGTCAGTGGTGTACAAGAGGAGTGGTTGCGATCGACCGGATGGGGGCAGCAGTTTTCTGAGGGAGAAGTGTTTGATTGGTCGAACTGGTCGGATTGGCAGCGACGTTGTTTGGATAAGATGGAAAATTCCGGCTATCCCTTTGCGCGGGTGGGGTTGAAAGATATTCGCATCGATCGAGATACGGTACAGGCGAGGTTGTTGTTAGAAAAGGGGATGTTGTATCGGATCGACAGTATACGGGTGTATGGGGAGTTGCGGATCGATCCATCCTTTTTGAATCGTTACTTGATGATCGAAAGGGGTGAGCCGTATTCGAAGGAGAAGTTGATGAAGGTGGATGGGTTGTTGAGGAATTTGCCGTACGCGGAATTGGAGAAACCATCGGATTTGAGTTGGTTGGCGACGGGTTCAGTATTGAATGTGTATTTGCGGCAGCGGAAAAGTAGTCAGATCAATGCGTTGATCGGTTTTTTGCCGGACAATACGCAGACACAGAATAGAAAGTTGTTGATCACGGGGGAGGCGAATGTGTTGTTACGCAATACGTTTGGGAAGGGCGAGACAATCGGATTGAATTGGCAGCAGTTGCAAGTGCGCTCGCCACGATTGGCCTTATTGTATCGAAATCCCTTTGTCTTTGGAACAGGTATGGGGTTGGATGCATCCTTTGATATGTTTCGAAAGGATAGTAGTTTTTTGAACGTGCAGGGTCGTTTGGGTGTACAGTATGCTACGCGCGGGGGAGAGTCGGGTCGGTTGTTTGTGCAGTGGCATCAGTCGGCGGTGACACCGGGTGGCATTAACATCGCGCGCATCCTGCAGGATCGTCGGTTGCCGGAGATCAATGATCTATCGAATGTGAATCTGGGGTTGGAGTATGAATGGGAACGAACAGATTATCGGTTCAATCCGCGTAGGGGATGGGAGGCGAAAGGTCAGCTGACAGGGGGGACGAAGCGGATCCGTCCGAGTAATGATATTCTCAAGTTGAGAGATCCTTCGGATCCTTCGTTTGATTTTGCCCGGTTGTATGATACGGTTCGATTGAAGACCTATCTGCTTCGAATAAGAGTTCAAGGGGCGCGTTACCTGCCGATACGTGGGGGTCGATCAACTTTGAAGTTGGGCATGCAGGGTGGTTATTTGCAGAGTGCCTCGGTGTTTCGGAATGAACAGTTTCAAATTGGCGGGTTTCGAACGTTAAGAGGGTTTGATGAGGAGAGTCAGTATTTGACGGCCTATGGCATCGGTACGGTGGAGTTTCGATTGCTTGCCGGACAGAATTCATATTTCTACGGATTCAGTGATCTGGGTTGGGGGGAGAGTCGGGTGACGGGTCAGCCCACGTATCAGTACGGCTATTTGGGTGCGGGGTTGGGATTGAATTTTGAAACAAAGGCCGGATTGATCAATTTGGCCTGGGCCCTGGGCAAACGTTCGGATACGGAATGGAATGCCCGTCAGTCGAAGATCCACGTCGGCTGGGTGAATTATTTCTAGGAGGCAGAGGGGTTTATTATTTTTACGTCGCATGCAGCAGTATCGTTTGTTCTTGGTGTTGATTTTGGTTTGCGGAATGACTTTCTGTTTGCAGGCACAGTCGTTTGCCGATACGTTATCGAACAGCATAAAGGATTCAGCGGGTCGGGTTGCTGACCGTGTAACGGTTAGTTCGGATAGGTCGGATACAGTTGCGATCACCTCCTCGATCGTTTTTCGTCCCGAGTTGATCTGGGATTCATTTCGGGTATTGCCGCCCGGATCGATCGTGGTAGCGGTTTCTGACGGTCAGTCGGGTGAAAGGCATCAGTACCATGGTAAAGAGGGTTTATTCTATGCTTTGTTGGCAATGGTGTTGGGCTTGGCTTTGTTCCGCCGGTTTTTTCCGAAGTACTGGACCGATCTTTTTCGTTTGTTTTTCCGGACGACGCTTCGGCAGCGCCAGTTGCGCGATCAATTGCAACTAGCTTCCTTGCCCTCGATCTTGTTGAATATTTTCTTTTTTTTATGCCTGTCGTTTTATGTGAGTTTGTTTCTGACGGAACGGGGTTGGAATCCGTTTTCCGGCTATTGGCTTTTCTGGTTGTTGACCTTAGGTGGATTGGTGGGGATGTATCTGGTGAAATGGTTGGGCTTGCATTTTGCGGCTTGGATTTTCGGTCAAGATGAATTGGGAGATGATTATTCTTTTTTGGTATTTACGGTGAACAAGGTAATGGGACTCCTCTTGCTTCCTTCGGTGATCGGCATTGCATTTGCGGAGGGGAGGGTTTGGGAATGGTCGCTTTTGGTCTCTTGGATACTGATTGGTGGGCTTTTATTGTATCGGGGATATTTGACCTTTCGGGTGGTGAGACGTCAGGCGGCGGTGAGTCCGTTCCATTTTTTCCTGTACTGGGTCGGGTTTGAATTGGCACCACTCTTGGTTTTGTATCGGTTTCTGATCGGATTTTTTGCGAAATGACGTAGTTTTGCACCCAAGTCAACGCGACGAATGAGCAAAACCGGGGCAAAAAAGTCGGAAGCCACGATACAACGTATCCTGATCACCCAACCCAGACCGGAGACTGATAAGTCTCCTTATTTTGAACTGGAGCGCAAGTATCCGGTCAAATTGGATTTTTGTCCTTTCATCCGTCTGGAAGGGATTCCCTCCAAAGATTTCCGAAAACAAAAGATCGAGCTCGCCCTTCATTCGGGCATTATTTTCACCAGCCGAAATGCCATCGATCATTTCTTTCGGATGGTGGAGGAAATGAAGGCCAGCATTTCCCCTGAGACGAAATATTTCTGCATCACGGAAGCAGTGGCCTTGTATTTGCAGAAGTTCATTCTGTATCGTAAGCGAAAAGTCTTCTATGGTTCTGACGGAACCAATAAGAGCATGCTGGATGTGATCCAGAAGCAGAAAGCCAATGTTAAGTTTTTGTATGTCTGCTCCGAGAATCAGCAGGACAATGAAATCGTGAACGGGTTGAAAAACATTGGTTGTGATTTCAATTTGGCTTTTATGTATCGTAGTGTGCCTTCCGATGTAAAAACCTTGTTGGCGGAAACGCCTTATGCGATGATCTGTTTTTTCACGCCAAGCGGCGTTCAAAGTTTATTCGAGAACATTCCTAAGTTCAAGCAGAATGGGCTGGTATTTGGCGCCTTTGGTGGTAACACGATCAAGGCTATGGAAGATCGTGGGTTACAGGTGGAGATCAAAGCTCCCCAACCGTCTGCTCCGAGCATGGTAGCAGCATTGGATCAGTATTTTGCTGCCAAAAAGCGTTGAGAGATGAGGGATGAACGATGAGAACAGACATTCAACTCTCATCCCTCAACTCTCAACGCTCGTCCCTCATCCCTCAACATTCCGTACATGAATCGTCTCTCCCTCGAAACCAGTCCCTACTTACGCCAACACGCGCACAATCCGGTGGACTGGTATCCTTGGGGCGAAGAGGCATTGCAAAAAGCAAGGGTGGAAAATAAACCTTTGCTGGTGAGTATCGGATATTCGACTTGTCACTGGTGTCATGTGATGGAGCGCGAGAGTTTTGAGGATGCGGACGTGGCAGCGTTCATGAATGCGCATTTCGTGAATGTCAAGATCGATCGTGAAGAAAGACCTGATCTGGATGCGATCTACATGGATGCCCTGCAAGCGATGACGGGGCAAGGAGGATGGCCCTTGAATGTTTTTTTATTGCCGGATGCGAAGCCCTTTTACGGGGGCACCTATTTTCCGCCACGAGCGGTGCAGGGTCGAGCATCTTGGATGGAGGTACTTACCGGCGTATCGAAAGCCTTTCGGGAGCGACGCCACGAGATGGATGCGCAGGCAGAGAATCTGACAACTCATCTGATCGAATCGAATCGTTTCGGTGAAAAATTAAAGCCCGAACCGGGCTTGTTCACCGAGGAGAGTTTGATCATGATGGGTAAGACCTTGTTGAAGCAAGCGGATGAGCGATACGGTGGTTTTGGTCGACCACCTAAGTTTCCTCAATCTTTTTCCATTCGGTTTTTATTGCAATTGGGTGGTGCGCTGGAGCAGTCCGATGCGCGTACGCATGGATTGTTTTCATTGGACAGGATGATCGATGGGGGTATATATGATCAGCTCGGTGGCGGATTCGCCCGTTATTCGACGGATGCGGAATGGCTGGCACCGCATTTCGAAAAAATGCTATATGATAATGCGTTGTTGACAGAGGCCATTGCGGAAGCCTATCAGTTGACGGGGCGTGAAAAATACAAACGGATCCTTCGGCAAATCCGCGGTTTTTTGGGAAGGGAGTTACTTCATCCAGACGGCGGATTCTATTCGGCACTCGATGCCGACAGTGAAGGGGTGGAAGGAAAATTTTATGTGTGGGATCAGGCCGAGGTACAAACGATTTTGGGCGCTGACTCGGAAATATTTTCGATGTATTACGAGGTGTTGCCTGAGGGGAATTGGGAGCATGTGAATGTATTACGTGTGATTGGAGATGTTGCATCCATCGCTATGGAGAAGGCAATGACGGAAGAAGCAGTGGAGGATATAGTAGAAAAATCCAGACAGCGTCTGATGAGCGCCAGAGATCAACGGATTCGTCCGGGTCTCGATCATAAGATTCTGTTGGGTTGGAATGCGTTGATGCATTCGGCGTGCTCGTTGGCATATCGGGCAACAGGCGAGTCGGCTTGGTTTTTCTTGGGCAAGCGGAATCTTGAATTCATGATGGATCGTTTTCAGTCGCCTACGGGCGACTGGCATCATGCCTATACTGATGAACAGAGGCAAGGTGTTGCTTTTTTGGATGATCGGGCCTATTTGATCCGTGCCTGGATCGAATGGCATTCAGTTACGGGTGAATGGGAATGGTTAGAGCAAGCCCGGAAGTTGACGGCTGATGTGGTTGAGCGTTTCTCCGATCCGGATTCACCATTTTTTTATTTCGCATCGGTGGAACAGCAAGATCTGATCGTTCGGAAAAAGGAGATCTATGATGGGGCCTTGCCCTCATCGAATGCGGTGATGGCGGAAAATTTACTTCGGTTGGGAACGATCTTCGATCGGGCTGATTGGCGTGATCGGGCGGAGCGGATGGTAGGTGGATTAGGCCAGGCCTTGTTGCGGTATCCCGGTTCTTTCGGGTATTGGTGTAGGGTGTTGGGGATGCAAGTTGGCGGTCCGACTGAGGTTGCCTTTTTGGGTTCCGATGCAGTTGAATGGTCTAAGCAGATTGGAGGCGCTTACCTGCCAGGAGCTATTTTACTGGTGGTCCCGACCCGACCTGAGGGGGTGACTCGCTTTTCTGTGGCGGAAGCATTTTTGCGAACGGTTGTTCAGGTTTGTCGAAAAAATACCTGTCTGCCCCCCGTATATTCCCCTAATGAGTTGTTAATCAAGCTGAAAAATCAATCTTTTCCGGGCTAATTCGCGATACTGCACAATAATAAACTCTCGGGATTCGTTTTGGGTCCTTGGAATTCCCAGATTTATCTGCTTTTTCCAAAAACAAAACAACTTCCGAAAACCGAAAAAAACAGGTGAAACCTTATATTTGTCCACTATCATTAACTGTATGAAAATGAAGAACCTCGGACCTGTATTCCTCTCATTGTCAGTTGCTGTATTGATCAGCAGTTGTGGCATCTTGGGTGGCAAAAAATCCAAAGGTGGCAGTGGCCTTCCTAATGACGGACAGGTGCACGGCATCGCTCCCGGTAGCAAGTATGTACTCCCTAAGCCTCCCGGCATGGTGTATGTTCCACAGGGATATTTTCACATGGGGCCGAGTGATGAGGATCCAGCCTATGCGTTCAGTGCTCGTAACCGTACGGTTTCGATCAGTGGCTTTTGGATGGACCAGACTGAAGTGACGAACAACGAGTATCGTCAGTTTGTGTATTGGGTTCGTGATTCAGTCGTTGCCCGCAAGATGGGCTATGTGAAGGCTGACAAAGAAGGGAATGAGCGCGTGGATTGGGCGAAGATGAAGACCTTGAAATGGTCAGACCCTAAAGTCGTTGAGCAATTGAGTACGACAGATATCATTCTTCCTCCGGACGATCGCATTTTCGGAAAAAAAGAGATCGATCCGTCCAAGATCATTTTTCACTCTGAAGTGTTCGACCTGAAGGCTGCTGCGAAGGCACCTAAGAATGCGGATGGTACTACTCCTCCTCGTTCGAAATTTATCGTGAAGTATGACCTTCCGATCTATCCTGATACACTGGTTTGGATCCGCGATTATACCTACTCGTACAACGAGCCGATGGCTAAGCGTTATTTTTCTCATCCCGCTTTTGGAAATTATCCGGTGGTGGGCGTGAGTTGGAAGCAAGCGACCGCCTTTTGTGAGTGGCGTACACATTTGTTGAATTCATATCTGAACGACAAGAAGCGCACGCAGGAGTCGGATTTCCGTTTGCCTACCGAGGCGCAGTGGGAATATGCTGCACGCGGCGGACGTTCACAGACCATGTATCCTTGGGGGAACTATTATCTCCGCAACAAGAAGGGATGCTTGCTGGCGAACTTCAAACCTGGCCGTGGTAATTATCCTGAGGATGGTGGATTTTACACGGTTCGTGCCGATTCATACTGGCCGAATGATTTCGGCTTGTACTGCATGTCCGGTAACGTAGCCGAATGGACCTCTTCTATTTTCTATGAGGGACGAAATAATTTCCAGCACGATATGAACCCCGATGTTCGTTGGAATGCCGGCAAGGATGAAACTCCGTTGATGAAGCGTAAGGTGACCCGTGGCGGTAGTTGGAAAGACGTAGGTTATTTCTTGCAAAATGGTACTAGCACTTATGAGTATCAGGATACAGCAAAATCTTACATCGGTTTCCGTTGCGTGATCGATCTTCCGGCAGCACCAACAAAAGGTGGTGGTCGTTAATATTTTTAAATCAGTATTCTTTTTACTTCAACAATCCAATAAACATCAATTATGGCAGCAAAAATTCCTGCTAATGTCAGTAAATGGGTAGACGTCGGTGTATCCTTTGGTGCTTCCGTTGTTATCGTAGGAGCGCTTTTCAAAATCACACACACTGTTGGAGCCGACATTCTACTGTGGGTCGGTTTGTTAACTGAGGCCGTGATCTTTGCGGTTTACGGAATTCTGTATATCGTTTATCCCTCAGAAGAGGCACCCGGACATGAGGAAGAGCAACTTTCCGTGGCCGGCTTGGCGAAAGCTGCCGGTGGACCCGATGCCATGAAGGCACTGCAGGAAAGTTTCACGCAGTTGAACACCACTGTATCCGGGCTGAAAGATGTTACGGACATGGCGGCTGCTTCATCTGACTTTGCCAAGAAGACTCGCGAAGTAACCACTCAACTGGATGCTGTTAAATCTGCTTACACAGATGCGGCCAGTTCTGTGGGTGCATTTGCTCAAGCGACTTCCGGTGCTCAGCAGTTTCATGAGCAGATTCAGTCTCTTACCAAGAATCTTTCTTCCCTGAATACTATTTATGAATTGGAATTGCAGGAAAGTAATAATCACCTGAAGGCGTTGAACAATTTCTACGGAAAACTGGCTGAGGCTTCTACCGCCATGAGCAGCAGCGTGGAAGATGCCAAGAAGGTACAGGAGCAGATCGGTCATCTGGCCGGTAACTTGGGTCGCTTGAACAGCATCTATGGAAATATGCTGACAGCGATGCAGGGTCGCGCCTGATACCCGGATCGAAAAGTGATTATTCAACCGAAATAAAAGAAGCGAAACATGGCTTTACCAAAAGAGCCCCGACAGAAGATGATCAACATCATGTATTTGGTGTTGACCGCCCTGTTGGCTATAAATATATCTGCTGAGATCCTGAACGCCTTCAAAACGATCAACGACAGCTTGGAGAAGACCAATGGCACTGTCAAGTCCTCAACCCAGCAGATTTTCGAGTCACTCACCGAGAAAATGACGGAGGATGCGACCCGCGAGAAGGCTACCATCTGGCAGCCGAAAGCAAAAGAGGTGACCGACCAAACAACTCTTGTTTATACGTTCATCGATGGACTGAAGAAAGACCTGTTGGCGCAATCCAAAGGGGATGATGATCAGAACACCACCACTCGGATCTTGGTCAAAGAAGGAAAAGGGCAGCAATTGCTAAAAATGCTGACCGATTATAAGATGAACGTCTTGAAAGACTCGGCCATTCGTGCTGAATTCGAGAAGTCTCTTCCTATCTCTTTGGAGATGCCAAAGAGCATGAACTCCAACAAGAAGACCTGGGAAGAAGGCTATTTCTACATGGCCCCTACGGTAGGTGCATTGAGTATCCTGAGCAAATTTCAGAATGACCTGCGCAACGCCGAGAACAAGCTGGTTACTTTCTGTCACGAGCAGGTAGGAAAAGTGGAACTCCGTTTCGATGCTTTCGAAGCCATCGTGGGACAGAGTTCTCGCTACCTGATGCCCGGGCAGGAGCTGGAGATTACAGCTGGTTTGGGTGCGTTCAGCCGTTCAAAGCTGCCAACAGTAACCATCAATGGTTCAAATGTGGCCCTTAACGAAAAAGGAATGGCCATTTATAAGACCACAGCTACTGGTACCGGTAGCCGTACAATCAATGTAACAGTTGCTTTCACTGACCAGGATGGCAAAGCACAAACACGTACCATACCTGTTGAGTATACAGTCGGTTCAGCCAATGCGTCTATCGCCTTGGATAAAATGAATGTATTGTACATCGGTGTCGATAACCCGATTACCATTGCTGCCAGCGGTGGCGGAGATGATAAGATCCGTGCAGAGATCGTTGGCGGTGGCGGACAACTGATTCGTCAAGGCAATGGAAAGTACATCGGTCGTGTGGGCCAGATCACCGACAATTGTATGATCAATGTTTATGTTGACAACAAGCTGGTGGGCGCTTCTCAGTTTCGCGTACAGGCATTACCTGAGGCACAGGCCTATGTAGGTGGTCGTCAGAGTGGTGAGCAGGTTACAGCCGGAGAGTTTCGCTCTCAGGCGGGTGTGGGTGCCGGTATCAAAAATTTCCCCTTCGATCTGAAATACAACGTGGTCAGCTACACATTTACTTGCGACACGGATGATGACATCGTTACGATCCCGGTTCAGGGAGCTGCTTTCCAGGGACCTGTTCGGACGGCGATCAATCAGCAAGTTAAAGCTGGACGCATGGTGACCATTGAAGAGATCAAGGTGAAAGGTCCGGATGGCCGTATCAGTAAAGCACCGGCCCTGGTTTACTACATTCAATAAAAGGCTTGATATGAAAGGAAAATTGATCGTATTTGGAATGATGACTGTCTGTTTACTTCTGCAGGTGAATACTGCTGAAGCGCAGCGTCGGGGTGGTCGAGGCGGTGGAAGTGGTGGTGGTGGAACAACACCCACTACTCCTGCACCCGATACCACTGGTAATCCGCAGAACAATAATAACAACGGACAACCGCCCACGTTCGACCCTTATGCGAACCTGCCGATCACCTATGATACGGCCAGTTCTAATGAGTCTGCCTTGCCTTCCAAGCGCAATGACAATGCTTTCGACAAAGGTTCTGTTCGGGATCGCAAGCCTCTCGAATACGAGCACCTTCGTTGGGATGATGCCTTCTATGCTGAGAAAGTATGGCGCGAACTGGATCTGCGTGAAAAGATCAACAAAGTCTTCACGTATGAGGCGGTTGACGACAATGGAAGCCAGATGTTTATCTCCATGCTGATGAATGCGGTTACATCCGGTAAGGTTACGGCTTTTGTAGATGATCGTTTTACCACGGAGATGACAACAGCTGATGTGTATCAAAAAACAGCCGGCGGATTGGATACAGCGCTGGTTCGTGATCTGAATGACATCAACAAGGTTGTCGGACGTACCGTTACCCGCAAAAGTTTCAATCCCAAAGACGTTACCAAGATCCGTCTTAAAGAAGAATGGGTTTTTGACCGTGAGTCGAGCCGCATGTTCGTCCGTATTCTCGGTATCGGAATCCTGAAAACAGAGTATGTACCCAACACCAAGCGGGAGCGCGGAACTTCCTCTTTGTTCTGGGTATACTATCCCGATCTGCGTGAAATGCTTGCAAAAGCAGAGGTTTACAATCCGAAGAACATGGGACAGAATCGCATGACCTGGGAGGAGCTCTTCGAGAGCCGTATGTTCGGAAGCTACATCGTGAAGTCTTCCATCGACAATCCTTCAAATAAATTCATCCGCAATCTGATCGATGATCCGATCTTGCGTTTACTGGAAGGAGAGAACATCAAGGAAAAGATCTTCAATTTCGAGCAGGATCTTTGGTCCTATTGATCCTCGGCACTCCGGCTATATAATTTAGATCCCGCCTTCCGGCGGGATTTTTTTTTGGCATGCGAAGCAAATCAGCCATGCCACACGTAGATTAAAAAATAAGTACCTGTATTTCAATAATTTATATCCGAAAAAAAAGAGTGGGCAAATTCTTCGAAGTCAAAAAAATATGTATTTTCACCTCGGTTTTTCATAGGATATTGGATTTTAACGGGGCTGAATTTCCATTCAGGCCCCTTTTTTTATCCTGTTTTGTCTAACGAAGACTATGTATTCTTTTTGAAATAGTCGACAATTTTTCTGGCCTTAGACGGCCCCACAACCACAGCCAATTCATCAGCGCTCAATGCCTGGATCTTCTTCACAGAACGAAATTGCGTCAGCAATTCTTCAGCTGTTTGTTTCCCTATACCGGGGATGTTCTCCAATTCATTTTGTATGGCGCCTTTACTGCGCAATTGTTGGTGAAAACTCAATCCATGTTGGTGTACGGCATCGCGGATGCGTCTGATCAGCAGTAAGGATGGATTTCGGTAATCGAGTTTGAGTGATTCAGTGTCGCCTGTAAAAAAGATCTCCTCCACGTTTTTTGCGAGTCCGACCAGCGTCATTTTACCAGATAGCCCCAGCTCATTTATGGCTTCCTGTGCCGCATTCAATTGTCCTTTACCGCCATCTATGATGACCAATTGAGGAAAGGAACCTCCTTCATTCAGCAACCGCTGGTAACGGCGTGTTACGGCTTCGTGCATGGAGGCAAAATCATTGATGCCGACAACCGTCCGAATGTGGAATTGGCGGTGATCTTTCGGAACGGGTTTTGCATTACGGAAGCATACCATGGCCGAGACGGGATAGCTTCCCTGAAAATTCGAGTTATCGAAGCATTCGATGTGTCGGGGTAATGCCGGTAGCTGCAAATCCTCTTGCACTCTCTCCAACAGTTCGTCTGATGAAAGTGTATCCAGTTCAGTCTGTTTCCATTTCGTAGAAATCCAATGTTGGATATGGTGCAACAGATTTTTGTGTGCCAGTTCGAGCAGTGTTTTTTTATCACCCGCACGGGGGACGGTTATGCGCACCTCCGGTTCAGGATAGTCGATCCTTTCTTGTACGACGATCTCTTTGGAATGAGAATTGAGTTGTTCCCTGAGCTGTGCGATACCCGCTGCCAACAGCGTATGATCATCGGCGGCTAACGGATTTTCCAATCGAGTGGAATGCGTTTGAACGATGGCTCCGTTTCTAACCATCAGGTAGCTGATAAAATAATGTCCTTGTTGTTCTCTACCGGTGAATACATCCAGCTCGGACACTCGGGCATTGGCCACGACAGATCGTGAACGATAATTCTCAAGAAATTCAAGTTTTTGTTTGCATCGCGCTGCTTCTTCGTATTTCCATTCCGCTGCGGCGGTCTTCATTTGCGCCCGCACCTCGTCCATCACCGGCTTCAGGTTTCCATTGAGCAGATTTCTGATCTGTCGTATTCCGTTATCGTACGATTCGGCAGATTGGTGCCCCGCGCAGGGCCCCAAACAATTTCCCAAATGATATTCTAGGCAAACCTTGAATTTTCCTTTTTTCACGGCTGTCGGGTACAAGGCCAGCGAGCAGGTTCGCAAGGGTACGATCTGTTTGATGAATTCCAACAGCTCCCTGACTTGCTGCGAGTGGGTAAAGGGTCCGAGGTATTCCGATCCGTCGTTGAATTTTTTTCGGGTGAGGAAAATGCGAGGAAACGGTTCTTTTTTGATCACGATCCAGGGATAGGTCTTGTCGTCTTTCAGTCGGATGTTGTACCGAGGTTGAAATTCCTTGATCAGACTGTTCTCCAGGTGAAAGGCATCCTCTTCGGAATTGACCGTGGTGAATTGGATCCGTTCGATCCGTTTGACCAGTTCACGGGTCTTTTGTGAATCGAGATCCTTGGCAAAATAGGAGCGGACGCGGTTGCGCAAGTTCTTTGCCTTCCCGACATAGATAAGCTCCCCGAGGGTATCAAAGTATTGATAGATGCCGGGTCCTGTTGGCAATCCATTTACGATCGACTGGAGATGTTCAGGCGTCATGACCTTATTCGTTCCAGCTTAATTTGATAGTTCGTATCTGTTCAAACCCGCCGGGTTTTTGCGTAGTGAGTATGGATGTACAACTGCGATCCATCTGCCAGATCAACTCCTCTTGTTCAAACCCATTTCTATCACCACTGCGTCGGGTTGCCAGTATGGTTCGCACCTGATCACCTGCATCCATATTCGGTTCAACGAACAATTCAATTCGCTGAAAGGATTGTTTTTCCGGGTTGACGGGTGTGTAGGAAATGATCACGCGCTTCATCAGATCATCGAATCGGGTCTCTTCATTGAAATCAGCCGCCACCTTCGGATCGCTCAGGTCAGGGAGTTTAAAAAAAGCCGACACTTCTTTTCGAAAATCTTCGCGAGGGATATAGCTGGTATCGGCAGGAAGAGAGTCTACCGTCGTGTATTTTTTTATTGAATACAGGGAGGTGTCAATTGCTCGGATCTGTTGCTCGATCAACGAAGTAGCCGAGATGAATTTTTTTGCCGGCGCAGAAGGTTTACAGGCAAACAGCAAGAGTAAACTTGAAATCAAAAGGAATGAACGCATGCTCAAAAATACCGTTTCTCTCGATGGGTCGATGTTAAAGTCCCACACCCAGTTTCACACCCATATCGAACAGGTGTTCCTGTACGGGGTAGGCTTTCTCGTAGCTGGAGAGGATCTGATAGCGGACTTGTGGTCCGAGTGTCCACCTTGTTTTTCCCTTCTTAAATCCGATGAAGGATTCGACCTGGCCGTTGAGATTCCATTTTCGGATGAGGGAGGGAACTTCTAGGTAGTTTTTATAATCGGTGGAAAGGATATAGGCTTGATTGCTCAGCAAGTAGGTGGGTTGCAGTGTTGACCCGATGCCCCAACTCCATTTGCCGTTTCCAGTCACCCGGTACTGAAATCCGATCGGGGCGGATACGGAGAAATAATTATTTGCCAGCCATTTGGCCCAGACACCCCCAGCGCTTCGGTAGTTGGTGTACGAAGAAACACTGCCTGTTCCTCCTGCGTTGGAGAGTCCAACGGTTGCCACTTCTCTGCTTCCGCCGTAAGCTCGAATATCATATTTATTGATGTTAAACTGAACGCCGGCGATCAGGTCGAGCCGCTTATTCAGTTGCCGGCTTACGGAAACGCCGAATTGCAGCCCCAGGTCGGGTTTGTGGTTCACAACGTTTTCAAGTTCAGGTACGGCCATGGCCGGTGCAGCCGGTGTGGCTGAGCGAGCAGCTTGTAAAGCAGCTGTGTTTTCGATCAGTTGTCGGTAGCTGATGGTCGGACTCACACTCAATTGCATATTCCAGCTCTTTCGCGTCCGCTTGCCTTTATAGCCATTGATCACACTTTCGATGGTCTGGAATTGTTCAGGCGCCATGACGGCAACAGTTTCAGAAGATTTCTTTGATGCTGCAGAATCGGAGGAGGACTCTTTGTCTGTATTCGAATTTGTTGCGAGGTAGTCTTTTGGTTGCGAAAGAACAGGTGCTTCAACCTTGTTTTGTAACGGTATTGATGGTCTGGTTTCCGTTCTAGAAGTATTCAGGTTAGCACTTTCAAAGAACTGATCCGTATTCTTATCGGAATCGGTAGTAAGATCCGTGAGGTATGAGTTATTGGGTTGGGCATCCGTATGTTCATCGGATCGAATCAAAAATGCCAATGTTTCATCCGTTGTCTCCAAGGCGATGCGGAAAGGCGTTTGTATTTCGGAAGCGTGGTTGCGGTCGGAGGAACGATGCTGAACAGTATTATCGTTTTGGTCGGTGGATGGATTCGCGCCAAGCTCTGCTCTATAATTGATCGGCAGATCCGGTTGATCGATCATGACCCAGGTAACGCTGGCACTGATGGTCAACAAAGCAGTTAATACGAAGGGAAACCAGCGAAGACGGTGTACCCGTTGTTGGATACGTGCCCAGACTGATTCATCTGCATAGAGTCGGTGCCGATCGGTTTCTTGCCGAAGCCACTGCTCAAATTCGTTATCGTGGAAATCAGATCTCATCGAGTGACAACCAGCCAGTCGGCTTTTTGTTTGTGCGGCGGAAGAATATTACGTTGTATGAGTAGCGTCTCCAGTAAATTTTTGGCGCGGGTGTATTGACTCCGGCTCGTGCTTTCTTCAATGTCGAGTATGGCTGCTATCTCCCGGTGACTATATCCTTCGATGGCATAAAGATTCAGGACGGTTCGGTAACCCACAGGCAGTGAACGGATGCACTCAGCGATCTGTTTGGCTTGCATGATCGAGGGGATCGCATCGGTGCGTGTCGGGATCCCATGCGCATGAATGATGTCGAGATTGTCCTGAAACTTTTTATTTTTTTTGAGATTATTGATGCAGTTATGCACCATGATGCGTCTGATCCAGCCTTCAAATGACCCTCTCCCTTCGAAGGATCGGATCTGCAGAAAGACTTTTACAAATCCCTCTTGCAGCATATCCTCTGCATCTTCGCGGTTCACGGCATATCGATGGCAAACGGCCAGCATCTTGGGACTGTATAATTCATACAATTCGCGTTGTGCACTCAGCTCGTTACGGAGACATCCATCTATGAGGGCTTGCTCAGACATTTGTACCCTCAATGTAAGAAAAATCCGAAATGAAAAAACGGCTGCCCTTGTTAAAAACGGGACCTGACCGTGATCATCCAGCTGCGGCCGGGCGCAGATAAGCCGGAGGCGAAAACCCGGTAGTTTCGGTCGGTTAAATTCTCCAGGCTTCCCTGAATCTGGATCTGCTTGGAAACTTCTACCTGAAAGCGCAGGTTGAGGGTCATCCAGCTCGGCATACCATCGGGAGTGGCATACTGCAGGTTGTCCTCGCCGTCTAGGTTATAGTCCCGCAGCCGTTTCCATCCATTAAATTGTAGGAATGCCTCCGCCTGCACTCGTTTGTGCTGGTACTGTACGCCTGATCTTCCAAAAACAGGGGGGATATGGTCTAGCGGGATTTCACCGCCTGCTGTTTGGAATCTGCCTTTATTCTGGGTAATGGTGTTGTCGATGGACCATTGCTTGTTCACTTGAATGAACATTCGCGCCTGGATGCCGAACAAGTATCCCTTGCGTGCATTTTGATTCGCAAAAACCGCGGCACGGGATCCGTTGTAGTCAACCGAATCTGAGCCATTCAACTGAAAAGGCGCAAGTGTGATCGCATCTCGATACAGGGTATAGAATAAGGCGCCCTCGAAACGGATCTTATTGTCTATTCGAAGGATCCAGTTCAGGTCTGCATTGTAGGTGCGCTCAGGTCGGATGTTCGGATTGGGGAGGATCAGTCTGCGTTGCGACGTACTGGATTCAAAGATCCGGGCCGCATCATCGATGTTGGGTGTACGAAATCCGCTGCTCAGGTGAAAAGCGGTTCGCATGGAAGCGGATGGATTATATACAATGCCTACGTTACCCGTGACGGATAGATTTTTTTGATCGATCTCCGTGAAGGGGAATCGGAAGAATGAATTATTCTCGATCCTGGAACGTAAAGTGATCAATTGTAATCGGATGCCGTCGTTCAATACCCACTTGCTGTTTTTGAATTTTCTCAGGTGTTGGCCATAGGCGCCCAGGTATAACATGTTGTTCTTCCCGTCCGGATATCGGGAGTCAAGTGCGGTCTTATTACCGGTACGGAGATCGGTTCGGTCTGCTTCGGATTGCAGGTCGTTCCATTGTCCGTCGAGTCCGTATGTGAATTCATCATTCCCCTTTTTGGTCCGGGCATCTAAATTGAATCCCCATATGCCGATCTCTTCTCTTCGGCTATCGAACCTGTCGTACCGCAGGTATTCGCGTGTTTGTCGGCTTTCCTTTACGAACTGATGGTATACCTGAAGGTTCACTTCTTGCTGCGCATTGATCGCCCACTGTGTTTGATACGCGATCAGGGAGCGGAATTGTGGGCCGTAATACCACTCGGCAAATCGAAGGGTCGTGCCGACGTTTCCACCAAAATCTCGACGGTCTTGCAAGCGGTCGTATCGAGGGATATCGTTCGTGTTGGAAAGTTGAAGGTTCAAGGAGTGCGTGATTCGATCATTTTGCTTGTACAGCAGTTTTTGGGTGATGTCCCATTGCTGGTATCCGGAGAATTTCTGGATGCGTTCATCCGGATTGGTAACGATGCGGTCGATTCCGTCACGAGTATCGATGTATTGTGATCGGCGTCCGAAGTTTGGATATTTCTCAGGATATCTGGATCCCATTTTGAGATCGCCGAATTTGCTGAATGTGTAGGATTGCAGCCAGCCGAATTTTTGGGTGCCGAGGTTGACATCCACATGTCCGGTTACTTCGCGGTTGATGGTGCGGTATCGTAAAAACTGATTACCGCTGATCGATGTTTTATCGGAATTAGACAGTTTAGGAGCACGGGTACGAAAATGTATCGCTCCGCCAAGTGCATCGCTTCCATGCAGCGTGGAAGCGGGCCCCATTAAAATCTCAACCGACTCCAAAATATTTTGATCCACGGAAATGGCATTTTGCAAATGCCCGGCCCGATAGATAGCGTTGTTCATTCGAATGCCGTCGACAAGGAGCAGCACTCGACTGGCTTCGAATCCGCGCAGAACCGGACTGCCGCCACCTTGCTGACTTTTCTGTACGAATACCTTTCCAGTCTCCTGTAATAGGTCGGCTGTATTGGCCGCGTTGACCTTTGCGATCACAAGCCGGTCGATCACCATTGCCTGTTGGGCTGTATGATTAACTTTCTCTCGAAACTTATTGGTGTAGATAAAGGCTTCCTCGAGTGTTTTGCTTTTGGTTGTATCCGTTTGGGCGTATGCGCCTAATGCCGTCAGTAAGAAAACTACGACCCCCTTTATTCTCATGTAGCAGATTGAGTAGTGAATTATTTCTTCTTTCGGATCAGGCTATCGATCGGGTGGTTGGCTTTCAGCGTATCCATCACTTGTTGCGCCCATCCGGTCAAGGCTGCTTTTTCTTCCGACGTGAGTCGTGCATCTGTATGCGTCCAGGTGTAAGAATTTAAGGGCATTTCGCCTTCCTTCACTTGTTCGATCACCTCTTCCATCTTGTGATATTGATACCGAAGGCGTTTGTTGGTGTATTCATCGAAATTCAGGTGTCCTTTTCCTTCTTCAATGTGATCGTTCAGCCACCAGTAGACCGGCTGAATATTTGAGTACCACGGATACTGGCTATTGTTTGAATGGCAATCGTAGCAGGCCTTTTTCAAAATAGAAGAAACATTTTCCGGCACCTCAAACTTCGTTTGTATGGCATGCGGTTGTGGTTCAGTGGTTTGATTTTTTGCCGGGCGAATAAATTGGATCGCAATCAGGGTGATCAGCAAGGCCCATCCGATTTTTTTCAGCATAACGTATCTGTTTAGGATTGATCGATCAATATATTTCCCGTCATTTCAGGCGGTACGGGAATATTCATCATGGTCAGAATGGTAGGAGCGATATCGCCGAGTTTTCCGGCATCGATACTTCCATGCCATTCTTTATCGATGATGAAAAGTGGTACAGGATTCAGCGTGTGTGCAGTGTTGGGAGATCCATCGGGATTGACCATATAATCAGCATTTCCATGGTCAGCGGTCAAGAAGATGGTGTAATCGTTTTTCAGTCCGGCTGTTACCACTTGTGCGACGCAATCATCGACCGTTTCCACTGCTTCGATGGCGGCCTGCCAGACGCCGGTATGTCCGACCATATCGGCATTTGCATAGTTCAGGCAGATGAAATCTATTTTTCCTTTTTCAATCTCGGGTAAAATGGCGGCAGTAAGTTCTTTGGCGCTCATTTGCGGTTGCAGGTCATAGGTGGCAACTTTTGGGGAGGGGATCATGATGCGTTCTTCTCCAACAAAAGGGTTTTCTCTTCCACCACTGAAAAAGAAGCTGACGTGCGGATATTTTTCTGTTTCAGCGATACGTATCTGCGTACGGCCATTTTTTTCGAGCACTTCTCCGATTGTATTGTTCAGGTTGTCGGTAGCGAATACCACCCCGATATTTTGATAATTTTTGTCGTATTCCGTGAAGGTGGTATAGTGAAGTGCCAGTTTTTGCATGTTGAATTCGGGCAGATCGATCTGGCTAAGTACCTGCGTGATCTCGCGACATCGATCGGTCCGGAAGTTAAAACAGATCACGGCGTCTTGCGGCTTGATTTTTGTCAGTGCCTGATCCTGCTCATTCACGATCACCGTAGGAAGAATAAATTCATCAGTGATGTTTGCGGCGTAGGCCGATTCGATCGCTTGAAGAGCACTTGCTGCGGTTTGACCGGTTGCCTTTACCAGCGCGTCATAGGCCAACTTTACTCGCTCCCATCGTTTGTCCCGATCCATCGCATAATACCGGCCACTCACCGATGCGATCTTTGCTTTTCCTGCTATTGAATGTTCCAGTTGTGTCAGAAAACCTTTGCCACTTTTCGGGTCGGTATCTCTTCCGTCGGTAAAAGCATGGATGAAGATGTCTTGAACTCCGGCCTGGTGGGCGATGTTTACGAGTGCTATCAGATGTTCAATGTGTGCATGTACGCCGCCGTCGCTTACCAGCCCCAGCAGGTGCAATGGTTTCTTATGCTCGATGGCATATTGGAAGCTATTTCGGAGTGTGGCGTTTTGAGCAAGTTCTCCATCCGCGATCGCTTTGTTGATGCGTTGAAGCTCTTGGTATACGATGCGTCCGGCGCCTAGATTCAGGTGCCCTACTTCTGAATTGCCCATTTGTCCGGGAGGGAGTCCGACCGCCTCTCCGCAGGTCACCAGAGTGGTATTCGGATAGCGTTGATATAAGCTGTCGGTGAAGGGAACGCGAGCATGTTGGATGGCATCTGCGGCAGGGACTTTTCCAAGCCCCCATCCATCCATGATCACGAGAATGACTTTTCGGTTTTTCTGGTTCATGATTGAAATATCCCGTTGAAACGGGCCTTTCAAAGTTACGAAAGCAGCAGCGGGGGCGGGGGAAATGAGGCTATTTTTGTGGCATGTCGACAAGTAAACACCTGGAATCCTTTAAGACCTGGCTTGCGGAAGATCTTGGTACGGGAGATCATACTACATTGGCCACCGTGGGGGCTGATGTACCGGGAAGTGCCGTCTTGCTGGCCAAATCTGCCGGTGTATTGGCCGGTGTGCAGGCGGCATTGGATTTTTTTGAATTTGTGGATCCGTCTTTGGAGCGAAAAGTTTTCATGAATGACAGTGATCGGATACAGGCCGGTGATCGGGTCTTTCAATTGAGCGGATCAGCCCGTTCGTTATTGATCGGAGAACGAGTGGCACTAAATATGATGCAACGCATGTCGGGGATTGCAACGCTTACAGACCGGTACGTACAGGAGATAGCCGGTACAAAAACTATTTTGCTAGATACAAGAAAGACCACGCCCGGTTTTCGATGGGCCGAAAAAGAGGCAGTAAGAATCGGCGGCGGATCCAACCATCGTTTCGGATTGTATGATCGAATCTTGATCAAGGATAATCACATCGACCATGGCGGTGGGGTTCGATCTGTAATTGAAGCCACCCGCCAGTATTTATCTGCCAATCAATTGTCTTTACCGGTTGAGATCGAAGTGCGCACCATGGAAGAACTCAATGCGTTGATCGAGTATGGTCGGGGCTGTGTGCATCGGGTGTTGCTGGATAATATGTCTCCGGAGCAGGTTCACGAAGCGGTTGCTCGCATCAATGGGTTGTATGAATCAGAAGTCAGTGGCGGCATCCAGTTAAGTAATATTCGAGCATATGCAATGGCTGGAGTTGATTTCATCAGTGTTGGTGCGCTGACGCATCAGGCGGTCAGTTTGGACCTGAGTTTGAAAACGTTAATCGAATAATATGTCGAAAAAAAATCGTCCCGATCAACAGGGCTATGTGTACAGCACCGACCC
Organism: Chitinophagaceae bacterium; assembly: GCA_947457465.1. Classification (GTDB taxonomy): domain Bacteria; phylum Bacteroidota; class Bacteroidia; order Chitinophagales; family Chitinophagaceae; genus JJ008. The sequence goes on along the minus strand of CANGWB010000003.1, from coordinate 167,857 downwards.
GAATTTCTCCTACGAGCATGAGTCCAATGAGGAAGAAACGTTGCCGCCGGCGAAGCAACAGCTATATGTTCGGCTCGATACCAAGCAACGGGCCGGAAAGGCTGTGACTGTAGTGGAGCGATTTGTGGGCAAAACAGACGATCTCGAGGAATTAGGAAAAAAACTCAAATCCCATTGTGGCACCGGCGGTTCCGTCAAGGACGGAATTGCGCTGGTACAGGGAGATCAACGTGAGAAAATCAAAGCTTTTTTGCTGAAACTCGGATATAAGGTGAAGGGATAAGGGTTGAGATTATTATTGCCCTTGAGCCAGGCTGTATCCTTTTTTCTCTCCCCACATGTTCAGGATTTCAATGGAGCAAACTTTAAACTCCTTCATGAAGTGCTGATACAGTTCAAGGATTTCTTCTTGTGTACAGGCAGCTGCGTCTTTGCTCTCGATCCGGCAGCGATATTGATTGACCAGGTTTGTGAATACAGAGCCCTTGGGCCAAACCTGCGTACCGCGGTTGCTGATGGTGACCAGTTCGAATTTCGGATTCAATCCGGCGAGTATTTTTTCCGCAACGGGAGTAGGCTGTTCTTCGCTTTCCACAAAAAAATCGGCCCCCACGATCTTTTCATCCATGGTTTCTTTAGACATGATCAGGGGATTCTTCTCCAGTTTATATTGGGTGGGCGTGATCGGTTTGTCTTCCAGTATGGGTCTGGCGCCGTGTGCAGGTGTTTTGCCCAGATTATTGATGATGGTCTGAATGAATTCAGTAGTGTTGAGCGCGGGTTTGCTCTTGTCTCCAAAATCACCGGTGCGGGCACCGCTTTCCAGGGTGTACAGCAATGCATTCTCGATGCGGGCGGCGTGTCCCATGAAGCCAAGATGACGCAGCATCGCCAGGCCGCTTAATAACAAGGCGGTCGGATTCGCAATATTTTTCCCCATGATGTCTGGAGCCGTACCATGTACAGCCTCGAAGATGCAGATATGGTCGCCGATGTTGGCAGAAGGAGCAAATCCAAGTCCACCGACCAAGCCTGCACAAAGATCACTGACGATATCGCCTTGTAGGTTGGTAAGCACCACTACATCGAATAGGTCAGGGCGGGTCACCATTTTCATGCAGAGATCATCCACGATCACATCATCGCTTTTCAGTTCGGGGTATTCTTTGGCTACTTCATAGAATACTTCCAAGAAAAGTCCATCGGTGATCTTCATGATGTTCGCCTTATGGCCGCAGGTGATGCGACGGGCCCCTTTTTTGCGGGCCATTTCAAAGGCATAACGGATTACTTGTTCGCTACCCGGACGGGTAATGAAACGGCGGCTCAGCGCTACATCATGCGTAAGCATGTGCTCGATTCCTCCGTAAGTATCCTCGATATTTTCGCGTACGATCGTGAGATCGATCGGAATACCGGCCTTCGAAAAAACCGTATCGACGCCGTGGAGCGTTTGAAAAACCCGCTTGTTGGCATAGGTGTTCCAGGTTTTACGAGCGGTGACATTCACACTTTTCACACCCTTGCCTTTGGGCGTTTCCATCGGGCCTTTGAATAGGATGCCGAGCGATTCAATGGTCTGCTGGGCCTCAGGCGTCATGCCATTGTTGTAACCTTTATCAAATACCCATTTACCCATATCGACCGGTACGTATTCCAGCGGTACGCCCGCAGCATCAAAAAGGGACAATACGGCTTTCATGATTTCGGGGCCAATGCCGTCCCCATGGGCGATCGCAATCTTCATAACGTGAATTTGGGTGCAAAATTAGGCAGGTGTGGCCCAACCAATTTATGCACAAGGGAAAATTTATAATTCTCTTTACCTACTTTTAGATATGGTCAGTCAGGTCACCTCCGGGGTTGCTGTTAGTGTGGAAACATTTTATCAGGCTGATGCCAATCAGCCGGAATTCATTTTTGCGTACCGCGTTACGATCGAAAATAAAAATCCGTTCCCTGTTCAATTGATGCGACGCCACTGGGATATTTTCGACAGCAATGGCTCCTACCGTGAGGTGGACGGGGAGGGTGTGATCGGTTTGCAACCCATCCTCGAGCCCGGGGACCGTCATCAATACATCAGCGGCTGTAATCTGAATACGGAGATGGGGCGGATGTCCGGCTTTTACGAGATGAAAAATCTTAATACCGAGAATACATTTGAGGTGGCGATTCCGGCCTTCGATCTGATCATGCCGGCTAAATTGAACTGATCACCTCGGCTTGTACCCAGCTTTTTCCAGGATTTTTTGCGGTGCCGTCCAAATGAGCGCCTCCGGGGTTGTATTCGGGAATTTTTCCATGTAAGCACGCACGATCTGACGACCGACCCAAGTTCCCAGGTTGCCTGGTGATCGCTCTTGGTCGAGTCCAACAGTAAAGGGGCCTTCTCCTAAAAAATTTTGCAACAGTTCCGGGTCGTTTGACTGCAAGTCGATATTCTTCAGAAAATAACTCCAGATCATGGATTCATTTTTTTCACACCATTTTAGTTGATCGGCCGTATACCCCATTTTGAGCGAATCGGCTGTGTGGGGAAGGAATCGATCGAGCAGCCAAGCTTCTCGTCCGCGGCGGATCATCCGATCGATCAGTGAGCCGAAGCGTGCAGTATCGGGTGCAATATCCTGTACGATCAGTTTGAGGCAGTTCACGGCAATGTACGGGCGATCGAATCGGCGGCTTATATAGGTTGGGAATAGCTCCATCCCTTGCGGGGATAGATAAAATGAAAAATCTTTCCCGGCATATTGATGTAATCCGACGGCTATGCCTTCTCTCGTAAGGGCTGTGCCCGGTGAATCGAATGGGCCAACAAAAAAAATGAGTTTTTTATTGGCCGGATAAGCGGGAAAATAATAACGGGCAAATTGTAATCCCTCTTTTACGGATCGTTGGATATCATCCACGGCATCATACGTGCGCATCAAAGTATCATAGAGCGGTCGATACCCTTCGAAGAAAAAAAGCAGGTTGTTTCGACTATCGGAAGAGGTGTCATCGGCGGGGAGTCCGAGTACATGCTGCATGAAATCGACATAAAAGGTTGGATGTTCCTGTCGTACTTGTGTCAGTCCCTCGTCCAGTCGATTCGGGTCCACCGCAAAAAAAGATCGATCGAAGCGTTCTACTTCCACCTTGGCGTCCACTTTCGAAACATCGGGTATAGTGTTGTTGCCACAGCCGTAGAGGGCAGCCAAAAACAGCAGGGGGAAAAGACGATTTATCATATGTTATCAAACGAGGTCGGCGTATTGAATATTGCCCGGCATGGGCCATGAGTCAGTACCTTTGCAACATGCACATCGCACTGGCTCAGCAAAACTACCGAATAGGGGATATTGACGGAAATACCGACAAGATCCTCGAGGCCGTTCAATCGGCAAAAGAGGCAGGTGCGCAACTGATCCTTTTCTCTGAGCTGGCTGTTTGTGGCTACCCGCCACGCGATCTGCTTGAGTTTTCAGAATTCATCGACCGATGCGAACAGGCGCTGGAGCGGATTCGTATCGCTTCTGCAGACATTGGTATTGTGGTGGGTGCACCCCAGCGGAATCCGAACAAGAACGGGAAACGTCTTTTTAATGCAGCGTATCTGTTCGATGCACAGCAATTGATCGGTATAGCACAAAAAACCTGTTTGCCCAACTACGACGTGTTCGATGAGTATCGATATTTCGAGCCGGCTCGACAGTGGTCTGTTTTGCCGTTTCGAGGAAAAAAACTGGCGATCACGATCTGTGAGGACATCTGGAATATGGGCGATCATCCGCTGTATCGAGAATGTCCGCTCGATCATTTGCACCCTCAGCAACCTGATCTGATACTCAATTTATCCGCCTCTCCGTTCGACTATACCCACTTGGAAGATCGTAAGGCGATCCTCAAGCTCAATGTCAGAAAGTATAACATACCCATGCTGTATTGCAATGCAGTGGGGAGTCAGACCGAATTGGTGTTCGACGGCGGTTCACTCGTGATGGATGCAGATGCGAATCTGGTACAACAACTCCCCCTGTTCGAAGAATCCATTCGATATGTAGATGTAAATGAGGGCGGACGATTCACACAGCCTGTACTAGCTTCTGCTGCTCAGCTCCCTGATGCGGAGTGGAATCCGGATACATTAAAGCCTGAAACGGGTATTGCTGCGATTCATCAGGCACTGGTGCTTGGCATCCGAGATTATTTTCAAAAAATGGGATTCAAGCAGGCGATCCTGGGTAGCAGTGGTGGTATCGACAGCGCCGTGACTTTGGCATTGGCCGTGGAAGCACTCGATAAAGAAAATGTTCGTGCGATTCTATTGCCTTCCCCATTTTCTTCTACACATAGTGTAGCAGATGCGTCTTCGCTCAGTGATCGGCTGGGAAACCCCTATGATATTGTTCCGATCGATCGGGTTTTTGAATCTTTTCTGGTTGAGTTGAAGTCCATGTTCGCCGACCGTCCATTCGGTTTAGCCGAAGAAAACATGCAATCCCGTATCCGTGGAAATTTTTTGATGTCGATTGCTAACAAGTTCGGTTATATCCTGCTCAATACCTCGAATAAAAGTGAATTGGCTACCGGATATGGAACCTTATATGGCGATATGGCCGGTGGACTCGCTGTTTTAGGTGATTGTTACAAGCTTCAGGTCTACGAATTGGCTCGTTATATCAACAGAGAGAAAGAGATCATTCCGTCCTCGATCCTTACCAAGGCTCCCTCGGCTGAGCTCAGACCTAATCAAAAGGATTCGGATTCATTGCCTGATTATTCGTTGCTCGATCCGATCCTTTATCAGTATATCGAACAACGGAAGGGTCCGGAGTCGATCGTTGCTTCGGGATTCGATCGGACTATGGTGGAACATGTGATACGCCTTGTAAACATCAATGAGTATAAGCGCAATCAATTTTGTCCCATCATTCGCGTATCGCCCAAGGCCTTCGGGGTGGGGCGTCGCATGCCTATTGTGGCCAGTTATCTGACGAGTAAATCAATTAACTGATCCATGCGCGGGCTCGTCTACAAATCCACCGGCAGTTGGTATGTGGTCCGCGATGAGCAGGGCAAAAGCTGGAATGCTCGGATAAAGGGTGTCATGAAGCTCGATTCGATCACCAGTACGAATCCGGTTGCGGTGGGTGACTGGGTGCAAATGGAGATTGAAGAGCAAGCGATCGCCAGTGCTATGATCACAACTATCGAGCCGAGAACGAACTATTTACATCGACAAAGTCCGCGTCATAAGTATCAACATCACATTGTGGCGGCTAATCTTGATTTGTCTATGTTGATCGTGACCGTGAAAAGTCCGAAGACCTCCACCGGTTTCATCGATCGTTGTTTGATCGCCTCTGAAATGTATCACGTTCCTTCGATCATTGTTTGTAATAAAGCAGATCTGCATACCGACAAGGAGAATACTGTATTCGAAGAATGGAAACGAGTATATGGAGGTGCCGGATATCCGGTCTTGCTTGTCAGTGCCGAAACGGGATTGGGGATGGATGAACTGCTCAGCATGCTGAGCCGGAAGACGACCTTGGTGACCGGACACAGTGGTGTGGGTAAATCAAGTTTATTGAATCGTTGGTTGCCCGGCATCAATCGTCGTACCCAGGATGTGAGTGGATGGAGTGGCAAGGGTTTGCATACGACCACATTTGCGGAGATGTTTGAACTGCCGCAGGGAGGAAGACTCATAGATACCCCCGGTATGCGTGAATTCGGGTTGGTAAATCTGGAGAAAGCAGAGCTTTCACATTATTTTCCGGAGATGCGAAAGCTGCTGGATGGGTGTCAATACAATAATTGTCAGCACCTGAACGAACCGCAATGCGCCGTAAAAGAGGCGGTGCGTACAGGTATTATCGATGAAAAGCGATACTTGAGTTATGTGAATCTGCTGGATTCGATCGACGAGCGCAATTATTGATCAGCTTCGAAATTTCTTCGCCCGCTTTACACTTTTCATCGCCTTCGGGTCGCCGCTGAGAATCTGTTCAGCGCCTACATTTTTGCCGTTACTCGGACAGCCCGATTTCCGACGAAAGAGATTACTCATCAGGCCACAGGAAGAAAAACAGAAACAGATCAGTAACAAGCCCCAAAAAAATTTATTCAGTCGCATAGTCAGTTATTTATTCGCGTTGTTATCCCGGAACCATCCGGCATACTTGATATAATTATTAGCGATGCGTTCGATTTCGCCCCGCACCAATTCAGGCGTGATGTCTTTTACTTTTTTCGCCGGCACACCGGCATAGATGCTGCCACTTTCACAGACGGTTCCTTCGAGTACCACCGCGCCGGCGGCGATGATGGTATTTGATTGTACAACGGCTTTATCCATCACGATGGCGCCCATACCGATCAGCACGTGATCGTGCACCGTGCATCCGTGCACGATGGCATTGTGCCCGATGGAGACAGAATTTCCGATGGTGGTGCCGCATTTTTCATAGGTGCCATGGATGCAGGCGCCATCCTGAATATTGACCCGGTCGCCGATGCGGATAAAATTCACGTCGCCGCGAACCACCGCATTGAACCAGATGCTGCCCTCTTTGCCCATTTGAACATCGCCGACGATGGTAGCATTCGGTGCGAGAAACGTGTTCTCTCCGAATTGTGGTTGTTTTCCTTCTACCGGTAGGATCAGTGCCATCTTACTAGTTATGATACAAATATCCTCTTTTCTTTCCGACCTTTAACCCGTGAATACAAGGGAGATTTTTTTACAACATGTGGCACAGACCTCGCCGGCCTCTTTGGCCTTCGAGATCGAGCGGGCTGAATGTGCCACCCTGTTCGATGTTAAGGGTAATGCCTATATCGATCTGATCGGTGGCATCTCTGTCGCGAACATGGGTCATGGTCATCCGAAGATCCTGGCGGCCATTCGTGAGCAACTCGACAAGTACCTGCATGTGATGGTATATGGTGAATTTGTTCAATCCCCGCAGGTGCGCTATGCGCAGCGTCTTTGCTCTTTGCTACCATCAACCTTGAACTCTGTTTACTTCACCAATTCGGGTGCCGAGGCCGTGGAAGGGGCCATGAAGCTGGCCAAGCGGTATACCAACCGAACGCGTATCATCAGTTTTCAGGGATCTTATCACGGCAGCACTCAAGGGGCATTGAGTGTTATCGGAGATGAGTACTGGAGACAGGCGTTTCGTCCCCTTTTACCCGACGTCTGGCATCTTCGATACAACGATCCGGCAGCTATTGATGCCATCGACGAAACAACGGCTTGTGTATTGCTGGAGACGGTACAAGCTGAATCGGGTATACTTGTTCCGGATGCCGGCTGGCTGAAGGCGTTGGAGAAAAAATGCAGGGCCACGGGTACGTTGCTGATGTTAGATGAGATACAAGTTGGGTTCGGTCGAACCGGCAAGTGCTGGGCCTTTGAATGGTTCGATATCGTTCCCGATGTATTGTTATTGGCGAAAGCGTTGGGTGGTGGCTTGCCACTGGGTGCTTTTGTCGCGGATAAAAAATTGATGGATCAGTTGACGGATGCGCCGGTGCTCGGGCATATCACTACGTTCGGCGGACATCCGTTGAGTTGTGCTGCAGGGCTCGCTGCACTGGATGCACTCGTCGAAGAAAGATGGATCGATACAGTGAAAGAAAAAGAAGCAATCTTCCGTATGCAGTTGCAGCATCCCGCTATCAAATCGATCCGTTCCTTCGGATTATGGATGGCGGTTGAATTCAGTGATGCGGAAACATGCAAACGCGTGATCGATTATTGTTTAACAGTAACTCCGCAAGATCCGACCGGACTCATGACCGATTGGTTTTTGTTTGCGCCGCATTGTTTGCGCATCGCGCCTCCCCTGATCATCTCAGAAGCGCAAATCAAACTTGCTTGTGAACGTATCTTGAAGGCTATCGATCAGAGTAAGCTATAGATCCAGAAACCAAGCAACGCGCCGAGCAGTGGACCTACAACCGGTATCCAGCTATAGTTCCAATCTGAATCTCCTTTTCCGTGAATGGGTAACATAAAATGGGCGATGCGTGGCCCGAGATCTCTTGCCGGATTGACGGCATAGCCGGTCGGCCCACCCATACTCAATCCGATCGCCAATACAACAAGCGCAATAGGAAGTGCATCGATCGTAACGAATGGTGTACTGGGTTGAGACATGCCCAAGGCAGCCACCACCAATACGGCAGTGCTGATGATCTCGGTGATCAGATTCGGTATGGTTTTACGAATGGCGGGTGCGTTGCAAAAAACGGCCAGTTTCAAAGAGGCATTAGCTGTGCGCTCAAAATGTGAATGATAGGCGAGCCAGGTAAGTGTAGCGCCGATGATCGCGCCACCGAATTGAGCGATCAGATACGGTATGATCAGCGTCCGATCGAAATCGCTGAATAGGGCGGCCCCCAATGTAAAGGCAGGATTAAGATGTCCGCTCCCGCCCAGTTTGACACTCACATAATTCCCGATGAATACGGCCATGGCCCATCCCAGGGTGATGACGATCCATCCGCTGTTGTTGCCTTTTGTATCGGTCAGTACTACATTGGCCACGACGCTGCAGCCCAGTGTGATGAGGAGGATCATGCCGATAAATTCTCCGATAAAAGGTGTCATGTGTGATCGGTTGATTTTATTGTGCGTTAGCCCACGCGATGCTGGCATTCACGGCCCGGTGCCATCCTGCAATAGCAGTTGTTCGTTCAGCATCTGAGCAGAGGGGGTCGAATTGTCGTTGTTTTTTCCAGTTGGACTGAAGTGAGGAGAGGTCTTTCCAATAACCGACTGCCAATCCGGCGAGGTAGGCCGCACCAAGAGCGGTGGTTTCGGTGATCTCGGGGCGGATCACTGAACAATTGAGCAGGTCTGCCTGAAACTGCATCAATGCATTATTGATGGTGGCGCCGCCATCCACACGAAGTTCTTTAATGGGAATGCCGGCATCCGCATTCATGGAATGTAATACATCCGCCGTTTGATAGGCGATGCTGTCCAGTGCCGCCCTCGCCAGGTGTGCCTGATTACTACCGCGTGTCAATCCGAAGATCGTTCCACGTACATGGGGATTCCAGTGTGGTGCACCCAATCCGGCAAAAGCCGGTACGATGTATACACCTCCGGCATCGGGTACCTGCGAAGCGAGTGCTTCCACTTCGCTTGAGTGGCGGATGATCTTCAATTCATCTCGCAGCCATTGCACTACGGCGCCTGCGATAAAGACACTTCCCTCTAATGCGTAATGGGTGACGCCGTTGATCTGCCAGGCAATCGTTGTGAGTAGTTGGTTGTTTGAGTGGATGGCTTTCTCTCCGGTATTCATCAGCATGAAGCAGCCGGTTCCGTAGGTGTTCTTGGCCATACCGGGTTCTGTGCAGAGTTGTCCGAATAAGGCAGCTTGTTGATCGCCGGCGATTCCGGCGATGGGAATGTTATTTGAGGGATCGCTTCCATGCAGGTGTGCCTGACCATACACTTCACTACTCGATCGCACGTTGGGTAGTATGGAGGATGGGATATTGAAAAGTTCCAGCAATTCATTGTCCCATTGCAAGGAATGAATGTTGTACAGCATGGTCCTCGACGCATTACTGACATCTGTTACGTGTACTTTTCCTTTTGTGAGGTTCCATACCAGCCAGCTGTCGATGGTGCCGAATGCGAGTTCTCCTTTTTCCGCACGAGCTCTCGCATCAGGTATGTGTTCCAGAATCCAGTGAAGTTTGGTGGCCGAAAAATAGGCATCGATCAGGAGTCCGGTTTTTTGCTGGATCATCGATCCTTTTCCCGCAGCTTTCAGCTGGTCGCAATACGAAGCGGTGCGTCGGTCTTGCCATACGATGGCGGGGTGTATAGGATGACCTGTTCTGCGATCCCATACAACGGTTGTTTCTCGCTGATTCGTGATGCCGATCGCCGCGATCTGTTCGGGTTGAATCTTAGCTTTTGCCAGCACTTCGGCTATGGTGCCCGATTGCGTGCTCCAGATCTCATCCGCATCATGTTCAACCCATCCGGGTTGCGGATAATTTTGTTTGAATTCTTTTTGGGCGATGCTGACGATCTGACCCCCTTGATCGATCAGGAGGGTTCGACTGCTGGTGGTACCCTGATCGAGGGAAAGTATGTAGCGATTGGACATGACGATCTGGATGGCCAAGTAAGATAATCGATTTACGCAATGCGTAAAACAAAAGATCCCGACATTAGTCGGGATCTGAACAGAAGGTGTAGGGGAGGATCAGAAGTCAAGCCCCATCGATAAATAATATTTCGGTCTTCCCTTGAAGAATCCATCCATTTGCCAGGCAGCATCTACGCGCAGAAAGTAGCCCAGCACAGTGCTGCGGGCGCCGAATCCGTATCCACCGGCAAAAGGTCCGATACCACCTGCTTTCACTTTCAGCGTTACGGGTGGAGCCCGGTAAAATAAGGCTGGACGCTCGATCTTATCATAGGCTCCGTTCCACGCTGTTCCAAGGTCGATGAATTGAACCAGTTGGAAATTTCTGAGCAGCGCATTGTTGATCGGCTTGTTGATGAAGGTCGTGAATACCGGGATGCGTACTTCACTGTTCAATACCACGGCGTTGTTTCCGTTGGCGATATTTTGTTTGAATCCGCGCAGGTTCACGGCCAGTGATTGATAGGCATAGTCGTTATCTGGATCGAGCGGATGTGCCGGATCGAAATAGCGATAGGTGCCATCTGCTTTTTGGTTGTTGGCGAACATCAGCCAATTGTCGACCCCGCCCAGATAGTAGACGATCTTTTGTGTGCCGAAAGAGAAATCGCCGGCTGCACGAACCGCCCAACTGATGTTCCGGTAGATGGGCAGGTAGTGGCGGAAATCAAATCCCGCATTCATGACGAATGGGAAATCGCCGGTACCCTGCACAGTATTCTTTCCGACCTGTGCATTGTAATCGAAATAGATTTTCCAGCGCAGTCCTTCCCAAATATTCAGTGCCGGAGAGATAGCATCGTCATGCACGAATTCAACGCGGGCCAGCGCATAGCTCAATCGATCATCCTTAGCAAACAAGGAGCGGTCGGGGAAAAATTCATTGGCTAGCTTAACATAGCGATCGCTGCGATAGGCCACATTGAAACGCAGGCTGCGCACTTTATTGAAGGGGTAACTGATACTGACTTGGTACAAGTTGGATAAGAGTTTTGAATTGTACCAGGTCGAATCTGTATACAGCGGCGGATTATCGATCGCATTACGATAATAGGTGAACCCAAAGTCGATCCGTTTTTTTAAGTATTGAGAAGTGAATACGTATTCGTTGTTACGGAGGTTGGGACTGATGCGATAACCTCCGGCGATCTTCCAGTCTTCCATCAGGTCGGAGGTTCCTACGCGCACAATACCATTGAGCGGGTCGTTGTTACTCAGCTGAATCGGACCGTATCCGCCTTGGAAAGGTTGGTAGCGGGTGACCAGTACGTTATTGTTGAATCCGCTGACGAGATAATCATTAAAGAATTTCGGGGGGCGATAGGAGTATCGTTTGAGTTTGGGTAGTTCAGTATTTTTCGCGGGAAGGGTCGTACCTACACTCAGCGTACTGTCAGATTCGTCTTCAAATCCACTGGTGAAATCACCTCCGGTCTGCTTCGTACTATCAGCGGTGGCTGGCGCATCGGGGAGTGATTTTTTTGCGGCCTTCTTGGACTCTTCAATGGTTTTGCGACGGTATTGTGTAGGCGGGGTACTGATGTTTCGGCGGCGCAGGGTGTTTTCATCGATGCGCAGTCGGTAGAGCAGTTTTACGTCTCCCAATTGAACCACCTCGCTCACTTGCTGATTGTCTCCAGCGGTCCGCGTTTCCAGCATGCTACTTTGGTAGTTGGTCAGCGGGAATACATAGGCGGAATCGTTGGTGAGCGATACGAATCCCACTGAATCGATATCGTCTTTTTTATATTCGGCAAGCAGACTGTCGATCTCTTTTTGCGGGGGATTGCGGAGCACCTCTTCTCCAATGAAAACTAGTGTGTCTACACCGGCTCGCTCCGTAGTAAAGAAACCGACATAACGGTTATTGACGCCGTTCTCATCACTGATGAAGGTGAAGTGAGAAGTGTTGTATTGAGAGGGATAACGGGCATTCCCCCATTTCAAGTCGGTGAGTTTGGAAAGTTGTCGTTCGGCGGATTTATTCCAGTTGTCGACTAAATAAATGTTGAAATGTGAACCAGGAAGGGAGTCCATCGTGGCGCGCAGATTCGGGTGGGGACGGTTGCTGGCGTAGAGGATACCGGTCTTGTTGGGGAAAGCCACAAATGACGGATCGAGATCGTCATACGGATCATTGGTGATCTGTTCGCTGGTCTGTTTATCGATCTTGTAGATGTAGATATCGGATTGGCCTTTACGGACGGCGCTGAAGATGAGTGTGTTTTCATTCAGCATGAACTTCATGTCCTGTATCTGATCGAAGCCGGCGATCTCTTGTTTGTTGATCTTGACGCGGCGTGCCACATCGTAAATGAAAAACTTGATCTTTCCTTCCTCCCAATAAAGTACCGCGAGTCGGGTGCCTTTGGGATCCCAGGCGAGAATCGGATAATGTGGATTTTGATCATCTTCCCTGGAGCGAACGCCGAGCTTCAGCAGCACTTTGCGTTGTACGAAATTCTCCATGAGGACAACCTCATAGCGTCCCTGACGGAACTCAACGACGCCATAGGTGAAACTGCGGGGAACGGGATTTGCATTGAAACGGATATAGTCTTTTTTGCCGATGTATTCACTCACGGCAAGTTGACCTTTTGGCGTATTGCGACGACCGCGAATGTCTTTGTAATAGACTTCGGTATTCTCTGTCATGAAGTCTTTGAGCACATCCTTGAATTTTTTCTTCGCGATCTTATAGGAGGCCTGGTTGAGATTTCGGTAGATACGGGCCAAATAAAGGAAGTAAGTGGGGCGGGTTTTTCCATAACGGTCGGCGACGTATTTCCAGAAGGCATGTCCGGCCAGCAGGGGTTTATCGAATGCAAAATGGTAAAAGCTCTTGTAGGTCGACGATAACAAGATGCCGCGCAATTGGTCGTCAAGATCCGGATTCCAATTTTCAGCGGCATAGGCGATGTATCCGTCGGTCAGCCATTTAGGCAGATCGAGTAAGGCTTGGTTGGCGGCGAACTCTCCGAGGTTGTCTCCGAATAACAGATTCTCTACCAGGTTTCGGGCAATGCCCTGACGGATCTGTATGCGCAGGTGCTCTCGGTTTCCGTTGTAGTACACCACCATCTTGTTGTTCACCAGCTTGGTGACGCCGCCTGTGTTCTGCCAGTCGATGCCGATGCCGATGTTGGATTGTTGCATCGCATCGTAGTTGTTATACACGACCACGTTAATGCGACGTTGCAAGGTGTATTCAACGAATGTTTCAATGGAAGTCAATTCTTTTTCAGCGATCAGGGATACGTAATTGCCGAGGCTCAAGGCGTCTTCCGTGAAATAAACATTGAAGTTTTCGGACTGTAGATATTCCCAGCGGAATTTCTGGTATTGAACACGGTTTTTGCCGAATTCAACGGTATTCACCTGGGCGAAAAGGGGCGAGGTCAAACCGACCAGCAACCCGGCTATGATAAGTAGGGAAATGGTTCTCATGTTGGGGATGGCAGGGGGCTTTTATTACCTTTACCTGCTAGCGTATAAAATTACGGAAAAGGCTTATGTTGACTGTTAAATCCTTTTGCTTCAATCCCTTCTCGGAAAACACCTATTTAGTGGCTGCGCCCGATGGAACCTGTGCCCTGATTGATCCGGGTTGTCATTCAACTGCAGAAAAGAGTTTGTTGGCGTCTTATGTCAAAGAAAATGATCTGCGCCCGGTACTTTTCCTGAACACGCATTGCCATATCGATCATGTATTCGGCAACAATTTTGTTCATTCCACTTGGAAGTTGCCTCTTCACATACACCAAGCCGATCAGGTCGTGCTCGACTATGCGCCGATCGCCGGAGACATGTATCTGGTGCCTTGTGAGCAATATGTGGGGGAGATCAACTACCTGAATGCCGGGGATAGCTGGCAATTGGGCGGGGAGGAAGTACACTGTCTTTTTACACCCGGCCATTCCCCGGGGAGTCTTTCTTTTTACTGTCCGGGCAGCGGTTGGGTCATCAGTGGGGATGTGTTGTTTCAGGGCAGTGTGGGTCGGACTGACCTGCCGGGGGGCAACGCGAATCAATTGATGCAAAGCATTCGGGAGCAGTTGTATGTGTTGCCGGATGATACGGTTGTCTACTCAGGACATGGCCCCGCTACTACCATTGGTGAAGAGAAACGTTCCAATCCCTTTGTTCGCGGGTAGAGGTTAGGCGGTATTCATTCGCTCCGACAGCATTTCCTTTCGGGCAAAGAGCAGAAAGCCGGCCATAAAAATGGTGGCGAGGATCAACCCCGACCAACCCATATCGAATCGGATCACTACGAGTCGGTGCGTGATCACCAGGGCGGCACTGATGATTAGATAGGAAAGAATTTTTTTATGTTGGTAGGGGACAGGATAAAATTTTTGCCCCGCCGCATAACTCAATAACATCATAACAAAATAGCAACTCACGGTTGCCAGGGCCGCTCCCAGGTAATGATATTCCGGGATCAGCCAGATGTTCAGTCCGATCGTAATGGCAGCCCCAATGGCGGTGATCCAGGCACCCCAGGCATTTCGGTCGGTCAGTTTGTACCAGATGCTCAGGTTGTAATAGATTCCCAGAAAGATATTGCCCATGGCGAACAGCGGAACCAGATAAATCCCTTCGGTCCATTCGCTTCGATCGATCGTCTCAAAAAACCATCCAACCAGATCGATGTAAAGGCTAATCAACAAAAACAACACGCAGCAAGTGAGCACAAAGTATCGCATGATGCGGGCATAGGTGGCCGGGGCGTCGGATTCACTGCTCTTCCGAAAGAAAAACGGTTCAGCTGCCATACGGAAGGCTTGTATGGCGATTGTGATGGCGATCGAAAGACGGATGATGTTTCCGAATACGCCGAGCTCATGTTTGGCTTGATCGGCCGGTAGGTCAACCACCTGCTGATAGATCAGTCGGCTCATCATATCATTGGCAATACCGCCCATGCCGACCACAATCAACGGCAGGCTATAGCGCATCACTTTTTTCCAGATGAGCGGATCGATGGAGAGACTTACCCCTTTGAATTGATTCGACAGAACCAGCAATGTTACCAAGCTTCCCAAGACATTGCCGATCAGATAATAGACGATTCCGGTTTGTTCGTTGGGATGAAACTGGCTGATCCAGTTCAAAGTATCTACTCCAGCGTAATGGGGTAGAATGCCTAGGCATAGCATTACAACGACTACGTTCACAACGATGCCTGATAGGCGGGCAAAGGCGTATCGGCGCGGGCGGTTTTCGAGGCGGAGCTTAGCAAAGGCCAACGCTGCGAGGGTGTCCAATGCCAGGATCAGGATCATCCACTGTATGTACTCGGGGTGTGCCGACATACCCAGTGCCGAGGCAAGCTGTGTGGTTGATAGCCAAAGAAGGATGCTGAGCAGTGTGGTGCTGAAAACCAGCGAGGTGGTGAGGGTATTGTAGAGGCGGTGGTTGTCGGTTTGTTGCGCGAATCGGAAATAGGCGGTTTCCAGTCCGTACGTGAACAGGATATTCAGAAACGGAATCAGGGCATAGAGTTGGGTGAGGTCGGCGGTGGTAGCGGGTTCAGCAAAAAACAGCGGCAGTGAAAGGTTCATCAGGTAACCGAGGAATCGGCTTGCGATGGTGGGCAGTCCGTACCAAAGGGTCTGTCCAGCCAGTTTCTTGACAGGGCTCAAGGAGAGGGGGCTTTTGACAAATGTAGAAAAGTTGGTTGAGGGATGGGGGATGAGGGTTGAGATATTTATAGAATTGATTTTTTATCAACTCTCATCATTCAGCCTAAAACAAAATTTCATCTTTCACCCTTCATCTTTCATCTTTCATCTCCTCATCATATATTTGGAAAAACACTTCCGCATGCGTACTATTTCTCTACTCCTGGTAGGCCTTTTCGTTTCAACGGCTGTTTTGGCACAGCCATATGAGGGGAAGGTGGAATATGACAAAAAGAGACAAGATGCCTTTTTATGTGATTATGCAGCTTCTGCAGAAGCGGTTGACCTTGCCGTTGTAAAATATTTTCAGGAATTAGGATACAAGCCCGTAGAGGAGAAAGGTCTCTTCAATAAGGATAAAGGTTTCAAGATCTTCAAGGATGCATTCGTGAAGGACTTGACTGACGAAAAGCAGGATTATCTGGTGAAGGTGGAATCTCGGAGTAAGAAATCAACTGAAGGGGCCACGCTGACACTGGTGTTGATGAAGGGCTTGGTTAACCAGAAAACAGATATGAAGGAGGATGAGATTCGAAAGGTGAAGCGATTTATGTCCTCTTTGGAGGCATCGGTTCAGCGCGAATACCTGGAATTGCAGATCAAGGCCCAGGAAGAACAAGTGGTCAAAACTCAAAGGAAACTCGCTACACTGAAATCGGAACAAATAGATCTCGAGAAGAAACTCCAAACAAATTTGTCGAATCAGCAAGACACCGAAAAGGAGATCTCTGCCAAGCAGACAGCCTTGGAGGTTCTCAAAGCCAAGCGAAGTAATTGATCTCAATAGGGTCTTGACAGGCGTGGCTCTTTGAGGAAAGAGGAGTCTGTCAAACACTTCAGGAACTGCATCAGATTGTATTCGTCTGTGTCGCTCATCGGAATGCCATTTTGGATAGATGCATCCACTGTAGTCGATCGTTGAACCCCGTAACGATAATGTCGGATCACTTGTTGCACGGTAGCGAACCGGCCGTCGTGCATATAGTTTGCAGTAGCTGAAACATTACGCAGGCTGGGTACTTTGAATTTAAGCGAGTCCGTGAGGTTTCCGGTGATTCGGAATCTACCTAGGTCATTCAAACTTGGATCGATGGGCAGCCCGATATTCCGAAAACTATGGTCGGTGAATAAGGGCTCTGCATGGCAGCTGGCGCACTTGGTTTGAAAAAGCTGATAGCCGGACTGCTCGTAGGAATCGAATACATCTCTTCCTTGTTTTACCCGGTCATATTTGCTGTTCGCGGAAATAAAGGTGGCGGTGAATTGGCTGATCGCATTGGTGATCAGTTCGGGCCGAATGAACCAGGTGCCGTACACGCGCTTGAAAGACTCCCGGTAGTAGGCATCCTGTTGTAAATATTCTTTGATCCGATCGAAGTTCGTACCCATTTCAACGGATCCGGTCAATGGTTGCGCGGCTTCTTCGTGGATCGAACCATACGCGCCATCCCAATGAAAACTTTTTTGCCAGAGTAAATTGAAAAGGGCCGGAGCATTGCGTAGGGTGTGTGAATTGAATACACCATGGCTGCGGTCGTGTTCGAATGTCCCAAAAGCCGCTCGTTGTTCGTGACAGGTGCCGCAAGAGACCGACACGTCAGCTGAAAGTTGCTTGTCGTAGAAAAGCCGTCGCCCCAATGCGATGCCTTCTACTGTCAGATTCAACGCATCAACCGACTGCTCCATTACCGGAAATCCGTCGGGCGTTTGGATCGCAACCGTATGCAGTCGATCGGATTGTTTTTTACACCCGAGTAGCGACCCGAACAGCCCGATGGTCAGTATGAGTATTATGAAGCGGTTCATTCGAAATCGGGTCTAAATTTTTTTCGATTCGATTTTCGCTCCCCCTGTATCCGTTTGCCTTGTAAGCGATTTTCTTTGGCCGCGCGATTTACTTGTGTGGCGATGCGGGGCCTTTTTCTTTCCAATGCCCGTCGGATCAGTTTATAAAGTACTTCAATGGCCTCCTCTTTATTGGCCAACTGCGATCGGTGTACTTGTGATTTGACCTGCAGTTCCTGTTCGGCATTGATACGGTTGCTGAGTTTTGTATGGATCAGCGTACGTTGCTCATCGGTGAACAGGCCGGTAGTTTCTATGTTCAATGAAGCGATAACGGCCGTTTCAACCTTATTTACATTTTGTCCACCCTTACCGCCGCTGCGGGTGGTTTGAAAGCGGATGTGTGGAATTAGATCTTGGGGTCTCATGGGTCGTCGCGGCTTGATCGGTACCTTTATCCTCAAAGTTACATTCTTCATGCGGGCATTGATCCAGCGAGTGACCAAAGCATCTGTTAAGGTCGATGGCAATCTATCCGGTTCCATTGGCAAGGGCTTTCTTGTGTTGCTGGGGGTGGAGGAGTCGGATACGGAAGAGGACCTGATCTGGCTCAGTAAAAAGATCGTGGGACTTCGATTGTTTGACGACGATCAAGGTTTGATGAATCTGTCACTGACCGATGTTAACGGCGACATATTGTTGGTCAGCCAGTTCACGCTACATGCCGCCACCAAGAAGGGAAATCGTCCTTCTTTCATTCGTGCGGCCCGTCCTGATTTCGCCAGACCCATGTATGAAAAAATGATCCGTCAGCTCGAGGCCGATTTGGGTAAGCCCATTGCGACAGGTGTATTTGGAGCTATGATGGAAGTGGAATTGCTCAATGACGGTCCGGTTACCATCTGGATCGATACAAAAAACAAAGAATAAGCTATGAAGATCGAAGAGGCCCAGCAGCAGGTGGATCAGTGGATTCGTACCATCGGCGTTCGTTATTTCAGTGAACTGACTAATATGGCCATCCTCACCGAGGAGGTTGGTGAACTGGCACGGATCATGGCGCGCACCTATGGTGATCAAAGTTTTAAGCAGGGGGAGTCTCCTGACCGATTGGCCGATGAGATGGCTGATGTATTGTGGGTCCTCATCTGCCTCGCCAATCAGACCGGTGTGAACCTGACGGAGGCATTCGAAAAAAATCTCCGGAAGAAGACGGATCGGGACGCCGATCGGCACCGTGACAACCCCAAGCTGCAGTGAATCGACTTATATTTGCGCCCATGGCCAACGAGACGAATCAACTCCCCGCGATCATCGCCCATTGTAAGGAATATGGGTTTATTTTTCCCAGCAGTGAGATCTATGACGGACTGCAAGCCGTGTATGATTACGGCCAGATGGGTAGTGAGCTGAAAAAAAACATCAAGGATCATTGGTGGCGCAGCATGACGCAGCTGCAGGATAATATCGTAGGACTGGATGCTGCGATCTTCATGCATCCCACCACTTGGAAGGCCAGCGGGCACGTCGATAATTTCAACGACCCGATGATCGACAATAAGGATAGCAACAAGCGCTATCGGGTCGATCATCTGATCGAAGCACATGCCGATAAATTAAATGAAGCCGGAAAAGAAGCAGAAGCAGCGGCCTTGATCGCGGAGATGGAAGCCTTATTGGGGAAGGATGATTTTTCCGGATTGAAGTCACTCATAGAAGCGAATAAAGTTTCCTGTTCGATCAGTGGTACTTGTAACTGGACCGATATCCGTCAGTTCAACTTGATGTTTGCCACTGAATTCGGTTCCACTGATGGAGAAGACAATAAAGTTTATCTCCGTCCGGAAACGGCGCAGGGGATTTTCGTCAATTTTCTGAATGTGCAGAAGACCGGCCGAATGAAAGTTCCGTTCGGTATCGCACAAGTTGGTAAGGCGTTCCGCAATGAGATCGTTGCGCGTCAATTCATCTTCCGGATGCGCGAATTTGAGCAGATGGAGATGCAATTTTTTGTTCGTCCGGGTTCGCAGAAAGAGTGGTACGAATACTGGAAGGCAGAGCGACTGAAATGGCACCTCGCGCTGGGCCTGCCTGCTGAAAAATATCGCTATCACGATCACGTGAAGTTGGCGCATTACGCAGATGCCGCCTGTGACATCGAATTTGCTTTTCCGATGGGATTCAAAGAGCTGGAGGGTATTCACAGCCGAACGGATTTCGACTTGAAGCAACATCAGGAATTCAGTAAGAAGAAGCAGCAATATTTCGACAATGATGTCGATCCGTCAACCGGCAAGCCATACGGTAATTATATTCCTTATGTGATTGAAACCTCCATTGGTCTCGACAGGATGTTCCTGGCGGTGATGAGTCACGCCTATGAGGAGCAGGACCTGAGTACAGCCGATAAGCAGGATAGCCGTGTGGTATTGAAATTACCGCCGGTGCTTGCACCCATCAAAATGGCGGTCTTGCCCTTGAATAAAAAAGACGGACTACCGGAGATCGCGGAGTCGATCATTGCGGATTGTAGAAAAGATTTTCGTTGTTTCTACGAAGAGAAAGACTCGATCGGTAAGCGCTATCGTCGCATGGATGCACTTGGTACACCATTCTGTGTAACGGTCGATTATCAGACCAAAGAAGACAACACCGTTACGATTCGTCATCGTGATTCAATGGAGCAGGAACGCATTCCGATCGCTGAATTGAAGTCCCTTGTTTTGAAGGCGATCACGGTTTGATCAAAACGCCTTGCGTAGGGTCATCCGTATAATTCCAAGTGAATTGATTTCTTGTCGTATCCAAGATCCAGGATACGTTGTTTGGCCTCGTCGATCATATTTCTCCAGCCACACAGGAAGAAGTAAGCAGGTTTGACCAATGTTTGCGTTGGATCATCGAGCGCGATGCTGATGTTTTTTCGACAGATCTCCTCGTATACTTGGTGCACATATCCTTGTCGCACGAAATGATCTTCATTGCCAATATCCTCTCTTGAATAGGTGGTGATATATTGAAAGCTAGGCACTTTTCGGGCCAGGTCTTTCAGCTCGGATGCATACAGGGCATCACCGAAGGTTCGGCAACCGAAGATGAGGTGGATGTTTTGATGCGCGATGTTGTTGGTCAACAGATGGTGGGTCATAGATCGAAATGGCGCGATGCCCGTTCCGGTACAGATCATAAAAAGATCCCGGTCTAGTGGGTCAGGCAAGGTGAAAACACCTTGCGGGCCGCGTAAGGTGAGTTCGGAACCGATACGGATATTTTCAAACAGCCAAGTGGTGCCGGCACCACCTTCTAGTAGTACGATCACCAGCTCAAATACATTGGTTCCGTCGGGCCAGCTGGCGATCGAGTAGCTGCGCCAGCGTTTGTTGGGTTTTTCGTGAATGGGGAGGTCGAGAGTGACAAACTGCCCGGGTTGAAAATCAAATCGCTCGAGTTCATCGACGCGGATCCAGAATCGTCGGTTGTTGGATGTTTCGTCCACGATCCGGATCACGGTGCCGGTACGCCAGGGTTGCAGGGCCATGAGCGAAGATTTGACAGAAAGATACGACGAAACAAAAGGATCGATTTGAATTCACTGGAGCCGCCAATAGTGGCTTATCTTTGCGGCGCAATGGCGCTGGCAGAACTGGTCAATCGATACGCGGCGCACCCCCGGTTGGAAGAACTGCGGGGCAGTACCTCTTTACCCCAACCTCAGCAAATACATCTCGGCGGACTGCAAGGCAGTGCGGCTTGTTTTGTATTGGCAGCGGCCTATCAACACGAGGATTTTTCCAAATGGAATCATGTAGTGGTTCTTGATTCACCTGAATCAGCGGCCTATTTCCACAATGCGATGGAAAGTTTGACCGGCGCCCTGGATCTGTTCTATTTCCCGTCCTCCTATAAATCCCCCCGGGATTTTATCCGATTGAGTTCTTCGCACGTCATGCTCCGCACCGAGGCCTTGATGCGATTCAGTAAAGGGGGCAATCGAAAAATTCTGATCACCTACGCGCAGGCCTTATTGGAAAAAGTAGAATCTGCCTCACGTTACGCCGATCATCTGATCACCATAAAGACGGGTGACACCTTGGATGTTCCGGGGTTGTTACAGCAACTGGATAAACATCGTTTTCAGCGAACCGATTTCGTTTATGAACCTGGTCAGTTCGCGATCCGCGGAGGCATTTTGGATATTTATTCTTTTGGCAACGACAAGCCATATCGCATCGAGTTGTTCGGTTCAGAGGTCGATTCGATCCGTATCGTGGATCCGGAAACACAATTGAGTGAACGCAAGATCCTGCAGGTGAATATCATTCCACATGTGGAGGCGCTTTCCTCTGATTCGGAGCAGATATCCTTATTCGATTTTCTACCGGCCAATACAATTTTTTGGCAGGAAGATGAAGCGACTTCCATGGAGCAGGCGAGGGATTGGCTGTTGGATCTGGACGCCTATCTGGAAAAAGCGATTCCCTTCGGACCCGTTGAAGACGAGGAAAGAGGCCTGGTTCGTTTACCCAGTAAAAATGATCTGCTCTCTATTGATTCAGTTGAAAATGGACTCAGACGTTTTCATCGCCTGTCGTTCGGACATCAATCAAACAATTCAGAAGCGACGTGTGATTTTCAAACGAGAATGCAACCGGCATTCAATCGTCAGTTTGAGTTGCTGATCCGGGATCTGAAGTCACATGCGGCACAGGGATATGCAATAACTATCGCCTCGGAGAATCCTCGTCAACTTGAGCGGTTACAACAGATCTTCGATGATCTGCAAGCAGAGCTGGTCTTCGAACCCATGATCGCTTCGATCCATCAGGGATTTATCGATGCCGATTTAAAAATCGTTTGCTATACCGATCATCAGATTTTTCAGCGTTATCATAAGTATAAAGTCAAGCAGGCCTATAACAAGAACAAAGCGATCACTATCCGAACGCTGCGTGATCTGCAGCCCGGCGATTTTGTTACGCACATCGACCATGGAGTAGGAGTCTTCAGTGGTTTGCAAAAAATCGATGTGAATGGACGTATGCAGGAGGCGGTGCGTTTGATCTACAAGGATTCAGATATACTTTATGTGAACATCAACAGTCTGCATAAGATTGCCAAGTTCACCGGCAAGGAGGGCTCGGTGCCCAAGATCAATAAATTGGGATCTGATGCATGGAGCAGATTAAAAGAGAAGACAAAAGCTAAAGTCAAGGAGATCGCCTTCGACCTGATCACTTTGTATGCGAAGCGTAAGGCCTTGAATGGATTTACGCATTCGCCCGATAATTACTTACAGACTGAATTGGAGTCGTCATTCATGTATGAGGATACGCCTGATCAAAGTAGGGCAACGGCTGACGTGAAGAAAGATATGGAATCGACCTCCCCCATGGATCGGTTGGTTTGTGGAGATGTCGGATTCGGTAAAACGGAAGTGGCGATCCGTGCCGCCTTCAAAACTTGCATCGATGGCAAACAGGTTGCTGTATTGGTGCCCACCACGATTCTGGCCTTTCAACACTATAAGACATTTCAAGAACGATTGAAGGATTTCCCGGTGAAGGTTGATTATATAAATCGATTCAAATCGGCCAAGGAGAAAAAGGAAACCCTGCAACTTGTAAAGGAAGGCAAGATCGACATCATCATCGGCACACATGGATTACTTGCAAAAGATGTGGCCTTCAAGGATCTGGGTCTATTGGTAGTGGATGAGGAGCAAAAATTCGGAGTAGCCCATAAAGAAAAGATCAAAACATTACGTACCGCAGTGGATTGCCTGACGCTTACGGCAACGCCGATTCCTCGAACCTTGCAATTTTCGCTGATGGGCGCTCGCGATCTGAGCATCATCAACACACCTCCGCCGAACCGACAACCGATACAGACGGAGGTGCAGGTTTTTCAGGAGGATGCGATCCGGGAAGCGATCTATTATGAGACGGAACGCGGCGGTCAGGTGTTTTTCATTCACAATCGGATCGCGGGATTGGCCGAAATGACAAACTGGATTCAGGCCTTATGTCCCGATTTGAGCATCGGGTTTGCGCATGGTCAGATGGAAGGACATGTGTTGGAGGAGCGGATCCTGGATTTCATTGATCGGAAATATGACGTACTGGTTTGTACCAATATCGTAGAGAGTGGAGTGGATATTCCCAATGTCAATACGATCATCGTGAACAATGCGCATCAGTTCGGATTGAGTGATCTTCATCAGTTGCGCGGACGGGTCGGAAGAAGCAATAAAAAGGCTTTTTGTTATTTATTAGCCCCTCCGATGAGTACGTTGCCGGCCGATAGTCGGAAGCGTTTACAAACATTGGAGCAGCACAGTGAGCTGGGAAGTGGTTTTCAGATCGCGATGCGGGATCTGGATATACGGGGAGCGGGTAATTTATTGGGTGGGGAGCAGAGTGGTTTTATGGCGGACATCGGATTTGAGACCTATCAAAAAATATTGGAGGAGGCTATACGGGAATTGAAGCGTTCGAAATTTCAGGATTTGTTCCAGGAGGAGATCACCAAGCAGGATGATTTTGTACAGGACTGCACCATTGATACCGACCTGGAGATCTTATTGCCGGATACCTATGTGGAGAGTATTGCCGAGCGGTTGAGTTTGTATCAGCGACTCGATGATTGTGCCGATGAAGCAGCACTGGTTGAGATGCAGCAAGAGTTGATCGATCGATTCGGCCCGCTTCCGGATTCGGTCGTGGCGCTGCTTGATACCGTCCGTTGTCGAAAATTGGCTGTGGAACTTGGATTTGAAAAAATGAGTCTGAAGGATAAAACCGTTCGCTGTTTCTTCATCAACCGGCCCGATTCTCCCTATTTTGAATCCGCTACGTTCCGTTCGATTCTCGATTATCTGCAGACAGGTACGAATCGTTTCAAGTTGAAGCAGACGGGTCGTTTGTTCTTGCTCGTGGTTGAGGGTGTGGGGGATATGGCCGAGTTGCACCGAATTCTTTACAATATGCATGAGCGTGTGTTTGTGAAGGCATAAGGGAATCATAAACATAGAAACGAAAATTGAATGTGTCGGCCTAATGTAAAGAACCGTAGTTATGAAAAAGTTCTTCTTGTTATCGTTCGCCCTGCTGGGGCTGATGCTCGCAGAGGCCCAAATGTCTTCTCCGTATTCTTTAAAAATCAGAAGCGGCCTGAAGGCGCCTGTACCGAATATTGATGCTATTCAATGGCCTCGTTTTCTGGATCAGCAGCCACTGGTGCTGGGTAAGCGGATCTGTTTACTTCAATTTGAATCGACTCCCAATGCCACGCACATCAAGGAGTTGGTTGCGTTAGGTATTGTATTAGATGAATATGTAGATGCATTTTCGTTTCGGGCTTCGATCACTGGAAAGCCTGGATGGGAGAAGTTGAAATCAGTCGGAGTGCGTTCAGCATTTATGTTGGAGCCTTCAGAGAAATTATCCCCTGAATTGTTCTCTAAAAAATATCCTCCTTGGTCGACTCGTACAGGTGGAATGATCGATGTCTGGATTCAATTCAGCGCCTCTCTCGATCTGCCACAGCTTCAATCATTATTGAATGTGTCTGGTTTTGAGATTCGTAATGCTCGTTTTGCCAAACAACATATCGTCGAGGTTTCCTTGGATACGGCTCGCTTGAATGGATTGGCATCTCTTCCGTATGTGGAATATGTACAGGCTGTACCGGCACCGGATCAGGAGATCAATTTTTTAAGCCGCATGGGTTCCCGAGCCAATCTGGCCAATGCACCGTTGAGTCAAGGTGGCCGCGGATTGCTGGGCGAAGGATTGGTGATCGGTATGGGAGATAATGGAGATCCCTTGCTGCATGTGGATTTCACGGGAAGAGTGATAAGTCGTTTTGCTTATGGTACCGGTCAGCATGGGGTACATGTATCCGGCACGGTTGCAGGAGGAGGAATTCTATCGGATACCTTGGTCGGTTATGTGCCTCGTGCTCGACTGATCTCACAATACTTCAACCATATTTTTGATATGGCACCCCAGTACGTCCGGGATGAGGGCATGGTGCTTACCAATAATTCATACGGCGCCATTGTGAATGAGTGTGGCTATAACGGGCTGTATGATTTTTACTCAAAAACATGGGATCAGCAGGCATTCGATCTGCCGGAGTTGTTGCATGTATATGCAGCCGGTAATAGTGGGGCACTCACTTGTCCTCCGTATGCGACGGGGTTCAAGACCGTACTAGGAAGTTATCAATCGGCAAAAAATGTATTGACTGTTGGCGCTACACAATTCAATGGACTGATCGCCAGCTTCTCTAGCCGCGGTCCTGTCATCGATGGTCGGATAAAGCCTGAGATCACCGCCCAAGGAGCCTCCGTTGTATCCACTGGCTTCGGAAGCTATTACACAAACAACGGAACCAGCATGTCAGCTCCTGCCGTAACCGGTGGCGCCGCATTGTTGATTCAGCGGTATCGACAACTAAACAACGGAGCGAATCCGATCAACGCATTGGTGAAGAATCTGCTTTGTAATGGGGCCACCGATAAAGGAAATGAGGGACCGGATTACACATTTGGATTCGGGTGGATGAATCTCGATCGTTCGCTTGATATGTTGGAAAATAATCGATTTGCCTTCGGTTCTGTGATACATGGTGGATTTGCTCTGAGAAGTATCGCTGTGCCTGCGGGTCAGTCCGTCTTGAAAGTAATGCTGAATTGGAACGATCCGGCGGCCTCTATGGTTACCTCTCGAGCGTTGGTCAATGATCTGGATCTGGAGTTAGTAACTCCCAATGGTACCATTCTTCTTCCACGCATCCTCGATACAACCGCTGCTCGGGTGAATCAGGTGGCGGGTGTGGGAGTTGATCGCATCAATAACATTGAGCAGATCACCTTGTATAATCCGGTGGCTGGAAATTATACCATACGGATTCGAGGGACTTCAGTGAACACAGTAACGCAATCCTATTTTATCAGTTGGGATCAGATGCCGGCTGTTGCCAAATTGGTTTTTCCGATGGGTAACGAATCTTTTCGTCCCGGGCAAGCCATCAATATTCAATGGGAGTCTGTTGCCGCTTCTGGAGGATACAACCTAGAATATTCTACCGATAATGGCGCGAGTTGGATCACCATCGTGAATGGGTTGGCAGCTACAACAGACCAACACAGCTGGATTACACCGAATATTACGTCCGATCAGGTACGGGTTCGTTTAATCAGTCGGGCGAATGGAGCCATCTCCTCTTCTCAGTCTTTCCTGATGATCGGATTACCGGTTGCTTCCTTGGCTCCCGCGCAATGTGAGACATATATCTCGTTGAACTGGACAGCTGTTTCGGGTGCAACGGATTATGAGGTGATGCGGTTGATTGGCACGGAAATGCAATCGATAGCTATTGTTCCTGCTACAACCACTACTTATTTGTTTACAGGGTTATCACGTGATTCTATTTACTGGGTGGGCGTACGGCCTCGTCTGAATGGCAAGGCGGGTCGCCGTTCGACTTCAATTTCCCGTCAGCCGAATAGCGGTACGTGTGCAGGTTCTATCTCCGATAATGATCTGCGAATGGATGCATTGATCAGTCCGGCTGCGTCGGGTCGACTGAATACATCTGTTGTATTACCATCTAACCAAACCATTTCGGTTCGGATCAAGAATCTGGATGATGCGGCCTTTACCGGTCCATCTGTAATTACATATCAGATCAACGGCGGCCCGATCGTTTCTGAAAATCTGCCACTTACAAATTTGGCAGCCGGTGCAACCTTGGTTTATAATTTCTCGACGCCGGCGGATCTATCTGCCGTGGGCACGTATGTGATCCGAACAGCCGTGATCCGTTCGGGTGATCCGGTAGCGTCCAATAACGAATTGACGCAAACGGTTCGTCAGTTAAGTAATGCTCCCCTGGTGCTGAGTCCTGCTTGGGTGGATAATTTCGATGCGCTTCCCAAACAGGAAGTTCTTCAGTCGCAAATGGGATTGATCGGTTCGGATCGATATGACTTTTCATTTCTGAATAGCCAGGGTCGTTTGCGTACGTTCATCAACAGTGGTATGTCTTATTCCGGCGACCGGGCGCTGACGATGGATGTTCGTTTACCGGTCGGTGGTGGAAATACGAATTATCTGATCGGCACTTTTAATTTATCCAACTATGCCTTGACGGATGAAGTGCGGCTAGACTTTCGTTATAAGCACCACGATCAATTATCGAATACGAACAATCGAGTATGGATCCGTGGGGATGATGCGGCACCCTGGATCTTGGCTTATGATCTCTTTGCGAACCAGGCACCGCTGGGTGTGTATCGATCTGTTAGTGGCATAGAAATTTCTGATCTACTTGCCGCGAACGGACAACAATTCAGCAGCAGTTTTCAGATCCGTTGGGGGCAGTGGGGACAATATCTGGCAGCGGATGATTGGAGCGGAGCAGGTTATTCATTCGATGATGTTCGTTTATATGTTGTAGGAGAGGATGTGCAGTTGGTTCGGATCGATGAGCCCATTGCGCAGGTTTGTGCACCCGGACAGGCTGTTCCCGTGAAAGTAACGGTACGTAATAGTTTGGGTCAATCAAGAGTTAATGTGCCGATCCGCATGCGTCTCAACAATGGTTCAATCGTATCGGAGCAGATCCCATCTATTCCGGCGAACACCACTATGACCTACACATTTACACAAGCTCTTAGTTTGAACGGCTCTCAACCGGAGGTGTTGACGGTTTGGGTCGATCTGGCGAATGACTCTTATCGTTCGAATGATACGGCGCAGACATCTATTCGCGTGTTGCCGGTTGTGTCGTCTTTCCCTTATGTGCAGGATTTTGAAACTGGTTCTGATTGGTATGTAGGAGGTGTCAATCCCAGTTGGGAGCTTGGTGTGCCGGCGTCAAACCGGATCAAAGGAACTGGTAGTGGATTTAAATCATGGAAAACAAGATTGAAAGGTCAGTATAACGATAGTGAGTTCTCGTATTTGTACTCGCCCTGTTTAAACTTGAGCGGGCTCAGTACCCCGATGCTGAGTTTTATGGTGGCGCTGGATCTGGAAGATTGCGGAAATGGTGCATTCTGTGATGGTGCTTATATGGAGTATTCGGCAGATGGTATCACCTGGACTCGATTGGGCACGGTTGGCCAGGGTGTGAATTGGTACAATCGCAACTATGCCGGTAATCCGGTATGGAGTATTCAGACCTATACGCGTTGGCATGTGGCTACTATTCCATTACCTGCTGGTATTCCTTCCATGCGGCTTCGGTTTGTCTTGCGGGCTGATTCATTTTTACCCAGAGAGGGTTTAGCTGTGGATGACATTCATATTTATGATAATGGTTTGCCGATCTATACTGGTCCGACATTGACTACGCCCCTAACATTGAATTATACTGCCACAAACAATTGGCAGCCGGTCATTGCTACTAATCAGTTGGTGGCTGCGTTGCAGTCACACGGACAAACCGGTACAGTATCCGTTCAATCATTCTCTCATTCCGGTTCGGATCGGTTTACGAATGGACAGTATTATTTGGATCGAAACTGGGTGTTGAATGGCTCGCCGCTGACCGACACGGCCCGACTCCGTTTGTATTTCTTGGATAGGGAATCAGATTCGCTGGTATTTGCCACCGGATGTGCTACTTGTGAACCGGTCAATTCAGTTGCAGAATTGGGCGTCACTCATTATAGCGATGAGGCATCCACTACTCAAAACCTTTCACTCAATGATAATGGTATTGGTACGTGGTCATTTCTGACGCGTAATCAGGCCAGAAGAGTTCCTTATTTGAATGGATATTACATGGAGGTTCCGGTACGAAATTGGTCGGAGTATTGGATAAACAGTGGCTGGCGTAACCGAATGCAGGGCTTGCCGGTGGACATTTCCGCTTACCAATCGGAACGCTTAGGACCATATTCAGCTCGGTTGAATTGGACTACTGCCTATGAGTACGATGTGGTGGCACATGAGGTTCAGGTGGCAAAAGGTAATACGGCTTGGCAGCAGCAACAATATGTAACGCTGGCAACCTTGAATTCAGCAGGTAATGGTGGCGTGCCGCGCGCCTATCAGTACGATGATCTGAGTGCAGGTAAATCGGATGTTTGGTATTACCGGATCAAGATAACGCATCGGGATGGCTGGTATGTTTATACAGCGGCACAACCGATGGTGTATGAAGCAAAATCGGTTTTACGTTTTTATCCGAATCCTTCAACCGGGTTATTCAAAGGTGTTTTCCAAGCCAATGTTGGCGAGGTGATGCGGATGCGGATCCTGGATGCGTCGGGTCGGCAGGTGCGAGAGCAACTGGTTACAGGAACCGGGTATGAGCAATCATTCTGGTTGGATCTATCCAGTCCAGCGATCGCTAGTGGCGTATATGCTGTTCAGGTTGAACTACGTGGACAATTTTCAACTCTTCGAATAGTAAAACAATATTAGTCTGGCAGGTGCCAAAAAAAAGATCGGCTACTAGCCGATCTTTTTTTATTTGGGGAAGACTGATTACCAGCCTTGTTTGGCGTGTCCATCCTTGATGGCGGCGAGTGCTTTTGCTTCACCCAACAAAGTGGTGAGCTTATTGCCTTTTCCGTCGTTTCCTTGAGCCATGTAAGCGCCTTTTGCAGTCTTGGTGATGACGGCATCCAGCATAACTACTCCTTTTTCTTTGGTCTTCACGTTGTACGCGGTGATAGGTCCGTTCGACATGTGTTTCTTTTTTAATCGTTAGGAAAGCACAAAAATACGGATTTCTGGGCGGGTAATGTAAAAAAATGCTTGCTGTCAGTTCGCCAATACAATGGAGGTTTTCACCCTTTCTGCTTGGTGATATTCTGCTCAGAATCGGTTGATTATCCCTTGGTTACATTTTATGCCTCCTTGAGTTTTACAGTCGTATTCATTCATCAAATCAATCACCATGAAAATTATTATTATGTTCTCCTTTCTTTCGTTTTTGATTCCGGTCTTGTCGGCGCAGCCATTGGAGCAGCGTCAGTCGCGGTTTCAACTTTGCTTACAATCGAATGAGTTCTTACAGAAGCAGCTGCAGGTAGCGCGCGATCGGTACTTGGAAGAATTGACACAAACCCGTCAGTCGGTCGATCGGTTGATCGCTTCCTATGAGGTTCGTCTGTTGGGTGATGCGTTACAGGTCGACGATCTGCGTGCAACGGTAGAGCTTTCGATGCAGTTGCGTGATCTGGATGAGGCCTGTGATGCTCAGTATTTCGAGTTACGCGAATCCTTGTTGAGTATTGCCTGGACCGAAGGTGTTTGTGTAGAGGAATTGACGTTCGGTCAGTACCAGGAATTATTCGATAATTATCTGGAGGATGAGGCGATCCGTCCGACTGATCATTATGCTTCCACCTATTTTGCATCAACACTCGGGTTTCGATCGATGATGATGGTACAGTTGAAAGCTGAGGAGGATTGGTTGCAGCGTCAGGGACTGGAGTGGAGTGAACCACATCCTTTCAATGACTTGCCGGTTGGCGAAGAGATGTATTGGTCTGTGTTGAGTGCTGATTGGTCGATCGAGTTTCGTAAACCAGAACCTCAATTATCCACTATTCAGTTATCAGCGGCGGCTGGTGGTGTGGAGGCGAAGACGAAGTTCAAGGATATCATACTTTTTATCTTGAATAATTGGGATGCGATCAAGGATATTCTGAGCTGGTTGGAGGAATTGGCATTCTCAGATTGTAGTCCCTCTGTCACTTCTCGGATAAAAAGCGATACCCGTGATGTGAATCTGATGCAGGAGCTGAGTCCGGATGTGGAGCGTCGCATCTATTATCAGGTTGGACAGCGTGGGGTGCTGGCGGATTTTCGGGCTACGCGTACTCGTATCTGGGGGAAAGCCAATTTGTATAAACGTAAGCGCAATCGATTTGTAAAGGATAAGTCGCAGACGGTGGGTATTGCCTATTGTACAAAACAATGGAACGTTTGTGATGATAAGCCCTGGCCGGCGAACGGACAACCTTTTCAATTCGCCGGGGTACATCGTCGTGGCAAGGCAAAAATTTCTGAAAGACATCCGTATGCATTATCGATTCAGCAGGTCAATACAGAGTTCATCAATTTTCCGATTTTCTATAACCGAACGCTGGTGGATCAGGTGCATCTGCTGGGAAGTGGAGGGTGTTTCTAATGCGGACATTTATTTTACTCGGCCTGACCGGTTTTCAACTGTTTATGTCGGCGCAGGCGCAGGTGCATTGGATGGGGGGAGGGGCCATTGGCTCCTCCCCGGCATCTGTGATTCGGTCTGGACAAATCGGGTTGAAAGCGGTGCCAGATAGTTACTGGTCGCTGGGGGCATACCATAAACCATCTAACGGAAAGTCTGGATTTTCATTCGGTGTAATTACCACACTTCAACTTCGCTCCCCTTTTTATGAGTTAGATAGAGTCATTCCTTATTATCCGGTCAAAGTTCATGTACCGACATTTCGGTTGGAGGCATTACAACTATACCCCTTTATCTCAATTATTCGTCCGTTACCATCATTCAGAAAAGTGGAATGGGTCTTGCGAACCGGCGGAGTCTTTTCATTTCATAATGGGAGTTATTTGTCCACCACAACCGGGCAATCGCAACCTGATCGAAGGACTTTCATTTTATATCGATTGGGTGTGCAGCGGCATCCGATGGGTATTCCTCATTGGCGAACACAGTTAGGGCTGTCTTGTAAACTTCTAGATCGTAAATCTTGGTCTTGTTTTTTACAGCCATTGATTCAATTCGACATCGGCGATCGGTCGAGTATTTCTTTTCAATCGGTTCCGGATGATCCATTACTTGTTTCTGCCGGTCAAATGATAAATCGAAAATGGTCAGTCGGATTTTTATGCGGGTTCGTAAAAAAGCGTTGAGCCTACTTGTTTCAGTGATCACCCTATCACTTTTTCAAGGGTCAGCGGCACAAACTGTAAAACCGATCCCTTCAGCTGTGGTGCGTGATTCAGCCATTCGAAAACTAAGTGAACCGCCTGAATGGTTGAGTGCAGGTATGATGGAGTGGGGGCAAGGCGGACAAATGCAAGCATCTGCACGGGTGGTTCGATTGATGATAGGTGAGCCAGGTAAATGGCAGTTGCCCTTATCGTTGTACAGTGGTGTGTCGCAGCCGGGTTCGAATACAGGTGCTGGGATAGCGATGAGCGGACGATCGAATGAATCGATCACCTGGCAACTGTATTCGCCCTGGAGCGGGGTGATGAACATGGGGTTTGAGGGACAAAAATTGGGTGCAGCATGGGGTTCACACTCTGCGCTGCGATTTGTTTTTCAGTTCGGCGAGCGGATGTTAAGCGGATACCGGATCGGGGCATTCAACGATCCACTAACAGGGAGGCAGCAACTATTATGGAATCATTATGCAGTGGTGGGTTGTGTACTGCACACCGGCGCTTGGGAGCGTTCGAATCCAAAGAATCTGGGGCGAGGGTGGCTCATGATGCGTGGGCATCTGAGCTATTCTTCCCCGGACCAACTAAAGTGGTTGTTTTCGCTGCCGATGTTCCGGGGATTGTATGGAGGCGCTTCGTTGGCAATGGGTATTGAAGTCAGTCGCGTTGTTCACGTTCGTGCCGGCATTTGCTGGCCGATTCGTGGACCAGAGTGGTCTACATCAAGCAGCCTGACTCAATTCAGTTTTCAGTATAACTGGAAGCTCTGAAAAGAGCCGTCAGATATCCAGCTTGGCATACTTGGCATGCGACTCAATGAAGGCGCGGCGTGGGGCCACCTCATCTCCCATGAGCATGCTGAAGACCCGATCTGCTTCGGCAGCACTTTCAATGGTAACCTGCTTGAGGGTGCGCGTCAACGGATTCATGGTTGTATCCCACAATTGATCGGCGTTCATTTCTCCCAAGCCCTTGTATCGCTGAATCGTGACGGATTCTTCTTTGCCGCCGCCAAGTTTTTCAACCAAGGCCTTTCGTTGTTCTTCGTTGTATGCGTAGGCTTGTTCTTTTCCTTTCTTCACCAGGTAGAGCGGGGGTTGCGCGATGTATACATATCCTTGCTCCACCATCGCTTTCATATATCGATAGATAAAAGTGAGGATCAGCGTTGCGATGTGGGAACCGTCCACGTCGGCATCGGTCATGATGATCAGCTTGTGATATCGAAGTTTACTTAGGTCGAGTGCCTTGGGGTCTTCCGGCGTTCCGATTTTCACACCGAGTGCCGTGAACATGTTACGGATCTCTTCGTTGTCGTAGATCTTATGCTCCATGGCCTTTTCTACGTTGAGGATCTTACCACGAAGCGGTAGAATAGCCTGAATGCTTCTGTCACGACCTTGTTTGGCTGTTCCGCCTGCCGAGTCTCCCTCGACGAGGAAGAGTTCGCATCTGTCGGCATCCCGCTCAGAGCAGTCGGCCAATTTACCAGGCAGTCCGCCTCCGGAAAGAACAGATTTACGTTGAACCAGTTCTCTTGCTTTTCTGGCAGCCGCACGTGCCTGCGCTGCCAGGATCACCTTGGCGACGATATTTTTTGCTTCGCGTGGATTTTCTTCCAGATAGGCTTCCAGTACTTTGGAGACGGTGGTGTCTACCACGCCCATCACCTCGTTGTTGCCGAGTTTTGTTTTGGTCTGTCCCTCGAATTGAGGCTCGGGTACTTTTACGGATATGATCGCACTAAGACCTTCCCGGAAGTCATCCCCTTCGATCTCCACCTTCGCTTTTTCGAAGAGTCCGTTTTTGTCGCCGTAACTCTTGAAAACGCGCGTCAATGCTCGTCGAAAACCAGAAACGTGCGTTCCGCCCTCGATCGTGTTGATGTTGTTGACGTAGGAATAAATGTGTTCGCTGTAACTGTTGTTGTAATTCAGGGCTACTTCTACCGCTACGTTGGTGTTCTCATCGCGTCCCTCTACCGCAATGATGTTCGGGATCAAAGCAACTCGTCCGGCGTTGGTATCCAGCATCGATACGAATTCAACGATACCTCCCTCACTGAAAAAGGTATTGGAATAGACGTTGCCGCTTTCATCCGTCTCGCGCTGATCATTCAGTATGATCCGAATACCGCGATTCAAATAGGCGAGTTCGCGTAATCTTCCCTCTAGTATGTCCTTGTTGTACGTGGTTACGCTGAAGATGCTTCCGTCAGGCCAAAAGTGAACACGGGTACCGGTAGTGTCGCTGGTGCCCACTTCACGAACTGCATATTGCGGAATACCGATCTGATATGCCTGTTCGAAAATCTTTCCTTCCCGGCGAACGGTCACCTGTAAATTAGAACTGAGTGCATTAACACAACTCACCCCCACGCCGTGCAAACCACCAGACACTTTATAAGAGTCTTTATCGAATTTACCACCCGCATGCAAGACCGTCATCACCACTTCGAGAGCAGAGCGTTTTTCTTTGGTGTGCATGGCGGTAGGGATACCTCGACCGTCATCCTCGACGGAAATGGAGTTGTCCGTGTGTATGTTGACGGTGATGTTCTTGCAATAGCCGGCCAGTGCCTCGTCGATCGAGTTGTCGACGACCTCATACACCAGATGATGTAGTCCTTTTACGCCTACGTCACCGATGTACATGGCAGGCCTTTTCCGGACCGCTTCGAGTCCTTCCAGGACCTGTATACTATCGGCCCCATACTGTTGGGGTTGGGTGGGTTTGTTGTCTGGGTTCATGCGCTAGAAAAAATGGCTGTTTTCCGAGGGAAAACCAGTTATGAAATACAATAGGCGAATGTACGAAAAAGGGGGGCCAAACCGGGTTGAAAAAGGGGGTGAGTTTTACCCAATTTGAAGGGGTGTGTGGACAAAAAAAGCCCCCAATTAAGGGGGCGCTGAAAGCTGTTTTTCAATCAGGGCTATGACTCGGTTCTTTTTACGATCTGAGCCACTAAAATACCCTCAGAGCAGACCTTTCCACCGCAGTACACAGTACCTTTCATTTCACAGATACCCCTACGAATGGGGGCGATCAGTTCCATTTTCAGTAACAATGTATCGCCCGGACGCACCATCTGCTTGAATTTGCATTGATCGATCTTCAGGAAATAAGTGTCGTACTGTCCTTCTCCGCTCAGGTTGATTGCCAGGATGCCTCCGCATTGCGCCAGCGCCTCGATCTGCAGCACACCGGGCATCACGGGGTTGCCCGGAAAATGACCCTGAAAAAACCACTCATTGAACGTCACGTTCTTCACACCTACTATGTGAGTGTCGCTCAGCTCAATGATCTTATCGACCAGGGCAAAGGGAAAACGGTGAGGGAGTTTTTTCTCTATGTATTGCTGATCGAATACCGGGGGCTGAGTTGGGTCGTAGGTGGGTACGTCGCGTGTGTGTTTATTCTTCTTGATGTATTGCTTGATCTTTTTCGCGAATTCGACATTGCTACTGTGTCCGGGGCGATTAGCAATAATGCGGGCTTTGATCGGATAGCCGATAAGGGCCAGGTCACCGATCACATCCAACAATTTGTGACGAGCGGGTTCATTCGGAAAGCGCAATTCTAGATTGTCGAGGTAGCCTTCGCTTTTTACTTCGATATGATCTTTATTGAATACTTTTTTCAAGCGTTCCAATTGGGCTGGCTCTACCGGTTTATCTACAATAACAATAGCGTTGCCGACATCACCGCCCTTGATAAGGTTGTTGTCGAGTAGCATTTCCAGCTCATGTAGAAAACAGAAGGTTCGGCAGGGGGCGATCTCTTTTTTGAATTCCCGCAGATTTTTTAATCCGGCATGTTGAGTGCCTAATACCGGTGAGTTGAAATCGATCAGAGTGGTAACCTGGTACTCCGTTGCGGGCATCGCTACCATCTCCACTCTTTTTCCTTCATCGTAGTGAAAGATGTTTTCATCGATGCTGTACCAGATCTTGGCGGCATCCTGTTCTTCGATACCGGCTTTTTCGATCAGCTCTACAAATGGTTGGGAGCTTCCGTCAATGATCGGAATCTCCGGACCGTTGATCTGCAGCAGACAGTTGTCGATACCTAAGCCGACCAATGCTGCGAGTATGTGTTCTACCGTGCTGATCTTGGCGCCGTTGCATTCCAGGGTCGTACCTCGACTTACATCGGTAACCAGATCACAATCAGCTTTGATGATGGGTTGGCCATCTAGATCGGTTCGTTGAAACTGCAAGCCGAACCCGGGATTTGCCGGTTGCAATGTCAATTCAGCCAGCATGCCGGTATGCAGACCTGTTCCTTGGATGGAAACAGTTTGCTGGATGGTATGTTGTTTATCGGGGTTGAAACGGTTGGCCATGCGTTAGTGATTGGATGACCAAAGATAACAAAATCGATGGGGTCAATCGGGCTTCGCTGCCAGCAGTTGCTCGAGGAGTCGGATACGTCTTTCTATCTCGGGCAATTGACGGATCATGGCCAATTGACGAAACGAACTCGCATGGTCAGTAGCGGGTGTACCGTTGAGGATCTTACCATCCGGCACATCTTTCGATATACCGCTTTGCGCACCGATCTTGACTTTGTTACCGATCTCTATGTGTCCGGCTATACCAACTTGTCCGCCGACCATTACTTGTTCGCCGATCCGGGTGCTGCCGCTGATGCCGGTCTGCGCAGCGATCACGGTATGCGCACCGATCTCCACATTGTGTGCAACCTGAATCAGGTTGTCCAATTTTACACCTCGGCGTATGATAGTGGATCCGATCGTTGCCCGATCGATTGTGGTGTTGGCACCGATTTCCACACCATCCTCGACGATCACATTTCCCAATTGTGGCACTTTGGTATATGCGCCATCGCTCTTGGGCGCGAATCCAAAACCATCGCTGCCGATCACCGTGCCGGCATGTATGATCACGTCGTCGCCGATCACACACTGTGCATAGATCTTCACTCCGGGATGCAGGATGCAATGCTTGCCGATGCGAACTCCATCGCCGAGATATACCTGCGGATGTATCTGGGTGCCTTCACCGATGGTTACTTTTTCTCCCAAGTAGCTGAAGGCACCTATGAAAACAGTATCTGCCAGCTTTGCGCTGGGGTCGATGTGACAAGGAGATTGAATGCCAGTTTTATTTTTTTTCTGTTGCTCTTCGTATAGGGCTAATAACTGTGCGAATGCGGCATAGGCATCTGGTACTCGGATCAAGGTAGCGGACACAGGCTTTCGGAGCGTGAGTGATTGATTCACGATCACGATGGATGCCTGGCACGTGTAGAGATAGTCTTCGTATTTGGGATTGGCCAGAAAACTCAGTTGACCGCTGACTGCCGATTCGATCTTACCAAACCCGCTGACAGTCGATTCGGGGTTTCCTTCGATCTGTCCGCCGAGAAGTTGTGCGAGCGCAGAAGCCTTGAATTGCATAGGAGGTAGAAAGGAGAACGATTAATTCTCCGGGTAACAAATGTAATGTTTTTTAACCCGGCCACTGAGCCCCTGTTGTATAAGCGCGTGATCGACTTCGGATATGTCGCGTACGCTGCCGTCTTTAAATAAAATACGTATCCGCTCATCGCCCGGATTATACAAGGTGTTGCTGGCTTCGCCGGTGAACGCCAGGTAATGGGCCCATTCAGGGGCGATTCGATACCGATCGATCACCTCGTTTTGTTTTTGATTCAGAATGGCGGGGTCTACGGGATCTGCCTGCAGGCGGATCTTCAGCAACCGGCGTTCGATGATGCGGGTGCATAGTTCAGAGAGGATCGGGTCGGGGTGTTGCATCCAGTTTTTGATCGCACTCATTACGTCGTGATCGTCAAGCCGACAAAATCGCTCCAGATCGGATGCTGGATCGAATGCCTGGTCGGGTCGTTGCAGGAAGTGGTCGAGGTTCTCCGTGGTTGCCTTTAGGTGGGCGCCGGAGCGGATCAATTCTTTGGCGCGTCGGATGATGCGTACCATGGTCATTTCGGCACTGACCACCGTCTTGTGCAGGTAAACCTGCCAATACATCAACCGGCGACTCAGCAAAAATTTCTCAATGCTGTAGATCGCTTTTTCTTCCACCATCAGTTCTCCGTCTTTCACCGTCAGCATTTTCAGGATGCGGTCATAACCGATGACGCCTTCGGCTACGCCGGTGAAGAAACTGTCCCGGTTGAGGTAGTCCATCCGATCTACATCCAATTGCCCGGATACCAACTGATGCAAGAATGGCTTCGTATGTTGATTCGTGAATATTTCAATGGCGGTTCTCAACGCCCCATCGAACTGACGATCCAATTCCTGCATGATCAAAAGCGAAAGGGATTCATGGTGGGCGCCGGAGATCAATTCGCTCTCCAGGGCATGGGAGAAAGGACCATGACCGATATCATGCAGCAAGATCGCGATACGTGCACCCTGTTCTTCTTCCGGGGTGATCAAAATGCTTTTTCGTTTCAGTTCATTTAGCGCTTCCGTCATCAAGTGGTAAGCACCCAACGAATGGTGCAAGCGGCTGTGGACAGCGCCCGGGTAAACCAGGTGCGCAAATGCCATCTGGTGGATGTGGCGCAGGCGTTGGTAGTAGGGGTGGCAGACAATACGCCAGATCAGCGGATCGTCTACAGTAATAAACCCATATACTGGGTCGTTAATAATTTTTCGGACGGGCATCAGTCACAAAGCTACGGGCTGCCTCGGTAAAATCGGTAGATTTGAATCTGCCAACAAAACACTGAATCGAATGGCCATTGCAAATCTGATCTGGGTGGATGATGAGATGGAGAGTTTGCATTCGCAGATCCTTTTTCTCGAGGGGAAAGGATATGCAGTCAAGGCATTCTCCAATGGTTTCGATGCGATCGACCACATCCGAACACAATCGGTGGATGTGGTGCTGATGGATGAAAGTATGCCGGGTATCAGCGGACTGGAAACCTTGGCAAAAATCAAAGAATACGATCCGGGGCTACCGGTGGTGCTCATCACGAAAAATGAGACCGAGAACTTGATGGATGAGGCCATCGGTTCACAGATCGCTGATTATCTCATCAAGCCGGTCAACCCCAATCAGGTGCTGCTGAGTCTGAAGAAGATCATCGACAACAAACGACTGGTTGCGGAGAAAACGACTTCCGCCTATCAACAACAATTCCGTCATCTCTTCACGGCGTTGAACAGCGATCCGGATCATCAGGAATGGATGGATATCTACCGAAAGCTGGTGTATTGGGAACTGGAAATGCAGAAATCGGATAGTCCGGAAATGCAAGAGGTGTTGCAAAATCAGAAGCAAGAGGCCAATACCGAATTTTTCAAGTTCATCAAACGATCCTATGCGGGGTGGATGTCTTCTCCGGAGGCAGACGCGCCGATCATGAGCCATCATCTTGTTCGACGAAAAGTATTGCCACAACTGGAGGAGGGGCGCTCCCTTTTCTTTGTGCTGATCGATAACCTTCGTTTCGATCAATGGCGTGCGATCCAGCCGATCCTTTCAGATAGTTTTCGGGTGGTAACGGAGGATAGTTTTTATTCCATTCTACCGACAGCCACACAATATGCTCGCAATGCGATCTTTTCCGGACTTCGTCCCATTGACATGGCGGCTCAATATCCGCAGGTCTGGAAAAATGATGAAGAAGAAGGCAGCAAGAATCTCGATGAAGAGATGTATTTGCGTGATCAGCTTCGTCGGTTGGGTAAACAGGGATTGAAATGCTCCTACACGAAAGTGGTTAACCACCAAGCGGCTCAAGAAATGGCCAACCAGGCGCATAATCTGCTGGAGAACGACCTGAATGTGATCGTTTACAATTTTGTGGATATGCTGAGTCATGCTCGTACGGAGATGGAAGTACTGAAAGAGCTGGCCGGCGATGAAATGAGTTATCGCAGCATCACAGCTTCCTGGTTTGAGCATTCTCCCCTGCACCAAGCTTTGAAAAAACTGGCTGACAAAAAGATCCGCATCGTACTGGCTACCGATCACGGGAGCATTCGAGTTAAAACACCTTGTAAAGTGCTGGGTGATCGACAAACGAGTACCAACATCCGATACAAGCATGGTCGCAACCTGCAATACGAAGCAAAGGATGTGTTGGATTTTCGGGATCCCCGCCAGGCAGGACTGCCTGTACCCACGATCAACTCCTCGTTTATTTTTGCCCGCGAGGATCGATATCTCTGTTATCCGAACAATTACAACCATTTCGCACAGTATTACCGGAATACTTTTCAACATGGCGGGGTAAGTCTGGAAGAAATGATCGTTCCGTTCATCGTGTTGGAACCGCGTGACTGATGTGGAAAAAACTCTTCGTACTTCCGCTCAGCATTGGTTTATCTTAGCGTCATTCTTATGAAATACACACAGACCACCCTCGATAAATTGCATTCCATTCCGGAGCAAGCAGGCTACATTCTACGATACGAGCGCGGCAATTTTCAAAGTGGCTATTGCATCCTAGAATCCAAAAAAGTGATCGTGCTGAATAAGTTTCTGCAAACGGAGGGTCGTATCAATACGCTGTTGGAGTTGATCCCACAGTTGGAGATCGATCCCATCCTGTTGCCGGAAGACCTTCGTAAATTGTACGAGGAGGCCCGCAGTCAATCTGCCACCAACAAGGCCGCCTGATTTGACTTGGTCGCCCCGAAACTCACCATAACATTTCTTGGTACCGGCACCAGCAGTGGGGTGCCGATGATCGGTTGTGATTGTGCTGTCTGCACATCGACCGACACGCGTGATAATCGCCTGCGTTCAAGTATCTGGGTCCGCTCGGAGCATACATCTTTAGTGGTGGATGCCGGTCCGGATTTCAGAGCACAGATGTTGCGTTCCAACATCAACACACTTGATGCCATTCTCCTTACGCATGCGCACAAGGACCATATGGCGGGATTGGATGATGTAAGGGCCTACAATCATTTTCAACGGCGACCGATGCATCTATATGCCGATCCCCGTACCGAAGAAGCGGTGCGCCGTGATTTCTACTATGCATTCTCGGACGGGAAATACCCGGGCACACCCGACATCGATCTATTCTCGATCGGCTCCGAGCCTTTTCAGGTTGGCGATATTCCCGTAACCCCGATCCAAGTCATGCATTTGCGTATGCCCGTGCTGGGGTTTCGCTTCGGCGACTTCACCTACATCACCGATGCCAATTTTATCGATGAAGCTGAACTGGACAAGATCCGGGGCAGTCGCGTTTTGGTGCTGAATGCCCTTCGAAAAGAAAAACATCTCTCGCATTTCACGCTTTCGGAAGCGATCGAATTGGCTAAATCCCTTGATGTGCCGCAAGTCTATTTTACGCATGTTTCACATCAGTTGGGATCGCATGCGGAGGTCAGTGTCGAGCTGCCTGCTGGTTGTAACCTGGCTTACGATGGCTTAACGATCCAAGTCTCATAAACTCCCTAA
This sequence comes from Chitinophagaceae bacterium, assembly GCA_947457465.1. Taxonomy (GTDB): domain Bacteria; phylum Bacteroidota; class Bacteroidia; order Chitinophagales; family Chitinophagaceae; genus JJ008. Next base: position 125,876 of record CANGWB010000003.1, on the reverse strand, counting down.
CGATTGTTCGTATTTTGAAATTATTCCCGATTTTTGGGATATGCATTTTAAATCTACTGAACTCACTGAGCAGGTAAAGCAAACAGCCCGTGATTTTGCGGAGCGGGCCATTCGTCCCCATGTGATGGAATGGGATGAGTCGCAATTTTTTCCGCGGGATGTATTTCGTCGCTTGGGTGAACTTGGCTTGATGGGTGTGTTGGTCCCGGAAGAATATGGCGGATCGGGCATGGGTTATGCCGAATATAAAGCAGCGATTGTGGAGCTCGCAAAGGTTTGTGGTTCTGTCGGACTCAGCATGGCAGCTCATAATTCTCTTTGTACCGGTCACATACTTGCCTTTGGAAATGAGGAACAGAAGAAAAAATGGTTGCCGCGACTGGCCAGTGGGGAAGCGATCGGTGCCTGGGGATTAACAGAGGCGAATACCGGCAGTGATGCCAGTAATATGCGTTGTACGGCGGTCCGGGAAGGGGATGAATGGGTGATCAACGGTACCAAGAACTGGATCACGCATGGTATCAGTGGGGAAATTGCGGTAGTGATCACTCGTACCGGTGAACCTCGTACAAAAAACAATGCAACGGCATTTGTAGTGGAGCGCGGCACGCCCGGATTTTTAGCGGGTAAGAAAGAGAATAAACTCGGGATGCGTTGCAGTGAGACAGCCGAAATGATCTTTGATAATTGTCGCATCCCGGATGCGAATCGTTTAGGTGAAGTCGGTGATGGATTTCATCAGTCAATGAAAGTATTAGATGGCGGACGCATCTCGATTGCCGCCCTTTCCCTAGGTATTGCACGAGGTGCTTACGAGGCGGCCCTCAATTATGCGCAGGAAAGAGAACAGTTTGGAAAGCCTATTGCACAATTCCAGGCCATCGGATTTAAATTGGCGGATATGGCAACGGAAATAGAGGCGGCGGATCTGCTCACCGATCAGGCGGCCTATAAAAAGCAGCATCATTTACCGATGACACAAGATGCGGCTATGGCCAAGTATTATGCCAGTGAAGTAGCAGTGAAAGTCGCCAATGAGGCGGTGCAGATCTTTGGTGGTTATGGATATACAAAAGATTTTCCTGTAGAGAAATTTTATCGGGATGCCAAGTTGTGTACGATCGGGGAGGGAACTTCAGAGATCCAGAAGTTGGTCATTGCTCGATCGATCCAGCGTTGATCATTGCAACTCTTGCAGGTCGACAAGCTTTTTGTAATAGCCATTTTGCGCGATCAGACTTTCGTGGTTTCCTCTTTCCACGATCATGCCTTCCTGCATCACGAGAATTTCATCTGCGTGCCGGATGGTAGAGAGGCGATGTGCGATCACCAGGCTGGTCCGGTCTTTCATTACATTATTGATGGCCTCCTGTACAAGTCGCTCGCTCTCGGTATCAAGGGAAGAGGTGGCTTCATCTAAGATCAGGATAGAGGGATTTTTCAACAGGGCGCGTGCGATGGTCAGTCGTTGACGTTCACCGCCACTGAGTTTACTGCCACGATCGCCCACGTTGGAATTATATTGATCGCCTTTCTGTCGGATGAACGTGTCGGCATTTGCCAGTCGCGCAACTGCTTCTATTTGCGGAAGTGGAGTCCCTTCCATACCCAGTGAAATATTATTGCCAATGGTGTCGTTGAACAGTATGGCTTCTTGGGTGACCAGACTCATGTGTTGGCGAACGGAGGATAATGCGTACTCGCGGATGTCGACGCCATCGATCAACACCTGTCCGTCTGTCACATCATGGAATCTCGCCAGTAGGTCTGCCAAAGTCGATTTGCCGGAACCGGAGGAGCCGACCAGCGCGATGGTTTTGCCTTTTGGCAGGGTGAAGTTGATATTATTCAATACCAGCTTTTCATCGTAAGCGAATCGGACGTTTCGGAACTCGATCTGTTGCTGGAATCCGTCAAATTTTACACCCGTCGGATTTTCATCGATCGTTTGTGGTGTGCCCAATAACTCTTCGATGCGTGCGATGGCGGCGGAACCTTTCCGCATGTTACTGAAAGAAGTGGAAAGGGATTTAACGGGATTGATGATGTTATAAAAAAGGGCGAGATAAGCCAGAAAGGTGGAAGGGGCCAGTGCGATCTCTTTATTCAATACGCTTTGTCCACCGAACCACAGGATACCGACGAATACGCCCACACCTAATACTTCCGATACGGGTGAGGCCAGGTCTCGGCGGCGACTGATCCGGTTGCGGGCGTGCAGCAATTCATCATTGGTTTGCTCAAATCGATTTCGGATCCAGTCTTGTGCATTGAACGACTTGATGATGCGGAGTCCGAGCAGCGTTTCATCCAAAATGCTTAAAGACTCACCTTGTTTTTCCGCTGCCTCTTGTGATGTTTTTTTTAGTTGCCGTGAGATACGTCCGAGTATGAATCCGATGGCGGGGATGCAAACCAGTATGGCCATGGTCAGCGCTGGGCTGATATAAAATAGAACAAGAAAATTGATGAGGATGGTCATTGGGTCACGCACCCAACCTTCAAGTGCTCCTACCAGCGAATTTTCTACCTCGTATACATCATTGGTTAAGCGGCTCATCAGGTCGCCTTTTCGCTGTTCCGTGAAGTATCCGATGGGGAGGGTGAGTACTTTTTGGTAGATATCTGTGCGCAGGCGGTGGATGATCCGATTTTTCATCGGATTCAGGATGTAAAAGGATAGATAGAGAAAGATGTTTTTGAAACCGATCGAAAGGAGGATAATCAGGCAGATGATCCCCAGGGTGGCGACCGGTGTCAGGGTGTCGACCTGTTGTAGTAGTACCTGGCGGATGGCTTCCATCACGCCGTTGTCGGCCGGTTGAGAAAGACGGCTGTTATCGCCGTTGAAGATCAGATCGAAAAAAGGGGCTAGCATCCCGAAGGAGACGATCGAAAAAACGATGGACAGCAGGATGCAGATCAGGTAACCGGTGATGGAGCCGGTTTGATGACGGAGGTATTGGAAGATGCGGGCGTAGGTGCGCATGGGTTCGATCGCTACAAAGTAACTAATTTTAGGCCAGCGATCGGGTTTCGGTCGACCAGCAACTTAACAATCGAGCAGCCATGGAGGAAGGAAAACGTCAGCGGCAGATCGCCGGCTTATTAAATGAGGAGATGAATCGGATCTTTCAATCGCTTGGTTTGTCCATGCTGGACGGAGGAATGATCTCGATCTCCGCTGTGAAGGTCACCCCGGATCTCCTGGAGGCAAGATTTTACCTTAGTTTTTTTCAGGTAAAAGATCCGGATGCTGCACTGCGAAAAGTGACAGAGCGAATGCCGGAGATCAAGCGTGAATTGACACAACAAGTTCGACACCAATTGCGCAATATGCCGATCCTCAAGTTTTTTCGCGACGATACCCTGGATCATGTTTTTAAGATGGAGGAATTATTCAAGCGAATCGGGGAGGAGAACAAAACGGTGGAGGGGTCTGCTGACACTACCACGAACACCTAAATCACATCTTCTTTGTACCTGCATTTTGCCTGGCGCTATTTTCGGTCTCCAAAGTCAACTACGGCCATTTCTCTGATCGCGTGGACCAGCGTTATAGCCATTGCCGTCGGCACTGGGGCGCTGCTATTAGTGTTGAGTGTCTTCAATGGTTTTGAGGGGTTGGTCAAATCGCTCTACGCCGATTTTTATCCACCGATTCGCATCATGCCTGCAAAGGGAAAATTTACGGAGATGTCGGATTCGATGCAGGAGCGATTGGCTACTTGGCCGGGTGTTTCTGTTTTGTCAAGAACCATTGAGGACAAGGTTATTTTACAACAGGGCGAGTATCAGTCAGTAATTCAGCTAAAAGGAGTTGATGAAGCATATAATCAGGTATCCGGTGTTCCGGCCAGGATCTATCATGGATCCTATTCGTTGGGCACTTACGATCAGCCGGCTTTGGTGTTAGGTGCCGGTGTGGAGGATGCGTTGGGTTTGTATGCAGGTAAGGAGATGACAACTCTTCGAGCCTATATACCTCGTCGCGGCGGCGGTCGATCTTTGTCAGAGGAGAATATCCAACAAACGGAACTGTATGCATCCGGTTCATTTATGATTCAGCAAGATTTTGATGAGCAGTACGGACTGACGCGTTATGATTTTTTACGGGATGTGTTAGGGGCGTCAGCCAATTCGTTCAGTGCGCTGGAAATAAAATTGGCAGATCCGGATCGGCTGCAACTAGTAAAAAAAGAGCTGAGGTCTTTTTTGGGTCCCGCTTTCAGGGTGGAAGACCGTTACGAACAGAATCAAAGTTTATATGGGGTGATGAATGCAGAGCGGTGGATCGTATACGGTGTTTTGTCTTTGATCTTAGTGGTGGGAGCCTTTACGATGATCGGGGCATTGACCATGTTGATATTGGAGAAGCAAACCGATATACAGATCCTTCGTTCATTGGGGGCAGAGCCGAGTGTGATACGCCGAATCTTTTTTTCAGAGGGGATGCTACTGGCTGGCATCGGGGCCGGTCTGGGCATGCTCTTGGCCTTATTACTGATCTGGCTGCAGCAAACGTTTCACTTGATCCCTTTGGGCGGTGGAAGTTTTCTGATCGATCACTATCCGGTTGAGTGGAAGGGTCGGGATGCTTGGCTGATCGCCGGCACGGTATTTTTCATAGCTGGCCTGGCTTCCTGGATTCCCGCATCAAAAGCAGCGGCTCGTGTACAGTCGCTTCGTACTCAGTAATCGCCTACGGTTTCCGGTAATTGTTCCAAGGCTCTTTTCAGTTGCTCGTCGTTCGGTGCGATGCCGTGCCACTCGTGTGTTCCTTCCATGAAGTCGACGCCTTTGCCCATGGCGGTACGCATCAGGATCACGATGGGTTTTTGGTTGCCGGTAAGCGATTTTGCTTTTTCCAGTCCGGCTACTACTTCATTCATCTCGTTGCCGTTCATCTCCAGTACAAGCCATCCGAAGGATTCGAATTTGGCTCGGAGATCGCCGAGGCCCATGACCTTGTCGGTCGGACCATCGATCTGTTGTCCGTTCCAATCGATCGTAGCGATCAGGTTGTCAATTTTATGATGTGCTGCGAATAGGGCTGCTTCCCAGATCTGTCCCTCATCCAATTCTCCATCGCCATGCAAGGAGAAAACAAGGTGCTGATCGCCGTTCATTTTTTTGGTGAGTGCCGCACCGGCTGCTACACTGAGTCCTTGACCCAACGAGCCCGATGCGATCCGCACACCAGGCAGGTGTTCATGTGTAGCGGGGTGTCCTTGTAAGCGGGAATTCAGTTTGCGGAAAGTAGCTAGTTCGCTGATAGGGAAGTATCCGGCTCGGGAGAGCGTTGCATAAAAAACAGGGGATATATGTCCGTTCGAAAGGATGAACAGGTCTTCTTCACGCGCGTCCATGGAAAAAGCGGGGTCATGTTTCATGACCTTAAAATACAGGGCAGTGAAAAAATCAGCGCAACCGAGTGACCCTCCGGGGTGTCCGCTGTTTACACCGTGCACCATACGGAGTATGTCGCGGCGTATTTGGGTGGCGAGGGCGGAGAGGTCTTTCATTTTGTCAGTTTTTACAAAAATCACAAGATTGTGGGAGACGATTCCAGGAAGCGTAGTTTTCCTACCCACTTTTTTTCAACAAACGGATTTTTACTTATTTACATTATGTTTACGAGTAATTTTGGTCATAGCCCGGGCTTTTACGTTAGTTTAGGTTGCTATCTCTATGATACTGGAAATTTTAATGGCTCTAGTTGGAGCCTTCTTCCTTACGTTTTTGGCTGTGCCGGTAGTGATCGAGATCGCTGCCCGGAACAGGCTTTTTGACCTTCCCAGTGCCCGTAAAATCCATAAACGAAGAATATCTTATTTGGGAGGTGCCGCCATTTTTGCCGGTTTTTTGATCTCTAATATGCTTTTTGTGCCGGAAGAAACCCGTCCGGAGTTGCGTTTTTATTTATCAGCCGTCGTGATTGTTTTTCTTCTGGGGTTGAAGGACGATCTCAGCGATCTGAGTGCCATGAATAAGTTGATCGGTCAGTTGATCGTGGCCTCGGTTCTGATATTTGCCGGCGGCTTGCGTTTGGAGGGCATGTACGGGTTGTTCGGATTAAGGGAAGTCCCTGAGTTATTCTCATATGCGCTCACTTACGCCACGATCATTGTGGTGATGAATGCCTTTAACTTGATCGATGGGGTGGATGGACTTGCCACCAGTTTGGGGATCGTGAGTGTTTGTGTGTTTGGTGTATATTTTGCGGCATCCGAGCAATTAGTGTTAGCCATGATGGCTTTTTCATTGGGCGGTAGCCTGATCGCCTTTTTGATCTTCAATCATCAGCCGGCAAGGATCTTCATGGGAGATTCCGGTTCTCTCTTGATCGGCACGGTTAATTCAATTTTGGTCATTCGGTTCATTCACATAGCTAGTGATCCCGCTGCAGTTTTGCCAATGAATGCTTCAGTGGCCTTTGGTTTTGCGGTTCTTTTTGTGCCGTTGCTCGATACCTTACGCATGTTCACCGTTCGTCTATTAAAAGGACATTCCCCTTTTCGGCCCGATCGCAATCACCTCCATCATTTATTGTTGGATAAGGGGCTTAGTCACTTTCAGATCACACTTACTTGTGTATTTTTAAATTTACTTTTTTTGGGGGCCGCCTGGTATTTCTCGTTTCTCGGATCAACCCCTCTTCTTTTAACGGAGGTAGCTATTGGTTTTATGCTGATGGGGGTGCTTTATTTCACCCGTCCGGTCGTAGTTGCTGCAGAATCGGAGGTTGATACGCCGGTGATTGATATCAACAGCAATTTGGATGCCAAAGCGGAGTAGTCCGTTTTTCGTTCCCGTATCCTTTCGTTAGATTTGCCTTTTCTACCTGAAATTTTATTGTTATGTCTGATGAATTGATCGCCGTTGAGCGCCACGCTGAAGAATCCATGCTTAAAGCCATACAGTTTCTGGAGTCTGAATTGGTCAAGATCCGCGCAGGGAAGGCCAATCCCCAAATGTTAGATGGCCTGGCTGTTGACTATTATGGATCTCCGATGCCGATCAATCAGGTCGCGAACATCAGTGTGTTGGATGCCCGTACACTCAGTATTCAGCCCTGGGAAAAGAATATGTTACAGCCTATCGAGCGGGCGATCATTGCTGCGAATATGGGCGTAACACCTCAGAATGACGGGGCGTTGATTCGGATTTTCATGCCGCCGTTGACGGAGGAGCGTCGCAAGGAATTAGTGAAAAGATGCCAAGGGGAAGGCGAGCAATCCAAGGTCGCGATCCGAAACATCCGCCGGGATGCGATCGAGCAAGTGAAGAAATTACAGAAGAATGGGTTGAGTGAGGATGTGGCAAAAGGGGGTGAGACATCCATTCAAGACATAACAGACAAGCACATCGCATTGGTCGACAAGCATCTCGCCGCCAAGGAAAAAGAGATCATGTCCGTTTAGGATCGTTTGTTCACTAGGTAAACGCCTGACAAAATGATCGCCAGACTCAGGATCTGAAGTGGGTCGATCTTGATATTATCTATCCACCCGACGATCACGGCCACTACCGGAATCCCATAGGTGACCAGTGACGCGAACAATCCGCCCGCCAGCTGAAGCAATTGATAGAATAAGATCGTGGCCAGCGCACTACCTGCGATACCCAGCGCAATTCCTTTCCATATAGCAGCCTGTACGGCTTGATCTTCAAAGGCAAGGGTTGAAAAATCAAAATACCAGAGCAGCAGAGCTGTTGGTATTATCATCAGTGCAATGGAAACGGAGGCCAGGTGCAATGGTTTTACGCCCTGCAATCGATGGGCCACCAGATTCACATTGATCCCGTAAAGGACCGTTCCCGTAAGAATGGCCAGCGTGGGAAGCAGACGGGCTACGGTCAGTTCGGCTTCGCCCCGGATAACGGGCAGCAAGGTGAGCAGGACCAATCCGGTCAGTCCGATTCCGATCCCGAAAAGCCGGTGTAGCGCCACACGATCCCTGTAAAATAAAATTGCGATCGTGACAACACAGAGCGGGGTGAGTGCATTCAGAATGCCCCCCATCGGTCCTGTGATGGCGGGATCGTTCAGCGCAAAAGCAAAAAGAAAAGCGGGCAATAGGTTCCCGATCGTTCCGTTCAGCGCCACCAGTGCGATCTGTCGGCTCGGTATCGAGCGAAAATGAAAGATGGCAAGTGGGAGGAAGAAAACGGCTGCAGAGAAGATCCTCAATGCCGCCAGTCGATTCGGGTTGATGACAGAGGCACTTTCTTCCATCAGTTTGAAGGAGCTTCCCCAAATCAGGCAAAGCATCAAAAAGAGGATCCATTTCCAGACTTGGTTCGTTCTCATGGCGCAAAGTTGGGTTTTATCATGAGTTGTGTGGGAGTTTTTTATTTTCTTTACTGAAAATTCACCCATATGGGCATGTTGAAAGAATTCCGGGATTTTGCTATGAAGGGCAACATCGTCGACTTGGCTGTCGCTGTGATCATTGGTGGCGCCTTTGGGACCATTGTATCCTCGCTGGTGGAGGATGTGATAACGCCCCTTTTATTGGCACCCGCCCTGGAAGCGGTACACGCAACAGATTTGGATAAACTGGTATGGAACGGTGTTAAATACGGAAAATTTCTGGCTGCCACCATCAAATTCATCTTCATTGCCTTTGTGATGTTCGGATTGGTCAAATCCATGAACCGGATGATCAAAAAAGAAGCAGCGAAGTCTGCACCGACACCTGCCCCCACGCCGGAGGATATTGTATTGTTACGGGAGATCCGTGATTCGTTGAAAAAGTAATCCGCCGGAGCCGTCTCAACCCCCTAATTTTGTCCGCCTAGTCCATGGCAGTACACCCCGCATATCAGATCCGTTTGCCCCAATTCGAGGGGCCCTTTGACCTATTGCTGTTCTTCATTGAACGCGATGAGTTGGATATTTATAATATTCCGATCAATCGGATCATCAATGATTTTCTGGCCTATATCCGAGAAAGTGAGGAATTGAATATTGAGCTCAGCAGTGAGTTCATTTTGTTCATATCGACTTTGATGCGGATCAAAGCAAAAATGCTACTGCCGCGCAAAGAGTTGGATGCGGATGGTCAAGAGATCGATCCCCGTCAGGAGTTGATCAATAAGATCCTGGAGTACAAACGCTTCAAAGAAGCTTCTGCTCAATTGGCCGATATGGAGGCCTTGCGCATGCTGATGGTGAAGCGGGGAAATATTCAGCGGGAGATGATGTCGGTGGGTGAAACGGCTGCAGAGGGTACCGAAATCCAAACGTTGACCCTCTTCAAGCTGATGAAGGCATTCGAGAAGGCCTTACAGCGATATTCGGATCGAGTGAATCGGCCAGTTCACACCGTGGTACAGTACAACTACACCATGGAGGAGAGTCGGGAGCAAATGATGAACATTGCGTCACAGGACCGAACCCTGGCCTTTGAGCGAATCTTCGACCGCTGTGAGAATCGAGTGCATGCGATCTTCACATTCCTTTCCTTGTTGGAGTTGATCCAACAAAAATTTCTCCGCATCTTAATCGGGGAGGGCCGAAACAATTTCATTATCGAATACATCGACCCGGCCGATCGCGAAACGGAATCCCCTTCGGAAGAATCAGCGGGTCTCTGATCGGATTACTTGTGGATCACTGGCCAGTTGGTTGGTGAGCATTTCTCTGACCACTTGCATGATAGCCTCAGTATCGTATTCGCATTCGCGGTGTAATTCCTTCGGTGTGCCGTGTTCAACGATGCGATCAGGAATGCCGAGTATGCGCACTTCATTTTTGTAGCCCTCTTTGGCCATGAATTCCAGCACGGCCGATCCGAATCCGCCTTGTACAGATCCGTCCTCCACGGTTACGAGGTAGGGATAACGTTGACAAACTTCGTGCAGCATGGCTTCATCGATCGGTTTCACAAATCGCATATCGAAATGAGCCGGGTTGTGCCCTTCCAAACGTAGTTGTTTGATCGCCTTATCAGCAAAGTTGCCAGGGTGCCCGATGGTCAGGATGGCGAGTACATTGCCGTCTTTCAGTTTTCTTCCGGTTCCGATCTCGATGGCTTCGAAGGGAGTTCGCCATTCAGGCATAACGCCTTCGCCCCTTGGGTAGCGGATCACCATCGGGTATTGGGTCGATTCAAGTTGGGCGGTATACATCAGGTTGCGCAACTCCTGTTCATTCATCGGTGCGCTGATGATCAGGTTCGGGATGCAACGGAAATAGGCGATGTCGTAGCATCCGTGGTGAGTTGGGCCGTCATCGCCAACCAGACCGGCACGATCGAGGCAGAATACTACCGGTAATTTTTGGATAGCCACATCGTGCACGACTTGATCATAGGCACGCTGCATGAATGAGGAGTAGATGTTACAGAATACGCGCAAGCCTTGTGTGGCCATACCGGCGCTCACTGTCACGGCATGTTGTTCCGCGATGCCCACATCAAACGCCCGATCTGGCATTTTCTCCATCATGAATTTCAGGGAGGAGCCGGAGGGCATGGCGGGCGTTACGCCGAACACTTTTTCGTTCATTTCGGCGAGTTCGATCATGGTATGACCGAACACATCCTGGTATTTTGGAGGTTGGGGCTTTTCGAATGTTTTCTTGACGATCTCACCGGTGACTTTATCGAAGAGTCCGGGTGCATGCCATTTGGTTTGGTCCTTTTCAGCAAGCGCATACCCCTTTCCCTTGGTAGTGATGATGTGCAGGATCTTGGGGCCCGGAATTTCACGCAGGTCGCGGAGTGTATCGACCAGTTTGGCGATGTTATGTCCGTCGATGGGACCAAAATAACGGAGCTTCAGCGCTTCAAAGAGATTGGAGCTGCTGTTGATCATTCCTTTCAGTCCGTCCGTTAATTTATGTGCCATCGAACGACTGAAAGTTTTTCCGATCGGTAGTTTGCCGAGCAGAGACCATACATCGTCTTTCACTTTATTGTAAGTGGGTGAAGTCGTGATGTCGGTCAGGTATTCCTTGAGGGCACCCACATTTGGATCGATGCCCATGCAATTATCGTTCAGGATGATCAACATATCACTATCCGCTACGCCGGCGTGATTCATGCCTTCGAAGGCCAAGCCAGCCGTCATGGCTCCATCACCGATCACCGCTACCACTTTTCTGTCTTTTTCACCTTTGTATTTAGCCGCCATGGCCATTCCGAGTGCAGCAGAAATGGAGGTGGAGGAGTGGCCCACACCGAACGTGTCGTATTCACTCTCGCTGCGTTTGGGAAAGCCGCTAAGTCCTTTGTATTTCCGGTTGGTCACGAAATTGTCTCGACGACCGGTGAGGATCTTATGCCCGTATGCCTGATGCCCCACATCCCATACCAGTTGATCGTAAGGGGTGTTATAGACGTAATGGAGGGCTGTAGTGAGTTCAACAACGCCGAGGCTGGCTCCGAAATGTCCACCATGTACACTGACGACATCGATGATATACTGCCGAAGTTCATCGCAAACCTGATGAAGTTTTTCTCTCGGGAGCTTTTTAAGGTCGGCCGGGGAATTGATGGCTTGTAGGAGTGATCCAGGTTGAATGTTCATTTGTGTAATGTTCCGTTGGTAAAGATAGGCGAAGGGGCTTCACGCTAGTCCAAATTAACAAACGGAATGGGTTCGGGTTCGCGGCTATTTTAGCCTTTGCGGACCCGGATAGAACGGGAGGTTTGTTTGCCGGGTTCGGCAAACTGCAAAAAGTAAAATCCGACAGGCCTTTCACTTAGATTCAAGCTGATGCGGTTCAATCCCGGTACAACCGGTTGGCGAACCTGTTGCAGGAGCTGGCCATTTTGATTCAGGATACGGATCTCGGTGATTCCTGCAGTTTGGAAATGGGCTTCTAATTGGATCGGTCCGTTAGAGGGGTTAGGGTATATCCGATCTGGAGTGGTTGTGATGCCGGTTGTGAGTCGGATGGTTTGGGACCAGCTGTTTTCTTCTTGCAGGGAGATCATACGGAGCCGAACGAATTGAATATCCCCGGCCACTGGAATCTGTAATTGATTGATCCATTCATTCGGGATGCCCAGGGGTACCGGCTGAATGCGAATGGGCTCGAATCGGGTGCCGTTCCGACTACCCTCAATGATCACACTTTCAAGCAGTCGTGCTTCCTCAATGGTCCACTTGAACCGAACCTCTTCTCCAATTCGATTCGCCTCAAAAGAACGGAGTTCGAGTGGGAGCGTGACGACAGAACAGCCGGATATAAAGAAGGGGAAGGTTCGCAAATAGCATCCTTTTGCAGAGGCCACCGTCAGTCGATAACTGCCAGGCCGTAAACTATCGATTGTGATCGTATTCGGGTTGATGGCGGTGCCACTGATGTATTGGTCATTGGCATCGAATTGTCCATTTTTATTACTGTCAAGTGCCAGTATGTAAGACATAGGGAAAACACCTGCAAAATCTGGTGCAGAAACGGTCACTGCTACTTTGCCATCACGCCCACAGGTGCTTGCTTTCACATAGTAGAAATTATACTGCACGTCCTGCACCTCACCACCTCTGTTATTAGTGGCGCCGGCACTTTGCTGAGGATCTTTAACCCATCCGCAGTCGCCATCCGTAGTACGAGCAAAACTATTTCCTCTTCCGGCAGAGGCGCCGATCGTTTCATAAACGACATTCAGCGTATTCAGGTTGAAGGTTTGGCTGGTGCAACTAGACCAAAGTGGTGCATTCGTAGTGATGGTGCTGTTACTCTCGACCGGTAAACTCCGGGCCACAGCATCGACAATATTCAGCTGCGGATCGAGCAGTACGACTTGTTCATTGGCGCTTCCACCATCAGTGAAAAATCCATCACCCGTTGTCGGGATGGGTCCGCTGGTACATCCGCAGGTGTTCCAGTTCAAGTCGGCTGTAATGGTGCTATCCAGATTGGCACAAGGGCCGGCGATCACATTCTGTCCGGCGATCACATAAAATTCACCTGGTTGCAGGATCGTGCCTTCCGGAATGGTTACGGAGAAATCTCCATCGGTAAGAATGTAACAGCCGATGTTAACTGGGCCGGGACCGAAATTCAGCAGTTCAACGAATTCAGCGGTGGTGCCACAGGCAGAACCCGGCCAGGGCATGTATTCATTGATAACGACTCGTCCCTGAGCTTCGGCAGGTCGAGGGGTTGCAATAAATAATGCGAAGAGCAACAGGCCTCGAACCGTAATGAGGAGTTGGCTTTTCATGGCTGATTGGATTCAGTACCAAACATACCATCGTGCTCTCCGGATTTCTTAATTAAAGATGAAAATCTGCCCAGAATAAGGGGAAAAACATGCCGGAATCGTAAACTCTACTTGGGGATTTTACGATTTGCTGCTTGTATGCACGGCTTGACTCATCAATGAAATCAGGTCTGTATCTTTTTCGATCGCATTTCCAACCACGATCAGATCAGCCCCCGCGCGACAATTCGCAGCTGCTTTTTCAGGCGTGGTGATGCCGCCGCCCACGATCAGCGGAATGGAGATCTGCTTGGAGACGGCCTTTATCATTTCAGTGGGAATCGGCATTAAGGCACCGCTGCCGGCATCCAGGTAGATCAACTTCATACCCAGCATCTCTCCTGCCAGGGCGGTACAAACAGCTATCTCATTTTTATTGGAGGGCAATGGGTTTGCATTACTGATGTAGGAAACAGTAGTTGGCAGTCCGCCATCCACCACCATGTATCCGGTGGAGATGATCTCCAGTCCGCTTTTCTTCACCAATGGGGCTGATATTACATGTTGTCCGATCAAGAGCTCAGGATTGCGACCCGAGATCAAGGAGAGGTAGAGTAGGGCGTCAGCTGCCGGTGTTACTTGGCTCGGGCTCCCCGGAAATAAGATGACTGGGATCTGGGTTTGTGCCTTTATGCTGAGCACCAACTCTTCCAGGTGCGTGCTCACGACAAGACTCCCGCCAACCAGCAAAAAGTCAACCTCCGCCGACACACATTTTTCAATCAGTTCTCCAACCTGATCGATTTGGGTTTTATCCGGGTCTACCAAAACCGCAAAGGATTTTTTTCCGGCCGCTCTTCGGTCGAGCAATTCTTTGTATACGGTATGGCTGGATACTTGCATGAGCGATAAAAATCCGAAAAAACAATTAAATACATTTCATTCCGGACGAAGATACACGGCTAATTGCCAGGTATGTTGTCCGATCAGGCTGGAAGTCGTTTGTACTTCCCTACGCATATAACCGATCTCCAGATCCCATACCGGTGCAGGCCGATAGCCCAGCGCCAGATAGAAACGATTTTGATCGAACCATCTTCCATTGAGCTTGTTTCTTCCCGTAGCATGTAAAAAAACTTCATTTTGTATCGCTCCGAACAGGCCCCGTTCAAAGGGTCTTTTGGTGGACCACGGCAGTATCAAACGATTGAAATACCTGAATCGGGTGGAGTAGATCGATATAGATGGAATGCCTACTCCCTCGGCAAACCGGGTCGGTCCGATAAAGCGCTCTTCCAGGCGTAAGCGGTGCTGAAGTGTGAATCGACGGATCGGTTGCAGATAAAGCCATTGTTGCCAAAGGCGGTGTTCAGGCGTGTAGGCACTTACACCGGTTGTATTGGTTATGCCGTGAACATAAGCGTAACCCAGGGCCAGTATATTTTTTTTGTTAAGTTGATATTGGAGACCTGGCCGAATCAACCAGGTTTTCAATTGGTTCATGTCGGCACCGCTTCTTAGCTGTGCGTCCAAATGAAGTCCCCAGCGCATTTTATACGGCCCGTTTACAAGCACAGTTCCCCAGGCGCTTGGGCCATCCTGCCCATAGAGCACGAGGCCATGCAACACCGCAAGGATGATCAGCTGGAATTTGCGCGGCACACTGGGGATCTCCAACATCTCCAAAACTAGTGAAACCGGATTTGCCCGGAGACTGACAACAGGCAGTTCCTACACTAGATCACCATCGATAGCTTGCATGAGTCTAAAATTCCTTTTCAATGGAAGGACAATTGTGATGAGATTTCCAAAAATATTTTTTCCATGTTTTGGAGGGCTTTGTGAAAAAATGATGAAAGCCCTGTCCAGTAGGCGTTTCACATGGTTGCACGGCCTTTTCCACACGATGTTGAAATTTCAAGGAAGGAATTTCAGGCAGCAAAAAATACTTTCGTAAGCACCTCCTTCGTGGAGGTGTTTTGATCCAAACCAGAACACAACCCATTAAAGAATTTTTATAGCATGGCAGCGAAAAAACAAGCATCCGCCTCTAGGGGCCTTCAGTTCCAGCGGCGCTTCACCAGAGAAGATATTCCTGTATTCGAGCAATTCGAATATGACTACCGCACATCGGTGATCCGGAATCCGTCCGGAGAGATCGTATTTGAGATGAAAGATGTCGAGGTTCCGAAACAGTGGAGTCAGATCGCCACGGATATCCTGGCACAAAAATATTTCCGCAAAGCCGGCGTTCCGCAGGGCGATGGCACCTTGGGTCGTGAGCGTTCCGCCAAGCAGGTGGCACATCGTATGGCCAATTGCTGGCGCGTGTGGGGCGAGCGTTATGGATACTTCGCCTCTGAAAAAGATGCTCAAGTATTTTATGAGGAGTTGGTCTATTCCATTCTGGACCAGATGTGCGTGCCCAATAGTCCGCAGTGGTTCAATACCGGCTTGTATGAAAGCTATGGCATTGCCGGAAAGCCGCAGGGCCACTATTACGTAGACCCGGCAGATGGGCAATTGAAAAAATCACAGAACGCCTATGAGCGTCCTCAGCCCCATGCCTGTTTCATTCTTAGTGTGGATGATGACTTGGTGAACGAAGGTGGAATCATGGACCTCTGGGTACGTGAAGCTCGAATCTTCAAGTACGGATCAGGTGTAGGTACCAACTATTCCAACTTACGTGGTGAAGGAGAGAAGCTCAGTGGTGGCGGAAGTTCTTCCGGACTCATGAGTTTTCTGAAGATCGGTGACCGCGCAGCCGGTGCCATCAAATCCGGCGGTACCACTCGTCGTGCCGCTAAAATGGTATGTCTGGATCTGGATCACCCCGAGATCGTGGAGTTCATCAATTGGAAAGTAGAGGAAGAGAAAAAAGTAGGCGCCCTCATTGCAGCCGGATATCCCTCTGGTTACGAGGATGAGGCGTATCGTACCGTGAGCGGACAAAACTCCAACAACTCCATCCGCATTCCGAATTCATTCTTTGAGAAGCTGGAGAACAATGAGGATTGGGAACTGACCGGTCGTATGGACGGTCGCGTGATGAAAAAAGTACCCGCCCGCGAGCTATGGAATCAAATCGCCTACGCCGCTTGGCGTTGTGCGGATCCTGGAACGCAATACAACACCACCATCAACGAGTGGCATACATGTCCGGAAGGTGGCTCCATCCGAGCTTCTAACCCCTGTTCGGAGTATATGTTCCTCGATAATACCGCTTGTAACCTCGCATCAGCCAACCTGATGAAGTTTTACAATGCAGAGACCAACACCTTCGATGTAGAAGGGTATGAGTACAATTGCCGTTTGTGGACTATGGTGCTGGAGATCTCCGTACTGATGGCACAGTTCCCTTCTAAGGAGGTGGCGCAACTCAGCTATGAGTACCGCACGCTCGGACTGGGCTACGCGAACCTCGGCACCATGCTCATGGTGAGCGGTATTCCATACGACAGTGAGGAAGCACGTGCTATCGCTGGTGCGATCACGGCGATCATGACAGGTATTTCCTATCGTACTTCTGCCGAGATGGCTCAGGCATTGGGTGCATTCCCTCGCTATGAAGAGAATAAGAAGCACATGATGCGCGTGATGCGCAATCACCGTCTGGCGGCGTACGATGCCGACGAATATGAGAACCTGAGCCTGAAGCCACAGGGCATCAAAGCCAAATACTGCCCCGATTATCTGCTAAAAGCGGCCTGTAAGGCTTGGGATGATGCCGTTGAACTCGGTGAGAAATACGGTTATCGTAACGCACAGGCAACTGTGATTGCTCCTACAGGAACAATCGGATTGGTGATGGATTGTGATACCACGGGTGTAGAGCCGGATTTTGCCTTGGTGAAATTCAAGAAACTCTCCGGAGGTGGTTACTTCAAAATCATCAACCAGTCGGTGCCTACTGCGCTTCGCAACCTTGGTTACTCTGAAAAAGAAACGGAGTCGATCATCAAATATGCTGTCGGTTCAGCCAGCTTTGCCGGTGCGCCGTTCATCAACCACCAGACGCTGAGCGAAAAAGGTTTCATCGCTGATGAAATCAAGCGATTGGACGCAGCAGCCATTACAGCCTTCGAGATCGGTTTTGTATTCAACAAATACACACTCGGTGAGGAGTGTCTGCAGCGCCTTGGATTTACACCCGAGCAATACAATGATTTCGAGTGGAGCTTGCTTGAGGCATTGGGATTCACTGACGAGCAGATTGAAGCCGCTAACGACTACGTATGTGGTACAATGATGCTGGAAGGGGCTCCCGGTTTGAAAGATGAGCATCTGCCGGTATTCGATTGCGCGAACAAGTGTGGTCAAAAAGGACAGCGATATATCCATGCACACGGACACATCCGTATGATGGGGGCTACTCAGCCATTCATCAGTGGAGCGATCTCCAAGACGATCAACCTGCCTCATGAGGCGTCCGTTGAGGAAGTAGCAGATGCCTACCACCTCAGTTGGAAACTCGGTTTGAAGGCCAATGCCTTGTATCGCGATGGCTCTAAACTTTCTCAGCCCCTCAGTAATAAGTCTGACAAAAAGAAGAAAACCGATACGGATGCTTCCGTTGCGGCCGAGGAAACGGCCATCGCGGCGGACTCCAACATCGTCGATCTTGGAAAATTAACTGTTGAGGAGTTGCTCGAAGAAGTACAGAAACGCGTACAGGATTCTCCGGATACGAAGCTGAAAAGAAAGCTGGCGAGTATTGTGGAGCGTCGAACACTCCCGGCTAAGCGTCGTGGGTTTACGCAAAAAGCCAAGATCAGTGGTCAGGCGGTTTTCCTCCGCACCGGCGAATACGCAGACGGAACCTTGGGCGAGATCTTCGTGGATATGGCCAAAGAAGGGGCTACCATGCGCAGTATGATGAACTGTTTCGCGATCTCGGTTTCGATCGGCTTGCAATATGGTGTGCCGCTGGAAGAGTTCGTAGATAAATTTGCGTTCACGCGCTTCGATCCGTCCGGATTTGTCGAACATCCGAATATTCGAACCACTACCTCGATCGTCGATTTCATCTTCCGTGTTCTCGGATATGAGTACTTGGGTCGCACTGATCTCGTTCATGTGCTCGACAAGCCGGAAGTGATGAATACAGGCAGTGATGAGTGGGATGAAGTCCCGTCGAACGGACTGGAATATGCGAAAGATCCAGAACTCTCCAGTGTGCGTGTAGCACCCAGCACGGCTCCGCAAGCGGCCAAGGCTACGGTGAAATCAGCACAGCCGGTCAAGGCAGAATCTGCACTGGAGGCGATGAACGCGGCAGCCAAGAACATGCAAAGTGATGCGCCCGCCTGTAATGTGTGCGGAAACATCATGATGCGCAGCGGGGCTTGCTATAAATGTTTGAACTGTGGCAACCAGGGTGGTTGCGGTTAATATAGCTTTCTCGAAAAACCGGATGGGTAACATTGAATCCCGGCCAGCTGGCCGGGATTTTTTATTCGCCGAATAACTTGTTGGCGGCAGATTCCAGCATGGGGAATTTCTCGATCACAAAATCCTTCATGGATTGGATCGCTTTTTTTGCCTGCTCTTCTGTGAGTCCAGCTTCTTGCTGAAGCTTTTGTATGAGTTCCTGCATGTGATGTGAATTTAACGACGTGCTTATGCAACTTTGAGCAAGTTCATCTTGCTCTTCTCAAAATTTCGTTGGGCATATTCAAGGTCGAGTGTGAATGTTTTCACATCTGAACTAGGCAGCTCATACATCGCATCGGTGAGAATGCTCTCACAGATGCTGCGCAGGCCACGGGCCCCCAGCTTGTACTCCATGGCCTTTTCAACCATGAACTCCAGTGCGGACTCCTCTACTTTCAGTTCAATCCCCTCGAGATCGAATAGACGCTTGTATTGTTTGATGAGTGCATTTTTCGGTTCGGTCAGAATGGATTTCAGAGCCGGACCATCCAGTGGATCGAGGTGGGTCACCACCGGCAAACGCCCGAGTAGTTCCGGGATCAAACCGAATTGTTTGAGGTCGGTTGCGTTCACGAACTGTAACAGGTTCTTTTGTCGAAGCGCTTGTTCCTCTTTGTCAACCTGAAATCCGATCGTATTCGATTGCACTCGGCGGCCGATGATCTTTTGAATACCATCGAATGCGCCACCACAAATGAAGAGTATATGTTGCGTGTTGATCTTTACAAGCTTCTGCTCTGGATGTTTGCGTCCGCCTTGCGGTGGCACGAGCACATCGCTGCCTTCCAATAGTTTCAGTAGCCCTTGTTGTACTCCTTCACCACTAACGTCACGCGTAATGGAGGGATTGTCACCCTTACGGGCGATTTTATCGATCTCATCTATGTAAACGATTCCTCGCTCCGCAGCTGCCACATCGTAATTACATACCTGCAGCAAGCGAGTCAGGATGCTCTCCACATCTTCGCCAACATAGCCGGCCTCTGTGAACACGGTCGCATCTACTATCGCAAAGGGAACGTTCAGCATGCGAGCGATACTTTTGGCCAGCAGGGTTTTACCGGTACCGGTTTCACCGACCATCACAATATTGCTCTTATCGATCTCCACTTCCGAGCTGCTGTCCTGCTGCTTTTGATTCAGTCGTTTGTAGTGATTGTAAACGGCTACGGCCAATACTTTTTTTGCATCGTCCTGTCCGATCACATATTCATCGAGGAATGTCTTGATTTCGGTTGGCTTCTTGACCTGAAGTTTGAACGAAGAGGTGTTCTTATCTGGCCGAACCGATATTTCTTGGTCGATGATCTCACGTGCATGTTCCACGCAGTTCTCGCAGATATGACCTTCCTGTCCGGCTATGAGAATTTTTACCTCATCACGGTTACGTCCGCAGAATGAACAATGCAGGGGATTCTTTCCCATGGTTATAGTTTCTCGATCAATTGATCGGCGATACCGTATTCGATGGCTTGTTTGGCATCCATCCAGTAATCACGATCGAAATCACGCATGATCTGCTCGACCGTCTTTCCACAATTTTTGGCCAGTATACCGGCCCCGATCTCTTTCACGCGGCGGGTTTGTTCGGCTTGGATCTCCAAGTCGGTGCTCACCCCTTGAATATATCCACCGAGAGAGGGCTGGTGGATCATGACTTCTCCGTGTGGGAAGATGAAACGTTTTCCTTTCACCCCGCCACTAAGCAGGATGCTGCCCATAGAGGCGGCTAATCCCATACAAATCGTACTCACCGGACTTTGGATCATTTGCATGGTATCGTACATGACCATGCCGCTGGTGACAACACCACCCGGACTGT
The DNA here is from genome assembly GCA_947457465.1 of Chitinophagaceae bacterium. Classification (GTDB taxonomy): domain Bacteria; phylum Bacteroidota; class Bacteroidia; order Chitinophagales; family Chitinophagaceae; genus JJ008. Next base: position 105,455 of record CANGWB010000003.1, on the reverse strand, counting down.
TGATGTAGAATTTGATCTCTTCACCCGGCTTGTCTGCATCCAGCAAAAGCAGTTTGCTGACCACATCGCGGGCGCTTTTATCATCCACCACGCCCCAGAGATAAACAGAACGTTTGTCAAAGAAGTACCGTTCCAGTTTTTTACTCAGCATACCCAGGTCGGAGGCGGGTTTTTCTTCTTTTTCATCTTCGTCCTCGTTGATCCAATGAGGCTTGGAAAAAAATGCATTCGTTTTCATGATGTCGTTATTAGAAGGGATCAGGACTTGCTTTGTTTTTTGGGATTGGTGACCAGTACTTCGTCGATCAATCCGTATTCTTTGGCTTCGGGGGCGGTCATCCAGTTGTCGCGATCGAAATCTTTTTCGATCTGTTCAACCGGTTTACCGGTATGCAGGTTCACTACCTCGTACAGTTCTTTCTTGAGTTTACGGATCTCATTCACCGTGATCTCAATATCGCTGGCTTGTCCGCCGATCGCACCACTGGGCTGATGCATCATGATGCGCGAATGTTTCAGGGCAGCCCGTTTTCCTTTGGTACCGGCACCGAGCAGCACGCATGCCATCGAAGCCGCTACGCCAATACAAATGGTAGCGATATCCGGAGTAACGTATTGCATCGTATCGTATACACCCAAACCCGCATAGACGCTACCACCCGGGCTGTTGATATACATATTGATGTCTCGCTGACGATCAGTTGAATCCAGGAACAGCAATTGAGCGGTTACGATGTTGGCGATCTCGTCGTTGATGGGGTATCCCAGAAAAATGATGCGGTCCATCATCAGACGGCTATAGACATCCATCACAGCCACGTTCAGCGAACGTTCTTCAATGATGTTGGGGGTCATGGCCGTGACTAGGTGTGAAGCATATCCATGCAGGGTGTTGCTGGAAATGCCCTGGTGTTTCACGGCAAATTTTTCGAATTCGGAGTTGAATCCCATGGGGGTATTGATTGTTGGACGTATTCTATCAAATATCCGTCCATTCGACGGATTGGCAAAATCGGTGACAGTTTGTCGGCCAGCGGTGACGGCCGTCATAAAAAAAGCTGACCGCGGTGAGGGTCAGCTTTTTTTATGTTAATGATGCTGGTGTTGATGCTCTTCCACCATTTTGGTGAATTGCTCTGCCTCGATCGATTTGTCGGTTGGTTTTACTTGCGAAGCACCCCATTCCATCACCTTTTGGGATTGAATGCGATGGAAGGCATCTTCTACATATTTACGATCCTTCATCATGCGCTCGGTGTACTCTTTCACCCACGGCTGGTCCATTCCCAAGTTGGCACCACCCATGTAGCTGAATAATTGTTGTTGAGCGAAGGCGCGGATTTCATCCGGGTTCACTTGCAAGGCTTGATCCTGCACGATCTTTTCAGAGATCAAGGTCCATTTCAATTGATTGCGAAAAGTGGGGAATTCGGTTTCCACTTCCTCAGCGGTTTTGGGGTTTTCACCTTGCGACTGCAACCATTTTTTCAGGAACGTCTCTGGGAAAGCGATTTCGGTATGATCGACCAATGCATGAAAGACTTGGTCTTGGATCTGGTTGTTGGCTTGGGCTGTCCAGTAGGCTTGTATCTCTTCGCGGATCTTATTCTTTAAGTCGGCCTCTGTCTTTATTTCTTGGTTGGGGTAGAGTTGCTCAAAGAAGGTTTCGTCAAGTGCTCGTTTTTCCAACAGACCGATCTTGGTGATGGCGATGCGGAATGATTTTTGAGCGGCGGTTGCATCTTCAGCCGAAAGTCCGAGGTCGCTCATGATCCAGTTACGCTCTTTTTCCTCAAAGGCGGTTTGAAGATCGGCGACTAAAGAGTCTCCAACTTTTTTCGCGTTCCATTGGCTGCGGAAAGCCGGGGCAAAATATTTTACCAGCAGTGAATTATCTTTTTGAAGGCCGTTTTCAACTGCGCTGCCCTGTGCGTCTGTTTCTACGAATTGAACATTCAAGACCTGATCATCATTGTCGACTGATTCTTGGTCTTGCATATTACCGTAGCGATTTTGCAGTCGAGTAACCTCTTGATCGACCATCTCGTCGGTCACGTCGATGACATAACGGGTGATCTTGGCTTTACCCAGGTCTGTCAGTTTGAATTCGGGTTTGCGGCCGATTTCAAAATGAAAGGTATAATCGATCGGGTTGTGCACATCGAGCTGCTGCATATCTGTTTCGAAGGGCAGGGGCTGGGCGAAGATGTCCAGCTTTTCAGTTTGCAGGTAGCCGATCAGTTCGCGATCGACCGTGCGCAGTACTTCGTCGGTGAAGACGGAAGGGCCGTACATTTTTTTGATCAATCCGGCCGGCACCATACCCTTACGGAAGCCCGGAATGTTGGCTTTCTTGCCGTAATCTTTCAAGGCGCGCTCAAAGCCGGGCAGATAGTCGGCTCGGTCGAGGCGTAAGGAGATCTTTTCGTGTAACTCGCCGATGGGTTCGCGGGTAATCGTGGCCATAGTTTTGTTTGATCAAGTGGTCCGGATGGAGGGACTCGAACCCCCACACCTTGCGGCATCAGATCCTAAGTCTGACGTGTCTACCAATTTCACCACATCCGGGATCCCGGCTTTGGCCGGTTTTTGGGAGGGCAAAGGTAGGGAAATCCGTCGCTCGGCTCAACAGAATTCGGTAAATTCGTCGTTCATGGAAACGGCCGTTCTCACCCCCAAATACAACCTGTCTCCCGAAGAAGAGAAAAAGCTCATTCTCAGGGAGTATCGTTCATTATTGAGGGTCCTTAAGAATAAGATGAAGCCGGGGGATAAGCAGCTGTTGCGTACCGCCTTTGAGATGTCGGCCGATGCGCATAAGACCATGCGGCGCAAAAGCGGGGAACCTTATGTGCTGCACCCCATTGCAGTGGCCAAGATCTGTGCAGAAGAGATCGGACTTGGTATCCGCTCCGCGATCTGTTGTTTGTTACATGATACTGTTGAGGATACGGATATTACGCTGGATGACATCAAAAGGGAATTCGGTCCGGAGATCACCAAGATCGTGGATGGGTTGACCAAGATCTCCAATGTGGTGGATGTGAATGCCTCCAAGCAGGCTGAGAATTTCAAGAAAATTTTATTGACGTTGACAGATGACCCGAGGGTCATCCTCATCAAGCTGGCCGACCGACTGCATAATATGCGGACGCTCGACTGCATGAAACCCGATAAGCAACTCAAGATCTCTTCTGAGACGGTATACATCTATGCGCCGCTGGCCCACCGAATGGGACTGTACAACATCAAGACAGAAATGGAAGACCTGTCGATGAAGTACATGGAGACGGAGGCCTACAAAGAGATCGCTCGCAAATTGGCAGAAACCAAAAAGGAACGTACCCGTTATATCAATGAGTTCATCCGACCCATCCGCGAAAAAGTGGAAGCAGCTCAGATCAACGCCGAGATCTATGGTCGCCCCAAAAGCATACACTCGATCTGGAACAAGATGAAAAAAAAGGGCGTAGCCTTTGAAGAGGTATATGACCTGTTCGCGATCCGTGTGATTCTGGATGTGGACACCGAACGAGAGAAAGCGGAATGCTGGAAAGTATATTCCATGATCACGGATGAGTATACGCCCTCGCCGGAGCGATTGCGCGACTGGCTGAGCAATCCTAAGGCGAACGGATATGAGGCATTGCATACCACGGTGATGGGGCCACAAGGACGTTGGGTGGAAGTGCAGATACGAACTCGGCGGATGAATGAGATCGCTGAAAAAGGACTAGCCGCCCATTGGAAATACAAAGAGGGTGCGGCTGATGAAAGTCGTTTCGATCAATGGTTTCAACAGATCCGGGAGGTCATTACCAATCAGGAAACAGATTCCATCGATTTCTTACAGGATTTCAAGACCAGTTTTCTTGCAGAAGAAATCTATGTATATACGCCAAAGGGTGATGTAAAGATGTTGCCGGTTGGCTCTACGGCACTGGATTTTGCCTTTTCGATCCATAGTGCCATCGGGGTAAAAACCATTGGTGCCAAAGTCAATCACAAGTTGGTGCCCATCAGTCACAAACTGCAAAGTGGCGATCAGGTAGAGATCATTACCAGCAGCAAACAAAAGGCCTCCGAAGACTGGCTCAATTTTGTTGTGACCTCCAAAGCCAAAGGGCGGATACGAGATTCGCTCAAGGAGGAAAAAAGACAGATCGCTGAAGAGGGGAAATATGTTTTGCAGCGAAAGCTTGAAGGGATGGGTGCAGCGTTTTCGCAGCATAATTTCGATGAACTTCAACGGTGGTATAAACTTGATAACTCGCTGGAGCTTTTCTATCAGATCGCTGTCAAGCGGATCGATCTGAAGGACCTCAAAGAGTTTCAATTGGTGGGGGATAAACTGGAGGCTCCCAAACCCCTCAAGGCACCGCAAGCAGAGAAGCCGGAGTACATACCCGGACTTGGAAAACGGGATGCTGAGCTCGTTATTTTCGGAGAGAGCAGCGACCGAATTGTGTATCAGTTAGCCAATTGTTGTAAACCCATACCCGGGGATGATGTCTTTGGGTTTGTTACCACCGGAAAGGGGTTAACGATACATCGGACGAACTGCCCCAATGCTGCTAAGCTGCTGGCGAGTTATGCGCATCGGGTGGTGAAAACAAAATGGGCCAAGAATAAAGAGATCTCCTTCCTCACCGGCGTCAAGATCATAGGAATGGATGATGTGGGGGTAGTCAACAAGATCACCAATCTCATCTCCGGTGAGTTGAGGATCAATATCTCAGCCATCACCATTGAGGCAAGGGAAGGCGTTTTCGAGGGTAATATCAAGTTGTATGTCCACGACCGAGAGGAACTCGACTCGCTGGTGCGCCGGTTGATGCAGTTGCCAGGTATTGAAACAGTGGATCGGTACGACATGGAAGACCTGCCTGCAACCCCTTGACCCGTACGGGTTTTTTTTTATCTTGTAGGCTCTGCTTTTTGCAGGCAACCACCGCTTATGAGAAGATATTTTTTTTTGCTGATCCTGACGACTTGCTCGGCTCTGCTGTCTGCACAGAATCCGGCTACTACATTTGAGATCCCAAGCCGTACCATCAATCTGCCCTGTGGTACCAATTGCACGCCCATCACAGCTACTGTTCCGCATATTAAGCAGACGACTGATTATGTCATCACGACTCCAGCATACACTCCTTTTCCCTACGTGACTGCAGCCGGCATCGATGTGACCTCACTCATCAATCCTGTTTTTGGATATGATGACCAGTGGACATCTGTCATCAATACTCCTTTTGCCTTCTGCTATTACGGTGCTAGTTTTTCCTCCCTTGTCATCGGCACCAACTCAGCCATCAGTTTTGATATTTCCCGCGCTTCTTTAGGTAGCGGCTATTCGATCGCTCCAGGAGGCACGATCCCCAGCACCACCTATGCGCCGAACATGATCTTTGGTCCATATCACGACATTGATATCGATCAGCCCGGTTCCAACAAGCGCATCGAATATCGCATCGAAGGAACAGCCCCGAAACGGCGTTTGGTAGCCAGCTTCAATGAGATTCCCTATTTCTCCGGATCCTGCTCACAATTTTTTGCCACGCACATGATGGTTCTTTACGAAGGAACAGGTATCGTGGAGGTGTACATCAAGGATAAGCCTACCTGTTCTGGCTGGAATGGTGGCCGCGCGATATTTGGGATGCAAGATGGTACGCGTACCAAGGCGATTGCTGTTAACGGAAGAAATGCTACTGCCTGGGGCGGTAATGGTATGAACGAATGCACCCGATTTATTCCCAGTGGTGGAACCCCCACCTTCAAGTCAGCCAGCCTCATTCTGAATGGTAGTGTTGTCGCCACGGCAGATACCAGTACGACCGGTGTCGGTAAACTGGGGCTGAGTTTTCCAAATATTTGCCCCCCGAATCCAAATACCAAATACTACCTGGAAGTCCGCTATAAGGATTGCAATAATCCTCTAAACGATATCATATTCACTGACTCCGTGACCGTGAATAAATTACCCTCTTCCTTGCTTGGTACGGCTGCCGTTCTACCTGCATCCTGCGGAACGAACAACGGCTCCATCACGATCAATAATGTTGCCGGTGGTTCTACGCCTTATCAGTTTTCTATTGATGGTGGTGTCACTTGGCAATCCTCGAATACCTTCACCGGTTTAGCTCAGGGTTCCTATACGATCAACATCAAAGATGCCTCGGGTGTATGCACGCTCACGTTGAATGCCTCTGTGACACTTTCCGGGGCATTGCCCGCAACGACAACCAACCAGGCCACTGCTTGTACCGGCGTGAATAATGGGTCGATTACCGTTACCTCTGTAGGTGGTGCCGGTCCGTATACATTCAGTTTAAATGGCGGTGCTCCTATTTCAGGAACTATACCCTATACTTTTTCAAACCTGGCTGCCGGTGGTTATACTGTATTGGTGCGCGATCAGAGTAATGGGTGTACGACAGCTCTCCTTAATGTCATCGTAACGGTGGGTAGCGGGGTAGATGCAGTAGGTACTTCTTCGGCCACTTCTTGTCCCACTGTAAATAACGGATCGGTCACTGTTACGACAACAGCTGGTGTGGCCCCTTTCAGTTTTGGTATCGATGGCGGGGCTTTACAGCCGGGTACTAGTCCATTCACCTTCTCCAATCTTTCTCCCGGAAATCACGTGGTTTCTATTCGAGATGCCTTGGGTTGCACGCGTACGTTGAATGTGAATGTAGCTCCGGGTCCTTCACTGACAGCTGCCGTAAACAGTACGGCTACGGGCTGTCAGGGTGCATCGAACGGTACGGTCACCGTGACGCCAAACTCCGGAACCGGTCCGTATACCTATTCGATCGATAACGGCGCTTTTGTATCCGGTGCGTCACCGTATACGTTTAATAATCTTACTTCCGGAAATCACACCGTGGTAGTACGTGATGCAGCAGGATGTGCCAGTAATATCATCAACATCAATGTAGCAGCCGGCCCGCCGCTTACCACTACTGCCACCAAAACCGATGCGCTTTGTTTCGGTGGTAACACCGGAACGATTACAGTGAGTCAGCCGGCCGCGGGCAGTGCACCGTATCAATATTCACTGGATAATACCACGTGGCAGTCAAGCGCTTTGTTCAGTGGATTGTCTGCGGGTACATACACGGTTTATTTCCGAGAAGCGAACGGATGCTTCGGCAGTCTGAGCATAACGGTCAGTCAACCCACGGCTTTATCAGCCTCTGCGACTACGGTGCCTGTTGTTTGTAATGGACAATCCAACGGGATCATACGTATAGCGGGTGCGGGTGGCGTGTCACCGTATCAATTTTCACTGAACGGAACCACTTGGCAATCGGCAGATAGTTTTCTGGTGGCAGCTGGGGCATACACCATTCAAATCAGGGATAATAATGGCTGCACAACCACCATTCCAATTTCTGTTACCGAACCAAATAACTTGAGTGCGGTTTCTTCGAACACCAATGCATCTTGTAACGGAGGTAACGACGGGCAAATCGTCGTCACGGCAACCGGTGGTAATAGCAACTATCAATATTCGATCGATGGAGGCTTAAATTGGCAGTCAGGTAATACATTCAATGTTGGTCCGGGTAATTATGTGATTCAGGTAAAGGACGCATTGGGGTGTAATACTAGTTTCAATACCACGGTCGGACTGACAAATGATCTTACAGTAACGCCTCAGGTAGATCCCACAATCTGTGAGAGTAAATCGATTCAGCTTAATTTTCAGTCTAATGCACTTCAATACAGCTGGGTGCCTGTCGCAGCTTTAAGTAATCCGAATATTTCGAACCCGGTAGCCAGTCCGGTTGTGACCACTCAATACATTGTGACGGCTACCCTCGGTCGTTGCGTAGCCTTTGATACGGTTGTCGTGAATGTAAATCCCGCGCCGATCCCCAATGCCGGGCCGAATGGCTTCATCTGCTACGGACAAACCTATCAGTTGCAAGGATCCGGTGGTGTTCAATACCGCTGGACGCCCTCCACCTACCTCAGTAGCACTACGGTCGCTAACCCGATCTCTACTCCGTCTAAGGACGTAACCTATACACTTTCCATTTTGGCAGATGCCAATGGTTGCGCTTCGTTGGTGACAGATGAGATGACGATCGATGTCACACCACCGTTGAAATTGACTACCTATCCGTTTGATACCATTGGTTATCCCGGCGATCAGTTTCAATTGCTGGCCGTTCCGAACGATCCCGATGCCACGACGTTTGTTTGGACGCCTTCCGTCGGGTTGAGCAATCCAAGCATAGCGAATCCGGTGGTAACGGTCGGGGCGATCGGTCAGGATGTTCAATACCGGGTCATTGCTTCTACGCAGGCCGGCTGTAGAGGAGAGGGCTATGTTAAGGTGAGGGTATATAAAGGGCCCGATATTTATGTCCCCACGGGTTTCACACCCAACAACGATGGCAAGAACGATAAATTCACTCCCTTCCCTGTGGGGATGAAGAGTTATAATTATTTCCGTGTATTTAATCGTTGGGGGCAGGTTGTGTTCAGCACCACACGTTTAAATGATGGTTGGGATGGTCGTTGGGGTGGTGTAGATCAGGCTGGAGGAACCTATGTTTGGATGATCGAGGGTCTTACAAAAGATAACCGAGTGATCACTAAAAAAGGAACCGTGGTGATGATCCGATAGGGTCCGTCCCGATTTCCCTAACTCCTTTTCCCCGTTCTTATTTTTTTATTTACGGGATGCCATGGCATCCCGTTATTTTTGCGTCGCGCAGATAGCGCACAATATTTACTGAAATGGTTGATGTAATTCTCGGTTTGCAATGGGGTGATGAAGGCAAAGGAAAAATCGTAGACTTTTTCGCAAAGGATTATTCGGTGGTGGCTCGCTTTCAAGGCGGACCCAATGCGGGGCACACGCTCTATGTGAATGGGCAAAAGATCGTACTTCATCAGATACCCTCGGGAATTTTTCATCCCGGCATAAAAAATTTGATCGGCAATGGTGTTGTGCTCGATGCCGTGACGTTGAAGAGAGAATGTGCCTCTGTGGCGGCGCTGGGAGTTGATGTAAAGAAGAATCTTTTCATATCGGAACGGGCACATTTGATCTTGCCTACACACCGGGCACTTGATAAAGCTGCTGAGCTGTCAAAAGGAGAGCAGAAGATCGGCTCCACCCTGAAAGGGATCGGTCCAACCTACATGGATAAAACCGGCCGAAACGGATTGCGCGTAGGGGATCTGTTGGATAAAAATTTTACGACTCAATACATCAAACTCCGGTTGAAGCATCAACGTTTGCTGGACAACCACAACTTTCAGGAAGATATCAGTGCCTGGGAAACTGAATTTTTCGAAGCCATCGAGTTTTTGCGTAGTCTGAATATTGTGAATGGCGAGTATTTTATCAATGATGCGATTTCGTCTGGTAAACGTGTTTTGGCGGAAGGGGCACAGGGGAGCATGCTGGACATTGACTTCGGTACTTTTCCTTTTGTTACCTCTTCCAACACGGTTTCTGCCGGCGTTTGCAGCGGCCTGGGTATTGCACCGCAGCGGATCCGGGAGGTTTATGGCGTGACCAAGGCGTATTGTACCCGTGTAGGTAGCGGTCCGTTCCCTACCGAGCTAAATGATGAAACAGGGGAAACCTTACGAAAGATCGGAAATGAATTCGGCGCCACGACTGGTCGTCCGCGCAGATGTGGTTGGATCGATCTGGTCGCCCTCAAATATGCTTGCATGCTGAATGGGGTCACTGCGATCGTGATGACCAAGGCGGATGTACTGGATGCATTTGCTACCCTAGAAGCCTGTACCGCTTATCAAATCGATGGAAAAGAGACGGCCCAGATGCCCTTTCAGCTGGATCCTGCCAAAATGCAGCCGGCCTATCGTTCTTTTCCGGGTTGGGAGCAGGCGATCACCGAGTTCAGAAATGACAGTGAGTTGCCGCAGGCGATGCAGTCCTACATTCAGTTCATCGAAGAATACCTGGGTGTTCCGGTGAAATTTGTTTCCAATGGACCGGGTCGAGACCAACTGATCGAGCGCAAGGGTTGATCAAATAAAAAATCCATCGAAAAAATTTGGCGGATTTGTAGGAACGCAGAAAATTTACAAAGCGAATCCATTTTTATGTTTGTAAAATTGAACACTCAAGGAACAGTGAAGCCTCGTTGGGAGGTTACCGAGAACGGCATGCTTACTCCTGTCGCTGCTAAGAAGAAGGCCGATGAGGAGGAAGAAGAGGAAGAGGCCGAACAAGGAGATGATTGGGAAAAATCAGAAGAGGCGGAGGAATGGGATCCGGATTTTGATGAATTCGATGTTCCAAAGTCCCGCTCCGGAAAATCTGAAAATAAAGAAGAGGATCTGAATTTTGAGGAAGAAGAAGAGTTCAATGATCTCTTCGATGATGAGGGGTTCGATGAAAATTCATCCGGCGACGATTATTGATCGCCACCGATCACGTTACCACATCCATGCCATTGCTGGAAAAAGACCTGAATGAATTGCCCTCGGGTCTGCCAGGACTCCTTCATTGGGCTTCGGCGCACGAACACTTTTGCGTGCTCGATGGATCTGCCGGTGCCGATCCGGATTATGCTTTCCCAAACCTGATCGCCGTTGGAGCCACGCGTTGGTTCGAATTGAACTCGGCTCGTTCTTTTGCTGAACTGGACGATTTTTTATCCCCTTCGTCTATCGGCTATTTGGTACAGATCGGTTACGGACTGAAGGATCGAATTGAAAAACTTTCCTCCCGGCATGTCGATCGGATTGGATTTCCAGATCTGTTCGTATTCGAACCACTTCATCTGATTCGATTTTTGCCGAATCAGAAACTACAGCTACAGTCGCCCGACCCGGAAGCACTCTGGAGTGATCTACTTCAGATCCAAGACCTGCCCGGGTCAGTTCCGATTCCCTCGGTCAGTTTTCAAGCACGCTGTACTGTTGAGGAGTATTTGGAACAGTTGTCGCAAGTGCAACGACACATCCGTCGCGGTGACTGTTACGAATTGAATTATTGCCAGGAGTTTTTTGCAGAGGATGTACGCATGGAGCCGGTATCTGTTTATCAGGCACTCACGCGCATCGTACAGGCCCCTTTTTCGTGTTTGTACCGAAATGGAAGCAGATGGCTGATTGGAGCCAGTCCCGAACGGTTTTTGAAAAAGACCGGCGAACAGGTCGAATCAAGACCGATGAAGGGTACGGCTCCTCGCAATGCCGATCCCATACAGGATAAAAAGCTCGGTGAGGATCTGGTGCAAAGTGAAAAGGATCGATCAGAGAATATTATGGTTGTCGATCTGGTTCGAAACGACCTATCCCGGGTGGCGGCAAAAAGCACGGTTGAAGTACCTGTATTATGCCAGTTACATAGTTTTCCTCAGGTACATCAGTTAGTATCGACCGTTCGGGCCCGGTTGCGGCCGGGGGTGCGATTCACTGAAATCATCAGGGCCTGCTTTCCGATGGGGTCCATGACAGGAGCACCCAAGGTTCGGGTGATGGAGTTGACGGATCAATATGAATGCAGTGCCAGGGGCCTGTATTCTGGCTCTGTCGGATTCATAGAACCGAACGGTGATTTAGATCTGAATGTGGTGATCAGAAGTTTACAATACGAATCCGATGGTGGGTATTTGTCCTACCACGTAGGATCCGGCATCACGATATACAGTGACCCGAAAAAAGAATGGGAGGAATGCCTGTGGAAGTCAACCGGCATTCGGAAACTGTTCGGCGAATAGGGAAGCGGATCAGGGCTTCGTTGCGTCGTTCGCGCTTTCTTCGATCTCTTTTTTCACGTTGGTCTTCGCATCATTGAATTCACGCACACCACGACCCAGTCCGCGCATCAGTTCAGGAATTTTTTTACCGCCGAACATCAGCAACACGATGATGAGGATAATGATGATCTCATTGGTTCCTAACATACCCAACAGGAGATTCTGTACCATAACAACAAATTAGATTTCAAATATAGTAACAACTACTGACCTCGGGCAAATAAAAAACCCCGGAGTATCCGGGGTTGATAGTGTTTTGATTGCCACGCTTATTGTGCAACCGCCATACGCTTCTCGCGAATACGGGCACTCTTACCGCTACGCTTGCGCTGGTAAAAAAGTTTCGCACGACGTACGTTACCGGTTTTATTCAACTGGATCGATTCGATGTTCGGGGAGAAATAAGGAAACACACGCTCCACGCCAATTCCGTCAGAGATCTTACGGACGGTGAAAGAGGCGGTAGCACCTTGGCCCTGTGTTTTGATCACATCTCCTTTGAAGGGCTGGATACGCTCTTTGGTTCCTTCGATGATCTTATAGTTAACGGTAATGTTGTCGCCCGGCTTGAAAGCAGGATGCGTTTTCTTGGTCGTCAGCTGTTCGTGGATGTACGTTACCGCGTTCATGATTTCTGATTTAAGGAGGGCAAAGGTAAGGGATGTTGTTGAATTCCGGAAATAGATTCGTAAAAAACCCCGGCCGAAGGCCGGGGTCAAACAATTGGTTTTGAATCGCTTCCGATTAGCGGGCGACGTTCACGGCTCTTTTTTCCCGGATCACGGTCACCTTGATCTGCCCGGGGAAGGTCATTTCGGTCTGAATCTTCTGTGCGATCTCAAAAGAGAGCTTATCGGAATCCTGATCGCTTACCTTGTCAGCCTCAACGATCACCCTTAATTCGCGGCCGGCTTGGATGGCATAAGCTTTCTCCACGCCGTTGTAATTCATGGCCAGGTTTTCCAGGTCTTTGATCCGCTGCAGGTATTGCTGCATGATCTCCCGACGGGCACCAGGGCGGGCACCGCTGATGGCGTCGCAGGCCTGAATGATCGGCGAGATCACGAATTGCATTTCCACTTCATCGTGGTGGGCGGCGATGGCATTTACAACCGCCGGGGTCTCACCGTATTTTTCAGCCAATTTAGCACCCAGTAGTGCGTGGCTCAGCTCACTTTCTTCATCAGGCACTTTTCCGATGTCATGCAAAAGTCCGGCGCGTTTGGCCAGTTTGGGATTGAGTCCCAGTTCGGCTGCCATCGTGGCGCAAAGATTTGCCGTTTCGCGGCTGTGCATGAGCAGGTTCTGTCCGTAAGACGAACGGAAGCGCATCCTGCCGACCATCCGGATCAATTCTTTGTGCAATCCGTGAATGCCAAGCTCGATCACGGTTCTTTCACCGATCTCCATCACTTGCTCTTCGATTTGACGGCGTGTTTTTTCAACGACTTCTTCGATTCGGGCCGGATGGATTCGACCATCCGCAACCAGTCGCTGTAAACTCAATCGAGCGATCTCGCGGCGAAGCGGATCGAAGCTGGAAAGAAGGATCGCTTCCGGGGTGTCATCCACGATCAGGTCAACACCCGTGGCGGCTTCGATCGCACGAATATTCCTTCCCTCTCGGCCGATGATCTGTCCTTTGATCTCATCACTTTCGAGGTGAAACACCGTGATGGTATTCTCTATCGCCTGTTCGGCGGCTGTGCGCTGAATGGTTTGGATGATAATCTTACGGGCCTCCTTACCGGCCTTTTGCTTGGCATCCTCAATGATCTCCTGTTGCAGGGCGAGCGCTCTGGTTTCAGCCTCCTGTTTCAGACTTTCGATAAGCTGATTGCGGGCATCTTCGGCAGAGAGGTTGGCGATCTTTTCGAGGCGACGAACATGCTCTTCTTGTTTCTTGTCGAGCTCTACCTTCCGCTGATTCACTTGCTCGAGCTGGCGGTTGAGATTTTCCTTGATCGAGTCGTTATCTTTCAGCTGCTTGTCCAGATTTCCTTCTTTCTGGCTGATCGACTGTTCTTTTTGACGAATGCGATTCTCCGTTTCGTTCAGCTTCTTATTCTTCTCGAGCAGTTCCTTTTCGTGAGCAGCCTTCAATTGGACGAAACGCTCTTTAGCTTCGACCTCTTTTTCTTTTTTGACGGTCTCTGCGCGGAGTTCAGCTTCCTTCAGGATGGTGTCGGCCTTGATCTCGGCCTCTTCAATTTTTTTCTCTGTGTTACGGGCAAAGATGAACTTGCCCAGGACGAGGCCCACTGCCAGGGCTCCGCCACCGATGATGGCTAGTAATATATTCGGATCCATGAATGCGTTTGTTTAAGTGGTACACAATGCTAGATTTGCACATAACCTGTTGATTTGCAAGTAATTGAAAATCAAATTGTCACGAGCTTTACAAAGGTACGATTTCGGCGTGAATGCGGGAAATCAGGGGGTGCCGGTGTCTTTACGGCTGTTCTTTCAGCAGATCGTCCAATAGTTTCTCGATCCGCCCCAGGCCTTCTTCCATTTCTTCCATTTCCTGTCCGGCTGCTTGTTGTGCTAGTTGCTCCGTGGCGAACCAGATGATGACCATTGCGATGTAGTCTTGCATGTCCTTACCGGCAAAGAGGGTACGGAATTCAAGGATCTTTTCGTTGATCATTTTCAGTGTCTTGCGGACGACCTCTTCGTCATCGGGCTGGATCTTGATCCGGTAGCTCCGATCACCAATGACAGCGGATATGGGGATGAGGTTGAGGTTGGACATATTTTTTATTCACTGAGCAGTGCAATGCACCGGTCGATTTCTTTCAGGTAGCCGTTCAGTTTCTTTTCAATTTCTTTTTTATCAGCGGTGTTAAGTTCACCGGCATTCATCTTGAGTACATCCAGTTGCATGCGCAGCAAGTTTGTCTGTTCTTGCGCTTGCCTGAGTTTTTCCTCTGTTTCAGTGAGTGTTCGGCGCAGGCGGTCGGATTCCTGTTGCATGGCTTTGGATCGCCGCATCAGTTGCTGCACTTTGTCCAGAATGCGTTTGAGGTTCGCTTCCAACGGGATTATTTTCTGACTTCCGCACCGCAGTCATTCGATAAGGCCAGCATCACTTTTTGCATCCAACCATCTATCTCAGCATCCGTAAGTGTTTTCTCCGGATGTTGAAAAGTCAGGTTAATGGCCATCGAACGCTTGTCGGCGCCGAGTTTGTCGCTCTCGAATATATCAAAGAGTTTGATTCCTTGCAGATTTTCCAGCCCGATATTGTGGATGGTCTCCTCGATCCTAGCCCAGGTCAATGACCGATCGACCAGCATGGAAAGGTCGCGTTGCACGGCCGGGAATTTGGGTAGCGGAGCGATTTTGCTCTGCGGTTTCATCGCCTGTTCCAGGATCGACTCCCATTCCAGTTCAGCGAAGAAAACCGCCTGTTTGATACCGAATCGGGATAGCGTTTGTGCCGGGATTTCACCGCCCACCGCAAGTTTCTTTCCCTCGGAGATCCATTCAATCGGATCATTCAAGAGATCAGCAGCAGAGGGAAGGTTCACCTGTATGCCATGGATACCCATCCAGCTGAAGAAAGCTGTCAGTTGGGATTTCACAGTGAAGAGGTCTGCCTGACGGGCCGGTTGTTTCCAGTCGGCTTCCTGCATCTCACCACTCCATACAAGCGCGAGCTTTTGTTGTTCTGTATAGTTCGTTCCGCCCTCGTGTCGGTAGGTTTTTCCGAACTCGAATAGGCGAAGCGATAAATTCTTATGATTCAGGTTGTGTGCTACTACTTCGAGAGCGGTCTCCAATAAGCGGGGACGCATCACGTTCAGTTCTTGGCTCAGGCTGTTGATCATTTTTACCAAGGATCCTGACTCCGACTCGTTGAAATAAGCCAGGTTCGTGATCGAGTTCGTTACGATCTCCTGAAAGCCATGGCCGGCCAGTAAGTCGGAGATCTTTTCCTGCCAGCGAGCCGGACGGTCATCAAATCCGACAGCCGGACTGATTCGAATAGTCGTGGGGATCGGAATATTATCCAGTCCGTCGATGCGTAGGATTTCTTCTACGAGGTCGGCCGGCTGCTCGATATCTGGTTTATGGGTTGGAACCGCCACGCGGAATTCATTATCGGATTCCCGTAGGATCTCAAATCCAAGTGATTGCAGAATGGTTCGAACCGCTTCGGGGTGATAATTTTTCCCGCTGAGTTTTTTCAGGTACTGCCAAGTGAGGGTGATCTCGGTTTTATCTTTTTTGCCCGGATACAGATCCGTTGGATTTCCGATCACTTCACCACCGGCAATCTCGGTGATCAGTTGAACGGCTCGGAGCAATACACGTTCACAAAGTCCGGGGTCGGTACCCTTTTCAAAACGAAGGGCCGCATCGGTACGCAAACCATGTCGGAATGATGTTTTCCGTATGCCGATACCGGAAAAACAAGCACTTTCCAGAAAGATGTTTTTGGTATTGTCGGTGACACCTGAATTTTTTCCGCCGAATACACCCGCCAAACAAAGTCCGCCTTCCGCATCGCAGATCATCAGGTCTTCTGCGTGAAGGTTTCGCGATTTATCATCGAGTGTTATGAATGCTGTTCCGGCTTCAAGTTTCTTTACTTCGATACGACCACCACGGATCTTATCGGCATCAAAGGCATGCAGGGGTTGGCCGGTTTCGTGCAACAGATAATTCGTGATATCGACCAAATTATTGATAGGTCGTACGCCGATCGATTTCAATCGTTGCTGAAGCCAACGGGGTGATTCCTGCACACGCACGCCTTCGATCGTGATGCCGCAGTAACGCGGGCAATCCGTCGGGTTCTCGATGTGTACGTCGATCGGGTTATTCTTGGAAGATGGCTTTAACGCAGTGGGTGTAGGAAGCTGAGGCTGCAGATCGCTTCTTTCGTGATGGGAGAGATAGGCACAGACATCTCTGGCTACACCCCAATGACTCATTGCATCCATTCGGTTGGGCGTGAGTCCGATCTCGTAAACGATATCACTATGGGGCTTGAAGTATTCCGAGGCCGGTGTACCGGGTTGGATCGGTTCATTCAGAATAAGAATGCCGTCATGTGAATGGCCAAGGCCCAGTTCATCTTCGGCACAGATCATGCCTTGACTGTCCTCTCCACGGATCTTGGCTTTTTTCAGGGTGATCGGTTCACCATTCAATGGATAGATCGTTGTGCCGACCGTGGCCACCAGCACGGTTTGTCCGACGGCTACATTCGGGGCGCCGCAGATGATGTGCAAGGGTTCGGGTCCGCCGACATCTACACGAGTGAGTCGAAGGCGGTCTGCATTTGGATGTTGAGTTACTTCCAGCACCTGCCCGATCACCACGCCATGAAGTCCGCCCTTGATCTCTTCATAAGAAATCTGTTTCTCTACTTCCAGGCCAATGGAAGTCAGTATCCGGCCCAGTCGGTCGGGGTCGATGGGTCGAGGCAGATAGTCGCAAAGCCAGTTATAAGAGATCGTCATAAGGTTGCGGACGAAGATACGAAAGCGAAGCGGCGAAGGAGGAAGATTACCTACTTTTGCTCCTCAATAATATTTCATATGGCCAATCAACTGTTAGCCGGCAAATGCGGTATCATTTTTGGAGCGCTGGATGAGAAATCCATCGCCTGGAAAACAGCCCTTCGTTGTTATGAAGAGGGCGCCAAGATCGTCCTCACCAATGCCCCTGTGGCTTTGCGGATGGGAGAGATCAATAAACTTGCTGAACTCTGTGGCAACGCACCGGTGATCGGAGCGGATGTGACCAATATGGATGACCTTAAAAATCTGTTCGAGCAGTCGATGCAGCATTTCGACGGCCAAATGGACTTTGTTCTTCACTCCATCGGTATGAGTTTGAACGTTCGCAAAGGCAAGCACTACACGGAGATGAATTATGAATGGAATCAAAAGACGCTGGATATTTCCGCGATGAGCTTTCATCGGGTATTGCGTACGGCCTGGGATATGGATGCGATCCGCGACTGGGGCAGTGTGCTGGCGTTAAGTTATATCGCGGCCCAGCGGGTATTCCCGGATTACAATGAGATGGCAGATGCAAAAGCCCTGCTGGAAAGTGTTACCCGCAGCTTCGGCTATCATTATGGTGTTCGTCGCAAAGTGCGTGTCAATACGATCTCTCAGTCGCCCACCCGTACAACAGCCGGAAGCGGTGTGAAAGGCTTTGATGGTTTCATTAATTATGCAGAGGCCATGAGCCCGCTCGGCAACGCAACCGCAGAAGATTGTGCGAATTATTGCGTCATGTTGTTTAGCGACATGACCCGCTATGTCACGATGCAAAATTTATTCCACGATGGCGGATTCTCTTTTACGGGAGTAACGCAGCAAGTGATCGAGAAAATGGAATGATCCTGTCAAGAAGTCAAAATAAAAAACCTCCCGATTCGGGAGGTTTTTTTATGAGTTGATCGAGCCGTCAATATTCGTCTTCGTTGAAGAGAAAATCGTCTTGTGTGGGGTAGTCGGGCCAGATGTCTTCGATCGATTCAAACACATCACCTTCATCTTCGAGTTCCTGCAGGTTCTCTACTACTTCCAGCGGGGCGCCGGATCGGATCGAGTAATCGATCAATTCATCCTTGGTCGCCGGCCAGGGCGCGTCTTCCAAGTATGAGGCAAGTTCCAAAGTCCAAAACATGGATGTCGTTATTTTCCGCGAATGTAGGCAGAATATCCTATTTGCCAAATCCCTTCAAAGGGGTATCCTCACTGATTTTTTTGAGTAGCTTCGAGTTTCTAATCAATGCGGTGATCCAAGGGAAAAACATAACTAAAAAATTCGGCGATTTGCCGGTGTTGCGTGGAGTAGACCTGACCGTACAAACTGGTGAAGTGGTATCGTTGGTCGGACCCTCCGGTTCCGGCAAAAGCACGTTATTACACATATTGGGAACATTGGACACGCCGGATCAGGGGTCAGTGGAGATCGCGGGCACTGAGGTGACTCGCTTATCCCGAAAAGAATTGGCGGCCTTCCGAAATCGATCCATTGGTTTTGTTTTTCAATTCCATCACCTCTTACCTGAATTCAGCGCGCTGGAGAATGTTTGTATTCCGGGTTGGCTCGGAAAACGTTCCCGTTCAGAGGTGAAGCGAGAGGCGGCGGAGTTATTGGAATTATTGGGACTGACCGCACGCATCGATCATCGCCCGAATCAACTCTCCGGGGGAGAACAGCAACGCGTGGCCGTTGCCCGAGCGTTGATAAACAAACCGGCGGTGGTATTTGCGGATGAGCCCACCGGAAATCTTGATACGCAAACCGCGCAGGAATTACATCGGTTGTTCTTCGACCTGCGCGATCGATTCAATCAAACGTTTTTGATCGTGACTCACAATGAGGAGTTGGCCTCCCTGAGCGATCGTTGTTTGCGGATCCGGGACGGACAATTGGGCTGATATCGATCAGGGATGTGAGAGGTACCAGGTTCTCAATTCATCGAGTGTATTGGTCACCTTAGTGTTGTCAGTCCACCAGTCATGAAACGTAAATGGATAGGTCACCAGCCTTCGATCCGCTCCCAATGTGCCCAACCGGGAGAATAGAAAACTACTTTGGTCCGGATTTACAATGGGATCCAGCTCGCCATGAAAAAAGATTGTAGCAGGAGAACTGGCAGTAGCTTGGTATTGAGGACTGCAAGATTTGTATCGCTGTTCGGAAGCGGGTGTTACAGGTATCAATGAAACGCCCAGGTAGGTGGTGAGTACGGTTCCGTACACTACGTTGTTGTAATAGGCCAGGTTGTACAGATCGGTGGGGCCGGCCAGTGAACCAACAGCTTTGACCTTGCCATTTGAGTTTCGGGTGTAGCTGTAAGCAAGGGATAAATGACCTCCGGCACTATGGCCGACCAAATAAACCTTTTGGTCACTGAATGTATAATAGGAGGCTTTACGGAAGCAATGTTGGATCGCACTATCTAGGTCGTCCAATTGCATCTTATAGTTATCTGGGTTGTTGGTGGTAAGTCGATAGTTCACATTTGCCACCGCAAATCCGCGTTGTTTGAGTCCGTTCAGCAAGAACTGTAATTCCCCTTTATCGCCCGTCACCCATCCGCCACCGTGTACAACGATAACCAACGGTGTTTGACCATTTCGGGTACCGGGCAAACCCAGGTTGAATTTCTGAGCGGGGTCATTGCCATATGACAAATTGTTGATCACAGTGTCGACCAAAGGAAATGTTCCGTTGGGCGGTGGATTATCGGGTTGGCAGGCTGTAAATCCGAAAACGATCGAAAGGATCAGGAGGAGTCGGTTCATACAGGAGAGTTGAACCATAAAGTAAAGAGAAACTCCTCTTATCTGTTGTTAAAATCCTACATCCTTGGTTTCCAGGGGATTTCAGGGATGTTAAGTTGTTGACCAGCGTATCGGGATAAGACGAACAGGTAATCGCTGAGGCGATTTAGGTATTGAATGATGAGTGGTGCGACCTCTTCTCCTTCCAGTTCCAATCGGACACAGTGTCGTTCGGTGCGTCTGCATACGCAACGCGCGATATGGAGATGAGAAAGTGTTGGGTGTCCGCCGGGTAGAATAAAATTTTTCATCGGCGGCAATTCTTGAGTCATTCGATCGATCTCCGTCTCCAGCAAACGGATATCCGTGTCATTCAGATCGGGCAGTTTCATGCCGGGTTCTTTGACCGGATCGCAAGCCAAGGCAGATCCAATGGTAAAGAGTCTGTCCTGTGCTTCGCGTAATGTTTGCTGTCCGGTAGGATCCGTCAACAGATCGATACAGAGTCCCAGATAGGAATTTAATTCATCCACCGTGCCGTAGGCCTCGATGCGGAGATGGGATTTGGGGACTTTTGTTCCCCCGATTAGGGATGTTGTACCGTCGTCTCCGGTTTTGGTATAGATCTTAAGGGCCATTCAGGTGGTGTATTGTGAGACTAACAACGAGGGTCGGGGAAGGTTTGAAAAGAATCAGGCAATTATTTGCCGGGGTTGGTTTTGTTTATCGCTTTCGATGACACCGTCGCGTAAGCGTACCACACGTCTGGCATGGTTGGCAATGTCCTCCTCGTGGGTGACGATCACAATCGTGTTTCCCCGTCCATGTATCTGATCGAAGATTTCCATGATCTCATATGAAGTTTTGGTATCGAGATTTCCGGTGGGCTCATCGGCCAATATCAGAGAGGGGTCGTTCACCAGTGCCCGCGCGATTGCCACACGTTGACATTGTCCGCCCGATAATTCATTTGGCTTGTGATGACTCCGGTCGCTCAGACTCACCAAATCAAGCATAGCCATGGCTTTCTCGGTCCGCTCTTTTTTCTTCATGCCTGCATAGATCAGCGGCAGCGCTACGTTTTCAACAGCCGTAAGTCGAGGTAGTAGGTTGAATTGCTGAAATACAAATCCGATCTCTTTATTTCGGACCTCTGCCAGTTGATCATCTTTCATCTGACTCACATCCTGCTGGTTGAGGATGTATTGTCCGCCGGAAGGCGTATCCAAACATCCGATGATGTTCATCAGGGTGCTTTTCCCGGAACCGGACGGCCCCATCAGGGCTACATATTCATTCCGGCTGATGAGCAAGGAAAGTCCTTTGAGGACCTGTAATTCATGCTTGCCCATGAAATAACTCTTTTGGATCTGCTCTAGTCGGATGATCTCGTTCGACATATGGGTTTCGGAAGATTTTTTGATCGCTCGATTCCGAGTAGCAAAGATAGACTCAACTGAGCACTAATCAGTAACTTGCCGCCTCATGAGTGCAACTAGAAATATCGTAATGAGTGGCATCCGGCCCACCGGGTATTTACACCTGGGTAATTATTTCGGGGCCATGCGCAATTATGTTCGCATGCAGGATGAATATCCTTGCTTTTTCATGGTGGCCGACCTTCATTCGCTGACCACACATCCCGACACGCGAGCTTTGTCGGAAAGTGTCAGACGTGTATTGGCGGAAAACATCGCCTGCGGACTGGATCCGGAAAAAGTAGCGCTCTATTGCCAGAGTCATGTACCGGAAACAACGGAGCTATATCTTTATTTCAATATGCTCGCCTATAAAGGTGAGCTGGAGAAGACGACCACCTTCAAGGACAAGGCTCGTTTGCAGCCGGACAATATCAATGTGGGACTGCTGACCTATCCTGTCCTCCAAGCGGCCGATATTCTTTTGCACCGTGCCCATTTGGTGCCGGTAGGAAAAGATCAGGAACAGCACCTGGAAATGTCTAGAAACTTCGCGCAACGGTTCAATCACCGGTACGGGGAAGTATTTCCTGAGCCGCAAGCGTTCAATTACGGACAGGAATTGGTGAAAGTGCCCAGTCTGGATGGAGCCGGGAAGATGAGTAAAAGCGAGAATCAGAATGCGACACTTTATTTGGCGGATGATGACGAGACGATCCGTAAAAAGCTGATGAAAGCGAAAACAGATGCCGGGCCGACAGAACCGAACCAACCGAAACCCGATTATATCGATAATCTTTTTTCATTGATGCGATTGGTGAGTTCACCAGAGGTGGTGGCTCAGTTTGAGGAGGCGTATACGGGTTGCACGATCCGGTACGGCGATATGAAAAAGCAATTGGGAGAGGATATGGTGAAATTTATTTCACCTATCCGGGAAAGAGCTGCTGCGATCCATCAAGATGATGCATATCTGAAAAAGGTTATGCAAATCGGGGCGGAGAAGGCCCGCGAGAGCGCCTCTAAGACCATGGTGCAGGTGCGTGCAGCCATGGGGTTGAACTATTATTGATTTTTGATCCTTAAAGGGGCTGATTCCGAAAATTCGGAGTATTTTGTCCGCCCGGTCGGATGGGACCGGTAAGTACGATTATGGCAAAGGCAAAAAAAGCTAAACACATAGCAATCGCCGGTAACATCGGTGCCGGCAAGACGACTCTCACCGAAATGCTCAGCAAGCATTATCGCTGGATCCCTCATTTCGAGGATGTCGATCACAATCCCTACCTGATGGACTTCTACGAGGACATGCCCCGTTGGAGTTTTAACCTGCAGATCTACTTTCTAAACAGCCGTCTTCGCCAACTGGTGGAGATCCAGCAGGGTTCGGAGACCATCATTCAGGACCGAACCATTTACGAGGATGCGAACATCTTTGCGCCCAACCTGCACGAGATGGGTCTGATGAGCAAACGTGATTTCGATAACTATTACGAATTCTTCCAGACCCTCAAGACACTGGTTCAACCGCCGGATCTGCTGATCTACTTGCAGGCATCGGTTCCGACGCTGGTTGGACAGATCCAAAAACGCGGGCGTGAGTACGAAGAGAATATCCGTCTTGACTACCTCAAGCGCCTCAACGACTACTACCAGAAATGGATTGGCGATTACAAAGAAGGCCGTCTACTTATCATTGATGTAGACAAGCTCAAGTTTGGCGAACGCGAAGAAGACCTCGGAGAAGTGATCCGTCGCGTGGATGCCGAACTACACGGGTTGTTTTAAGCCTTCGGGGCAGCGGCCATCACCTCTTCGCTGACGCCACTCGCGTATTTCTCAAAATTCTTGACAAATAGCCCGGCCAGGTATTTTGCCTTTTCGTCGTAGGCTGTAGGATCACTCCAAGTATTACGCGGGTTCAGTATTTCAGCAGGTACACCCGGACATTGATCCGGTATCGCCAATCCGAATACCGGGTCATTCGAATATTGTGCCGCATCCAGTTTGCCTTCCAAAGCTGCCGTGATCATGGCCCGGGTATAACTGAGTTTCATTCTGTTTCCGGTTCCGTAGGCGCCGCCCGTCCAACCGGTATTGATCAGCCACACATTCACTTTGTTCTCCTGCATCTTCTTTCCAAGCAGGTGTGCGTATTCACCCGGGTGAAGGGGAAAGAAAGGCGCTCCGAAACAAGCACTGAAAGTGGGTTTGGGTTCCGTCACACCCGCTTCCGTTCCGGCCACTTTTGCCGTATAGCCGGAGATGAACTGATACATGGCCTGGCCGGGGTTCAATTTGGAGATCGGAGGTAGTACCCCGTAGGCATCGCAAGTAAGAAAGAATATATTCTTAGGTAATCCGCCTACTGATGGATCAACCGCATTGCTGATGTGATAGAGTGGGTAAGATACGCGTGTGTTTTCCGTGATGCTGCTATCTTCAAAGTTGACCTTCTTGGTATCCGGGAAGAAGACAACGTTTTCCAATAAAGCACCCGGACGGATTGCTTGGAAGATCTCAGGTTCTTTTTCTTCGGTCAGATCGATCGTTTTTGCATAACAACCGCCTTCGAAATTGAAAATACCGTCATTGGACCAACCATGTTCGTCGTCGCCGATGAGTTTGCGATTAGGGTCAGCACTGAGCGTTGTTTTACCTGTACCACTTAGACCAAAGAATATGGCGGTGTCTCCATCTTGCCCAAGATTCGCACTGCAATGCATCGGCAGAACCCCATGGTCTTTTACCAATACGTAATTGAGAATGGTGAATATGCCTTTTTTGGTTTCTCCGGTATAGCCGCTTCCGGTAATCATGATCTGTTTGTCACTCATCGATACTACGGAGGCATTGTGCTGACGAGTTCCGCAACGCTTAGCATCTAATTGTAGTCCGGGGACGGAGATAACCGTCCAATCGGGGGTGAATCCCTCCAGATCCGTATCGGCTGGGCGGATGAACATGTTATAGGCAAATAAGTTAGTCCACGGCTTTTCTGAGATCACCCGCACCTTCAGACGGTAACGCGGATCGGCACAAACGTAGCAGTCACGAACCCACACTTCTTTTAAGGTGCTCAGATATTGTTTGGCATCCTCTCGGATCAGTCCGAACGATTCAGGAGAGATCGCTTGGTTGAAATCATTCCAATTGACAGTCTTATCGGTCAGCGCATCCCGTACCAAAAACTTATCCTTTGGGGAGCGTCCGGTGAAGGCTCCGGTCTTGATCACCAGTGCCCCGGAGTCGGCCAATGTCCCCTCCTGGATCCGAAGCGTATCCTGAACCAATGCCTCAGCGGTCGATTGATAATGAACCTTTGTATTGGGCTGGATCTGCCATTCCGAGAGTTGGATAGTACGTGCTGACATTCGTTCGTATTTGAGGGTCAAAACTACCGCATTTTCAAAAAACGGGTCAACAAAACAGGCCTATTTTTCGTGGTGAATGAGCCCGCTCGGCCGCCTTGAACGTCATTTTTTCCATTAATTTCGAATGAGTTATAAATTTTTATATGAAATACCTGCCATTGGATCCGGCTTTATTTACGCAGAACCGGACCCGTTTCCAGTCCCGCATGAAAAAGAACGCCATCGCCATTTTCGTGAGCAACGATGAGGTGCCCGTAAATGCCGATGCCTTATATCCGTTCAAGCAGAACAGCGATCTGTTTTGGCTCACCGGTATCACGCAGGAGGATTCGATGGTGATCCTCTTTCCCGATAATCCGGACCCCAAATACCGGGAGGTGTTGGTCCTGGTTCGCCCCAATGAATTGAAGGAGAAATGGGATGGGAAGCGGCTGCGTGCAGCTGAAGCCAGAGCCATCAGTGGCATCTCTACGATCGTGTGGTTGGATACCCTGGAGGCATTGTTGCAGCCCTGGGTGCATTTGGCAGAACATATCTACCTCGATAGCAACGAAAATGACCGGAAGGGTAGTTTGCTGCGTACGCGCGAGTATCGATTCATCGATGAAATGAAAGCCCGTTATCCGCTACATAAATACGAGCGGGCCGCTGCTGTAATGAAAGACCTTCGTGCTGTCAAGACGCCGAAGGAAGTAGAGGTCGTCAAAACAGCCATTGATATAACGGATAAGACTTTTCGTCGCGTCATGAATTTCGTTCGTCCGGGGGTGATGGAATATGAGATCGAAGCGGAGATTTGGCATTCGTTCTTGTCGCAGCGCGCGACGGGGCCTGCTTACGGCAGCATCATTGCCAGCGGTGACCGTGCCCGCACGCTTCATTACGTGAGCAATAATCAGGAATGTAAAGACGGAGAGTTATTGCTGATGGATTTCGGGGCGGAGTACGGAGGGTATTGTGCTGATCTGACGCGTACCATTCCGGTGAACGGAAAATTTACGCGCCGGCAGAAAACGGTTTATAATGCTTGTCTGCATTTGCATGATTATGCCAAATCTTTACTGAAGCCGGGCATCACGATTTTGAATTACACGGACAAAGTAGGGGAAGAAGCCACACAACAATTTTTGAAGATCGGCTTGCTTCGTAAATCGGATGTCAAGAATGAAGATCCCGAAAACCGGGCCTACCGAAAGTATCTCTACCATGGCATATCGCATCACTTGGGGATCGATGTACATGACCTGGGTACCCGTACTGCTCCTATTCAGGCCGGCATGTTATTTACCGTGGAGCCGGGCATCTATATTGAAGAGGAGCAGATGGGCATACGGATCGAAAACAATCTTTGGATCACCCGTTCGGGTAATCAGGACCTGATGAAGAACATTCCCATTACCGTGGAGGATATTGAAACTTGCATGAAAAAATCAGCTCGATGAGAAACATCCCGAATCTGGTCACCTTACTGAATCTGCTATGCGGATGCCTGGCGATCGCGTTCTTACTGACCGAGGGTATGGTGTTGGTGTCAACGCCTGAGGGGAGTGTTTACTTCGATCTTCCGGCTTCGATCGGAATCGCCTCCTACTTTATTGGCATTGCAGCCGTGTTAGATTTTTTTGATGGATTTCTGGCCCGGTTGCTTAAGGCAGATTCCTCCATGGGGATTCAACTGGATTCACTAGCGGATGTAGTCACTTTTGGTGTGGCACCGGGAATGATACTCTTTTCTTTTTTGCGGCTGAGCTGGGCGGCAGAGATGACTGCGTTGGACACTTCACTGATCTATTTAATACCTGCCTTTTTGGTGCCATTGGCGGCTGCTTGGCGGTTGGCCCGTTTCAATATCACCCCATCAAATCCAAATTGTTTTGAGGGTGTTCCGAGTCCGGCTGTTGGACTCACGATCGCCTCGTTTCCGCTCACCTATTGGATGGACGGCGGATCCTGGATGGTTGAACTACTTCAGCAGAGCTGGTTTCTTTATGTAGTGTCTTTGCTTCTTTCGTTACTGATGGTGGTCCGCTGGCCTATGATGACCATGAAAATGACTTCTTTCGGTTGGAATGAAAATGCGCCCCGCTATTTATTTATTCTGTTGGCGGTCGGCTTAGGTGTTTGGCTTCGATGGTCGGCTGCGCTGCCTGTATTCGCCGCTTACGTTATCTTATCTTTGGTCTTCCAAAAACGAATCCGATGAATTTTACGGTCCATGTACATGTAATGCCTTTAAAAGACCTTCTTGATCCGCAAGGGAAAGCTGTGTTAGGCGGACTTTCCAATCTGGGTGTTTCAGGTGTTCAGGATGTACGTATCGGTAAGAAGATCACCCTGCAGATCGAGGCAGCCGATAAAGAATCAGCCATCTCCATGGCCGATGTCTGTGCCAAGAAGTTGCTCTGCAATGCCGTGATGGAATATTACGAGATCCACATCGATTGATCTGCCCATGTTGTATCTGGTTCCCACGCCCATCGGAAACCTGCAGGATATCACCCTACGGGCATTGGAGATTCTTCGCTCCGTCGATCTGATCCTGGCAGAGGATACCCGAACCAGCTCCGTATTGCTGAAACATTACTCGATCGATAAACCCATCACGCCCTATCACCAGCACAATGAACATCAGGTGTTGACCCATCTGGTTAACCAGTTGATGGGTGGTAAGAAAATGGCGATGGTCACGGATGCGGGTACCCCCGGCATTTCGGATCCTGCCTTTTTGTTGGTCCGCGAATCCATTCGAGTAGGCGTACCGGTGGAAACGCTTCCCGGTGCTACAGCCTTTGTTCCGGCATTGGTGAACAGCGGCATCCCCACGAATCGTTTCTGCTTCGAGGGATTCCTCCCTCAAAAGAAAGGGCGACAAACTTTGCTCAAACAACTTGCAGAAGAACCTCGCACATTGGTTTTTTATGAATCGCCCCATCGGCTGGTAAAAACGCTGGTCGAGTTTCAAACGGTATTCGGAGCAGTGCGACGTTGTTCAGTCAGCCGCGAGTTGACAAAACTCCATGAGGAAACGGTGCGCGGAACACTACAAGAGGTTGCTGATCATTTCAACGAAAAAACCGTCAAGGGCGAGATCGTGATCGTCGTTGCCGGAAAAGAATAATTTAAAGTCTATTGCTATGTTCAAACAGTTTTCAATTTTACTTTTTGCGTTCCTGCCCGTGCTGGCTTTTGCTCAACCCGATCGCTGGCAGCAGCGAGTGAAGTATAAAATGGATGTGGATATGGATGTATCCACCAACCGCTTCACCGGCAAACAGCAGTTGGAGTATTGGAACAATTCACCCGATACGTTATACAAGTTGTTCTATCATCTTTATTTCAATGCTTTTCAGCCGGGGAGCATGATGGATGTACGAAGCCGCCGCCAGGGTACGATCACCTCAGGTCGGGGGGCGGATTGGGATATGCGTGTGCGGGATCGCATCGCGAACCTGAAACCCGACGAGATCGGTTATCAGAAAGTTCGTACACTAAAATTGAATGGAAGGCCTCAAGCAATAAAAGAACTGGAGACGATCCTGGAAGTCGTGCTCGATAAACCCATACTGCCGCGCACCAAGGTTAAATTGGATATGGAGTTTGAAGGACAGGTGCCCTTGCAGATCCGTCGCAGCGGAAGAGACAATCCAACCTCTAAAGTGCGTTACTCGATGAGTCAGTGGTATCCGAAGCTCTGTGAATACGATTATGAGGGTTGGCATCCAACTCCCTATGTGGGTAGAGAGTTTTACGGTGTTTGGGGTGACTTCGAGGTGAACATCTCCATCGATAAAAATTATATACTGGGTGGAACCGGTTATTTGCAGAACCCACTCGAGATCGGATACGGGTATGAACCGGAGGGGGCCGTCGTTAAGCGACCTGCTACACCCAAGCTTACCTGGAAGTTCAAAGCACCTAATGTGCATGATTTCATGTGGGCGGCCGATCCAGAATACACACACAAAAAGCGTAAAGTGAACGACAGCGTTACGCTCCACTTGTTATACAAAGTCAGCAATACGCCTGCTGCACAATGGGAGAAGGTGCTGGACGATGCAGCAAGGGTATTTCCGTTGATCGAAAAGACATTCGGGGTATATCCTTATAAACAATACTCATTCATCCACGGTGGAGATGGGGGCATGGAATATCCGATGGCTACGCTGTTGGTGGGGCCAGGCGCCTGGCTACACGAATGGATGCACAATTGGTATCATGGACTCCTTGCTACCAATGAATCTCTATATGCCTGGATGGATGAAGGGTTCACTTCCTATGCCGAAGATCGAATGTCTGCTTTTCTAGAAGGCAATACCGGCTTTGCCTACGATGGCACATACCGAGGTTATTTTAGTTTGGTAAAAAGCGGACGGGAAGAGCCACTCACCACGCATGCCGATCATTTCAATACCAACTCCGCCCATACGGCTGCAGCTTATACGAAAGGGGCCGTATTCCTGGAGCAGTTGGGATACATCATGGGTGCCGGCCCTCGCGATCAGTTGTTGCACGATTACTACAACAAATGGCGCTTCAAACATCCGAATGCTGCTGATTTTGTTCGGTTGGCTGAGAAGCGTAGCGGACTAAAACTGGATTGGTATAAGGAGTATTGGGTCAATTCAACCAAGACTATCGACTATGCGATCGATTCATTGTATGAGGTGGATGGCAAGACTCAGATCCGTCTCCGTCGGGTCGGTCTGATGCCCATGCCAATCGACCTACAGATCAGTTTTGCAGACAGCACGGAGGAAATTCATTACATCCCGCTGGATCTGATGTACGGAGTGAAGCCTATGGAAAATCCAACGCAACGTGTTGTGCACGACCGATGGAATTGGACGCATGAAGTGTACACGCTGGAATGTAATCGGAAGCTGGCCGACATTCGGCTCATTGAAATCGATCCGTCGCAGCGAATGGCAGATATCAACCGCAGCAACAATAAACTGTCGCTCAGTTGGTGATCAGCGTCCGTAGTAGCGATTGACAGCTTCTACTCGGTTGGAGACATGCAATTTCAGATAGATGTTGTAAACGTGTTTGCGTACGGTTTCCGGCGATAGGTTCACATTGGCAGCGATCTCTTTATAGATCAGTCCTTTGGACAATTGCTCCAAGATCTCTCGCTCCCGTTCAGTCAACATGTTTAATTCGTTGGCCGCTGGCTGCTCGGGGGCTGTCTGTCCGGAATAACTCGCGATCACTTTGCGCGCGATCTGTCGACTCATCGGTGCACCGCCCTCCGCTAATTCCTTGATGGCAGATAAAGTATCGACCGGATCGGTCTTCTTGATCAAGTAACCGGTGGCCCCGGCACGTAAGGCGTCGAAGATCGTGTCTTCATCCTCGAACACGGAGAAGATCATGAACTGTGTGGCCGGGACTTGCGGTTTCAATTCCCGGATCAGATCGATCCCCGTTTCATTCGTATTCAAATGCACATCCATCAATACCACTTCCGGCTTCATGGTCAAGATGAATTCGCGTGCCTCTCCCGGTGTACCCGCGGCACCCAGGCAAATACATTCTTCCGACAGGTTGATGATGTCCTTTACGACGGCGCGCATGTCCGCCTTGTCTTCAACTAATACGACGCCGATCTTTTTCATGTCGTAAAATTCAGTTCTTACCGATCATTCAATATACCACTTTGCGGTAAAATCTATTTAGGTATATAGAGCAGGTATTTATCGTCGAAAGAAGGCTCAGGAAAAATATTTTTTACGGGCATGATTCGGGGGCGTGTACCGCTTTGTTGTATTTCTACATTGAGGTCACCGCCTTTGAGACAGATGAGTCCGGGTGGATGATTGCCGGGCAGTGTTTGTGCAGGCGATTTTAGCAGGGGTTTGGACCAGAACCAAAGTTCTTTTAAGGCAGCCACGGCACGAGAGACAGCAAAATCGAATTTTCGATCGCGGATCGCTTCGGCCCGGGTATGTTGTGTCGTAAGGTTTTCCAATCCGATCGCCGTTGCGATCTCATTGACGACAGTTAGTTTTTTGGCGATGCTGTCGACCAGAAGAAATTTCACTTCAGGATAGAAGATCGCGAGCGGAAGGCCGGGGAATCCGCCACCACATCCGATGTCGATCACTGAGGTGCCGGGCTTCCACTCGAACGCTGCGGCGATGCTGAGGGAGTGCAAAACATGTCTTTCATATAATGAATCGATGTCTTTGCGGGAGATCACATTGATCTTTTGATTCCATTCGGTGTACAAATCACCCAATGCGGCAAATTGTTCCATTTGCCGCGGGGTGAAATCGGAGAAGTATTTCAGGAGTATATCCATGCGGCTAGTTCCAGCTCCGGGTCGGTCGGCGCCAGAGGGCAGGGGCAAAGATGAGATAATAGAAGAACATCCACATATCCAGGAACAGATACCAGGGCCAGAGATCGCCTTCGCCTAATTTTCTCATCGAACGATACAGTACGACTCCTTGCCAAATGAATCGCAAGGCGAATACCCCGAGTGACCAGCGCCAATCATACAGGCAGATGGCCAATACGGCCATGGGGTAGTAGATGAATTGGGTAATGAAATAAAGTCCGAGTAAGAATTTGTGTAGCGGTTTGTAGTACTTGGCTGTGGTGTAGTGGCGGG
Source organism: Chitinophagaceae bacterium (assembly GCA_947457465.1). Lineage (GTDB taxonomy): Bacteria > Bacteroidota > Bacteroidia > Chitinophagales > Chitinophagaceae > JJ008. The sequence goes on along the minus strand of CANGWB010000003.1, from coordinate 74,021 downwards.
CTTTTTGACGGAGCCAGCCTGTCCAAGTGGTTTTTGGAATCGAGCGGGTGATGGCCTCTGCATCGATCACTACGCGGGTATTTTTCTTCGTGGCTACGCGATTGATGAATAGATCGTCGTCGCCACTGGGGATGTGATTGATGGATGAAAATCCCCGGTTGCGCAGAAACAGTCCCTTTTTGTATGAAAGGTTTCGTCCAACACCCATGTAGGGAATGCCGGCGAGTGCATAGGACAGATACTGTAAGGCTGTATGAAAGGTTTCAAACCGAACGAGCTTATTCAGCAATCCTCTTTTTCGGTGGTAGGCGCCGTAGGATAATACGATCTCGGTTTCCTCGTCGTAAGCGTCTTGCATCTTGTGCATCCAATCCTCACTGGCCGGTACGCAGTCAGCATCTGTGAGCAATAGGATCTCATGTTTCGCTTCCCGGATGCCAACGGAGAGCGGATATTTTTTCCCGGAGATCAGCTTGGCCTCCTGGGTCAATTCTACGACATGCAGCGACCGAAAGGTTTTCTTCAGTTCCTGCAGGATGTATTTGGAATCGTCTACCGAATTATCGTTCACCACCACCACTTCATGCGTGGTCGGATATTTCTGTACCAGTACACCCGGCAGGTTACGCGCGAGGTTCTCGTCCTCGTCACGGGCACAGATCACAACGGATACCGGATGTTGGAGGTTGCCATTTTTTGATTTTGTACGATGAAAAGCAACGCGGGCAAAAAACCAGCTGTAGTAGAACAACTGAATTCCGCTGACAGCGGCAAAAACATAAAAGATGATCTCTCCCCAGTTCAAGATTGGCATAGGTGCAAATGTAATTGCCTGTGTATGGGCGAAAAACAATTCACCGAAAAAGCTTTCCACACTGTCTCTCTTCGGGCAGCATGTACGAACTTCGCCGGATGCCCGCACTTCGCTTTCAACATACGCATACCGATGCTGGTTCCTCTGCCCGTGCCGGGATCATACAGACTGATCATGGTCAGATCGAGACGCCCATTTTTATGCCGGTGGGAACCGTCGGTTCTGTGAAAGCAGTAACCCAGCAACAACTGAAAGATGAGGTGAATGCGTCCATTATCCTGGGTAATACCTATCATCTGTATCTCCGTCCGGGACTTGACGTATTGGAGGCAGCCGGCGGATTGCATCGATTCAACGGTTGGGATCGACCGATCCTTACCGACAGCGGGGGGTATCAGGTGTTTTCTTTGTCAGGCACCCGCAAGATCGAAGAAGAAGGGGTCACGTTTCAGTCTCACATCGATGGCAGTCGACATTTATTCACGCCCGAACGCGTGATGGATATTCAACGATCGATCGGAGGGGATATCATCATGGCCTTTGATGAATGTCCGCCCGGACAATCCGATCACACCTATGCCAAACGCTCCATGGAACTCACCCATCGATGGCTCGATCGTTGTTGGGGTCATTTTCATCAAGCGCCCCCGAAATACGGCTATACGCAAAACTTATTTCCCATCGTTCAGGGTGGAACCTTCAAGGACCTCCGTAAAGAATCCTGCGAGTATATATCCTCTAAACAAGCCGTGGGCAATGCGATCGGCGGATTGAGTGTGGGTGAGCCCGAGCCGGTCATGTATGACATCTGTAGTTGGTGTTGCGAGCACCTGCCTGCCGACCGGCCCCGTTATCTCATGGGGGTGGGTACGCCTTGGAATATTCTCGAATGTATTTCATTGGGGGTGGACATGTTTGATTGCGTGATGCCCACCCGTAACGGCCGAAATGCCATGCTATTCACGACGGAAGGGGTGGTGAATATAGATAACCAGAAATGGGAGCGTGATTTTTCTCCCATCGATCCCGGTTTGCCCAATACCATCAGTCAGCATTACACCAAAGCGTATCTGCGTCATTTGTTCAAGGCCAAGGAATATCTGGCCTATACGCTGGCCAGCGTGCATAATCTTGCTTTTTATCTGTGGCTGGTTCGCGAAGCGCGTCAGCATATACTGGCGGGTGATTTTGCTTCTTGGAAGGCCGAGATGGTGGTGCGGCTCCGCCAAAAATGTTGAGTCCATTTTAACGGCGGGCCCCCGGTTTTTGGGTTAGATTTGCCCCGTGCAACGGATTGACTGGTATATCCTGAAAAATTTTCTGGTCACTTTCTTTTTCTGCATGCTGCTGTTCACGTTGGTGGCGGTAGCAGTAGACAGCAGTGAACATGCGGATGATTTTGTGCGGGCGAAATTTTCTACCCGCGAGATCATCGAAAAATATTACCTGGGTTTTGTGCCCTATATCTGGAGTTTGTTGTTCCCGCTCTTCGTATTTATTGCCGTGATCTTTTTTACGAGCCGACTGGCGGCTCGTTCCGAGATCATCGCCATCCTCGCCAGCGGCACGCCCTATACACGTTTCCTGCGTCCCTACTGGGTCGGCGGAATTTTGTTGGCTTCTTTGTTATGGGTTGGCAGTCGTTATTGGATTCCCAAGGCGAATATCATTCGGGCCGAATTTCAGTCCAAGTACATCGACCAGAACGATCCTACCCGAAATGTATTCACGACCAATTGCGCCAATTGTTTCTATCGACGGATCGACACCAATACGTTCGTGGGTATTCGGGACTATGATACCGCCACCCGAACAGCTCGCGGTTTTTTCATGGAGCGGGTGAAAGGTACTCGGGTGTATTACAATTTGCGCGGTGAGACCATGACCTGGGATACGGCGCTGACCAAATGGAAGCTGTATCGCGTGGTGGAGCGAAAAGTGGACTCGGTTGGGGAGCGGATCGCTTACTTGGATACGATGGTGTTGTCCATCCCCCTGAAGCCGGCAGAGCTTCGCCGGGACGAGTATCTGAAGGATAAACTGACCACCCCGGAGCTGAAAGCTTTGATTCGCCGGGAGAAGCAACGTGGAACGGAGGGACTAAGCGCTTCACAAGTGGAGTGGTACAGGCGGACTGCAACGCCGGTCAGTGTGGTATTGCTTACCCTCATCGGGGTGGTGGTGGCCAGTCGGAAGACCCGTGGTGGCAGTGGTGTGCATTTGGCCATCGGTATAGTGATCGCCTCCCTATATATCATGTCCGATCGTTTTTCGACCGTCTTCGCCGTCAAGGGAAGCCTGCCCCCGATATTGGCGGCCTGGTTGCCGAATGTTGTGTTCGGGGGAGTAGCCTATTGGATGTATCGACGGACACCCAAATAATTCCTTTTCTCGATAACCGATATTTTTTTCCGGGATCGGGCTTCAGTAATTTTGCAGATCCGAAAACGGATACGCTTGTCATTCATTTAAAAATTTCGTCCCATGGGAATCATGAAAGATCGCTTCAAGGTAAAAGCCGACGCTGTCGGACTGGAGATCAAAGAATTGCTGAAAGAGCATGGCAACAAAGTGATCGGAGAGGTGACGTTATCGCAGATCTATCAGGGTATGCGCGGCATCACCGGGTTGGTTACAGAAACTTCTTTGCTGGATGCGCAGGAAGGAATTCGTTTTCGTGGTTATTCGATTCCCGAGTTGCGGGAGAAACTACCCAAAGCACCCGGTGGACAAGAACCGCTGCCCGAAGGTTTGTTTTATTTAATGTTGATCGGCGAGTTGCCTACTGAGGAGGAAGCCAATCATGTGACCGATGTATTGCAACGCCGCAGCCACGTGCCTACACACGTATTTGAAGCCATCGATGCGCTTCCGATCACGGCTCATCCGATGACCATGTTCGTAGTGGGCGTGATGGCCTTGCAGACTGAAAGTTATTTCCAACAGAAATATTCGGAAGGCATCAATAAGAAAGAATACTGGCTGCCCATTTTCGATGACAGTATCATTTTATTGTCGCGCTTGCCTCGCATCGCCGCCTATATCTATCGCCGTAAATACAAGAACAGCGAACATATTCAGCCCAATGGCATGCTTGATTGGGCCGGCAATTTTGCCCATATGTTGGGCTACAACGACGAGAGCTTTAAAGAGCTGATGCGTTTGTACATGACGATCCATGCCGACCATGAAGGCGGAAACGTTTCGGCGCATACCACGCATCTGGTGGGGTCTGCCCTGAGCGATCCATATCTGAGTTATGCAGCGGGTATGAACGGATTGGCGGGCCCCTTGCACGGACTGGCCAATCAGGAAGTGATCAAGTGGATATTTGAGATGCAGGAGTCGCTGAAGACCGATCTGCCTTCGAAAGCACAGATCGAAGAATATGTAAAGAAAACCTTGAGTGAGGGAAAAGTGGTGCCGGGATACGGTCATGCCGTACTGCGCAAAACCGATCCGCGTTTCACCGCGCAGATGGAATTTGGTAAGAAGCACATGCCGGATGACAAACTGGTGAATACCGTTTGGAATATTTATGAGACGGTTCCGCCGATCCTGCAATCGCTTGGCAAGATCAAGAATCCTTGGCCGAATGTGGATGCGCATAGTGGAGCGCTGCTCGTGCACTACGGAATGGTGGAGTATGAATTCTATACCGTTCTTTTTGCGGTAAGCCGCGCGATGGGTGTATTGGCCAGTTTGTGCTGGGATCGTGCCCTGGGCTTCCCGCTGGAGCGTCCGAAATCTGTCACCACCGAGAACGTGAAGCAATGGCTGGATGGCAAAGAGAATATTTGGGGAGAGTGATAGTTCCCTTCTTTTTTAAACCCACCGAATGGTGGGTTTTTTATTGGTGAATATCGCTAAACAAGGAGTTATGCCATTCAGATGCAAATTGTCATGGAACCTACCTCAATGATCGAGTACTACTGCGATAATAGTGAATGTATAAACTGCAGCCCATAGAACTGCACAAGTCGCATTTAACAGCTGTTGTCATGAAGAAGTAGTATTATAAACACCAATCACCTAAACACATTCCAACTTTTCCGCACTTAGAGCAAACTGGTTTATATTCAAATTCTTTTCTTGAGTCGTAACTGAATACTTCAACTTTTTTCACCGAATATTTGTGGCCTTGTTTCCGTCTACAGTCCCAGCCACTAAACTCATCTTTCAGCAGCCCACAATATCTGCAATACACAATCCCTTTAGACGAAGATATCTCATGTGTTTTGTCTAGTTTTTCTTTCTCCGCAATCTTGTTGTTAGCCTTTTCTTGTTTAAGTTTCTCTTTTTCGAGATCGCTGATTATTTTATCAGCTGATCTGGACAGTGCAGAACTCTTTTTTAGTTCTTTTATATTGAATTTGAGATCCTCGTAAATGGAATCCCATTTTTTTATCGAAAATTCGCCGAAGGTTTTGGTAAGTGTACGTTTATTTCTTTTTAACCCCAGATAATTCTCCTCCCATAGTATTAGCTCATTCTCCGCTTCAACGGTATCGAAGAAAATCGTTAATAAGGGCGAGATGTATTTTTCGGCAAAAGTCCCGTCTTCGATTTCCATTTTTATGAGATCGAGCATGAGCGCATCTTCATCTAGCAATTCGATATCAGTGAGCTGTCCCACAAGATTTTTGGCACACTTCCTTGCAGCTTCTCTAACAGAATCGGAAATACCAGTTGCTTGTATTATTTTAAGAATAAAGTCCCACTCTTTATCACTCATAGTGGCTGAAGAGCCGTCTTCTTCTGTTTCAGCGTGTGCAACAGCCACACAGGTATAAATGGCTATTAATTTGCTTACGGGATCTTGCTTTGCTAGTTCATCAATTAGCGTCTCATCATCAATATCCAGCAGTTCATTAAATCGATCGGATGAAATCGAAAAACACTTCCTAAATGCTCTGACAACATTCTTTTCGGATTCAGTACCATTTGTGCTAGCAGCTTCCTTTCCATCTTTAAAGGCGGTTGACCAGGCAAGTTGGGCTATTAATTCCTCAATTTTTATGTTCATAATTGGAAAAATGAATATTATTTCAGTTAGTGAACTAGGAAATTAATCAATGTTCCAGTAAGTAATCAATTAAATTGCAAGCTAGCCGATTTGATCAAGGCTTTCTTGGCGTCCAAAAGCGGTTGAGTCTCTAACCGAATATACCAATATCAAGTATGGTTAGGAATTAGGGCTAGGCTTGAATTTTGGACTGGTATTGTCTTTTTTCTCTACCTGGCGTATATTTGCACCCGCACGGGGAATTAGCTCAGTTGGCTAGAGCGCTTGCATGGCATGCAAGAGGTCACCGGTTCGACTCCGGTATTCTCCACTTGGGTCCGTCTTTAAACGGACCTTTTTTTATGCCCTTTTTCTATTAAGTCCTTCTCTTAACGGTAGGCTTCAATTTCACTTCATCTCCGCAAGGCTAATGAGATAAGCCACTACAGTCATTCCGCGGAAAGTTTATTGAACAACGCGTGGACGATAGTTAATGCTCCAATCATTGACAACAAGGTCAATGCCACTCATGTATGGTTTTAATAATAGATAAATAGTTAATTTAGAGAAAATCTTTTCAATTATGAAGATCGCTGGCATCCTACTTTTTTGGTGTTTATTTTCCGGCACGTTCGTATTGGCGCAGAATGGGCCTACGCAGATAGTAAATGCGGGCTTGAAAGCCCTTGTGGCTCAATATGGCACCAAGTGCGGCAGTAAGCCTGCAAAAGGTGCTAAAACAAATGCTCTTTTTAATAATAAAAAATCTATCTATTGGCCCTACTTGCAACTCACTAGGGATTCGGAGGAGGTTGTTGAGGTAGATGAGATGCTCTATGCGTACAACAGTGAGTATTGGGAGTCAGTCGAAGGGTTGCTCAAAGCAATTAATTGTCATCTCGAGAAAGATAAAGTCATTACGCCGGTTCGTTTTGAGGAGTGGCCGACAAAATATTCGGCAGAGGAGACATTTTCTAAATTTTCTCCGCAATTAACGAGTTCGTTTGGGTCTACAAAAAATATTTATGTCATTACAAACGCCATGCACCCATATCGGTTAAACGGTGACTTCACCGCAGAGTACACGGCCTTTTTTGAAGTGAAAGGAACAACAAGTAAGTTGATCGGATTTGTATTGTGGGTGGACTAACAATAAACTAAAGTGCCGAATGGGGTCCAAGTCATCTTTCGAGACTTGGAATGCACCTGAATTTGGGACCTAATTCTCTGTTTTCTAACGAATTCATCACATCGATTTAAAACTCTTTTTATTTATCCTGGATTCTGTATAGATTCATTGAAATTCAACTGTCAGATGGGCTACCAATTCCGTTTCATCGGTATATTTTTCGGTTTTTGGTTGATCTCCAATCAGTCGGTTTCCCCAAGAGACCAATTCTCGGGAGATGGAATTTCTCCAAATCTATGAGAAGCAACTAGCCGCCAGCATGTCGGTGCGTAGTTTGTCGCAGCTGGAGATAGAGCGATTCATTTCAAATGCGAAAGGATCGATGGTTTCCATCCAAGATTTTGCCCAGCTATTGATAGAGCAATATCCTTAGAAGACTGCATCTCGAATGGCAGTTCTTTTCTATTTCTTCAGTCAAGATACGCTTCATCGCTATTTCATCACGCCGGGTCGGGTGATCGAAAGCGTACACATCCCCATTACCCAATCGGCCATCGAGAAGTTGAACGCCGATGTGTATGCCTCCATGCGATTGTATGACCTAGCCGTAAACCGAGCACCCCGATTGCGTGGCTTGAAACCTGATCCTCCACCAAAACCTGTTTTAACCTTACAAAAAGCATTGGAGAATGCAGCTGCCATTCTTATGCCACGGGCATTTGATGAACGCTTTCAGCATTTGATCGTCGTTCCGGCCTTCAGTATCGGAGCATTCCCTTTCCAGTTGTTGCAACCCTATTCGGACGGTAGCATGTTGATCGATAAGTGCAGCATCACTATCGCTCCCAGTTTGATGGACCTGGTGGCAGTCCGTAAGCGGATCATTCAAAAGATCGGAAGCGGTTCGCTGTACAGGATGCCAGTTGAAATATCCTACACCCTGGAAAATCCGCTGTTCATTGCCAATCCAAAATACCCCAGTGACGGTCAATACGTATATCCCGATCTGCCCGGTGCGGAGAAGGAAGTGGCTGCCAGCCTCCCATTTGCCAAGAACTATAAAATATTAAAGGGGGCCGAAGCGGTCAAGGACAGTGTGATCCGTTATATCCGCGGTTGCGATCTGGCTTATTTTGCCACGCATGGCATGTCAGCGCAGGAAAATCCGCTGGATAATAATTTTCTGGTGTTGAGCGGCCAAGATCCTTACTTCACTTCTCGGAATATTGTACAACTCAGAGACAGCACAGGGCGAGGAGTACAGAACTTCCCGGATATGGTCATTCTTTCGGCCTGTCAAACCGGACTCGGAAGATCCATGGAATCGGGTATCACCGCCGGACTGTCTCGTTCGTTTCTCATCGCTGGTGCCAATCAAGTGATCATGAGCCTGTGGAGCGTAGACGATGAAGCGACCGCCTATCTGATGAGTCGATTTATCTATCACCTTCGACAACCTCACGAATTTTCACCCGCCGAGCCACTCCGTTTGGCAGAGTTGGACACGCAAGCGAAATGGAAAGACCCACATAAGTGGGCCAGTTTCTCCGTACAAGGCGTGATCTATTGAATCAATACTACCAACGATCTACCTGATCATCGTAATTCTTCTGATTCCAGGGCGCGTTCGGATTACCGGTACGTGCTTGATCAGTAGACGGCTGTTGTTTGATCGGATTGGGCTTGGGCATATCCATCACCCGATTTTGCTTGCGGCTCGGCGTAGTTGGACGAGGTCCATTCGGCCTTGCTGGTCGGTTTTGGAAATCATTGCGTGATCCGCTTGGCCTTTGTCCAGCCATTACAGAACTTGAATCGCGGCTCTCTGCCTGCTGATTTCGACCTTCCGTATGTTGACCCTGATTCCGGGGCGCATTCGAGCGTTGTTTTGGTCGATCGTTCGGTCTCGGACCGCGAGTTTCTGTCCTCGTACCGTTGTTAGTGTTAGTACGTTGTTGTTGATTCCGAGGCGGACGCTGTTGTCTGCCTCCATGCGGTACTCGCTGCAGGGCAGCAGCCACTTCCACCGGGGCGTTCGGATCCACCGGATACGGATGCTCGCTGATCACGGGCACATGCTTTTGAATCAGCTTTTCGATGTCACGCAAAAACGGTTTTTCTGCCGGTTCACAAAGAGATATGGCTACTCCGCTTGCACCGGCACGACCGGTTCGTCCGATACGGTGTACATAGGTCTCCGGAATATTCGGCAAATCGAAATTCACTACATGACTCAGTTCATCGATATCGATGCCACGAGCAGCAATGTCAGTGGCTACCAATACGCGAGTACGACGATTCTTGAAATTCTCCAAGGCCTGAACACGGGCCGACTGTGATTTATTTCCGTGGATCGCTTCCGCACGGATACCCGACTTGCTCAATTGCTCACAAAGTCGATTCGCCGCATGCTTCATTTGGGTAAAGACCAGAACGGATTTTATTTCGGCATTCTCTAGCAAATGAATCAGCAGATCTTTCTTATTATTTCTATTCGTGTGATACACGTGTTGCTGGATCATCTCGGCGGTGGAGGAAACAGGTGTTACTTCCACTTTCACCGGGTCGGTGAGCAGATCGGCCGATAAGCTCTGGATTTCCGGCGGCATGGTAGCCGAGAAAAATAGCGTTTGTCTTTTTGCGGGGAGCTTCGTGATCACTTTACGAACATCATGAATGAAGCCCATGTCGAGCATGCGGTCGGCTTCATCCAAAATGAAATAACGGATCTCGTTCAGCTGCACAAATCCTTGTTGCATCAGGTCGAGCAAACGACCGGGTGTAGCCACTAAAATATCGACGCCGCGTCTGAGGGCCTCTACTTGCGGATTTTGTCCGACACCTCCGAAGATCACGAGGTGGTTAAGCGGCAGGTTCGCGCCATAGGCAGCGATGTTCTCGCCGATCTGTAGAGCTAACTCTCGGGTGGGGGTTAAGATCAGTGTGCGGATCGGCCGGCGTTTGGCGGCCGAAGGTGTTTCGACCTGCATGAGCTGCAGAACGGGCAATACGAAGGCAGCGGTTTTACCGGTGCCGGTTTGGGCGCAACCAAGGAGGTCGCGTTGTTGCAGGATGGCCGGAATGGCTTTTTCCTGAATGGGGGTAGGATGGGTGTATCCTTGTTGTTGAAGGGCTTGTAAGATCGGTTCGATCAGCCCAAGGGGTTGAAAACTCACGTTAAAAAGATTAAGTAAAAAATGTGATAAGGCGATCTGAGTGATCCATTATCCGCCTTCCTTTATGCTACTACGACTGGCAGGAGCTCCTGCGGCTACGCAATCTGCGTTAAGAGAAGAAACACAAAGGTAGGGTAAACCATCCGGATCCTGGGTTGTTATTTTTTCATCATGAGCATCTTAAATCAATTGGCAGAGTATTTATACCTGCGAAAAAAAGATCCAAACCGTCCAAAAAGTCAATGGATCGGATACATGCACGGCATCAATCGAATCAGTTTGTTGATCTTTTTACTTTGCCTGGTGATCCTCGCGATCAAATTACTTCGCTAATTCACGCACAATGATACGTGCGGCATTCTCGGATGCCGAGCCGCCGGCTTCGAGTAAGGTTCGCAATTGTTGAAAAGCATCTTGCATCTGGCTTCTACGATCCGCATCTGTCAATAATTCCTGCAATTCTTTTTTCAGATTTTCCTCATTCATATCATCCTGTATGAATTCGCGCACGACGAGTTTATTCAGGATCAGATTCACCAGTGAGATATAAGGAATCTTGATGAGTCGTTTAGCGATCTGATAACTGATCGGATTCCCTTTATAGCAAACCGCTTCGGGTATACCCAGTAAAGCTGTTTCGAGTGTGGCGGTACCGCTGGTTACCAGGGCCGCATCCGAATCCAATAAAATATCATAGGTGTGCCCTTGGCGCATCTGAACATTTGGATAAGAACGGAGGAAGGGTTCGTAGAAGGAAAGATCGAGTCCGGGTGCCGCCGCCACGATGAAGGTGTGATCCGGGAAATGTTTGCTAACCGACAACATTACCGGTAATTTTTTCTGGATCTCTTGTTTTCGACTGCCGGGGAGAAGAGCAACTTTTTTTGTGGGAAGATCGCTTCGCGGATGGGTAGATAATTTTTCGGCGGTGATCTGTGCCAGTGGGTGGCCTACATAATCCACTTCCCAGTCCCAGTGTTTACGATAGTATTCGTCTTCGAAGGGAAGTATCACGAGTAATCGATCGATGCATTGCTTCATGATCTTTACCCGATCGGCTTTCCAAGCCCAGACTTGGGGGGAGATGTAATAAAAAACTTTGATCCCTTGTTTTTTTGCCCACTGGGCGATGCGCAGATTGAATCCGGGATAATCGATCAGTACCAACACATCCGGTTGAAAGCCTTGAATATCTTCTTTGCAGAAGCGAAGGTTCCGTAAGATGTTGGGGAGGTTGCGGAGCACTTCGAAAAATCCCATGAAGGCCAAGTCGCGAAAATGTTTCACCAGCACGGCGCCCTCTTGTTGCATGCCATCCCCACCCCAGCAGCGGATGTTGGCCATCGGGTCTTGTTGGCGAAGGGCTCGGACCAAGTAACGACCTTGAAGGTCGCCAGAGGCTTCACCGGCAATGAGGTAATACTTCAATCGATTTAGTTGAAGATTTTCAGGATCAGGATACCGATGCCGTAGATGATGGTGGATATAAAGATCCCTTTAGCCGTCTCGTCGCGTTCGGTGTTGATATAGATCGTGAAGAGTAAAGCGTTGGCGAGCAGACTGAGTGAACCGATGGAGGTGATGAGTCGATTGTTCGACAAGAATTGTTCCAGAAATTCCATGAAGGATACCTCACTCAACTTCAGTTGCCAGATAAGAAGGAGTCCGAGGTAGGGTCCGATTACGCCCAATGCCAGTCCCAATCGCAGATTATCTTTTTTCAGGATCATAGTTTCCATGATTTTTTCAGCCGGGTCAGTTGTTCATAGCGCGTCAGATCATATTGAACAGGTACTACACTAGCATAATTGTTATCTAGGGCCCAGACGTCGGTATCTTTTCCTTTGTCGTGGTTCTTGAATTCACCTGTTAACCAGTAATATGGTTTGCCATAAGGATCCTTACGCTCAATGAAATCTTCGTCGTATTTCGCATAGGCTTGTCGGCAGAGACGAAGTCCCTTCAGTGTTTCCAGGGGCTTGGCCGGAATATTCACATTAAATACGGTGTGCGGATCGAGTTTGGTATCCAGCATGTGTTGTACCATTTCTCTTGCGTAATGTCTTGCTGCTGTGAAATCGGCCTCGATGCTGAAGTCGAGCAGGGAGAAACCGGCCGCAGGAATACTTTCGATCGCAGCTTCCACGGCAGCCGACATGGTGCCTGAGTAAATGACGTTGATGCTGTGGTTGCCTCCATGGTTGATGCCGGACAAACAAATATCCGGTTTGGCATGCAACACTTTATCGACAGCGAGTTTCACGCAATCCACAGGTGTACCGGTGCAGGCATAGGCTTCGATGTCGCCGAATTGATTTGACTTGTGGAGTCGAAGCAGGTGGCCTACGGTAATGGCGTGTCCCATTCCGGACTGTGGTTTGTCGGGTGCCACCACCACGATACGCCCCAGATCTTTTACCGATTCTACCAGATTCCGAATACCGGGGGCCGTGATGCCATCATCGTTGGTAATGAGAATGACCGGTTTCTTGGATTTAGAACGTTTGGGGGTTGCTGCTTTTTTCATGGAGTTCAAATTTATCATTCCCCTGCCGTTTGAGGGGCGCTTCCAAAAAATCTTTTGGTGAATTCTAAAATATTTAGCATGTTGCACTAAATAAATTAGGTTTTATGGCCTACGCGAATCAAAACCTTCGGTATTTGCGAAAGCTCCGCGGTTGGACGCAGGAGGAATTCGCCAACAAACTCAACATCAAACGTTCCTTGCTGGGCGCCTATGAAGAAGAGCGTGCCGAGCCGCGCATCGATGTGCTGGAACAGGTTGGGGATATGTTCAAACTCACGCTTGACGATCTGCTGAGAAAAGACATCAGCGAGCAGAAAGGTACCTATCTCTCCAAGCGTCGGGCCTTAAAGATGGCCGGCACCCGAACAGAGATACCATTTGTTCCGGTGAAGGCGGCTGCCGGCTATTTGGCCGGGTATGCCGATCCGGAGTTCATCGATGAACTGAATACATTCACCTTGCCGATGCTCACCGGCGGGCAGTACCGGGCGTTCGAAATAGTGGGTGATTCTATGTTGCCGACACCCAGTGGATCCGTGATCGTGGGCGAGAAGGTGAACGATCTCGAGGAAGTCAAGAATGATACTCCTTGTATCGTGATATCTCGAAACGAAGGGATTGTGTACAAGCGTATTCAGAAGAATGGCCGGCAAAAAAATAAGCTGACGTTGGTGAGTGACAATCCCACGTTTCACCCATATACCGTGAGCACGGAAGAGGTGATCGAGATGTGGCAAGCCCAGATGGTCATTTCCCGTCCGCCGACACAGCCTCGTTGGGACATGTCTCAGCTGGCCAATGTGGTGAATGGTCTGCAGCAGCAGGTCAGCTCCTTGAAGAAACGATTTAACTGACGGATTAAGGTTGATCTAATTCAGTAGCGAGCGGGTACTACCTGCTCGCTTTCTTTTTTTACTTTTGCCCCTTCATGCGCATTTTTCTCTCCTTCCTGTTTGTGTTGGGTGTTACTCAGTGGACGATCGCACAAACTTCACCCAAGACCGCTGTGGCTACCCGAACGCTTAGATCGCCGAAGTTGGATGGGATGCTGAATGATTCGGTGTGGATGCAGGCATCACCCCTCACGAATTTTGTTCAGGTTTTTCCGGTACTGGGCGCCCCTGCGCCACAATCTGCAACGGTTCGTATTCTTTACGACAATCTGGCCATCTATGTGGGAGCTGAACTCTCGGATGACCCGCGCTTGATCCGTAAGCAATTCACGCCGCGTGATGCGGAAGGGCAGGCGGACGTAGATTTCTTCTCGATCTTTTTCGATACTTATAACGATAAACAGAACGGATTCCAATTCGGTGTCACGCCGGTGAACGTACAAACCGATGCGCGGATCACACCCGCCTTCAACGGAGGCTTCGGCGCTTATGGCGATAAGTCCTGGGATGCTGTTTGGGATAGTCGAGTGCGGATACATGATAAGGGGTGGACGGTCGAAATGATGATTCCTTACAGTGCCTTGCGCTTTGCCAAGAGTGAGGTACAGGATTGGGGATTACAGGCCTTGCGTTTCACGCGCCGAAATAATGAGCGCAGCTTTTGGAATCCCATCAATCCCCAACAGGACGGATTTGCGAATCAGTTCGGTTTGTTAAGCGGATTGCAATCTATCGAACCACCGTTGCGTTTGAGTTTATCTCCGTATGTATCGGCCGGATTTGCCCGCTCTCCTGTGCCTGGTGGATTTGAGAACGATGATTTTCAAAACGGTGGCATGGATCTTAAAGTAGGCGTGAATGAAAGTTTCACGCTCGACATGACGCTGGTGCCTGATTTCGGACAAGTGATCTCCGATAATGTCGTCAACAATCTCACGCCATTTGAAGTTCAGTTTCAGGAGAACCGTCCCTTTTTCACAGAGGGAACAGAGCTATTCAATAAAGCAAGATTGTTCTATTCACGCCGGGTTGGGGCCACCCCAAGAGGTTTTTACCGAGTGAATGCATTTGCGCAATCCAATCCGGAATGGGAGATACGCCATAATCCATCACGGACCCAGCTCTACAATGCATTTAAATTTTCTGGGCGCGACCAAAATAAATTGGGCGTGGGTGTTTTCAATGCCATAGCGGCTCCTATGGAAGCGCGGTTGCGTAATCGCGTGGATGGGAGAGATACTAGTATACTAACGGAGCCGTTGGCAAATTACAATATCGTGGTATTGGATCAGGCCTTAAAAAATCGTTCTTCAATCACCTTCACTAATACCAATGTGATCCGTAATGGATCTGCGCGGGATGCGAATGTGACGGGTGTTGATTTGGCGCTATTCGATAAGAAAAATGTACATGTGCTTCGTTCCAGATTCCGATATAGTCAGGTTTGGGATGCAACCGACAAGCGGGGGTGGACGGGCAACCTGAAATTTTCCAAGATCAGCGGTTTGTGGCAATACGATTGGACGGCCAATATTGAATCTAAAAATTATGACCCCAATGATCTGGGCTTTCTTCTGGCGCCCAATGAAATGAACTTTTTTGCCACGCTGGCCTATCGCGAACAACGTCCGACCAAGCGATTCAATACGTTCAGTTATTCGATCAACCCTCGGTTGATGTATTTGTATAATCCGCGCCGATTTGTATCTGCAGATGCCTCTGCAACAGCCTTTTGGTGGTTCAAGAATTTTTGGGAT
This sequence comes from Chitinophagaceae bacterium, assembly GCA_947457465.1. Taxonomy (GTDB): domain Bacteria; phylum Bacteroidota; class Bacteroidia; order Chitinophagales; family Chitinophagaceae; genus JJ008. Next base: position 58,720 of record CANGWB010000003.1, on the reverse strand, counting down.
GCGAGTGTAACGGTGGGGGCGGTGCCGGGTTGGACCAATGACTTTTTTGAACTTCGAACGCCGGGCCGGTCTTTGCGTCTACCACCTAATTATTTCATTGAACTGGAAGGAAGCAGCGATAGCCGAAAGAAATTGTATTGGCGCTATAATATCGTCTGGGCGAACGCAAAACGGTTTGACAATACGTACTCGATGATCGGTACCGGACTTCGGTATCGATTCAATGATCGTTTTATTCTGGAGCTGCAGACCGATTCAAAATTGGAAGAGAATCAACTCGGCTATGCTTTTGTGAGAGATGCATCTGGCGGTCCGATCGTGGGATTTCGACGTAATCAGGAGATTACCAACTTGCTCACCGGCATCTATCATTTCGCCTATCGACTGAATCTTTCGCTGCGGGCCAGACACTATTGGAATCAAGTGACTTATTCTTCCTTCTACTCCGTCGATGCGAAAGGTGATATTTTGCCACTTGCGTTTTTACCCGGTCGTGACGACAATGTCAATCTCTTCAATGTAGATGCTTTTCTAACCTGGGATTATCGATTGGGGAGTCGCCTGATCGTTGGCTATAAAAATTGGCTGACAGAGTTGGACCGTTTGCCGATCTCCACTGCAAAGCGTCCTTATTTTGATAATCTATCCGGAAGTTTCAACCTGCGACACGGACATGAGGTGAGTGTTCGGTTCATCTATTTTCTGGATGCTGATCGATTTCGTAAAAAAGGTTAAGGTTTCTTGATCAGGTGATCCTGGTGCGTTAGCCACAGCAGCTCGTCTTTTCCCGGTTTCACAAGATCTTCACCTTTTGGTCGACTGAAGGCCGGTAGCATTCCGTGTGTGGGCGTGAAATAGAAAGCTGGTACGCCGGGTTGTTGCCTGGGAGTTCCGAACTTTTTATAGCCGGGGTCTTCATACCCACTGATGAGGTAATTGGTTTCTGTACCGGTCTTCCATTTCTCTTCGGCAATCCGGCTACCGATCCAAACAAATGGATCTTCCTTCAGGATTCCGGGATGGATGTGTACTCCCTGAGCGAATAACAATGATTCGGCAACGGGACTGCTGTACGATAGAACGAAATCGATCCGAAGGGATTGGAAGCGTTTTCGCCATTGAATAAAATCTTCGAGGTATTGATTGTTTTCCGGCAACGGAAAACCTCCTATGAAGAGAATACGCTGTGCTTTGAACAGTAGTAATTGTTCCTGCATGCGTTCCAGGCTTGAGCGGCGTTGGGGTTGCTCAAGGGATTCGGGAAAATTACCCAGCTGAAATCCGCCGATGACAAGTGTTTCTTTTTTCTCCCAATAGAGACAACGCTGGGGGGATAACCAGCAGGTTTGTAGACGTATTGGGAGTTGAACCGGTTGGAGCATAGCGTCAGCGGACGGAAAGGACGGAGCCTTCCATTCGTTTCACGAAATAGATTTTCTTATTCTCAAAGTAATTGAGGTGCAAAGTAGCTGTATCAATAGCCGGTTGCCAGTTGATTTCTCCAAAGAGTAATTTTTTTGGTCCGGGAAGTACTTCGGCGAGATCCTTATTTTTTTGTAGCAGCGCATGAAGCATCCAAGCTATTTCATATCCGCGCAAGTAGGTGTCGCTGGGTTTACTGTAATTGATCTCTAAGAATTTTGACTGCAATCGCTTGCTCAAGTCATCTGCTCTTCGATAAAAGAATGGGGTAGGAATGGTGATTTTGGTGTTTCGAAAACGGGTTGTATTTAACTCTTGGATATTTTCCCAAGTAGACATACCCATCAGCTCTACTTTATAGCCGGTTTTTACAAGGGATGTAGTTGCCGTTGCCAGATTTCTGGCAAACCGTTCATCGAGGCTGGCGCCGAATAAGACTGTTTGTTTGGTTGAATCCATCAGGGCAGCCAAAGCATTGGTGGTTATGCTGTCTGCTGTTTCAAGGATCCGGTACCGGATCGGCACGCTTCTAGTATTTTTATCTACCTCTTTGATGTGATTCAGGATACGGTCTTCGATACTTCCTTTCTTGCGTACTAGGATAATGTCCTCCAAAGGATAGTATTGTTGCCAATGGCGGTAAATTCCTTCACACTGGGTCTCTAGTGTGTTGTTCCAGAGAAAATAAAAAGGGTTATTCTCTATACCTGCATGGTTGGGTAAATTGATGTTGATGACAGGAACTTTATGATTTTTGGATGCCTCGGCGATCACGCGGCTTTCAGCGGCGTTCCCGAAGAAAAGCCATAAGTTGGCTTTTGTGATGGAATCATTCTGAAAAAGTGACCTCATTGGTGAACTTTCAGAGCGGGTATCGATCACTCTTAACGTGAAATCACCCGGACTCTTTCTGAGCGAATCAAGTGCTTCTTTGAATCCTTGATAGAATTCTAGTGGTGCGCTCACGAATCGAGGGAATTCGTATCGTTTCAAACGGTATTGTCCCTGCGCATCGTAAATACTGTCGAGGTGAAGGGGCAAGAATAATACAACTGTCGATCCGGATGGGTTAAGGGTTGATTGAGCATTTGTCTGGAGGGAGAGAATTCCCATACAGCAGGCAAGAATCCAATGTATTGTTGATTTTATTCCCATTCGATAGTAGCTGGTGGTTTACTGCTGATGTCGTAGACGACTCGATTGATGCCTCTTACCTGGTTGATAATGGCATTGGATACATCTGCTAGAAAGGAATAGGGTAGATGTGCCCAGTCGGCGGTCATTCCGTCTACGCTGGTGACAGCTCGAAGGGCTACTGTGTATTCATATGTTCGTTCATCGCCCATCACTCCAACACTTTTTACCGGTAGCAGGATCGTTCCGGCTTGCCATACTTCTGCATACAAACCTGACTCACGGAGTGCATTCGTATAAATGTGATCGGCTCGTTGAAGGAGCGATACTTTTTCTTCGTTTACTTCTCCGAGTATGCGAATCGCCAGGCCGGGTCCGGGGAACGGATGGCGGTCGATCAGGTGGGAAGGGATTCCCAGTTCTCGTCCCACTTTTCGTACTTCATCTTTGAAAAGGAAGCGGAGTGGTTCTACGAGTTCGAGATGTAAGTGTGCAGGTAGTCCGCCAACGTTGTGATGTGATTTGATGGTGACAGAGGGGCCGTGTACTGAAACACTTTCGATCACGTCGGGGTAAATGGTTCCTTGACCGAGTAATCCTACACCATCGATCTTTTTCGCTTCTTCCTGAAACACATCAATAAAGAGTCGGCCGATGATCTTTCGTTTGGTCTCCGGATCGGTTTGTTCGGCCAGTTCATTGTAGAAACGTTGTTTTGCGTCGATGCCGGTGATATTGAGTCCGAGGGAGTGGTATGTCTCCATCACCTGTTCAAATTCCTGATATCGCAGCACGCCATTATCGACGAATATGCCGTGAAGTTGGTCGCCGACTGCACGATGAATTAACGTGGCGGCCACCGTGGAGTCGACACCGCCACTCAGGGCCATGATCACTTTTCGGTTGCCGATCTGTTTACGAAGCTGGTCAACTGTATCGGAGATGAAATGAGAGGGTGTCCAATCGCCATGACAGCCACAGACATCCATTAAAAAGTTTCGGAGTAGTTGTTTGCCATCGGTGGAATGGTAAACTTCCGGGTGGAACTGCACGCCGTAGATCGGATGATGGGTAGCGTTCGGGGAAGAGCGAAAGGCTGCGACGGGTATGCTCTCTGTATCGGCCAATAGTTGGAAGTCGGCGGGAAGGGCTTGAATACTGTCGCTGTGACTCATCCACACCTGCGAGGAGGCCGGAATATTGGCTAGTATCGGGTCGTTGTTGCGACTGTTCAGTTGGGCACGGCCGTATTCGCGTTTATTGCTTTTGGCTACGTGTCCGCCGAGTTGTTTTGCGGTGAGTTGTGCGCCATAGCAAATTCCGAGTACAGGTCGATTTTGAGCGAATGCTTGTACTGGAACCGTTGGTGCATCGGCATCATTCACCGAACAAGGCGAACCGGAGAGGATGATGCCGCGAAGATCATCAGTCCACTCGAAAGATTGGTGATAGGGGATGATCTCGCAATAAATATTGGCCTCACGAACAGCGCGGGCGATGAGTTGGGTGTATTGGGATCCAAAATCGAGGATCAGAATTTTTTCCGTCATGCGGGGCTAAGTTACTGAATGTGTCAGTCGGACTTCGTTAAAAAAAGAATGTCCGACCCAAGGGCCGGACATTCGAATGTTTGTGTTTGTTGAGGGGGATTAGTAACCGCCTTCGAATCCACCACCACCGTAGCTGTCGTTGCGGTTGTATCCGCCACCGCCACCGCGGTTGAATCCGCCACCGCCACCACCGCGACGGAAGCCACCACCACCACCGCCACCATTGAAGGGGCGCTTCTTGTACTCACCTTCAGGCTTGGGACGGCTTTCGTTTACCACGATGTTACGGCCATCAACCGCACTACCATTCAGAGCAGCAATAGCAGCCTGAGCTTGGTCGTCGTTAGCCATTTCAACAAATCCGAAGCCTTTACTACGGCCAGTGAATTTGTCGTTGATGATTTTAGCAACAGTTACTTCACCATACTCGGCGAAGAGATTAGCCAGGTCCTGATCTTTCAGGTTCCAGCTGAGGTTTCCAACATAAATGTTCATCTTGAGATGTTTTAAATGATAGTGTCAACAGTAAACAACCCCGTGAACATGCCGAATAAGCGAATGACTCCGGTCTGTGAAACTGAACGAACACCGAAAGAACAAAAGTACGGCGTTTTTATTCGATGTGCATAATTTTTTTTGGTATCTATAATTTTGCAAATATTTGATAATCAGCATATTGTATAAAGAAGAAGGGTGAAAGATGAAATAAATTCACCTTTCACCCTTCCAGTTTTGTCGTTCAACTCTTATTCTGCTACCAGTTCGAATTCAACATCGGCGTGTTTACCGTTTCCGAAATCAATGGATGCTTTATAAGTGCCCAGTTCTTTTACTTCTTCAGGCATAGTGATCTTGCGTCGGTCGATTTCGTAACCGCGTTGTTCGCGGATCGCACGGCTGATCTGAAGGGCTGTGATGCTACCGAAGATCTTTCCGCTCGTACCGGTTTTGGCACTGATCTTAACAGGACCTTCGTTCAGTTTCGCGATCACGCTGTTGATCTCTGCGAGCATCAGTTCCTCTTTCTTACGCACTTGCTTGAGGCGCTCTTCGAGCTGCTTCATGTTGCTGGGACTGCATTCAACAGCCAGTTTGCGTGGGATGAGGAAATTGCGTGCGTATCCGTTTTTCACCTTTACGACTTCGTTGACGCCGCCCAGGTTGTCTACATCTTTAATGAGAATGATATCCATGTTCTTCTTTTTGTGCACCCAGTGAATGGACCACTGTCTTCTTCCCTTCGGAAGAATTAGGATGCGGTTATTTCAATAGATCCGTTACGTAAGGCAGCAGGGCCATCTGGCGGGCTTTTTTAACCGCATCAGAAACTTTCCGCTGGTATTTGAGGCTGTTGCCGCTCAGTCGACGGGGCAACAACTTACCTTGTTCGTTCAGGAATTTTTTCAGGAATTCGATGTCTTTGTAGTCGACATACCGCATGCCGTATTTTTTGAAACGACAGAATTTCTTGACCCGTTTGTCGGTCTTGATCGCGGTTAGATATTTGATCTCGTTCTTTGCCATGTCTTAAGCCTCCATTGCTTTTTCTGAACCAGTTTTTACACCACTTTTCTTGCGTGCATTGTACTCGACGGCGTATTTATCGAGTTTGGTGCAGAGGTGACGGAGTACACTCTCGTCACGCAACAGCTGAATTTTCAGCTTTTCAATGGATTCGGCCGGGGAAGTGAATTCCATTACCCAATAGAGTCCGGTCGTTTTTTTCTGGATGGGATAAGCCAAAGCTTTGAGTCCCCATGCGTTCTCAGCCACGACGGAACCGCCGTTTTCGGAGACCAGCTTCGCGAATTTCTTCTGCGCTGCTTTGAAGTCTTCCTCGCTCAGAACCGGGGTGAAGATCACCATCAGTTCGTAGTTGTTCATACCTGTTTAGGTTTTTCGGTTTTCCCAATGGACAATCCCGGAATCCCCGGGAAAGAATCTGCGAAAACAGATTTGGGGAGCGCAAAGATAAGGGGAAAAAGTTGGAAAGTTTGGGGAGTTTAGAAAGTTTAGCGCGAGTCGGTATCCAACTTAAAATATTTCACAATTACCTGACATTCAGCTATTTGCATGGAAGATGGCAAATAGGGGATGTAATCAAGCAACTGCCAATAAGCTCTTTAAAATCCTTTTTTGAGCGGGCTGGTCTCTTTCAGCAAGATGAGGTAGGTAGGGAAGTGGTCGCTATACCCGCCCCGGTAGGTCAGTCCGTCCCAGGTACGCATTGGATATCCTTTATATCTACCCTTATTCTCAACCATATACTCCTTGTTGAAGATCCGGGCAGTTTTCAAGAAAAAGCCTTTTTGATTTTCATCCAGCAAGGGATGCGAGACCAGGATCTGATCGAACAGGCCCCAAGCATCCTGGTAGGCCAGTGTGCCATATCCTTTCTTGTAGAGGTCGGTCCAGGGGTTGTACATGCCTCCTTTCATCACATCCTCTTTGTCCGGTTTTGCTCCGATCACCTGCGTGATACTTTTATTAATGGGGTCGTCGTTGAGGTCGCCCATCAAAAACACTTTCGGGTTCTTTTCGATCCGCGCGATCGAGTCCATGTGGTTTCGGCAGACCTGAGCAGCGGCCACGCGTCCGGGTTCACTTCTCTTCTCTCCACCACTTCTGCTGGGCCAGTGATTCACGTATATATGTACGTCCTCTCCATCCAGCTTCCCCTTGACCCAGAGCACATCGCGGGTATAGTAGGCATCTTTGCTGCCCGAGGGGAGTAGCACAAACAATTTGTCGCTTTTTTCCGGGGTGAAATATTTTGGATTATACAGCATGCCCACATCGATCCCGCGGGCATCTTTTGAGTTGTAGTGGATCACTTTGTATCCTCTTTTTTCGATCAGCGGATGTTTGACCAGATCTTCCAGTACGCCTGCATTTTCCACCTCAGCAACGCCCAAAATGCCCGGTCCGTCGGGACTGATCTCGGTTCCCATTTGAGACAGAACGGTAGCCAGTTTGGTGAGTTTGTCTCGATAGATTTCTCCGCTGTACCGGCGTGGACCGTCAGGTGAGAACTCTTCATCGTCTACCAGTGGGTCATTGATCGTATCGAAGAGATTTTCCAGGTTGTAAAATCCGACGACCGCCACTTTATAGGCTTGTTTCTGGGCAGAAAGGGTTAGTGGGCCGCAACTGATAGCGGCAATCAATAAAATGATAATGCGCATCGCGGCAAGTTAGGTAAACTATCTGTTTTCATCCCAAAAGGCGAGGTGTGTTATCTGATTGTGATGTGCGAAGTTTTTTGTTGCAAAAAGCAGGAATCCCACTACTTTGCACCCTGCCAAAACCTGCTTATCATGCGTCGAACATTGTTGCTAACGCTGTTCTGTTTCAGCCTGCTATCCGTTCAGGCTCAAAAAGATTCCACTCTCAATAAGGATACCACTATCGTCGAAGAGCTGAAAGATGGTGTCTTGGATAACATCCCGGTGGTGTCGGCCGACGACAACGACCTGGGTGACGGTGGAAGTACCAGCACCTCTTCTTTGCTGAGTGCAGGACGTGACCCATTCTACTCCGCTGCCACGTTCAACTTCAGTGCAGTCCGTTTCCGCATTCGGGGATATGACAACGACCATTTCAGTACGTTCATGAATGGTATTCCCATGGATAACCTGGACAATGGCTTCACGCCGTTCGGACTTTGGGGCGGACTTAATGATGTGATGCGAAACCGCGAACAAACCTGGGGACTCCGCAACACAACCTTTGCCTTCGGAGACATTGGCGGAAACATGCAGATCGATGCCCGCGCCAGCAAGCAGCGTGCGCAAACCAGCATCGGATACGCTTCCTCCAATCGTAATTACAACAACCGTTTGATGATCACGCATTCAACCGGACTCAGTAAAAAAGGATGGGCTTTCTCCTTCAGCGGAAGCCGTCGTTGGGCCGGTGAAGGATATGTGCCCGGAACCTACTTTGACGGATGGGGTTATTTCGCAGCAGTTGATAAGCGCATCGGACAGAAGCATTTGCTTTCGTTGACTGCTTTCGGTGCTCCAACTGAAAATGGCAGACAGGGATCTTCCGTAGATGAAATGCTAAATCTTGCCGGCACCAACTACTACAACCCCAACTGGGGATACCAAAACGGTGTAAAGCGCAATGCCAGCATCGGTCGCACCCATCAGCCTGTCATCCTGCTCACGCATGATTATCGGCTGAATAACAAAACAACGATCACCACGGCGGCAGGTGTTTCGTTCGGCGAACGGAGTGTTACGGCATTGGACTGGTACAACGCACCTGATCCTCGCCCCGATTACTACCGTTACTTGCCCAGCTATACATCTACCTGGGCCAATACTACCGATCCCATACAAGGACAATTGCTTTACGACCGAATGAAGGCTGACATCAACTTGCGTCAGATCAACTGGCAGAGACTCTATGATGTGAACCGGGCCAATTACGCCACCATCGCTAACGCAAATGGCATCCCGGGAAATAATGTGAGCGGACGCCGTTCCTTATACGTGTTGCAGGATCGCGTGATCAATACCCAGCGCTATAATTTCAACTCCGTATTGAATACGCAATTCGCCGGATTCATTGATTTCACGGCAGGCGTTTCTCACCAAACCCAGAATAACCATTATTTCCTTCGGGTAGAGGATCTGCTCGGTGGTGATTTTTATGTGAACATCAATCAATTTGCAGAGCGTGATTTTCCTGCTGACAACAGTTCCAATCAGTTCGACCTGAATAATCCCAACCGCATCTTGAAGAAGGGAGACAACTATGGGTACGATTACAACATCAACATCAGTCGTTCATCCGCTTGGGCGCAAGGCGTATTCAAGTTCAACAAGATCGATCTTTTCTTGTCGGGTACTGCCTCGCAGACCGCTTTCTATCGTCAGGGAAATACTCGTCACGGACTTTTCCCAGACAACTCCTTTGGGAAAGGAACTAAAAATTCATTCTTCAACTATGGAGTAAAGGCCGGAGTTACCTATAAGATCGATGGCCGTAACTATCTCTATGTAAATGCCTCTCAACAAACACGTCCGCCTTATTTCGAGAACGTTTACGTTTCTCCCCGCACCCGTCACGCACAGCAGGATGCGGTTACATCTGAAACGATACGTACCATCGAAGGAAGCTACGTATTGAATGCACCTCGCCTGAAAGTACACATCGGTGGTTACTATACCCAGTTCCTGGGGGCGATGGATGTAATGACCTTCTATCACGACACGTATCAGAATTTCGTGAACTACGCTATCTCCGGTATCGATAAAGTTCATTTCGGTGGTGAGCTCGGTATTGAAGCGAAACTCTCCTCTACACTCACCTTGAACGCAGCTGCAGCGGTGGGCCGTTATTACTTCGACAGCAAGCAAAAGGCTACGATCACAGTAGATAACAGCGCCTTGCTTTTGGGGCAGCAGGTTATTTATGCAGAGAATTTTCGGGTACCTTCAACACCGATGGAGGCGTATAGCTTGGGACTAAGTTATCGTTCCCCCAAGTTCTGGTTCGTTAGTCTGACGGCTAATCATTTCGATCAATCCTATTTGAATTTCAATCCCGTTCGTCGCACCTGGGATGCAGTTAAATATTTGCCGGCCGGATCTGCAGATTATAATTCCGTGTTCGGTCAAACCAAATTCGCGGCACAACAAACGGTTGACTTCTTCGGCGGTTATTCTTGGAAGTTGCCTAAGACCTACGAGGTACAGGGGCGTTCTACGTTTCTTGTGTTCAATGTGGGCTTGAACAATTTACTGAACAACCAGGGTATCGTAACCGGCGGATTTGAACAGCTTCGTTACGATCCGCAGTTGGCTGCCACGGATCCGCTGCAGGTCGGAAAATTCCCACCGCGTTTGTTCTATGCCTATGGGATCAACTTTTTCTCGAGCGTAACGCTTCGTTTCTAAACTCAGAATCTAACTGTATATGAATACTCAACGATCGAATCAATTGCTGGTATTGGCACTGGGCGTGTTGCTGAGCGGATTCTCCACCGCTTGCAATAAACAGCCGATCGGTCCGAATGGTCCGGATCCTGCCACGCTGATGAATACGGCGGAATTGCGCACCTTGTTCACCGGTTCAACGACATCTGCTCCGGGCGGACGAAAAATCACCGGTATTGTTATCAGTGACCGCACCACGGGTAATCTGAACGGACAGAATATCTACCTACAGCAAGGGAATGATAAAGCGGGTATTTGTGTGCGCTTTACAGCCGCGCATGGATTCAACTTGGGTGATTCTATAGATGTAGAGGTATCCGGGCAGGAGATATCTGAGTACCGAGGACTCTTGCAGGTGAACAATGTCCCCCTTAGCTATGCCAACCTGGTGGCCTCTGGAAAATCCATCAGTCCAAGGGTGGCCAGTATCGCTGACATCAATACTAATTATGAGAGTTGGGAGTCGACGTTGGTGCAAGTCACCGGTATTACTTCCATCACAGGTGGAACGAGCGGCACTTGGTCGGGCAGTGTGACGATAAGTAATGCCGGCAACAGCCTGGTTATTTTCACATCGTCTTTTGCTGGGTTTGCCAGTACACTCTATCCGAGCAGTCCTCAACGGATAACAGGGATCCTAACTCCATTCAATACCACGAAGCAACTCGCATTGCGCTCCGCAGCCGATGCCAATTGATTTTTGAAACGTCAATATTCAAATGAATATGAAACATACTATGCTTTCCGTTCGCACTGGCCTGATGCTGGGTGCGGTCATGTTGCTAACTCAGTTCAGCTGTAAGAAAGAGATCGCTGAACCACCCGTTACAGGCGACCCGGGAATCGTGGCCAATACCACGATCCAGAGCCTAAAGGCCCGATATAATGGAGGTCAAGCGGTGCAGGTCTCTGATGAGGTGGTCATTGAAGGTGTTGTTTCTTGTGATGACAGAAGTGGCAACTATTATCAGCAGATCGCGGTTCAGGATGGCACCGGTGGCATCTTGTTGCGTATCGCCGGTAGCAATCATTATACCAGCTACCCGGTAGGTCGTAAACTATTCGTCAAGTGCAAAGGCCTTTACATCGGGCAGTATGCAGGTACGATTCAATTGGGTGGCGGACTGGACTCAAACTACCTCAGCACCGGTGGGGTCACGCTGTTGGCACAAAATCTTCAATCACAGCATATTTATCGTGGCGCCTTGAACCAACCTATTGAGCCTGTTGTGGTGAATGCTTCTCAGCTGACCACTACGTTACAGGATCGATACATCAGCACGCTCATCAAATTAGTAGGATATGAGTTCAGTGCGGCCGATACAGCCAAAGCATATGCCGATGCTGATCAATCCGGCAACCGTATTGTGCAAGGTTGTGCCAACCCAACGGGTAATCGGATCACGCTGCGAACCAGTAATTATTCCAAATTCGCGACGCTGAATATTCCGAATGGCAATGGTGATATCGTTGGTATTTATTCATATTTCGGAAGCACCAAGCAGCTTACGATCCGTGATGAGAATGATGTGCAGTTCAATGGGGCTCGTTGCGGTTCCGGTCCGACTACCATAATGAACACATCAGACCTACGGGCCATGTATACGGGATCCATCACATATGGCCCGAACGGTAAGCGCATCACCGGTGTAGTTATCAGTGATCGTTCTACTAACAACCTGAATGCCCGAAATATTTATCTGCAGCAGGGCGACGGATTATCCGGTATCGTCGTTCGTTTCGATGCAAACCATTCGTTCAATCTGGGTGACTCGATCGATGTCAATGTGACCGGCATGGAACTCTCTGAATTCAATGGATTGCTGCAGGTGAACAATGTGCCACTTTCATATGCCTCTGTGAGGGCTACCGGTAAATACATTACCCCCCGGGTAGCTACGATCGGAGATATCATCACCAACTTTGAAAGTTGGGAATCGACGCTTGTACGCATTCTAAATATCAATTCCCTGACCGGTGGATCATCCGGAAGATGGAGTGGCAGTGTGAATCTCACAGATGCAACTGGTTCTATTGTCGCCTTTACAACTGCTTCGGCCACCTTTGCCAATGCTGCTTATCCGACTACTGCACAATCGCTCATCGGGTACCTGACGCCTTTCGCGGCAACCTTCCAGATCGGTATTCGCAATCCGACAAATGATGTGGTTGCCGGTACAGGACCACCCCCGCCTTCTGGCTCAGGGTTGCCTTTGACAACTTCACCGTACACGCAAAATTTTGATGGAATTTCTGCCGGGTTACCGCAAGGGTTTTCTGTGAAAGTGGGAGCAACTGCTTCTTTATTGGCGACCGGAGATATGGGGGTCATCAATGGATGGGCACCTACGGCTTGGGCAGATTTTGGAGGAGGTGCGAAAAATTTCGCTTCTGCGACCGGATTGACGTCCACAGCTGTTTCGACGGCTCAGTCCGCTTCAATCAACCGTGCTTTTGGAATCAGACAGACTGGCTCTGTTGGGGATCCGGGTGCTGCCTTTGTTGTATTACTTAATAACACGACCGGGAAGTCCAATTTTCAAATGAGTTTTCAATTACAGTCACTGGATGCCAGCAGTGGACGAACCACACCTTGGATTGTAGACTATGGGGTAGGAGATGCGCCCACAGTTTTTACTCCGATCAATACAACTCCCGCTTCAATTAGCACCAGTCCTACTTTCGGAGGCACTAATGTGACACTGAATCTACCGGCCGCTGTGAATAATCAGAATCAAAAAGTTTGGATCCGGATCGTGAGTTTGTCTGCGACATCGGGTGGGGGAAATCGTCCCTCTTCGGCTATCGATGATTTTCAATTGAGTTGGAATTAATGCAAATTTTCAAAAAAAGATCATGAAGAAGTTACTGTCTATTTTTTTGGCTCTGTTTGTTGTGGTGAGTGCTAATGCCCAGCTTTTATTTCATGAGCCCTTCAATTATACACCAGATGCCACGCTGGGTTTAGGAACCCAAAGTAACAGCACATGGGTTAGAGTAAACACGGGCGACTCTGTTCTAGTAAGTGCAGGTAATTTGAATTACACCGGATTGGCCACCAGTAGCGGAAACAAAATCACATTCGATGATGCTGGAGCCGATTATTATCGTGTTTTTACGAGTCAGACTACCGGGACTGTTTATTCGTCTTTTATACTTAACGTGACTGGTTTAGGTACACTTAACACAACGGGGGCCTATTTTGCTAGTTTTATACAATCGGGCTCCACTTCTGCTTTTGGAGCGGTTGTTTGGGTGCGTGCCAGTACCACCTCTGGTAAATATAATATTGGTCTTTCTACAAGAAGTAGCAACAGTGCAGTTTCCTGGCTACCAAATGATCTTGACATCAACACATCTTACCTTATTGTAACAGCTTATATTTTTGGACCAGCGGCTCTTGATGATGTGTCTAAAATTTGGATCAACCCAACCAGTTTAGGAGGTGCCGAGCCTACTGCTGATGCAACTTCTGCTTCCGCCACTTCTCCGGGTTCGGATATGACCAGCGTAGAGCGATTTTTGATCCGTCAAGTAACATTAGTGCCCTTCACGGAGATGGATGAGATTCGCGTGGGTACTACTTGGGCATCGATCACACCAGCTGGCACAACGGTAGCACCTGCCTTGTCAGTTGGTACGATCAACACCTTCGGCTCGGTAACAACCGGTTCCAATTCAACTTCTCAAACCGTTTCGTTATCCGGTACAAGCCTCACAGGTGCGCCCGGAAACATTACGATCACTTCCCCCAATACTAACTTTCAAGTATCCAGTGACAACACCACATTCGGAGCAACTGCTACGATACCGTTCACTGCTGCTACTTTGACTGCCACTTCTTTTTATGTTCGCTTTACGCCCCAAACTAACGGACCTAAGTCCGGTAACGTAACACTTGCCGGTGGCGGCGCAACAGCATCCCTGTCTGTTTCCGGTACGGGTGTTGTTATTGCGGCACCTGTTGCTACTTCAGCCACAACTGTGGGTGGAACAGGATTTACGGCGAACTGGAACGCCGTCAGCGGAGCTACTGGTTATCTTCTGGATGTATACACCAAAACACCCGGCTTGGTGACAGAAACCATTGCCGGCTGGAACTGCGCTACCAATACCCTAGCGAGCCAAACTGCTGATGTAGGTAATACCAATAACAGCGGTGTTCAAACAATATCTCTTCAGGGTTCTACCGGAACAATTTCTTATCAATCCGGTCCCTCCGGTGCAACCGGAGTACCTAATCCATTTTCAGTCTCTGCAAACGGATGGGATAACGGACAGGATGCAAAATATTGGCAAGTTGATGTGAACACAACGGGAGCTACGAATATCACTGTTTCCTCCCTGCAAGGTTCATCCAATACAGGTCCAAAAGATTTTAAACTTCAATATAAGATCGGTGCCGGTGGTGCATGGACCGATGTCGCAGGAGGAACAGTTGCTCTGACAACAGCCGTACTGGCTGGTGATTTGACTACCTGGGGCGCCCTCAACAATGTTGCTTTACCTGCTGCAGCCGATAATCAGCCATCTGTATCCCTTCGTTGGATCATGACCTCCAACACTGCGATCAATGCTTCACCTGTTGCAGCCGGCGGTACAAGCCGCATCTCGGCTATTTACATCAAAGGTCAAGTGAATGGTTTCATCAATAACTATGTACAACAGAATACCAATGTTGGAAACATGACCAGCTATGCCGTAACCGGGCTTACTGCCAATACAACTTATTATTACGTTGTGCGTGCCACCAATGGTGTTTCAACCTCTGTTAATTCAAATGAGATCACTGTAGTCACTAACGCAGCACCTACGTTGAGTGCGACAACATTAGCCGCTTATGGAAATGTTTGTGTGAATACTTCTGCATCTCCAAACTCATTTACACTCACCGGGTCAAATTTGTCGAGTGCCAATGTTGTAGTAGGTCCGCTTGCAGGTTACGCATTTGGAACTAGTGCATCCGGTCCGTTCCAGTCTACCTTGACACTCACTCAACCGGGTGGCGCCTATTCTCAAGCCGTATTTGTACAATTCAATCCAACAGCAGTTCAATCCTACAACGGAAATATTCCTGTTAGTGGTGGTGGGGCATCCTCAATCACTGTTGCGGCTGCTGGATCGGGTGTGAATACATTGGCAACGGTTACTGGTGGAGCCGCGAGTTCCATCACGCAAACTAGTGCCACTGTGGGTGGTACTATTTCTTCGATCGGTTGCTCTGCGGTGACTGCCTACGGAATTGAGTATAGTACCACGGCCGGGTTTGCTAACGGAACTGGAACAGCGGTAGCTTCCTCCAACTTGGCTGCTGGTACTTTCAGTTCTGCCTTGAGCGGACTTTCACCGGCTACTACTTATTATTATCATGCTTATGCAACTAACGCAGGTGGTACAGCATACAGTAGTGAGCAGTCTTTCACAACTACAAATCCCAATCCGGTTCTTTCGGCTAATACACTCACTGGATTCGGTAGTGTTTGTATCAATACCACATCAACTGCAAATAGTTTCACCGTAACCGGTACGAATCTGACAGCTGCAAGTGTTGTTGTTGGTCCGTTGTCCGGATACACTTTCTCCACTGCTGCTGCCGGTACATATTCAGGCACGTTAACGATTCCACAGCCGGGTGGAGCATTCAGTCAAGCTATTTTCGTGCGGCTTACACCCACCGCGGTTCTATCTTACAATGGAAACATTCTTGTAAGCGGTGGTGGCGCTGCGGCCTCCATCAACGTTGCCGTAACGGGTGCGGGTATCAACACGGCTCCTTCAGTAACTACAGGTGCTGCTTCTTCGATCACCACTACAGGCGCTACGTTGGCAGGCTCCATCACTGCCAACGGCTGTACCGCGGTAACGGCATATGGAGTTGAGTACAGTACCATCAATGGCTTTGCTAACGGATCTGGTACGCAAGCTGCCTCCACGAACCTGAATGCAGGCTCGTATACGTCTACGCTTAGTGGACTAACACCTGCCACTACTTATTACTATAAGGCCTATGCAACTAATAGCGGAGGTACTACTTATGGTACGCAACAGTCTTTCACCACCACGGCCCCTCCACCTCCTCAATTGACAGTTTCTACATTGACTGCCTTTGGTAATGTGTGTGTGAACGGATTGGTTGGTCCGAATACATTTACGATCACTGGAAGTAACCTGACGAGTGCATTGATCACGGTTGGACCACTCGCTGGCTACAGCTTCTCTGAAACGCAAACTGGTTCTTACAACAATACGATCGGTATCATCCAGGCTGGCGGTTCTTTGTCTAAAACGATTTTTGTAAGGTTTAATCCCACTGCCGCGCAGTCATATAATGGTTCAGTTCCTGTTTCAGGTGGTGGTGCGTCGACTGTATTTGTGGCGGCCTCGGGTGCCGGCGTGAATACGCCTGCAACGGTTACAACGGGCGGTTCTTCTAATCTGACCACTAGCTCTGCCGTATTAGCCGGTACAATAACAGGTGCTGGGTGTTCAAGTGTAACTGCCTATGGAATTGAGTATAGTTCCATCAGTGGATTTGCAAATGGAACTGGCACCAAAATGCCTTCCACAAACTTGTCTGGCGCAGCATTCACCAGCTCAGTGAGTGGTCTCTTGCAAGGCGCTACCTATTATTACAAAGCTTACGTAACCACCAGTGGTGGCACAGCTTATGGGCAACAACAGTCATTCACATTGAGTGCGATTGGTGCCGGATATCGAATTTTCCCTTCTCCGGCTCGTCCAGGCGAGTCAGTCAAACTCACCGTACAGCTCACCGATCTGTTCCCCGGGTATTATGGATTGCAGTTCTTCGATGCCATGGGTAGAATGGTTTACGTACATCACATGAATGTGCAGGCCAATTTCATCGACAGAAGTGTACCGATCCCTGGACATATGCCATTGGGAATTTATGAAGTGCGCTTAGTGAATTTTGAAAAGGAACTCGGACGGCAACGGATCATCATTCATTGATGACTCGGAAAGTAGCTAAATGAAAAGTCCCGCATCAGCGGGACTTTTTTTATTTCAATTGTAAGAGTTGTATCTGCGTTCTTTCAGTGTCGTGCATCAGCTCCAGACGGTAGCTGCCAGCAGACAAGGCAGGGAGTGGAAGTGAGTAGGTACCTCCTGCGTTCATTCTGGGGATTGTTCCGTTCCATATTAATTGTCCGGTGGCATTGAATAAACGGGCATTCGAGGAAGGGATACTTTTAGTTGACTTTAAGAAGTGTTGCGATTTGCCGGGGTTGGGAAAAAGTGAAATACCGAATGCGGCAGCAGGGCTGGATGGAACTGCACTGACTGCTCCGGAAAGATCATATTGAGAAAAAACAGGGTAGTGGTCGGATGTGTTGGCGGCCGTGACATAGTCAGGCACCACAGTGGTAACATCGGTACGAACTTTCGCGGAGTTCGAAACATAGAAAGGCGTTACCTCATTCGAGATCACATGGTTGTCGATGACATTCGGAAAATTGATCATCGTGGTTTGTCCGGCAACTCCAAGTGGGAGGGTGATGGACTTATAACTATCCCCATCGGTGCTATCAGCTACGATGGAAACATAGCTGCTCGTGGTAGCACCGGGAAAGATGGAAGTGTTCAGGGCGTCGTTGAAGTCTCCGATGATCAGGTTGCGCGTATTGCTGAAAAAAGCATCGAGGGTGTCTTTGAGTTCTTGGGCCCCTGCGAAGCGTTTGTCGTAGTCGGCTTGAGTGGCGCCGGCTTTTCCGTGGAGTAAGATGAAGTTCAGATCGCGGCTGATACCGTTTATGGTGGCCGTAGCACTCAACATGTAGGGTAATCTTCCCGAGCCCCAGTTGGTATAGGCGCTGCTGCTGCTGCGCATGAGTCCCCGGGTGCGCACATTGGAAAAGATGGATTTACGGTAGATGTATGCTTGTTTTTGTCCGCTGGTCCAGCTGTTACCCGTACCGGTTGTATTGCTGGAGCAGTAGGGAGCGATCACAAATGCATATTCACCTTGTCCAAGTGAGTCAACCAGTCTTCGAAAACGGAGTGTATCCACCACTTCGAGTACGCCATAAATATCAGCGTTCAACATGCGCATGATGCGTTTGGCATTCATCTCTTGAACGTCTTTATTGGGCGGACCGCTATTGTACGGAGCGCCAAAATATTCGATATTCCAACTGACAACATCAAGTGTGTTGGCGGAGCTTTGTGCCTGCATCTGTTTGTTAGAGGCGAAAAGCAAGGTCAGTAACGCGAGGGCGAACAGATAGGCGGATCGGTTGAGTTTCATCACCAACAAATGTAGGAGAATTTAAGCTTGTGGCTCAGCTGGACGGATATCGAGTACGCGGATCTGAAGGGATACCTTTCCTTGGTATTCATTCTCTTCGATATGACAGACCAGATCGATGGGTTGCCCGTTGAGTAGCCAATCACTTTTCTTAGCCAGTCCAAACCCGATTCCGGAGATCCGGTGATCGTCTTGTTTGATGACAAAACGCAAGTGATCTTCTTTCACCACCTTGGAGTATCCGGTATCGGTGACATGCCGGAGCAGGAATACAGGCGGATCATTATCCGGACCGAATGGCTCCATTTGCCGGAGAATATCGAAAAGTTTTTGGTGGATATCCTGAAGTCGGATGGTGGCGTCTACGTTGATACTCGGAATGAGTAAGTTCCGATCGAGTGTGCGTTGTACAGCTTCTTCGAACTTATCTCTGAATGCTTCCACGTTTTCAATCGGAAGGCTCATACCGGCGGCTGCCATATGTCCGCCGTAACGGGTGAGCAGATCCTTGCATTCGTAAATGGCTTCATACAGATTGAATCCTGGTATACTTCTGGCACTGCCGGAGGCTTCATCGCCGGATTGAGTGAGTACGATGGTCGGTCGGTGATATTGCTCGATCAATCTGGAGGCTACGATACCAACGACTCCTTTGTGCCATTCGGGATGAAAAACAACAGTGGATACGCGTTCATTCCAATCGCTGTTGGCTTCGATCAAGCGAAGAGCGTGTTGGGTGATGGATCGGTCTGCTTGTCTTCTTTCATCATTGTCGGCATGCAGTGCCTTGGCTAGCTCGATGGCAGATGATTCATCAGTAGATATAAAGAGTTCAACTGCTTTTCGGGCATCGTCCATTCGTCCGGCTGCGTTCACTCTTGGAGCGATCATGAATACCAGATTCTGAAGGCGTAAGGTCTGGTTCAATCCACTGATTCGGGCCAATGCCTGAATGCCTTTGTTCGGATTGGTATTTGCTTTTTGGAGTCCGAGATACGTGAGTACCCGGTTCTCACCGCTCATGGAAACAATATCAGCCGCAATGGCAGTGGCGAGTAGGTCGAGGTATTCGTCTGCTTCTTCTTGAGGCCAGCCCAGGTGTTCACAAAGAGCGGTCATCAATTTATAACCCACTCCGCAACCGCATAGTTCTTTGAAGGGGTAGGGGCAGTCGCTTTGCTTGGCATTCAGTATCGCGTATGCAGGTGGTAAGGTGGGGTCGGGCAGATGGTGATCGCAAACAATCACATCGATCCCATGATCTTTTGCCTGTTGGATCAGTTCATGTGATTTGATGCCACAGTCCAACGTGATGATCAGGTTGAAACCCTCTTTGATGGCGTGATCGATACCGGCCTGACTTAATCCGTATCCTTCCCGGTATCGGTGAGGGATATAAAAGTCAATTTGATGGTGGTGTTTATGAAGGAAGGAGAAGACGCTTGCAACCGAGGTGGTGCCATCTACATCGTAGTCGCCGTAGATCAAAATTTTTTCATTCGTTGAAAGGGCTTTCTCGATGCGAGCCACTGCCTTTTTCATATCCTTCATCAACCAGGGGGAATGGATAGAAAGAGGGTTTGGGCGAAAAAAGGATCGGGCGGATTCCAGGTCGTGAATTCCTCTTTTCAAAAGTATTTCCAATAATGCGGGTTGAAGATTGAGTTCTTCGCGCAATCTTGAAACCTCAGATTGGTCGGGTGGGTTGTAGATCCAGCGTTTTTGCATGAGGTAAGCGTCAGAACTTTCTTTCCGTGACGAATCGAACCATGTCTTCCAGTCCTTGGCGCACGGGCGATTCCGGGAACTGGTGTAACTGTTCGATGGCCTGAGATTTGAAAGTATTCATTTTGTCCGTAGCATACGAGATCCCTCCATACTCCTTTACGGTATCGATCACCCATTTCACACGTTCGGGTTGTGTGTTTTCATTTCTTAGGGTGTAGATCATTTTACGCCGCACTGACTTTTCGGCTTGCTGGAGGGCGTAGATTAGTGGCAGGCTCAGTTTTTTTTCTTTTATGTCGTTACCCGTCGGTTTGCCGATGTTATCGGATGTGTAGTCGAACAGATCATCTTTGATCTGAAAGGCCATGCCCGTGGATTCACCGAAATGGCGGAGTTTTTCTGTTTCGTCTTCGTTTTCGGTGGAAGACCAGGCGCCGGCGGCACATGCCGAGGCGAGGAGGGAAGCTGTTTTATTTCGAATGATCTCAAAGTATACCTCTTCTTTCAGGTTGAGGCTTCTGGCTTTTTCCAATTGGAGGAGTTCACCTTCACTCATTTTTCGAACCGCATCGGAGAGGATATGAAGGATCCGGTAATCGGCATGGTCGAGAGACATCAACAGGCCCTTGGCGAGTAGGTAATCGCCGATCAGGACGTTCGCTTTGGCTTTCCAGAGCGCATAGGTGGAGAAGAATCCCCGACGCTCCAGGGAATCGTCCACTACATCATCATGAACCAAGGTGGCGGTATGGAGGATTTCAACCAGGGAGGCCGCTCGGTATGTTTTTTCATTGATCTGGCCGGAGAGTTTGGCGCAAAGCAGGACGAACATCGGGCGTATCTGTTTGCCTTTCCTTTTCACCATGTAGCGCATGATACGGTCCAGAAGGGGGGCATCGCTGCGAACGGCTTGCTGAAACCGTTGATCGAACTGTTTCAGTTCAGCTTCGATGAGGTGATTGGGGAGCTTCATGCGAGGTTTCAGTGATTGTCCTGATCGGGGTCATTGTGTAAGCACGGCAGGACAGCCATCTTCAAAATGATCAATAAGTCATTGAAAGTTAATACGATATCTATGCAAATAAACGAAGGAAAATTTGGAAAATCCCCTTCTTTCACTAATTTTGTGCACATTCGGATTAATCCGTAAAAAACTTTAATATTTGTTTATGCAAACCAACTCATTCCGGATCCTGCTCATTGCTTGCATCGCCCTGATTTCCACGGCGTTCGCACAAAATGTTAGCGGTGGTTTCGATTTGAAAGATTCTTCGCTGATCCCCGGCAAACGTATGCCACAGCACACCGAGTTCTTGAACGGGACTTACAACTTCCCCTCTAAACCCCGCAATCAGTGGGAGATCGGAATTAAAGGCGGCCTGTTTCAGGTAAGTGGAGACTTGCCGGCACAGTTCATTTCCCCCGGTTTCGGTGCTCATGTGCGCAAGGCATTTGGTTATATCTTCTCGCTTCGTATGGAGTATATGAACGCAGTTGGAAAGGGGTATAATTTTGTTGCCAGTGAAAACTATGCTAAGAATGCTGCATGGGGAGGCAACATTGCAGACCCCAATCAGCGTTATTCTGCCCCCCGAATGACAGTCGTTGCTCCTGGCGGGGTAACTGGAATCGTATCGTCCAAGACAGGGCTGGCATCAACTCCATTAGAGCACGTTTTTTACAACTACAAAACGAGAGTTCAGGACCTGAGTCTTCAGGGTGTCTTCACGTTGAACAACGTACGATTCCATAAGTCCAAGACCGGCATGAACCTGTATGGTTTCGGTGGTATCGGTGGTACTATTTACGAAACCCGCGTGAATGCCCTGAACGGCAACCAGAAGTACAACTTCATGGCGCTCTCTTCTTCTTCATATAGAGATCGTCAGGCTTTTCTGAAGAATATGCGTAACAATGTTCTGGATGATGATTTTGAGACCATTGCTGAAAACCAAGGAGATCGTCGTCCTAAGTTGTTCGGTCAGACATTCAAACCCTCTGCCACTTTCGGTTTTGGCGTTGCCTTCAAGCTCAATAACCGTTTGAATCTCGCGATCGAAGATCGTTGGACCATTGTCAAAGACGACTTATTGGATGGACAGCGTTGGCAGGAAAATGCCTGGGGTGATGCATCTCTGACTCGTGACTACGATTCTTACAACTACATGAGTGTAGGTTTGAATATCAACTTGGGTGCGAAATCTGTTGAGCCCCTTTGGTGGGTCAACCCGCTTGATTACGCTTACAGCGAGATCCGCAACCCTCGTTTGATGAAGTTTCCCAAGCCTGTATTGCCTGATACCGATGGCGATGGCGTAACTGACCAATTCGATCGCGAGAAAACACCTGCCGGATGTCCAGTAGACAGCCATGGTGTTAGCTTGGATACAGACGGAGATGGTGTTCCTGACTGCAAAGACAAGGAGCTGATCACCCCCACTTACTGCCAGCAGAATGTTGACGCTGACGGTGTAGGAAAATGTCTCTGCCCCGAAGATTGCAAACCCGTTACACCTCCGCCACCTTCTAGTTGTGCAGAGCGTATCGGAGCACTTCCCAGCATCGCTTTCAAGGCTGGTGTGAACAAGCTTAGCGATGATGCCAAGGCAGCTCTGGCTACCGCTGCCGTTGCGATCCGCAACAATCCAGGTTGTAAAGTGGCCGTTATCGGATATTGCTCTACGAACAAGAAAGAGCAGCAGTTGAGCTGGGATCATGTAAATGCCGTGATTAACTACATGGTTGATAAGGAAGGCATCAGCATCGATCGCTTCATCTTCAACTATGGTCAGCAAGGTGGCGACTGTAACACAGTTGATCTCCGTGGTGCCGCAGAAGGAGAGGCTGGTCCGAACCGCGTGGAGCCACCTCACCCCAACCTTCGCAAGAATTAATAAGCTGATTAAGCATATGGAAGTCCCGCCTAGGCGGGACTTCTTTTTTTGCTTTACCATAACCTTAACGGGATCCCCATCTACAGGCGCTTATTTTCCCTCAGATTTGCGGCTGAACCATTAACTTTGTCACCCCTATGTCGATACGCATTGCAGGCATCTGGATCCTGATCATTTGGACGCTGGGCACCTTGGCCAGCTGTAGCAACAGCATGACCAAGCTGCTCAAAAATCCTGACCCTGCCTACAAGCTTCGCATGGCGGAACAGTTCTTTGCCAAAGAGCAATACATCAAAGCCCAGCAGGTGTATGAGGATGTCATGCCCTACTACAAGGCTAGTAAGGAGTTTGAGGACATTTATTATAAGTACGCTTACTGCGCCTACAACCTGCGCGATTTCATGAATGCTGAAAATCTGTTCAAAAGCTACTTGGAGATCTTTCCAAACAGTTCCAAGGCTGAAGAAGTCGACTACATGCGTGCGTATTCTTTTTACAAGCAGTCTCCCAAGGCTGAACTAGACCAGACTAACACGCTCCGTGCGATGGGCATGATGCAGACTTTTATCAATACGCATCCCGGTTCCGCAAGGAATAAACAAGCGACTGAGATCATTGATATCTGCCGCGCAAAACTGGAGGTTAAGGATCAAAAAAGTGCCCAGCTGTATTTTGATGTCGGACAGTTCCGGGCAGCCGGTGTGGCCTTTACCACGCTGCTGAATAACTACCCGGATTCTGACCGGGGGGATCTCTATAAGTTGATGATCATTCGATCCTATTATCGATATGCGGAGATGAGTGTAGAAGAGAAAAAAGTTGAACGATTCGAGCAAGTGATAACGGAGTGCTATGAATTTGTTGATCGTTTCCCCGATAGTAAGCTTCGTAAAGAGGTTGATGAATTTTTAAATAACTCGAAGAACAATATTAAAAACCTGACCAATGAGTAAACTGCGTCGCCAGCTTAGTGCCGGCATCACCAACAATGTTGAGACCCGTAATCTGGAGGAAATGAAAGCCAAGACTGGCAATCTCTACGCCTCTATCGCGATCGTTGGCAAACGTGCCAACCAGATCAACATTGCCATCAAAGAAGAGCTTCACAACAAACTGGAAGAGTTTGCCAGCCATACAGAGAGTATGGAAGAGATCCACGAGAATAAAGAGCAGATCGAGATCTCCCGCGCGTATGAGCGTATGCCCAATCCGGCGCTGCAGGCGACTCACGAGTTTCTGGAGGATAAAGTTTACTTCCGCCAGAATGACGACGAATTATTCAGCTGATCTGAACTAAATATTTGTGAAACCGATGGCTTGCCATCGGTTTTTTGTTTTCCTGAATCTCTCAAAGCTGGTAAATTTGAAAGAATGAATCTGTTTCGTATCACACTCCTTTCTGCGCTGGTCCTTGGATCTCTTATGCGTCCGTTAATAACTGACGCACAGGAGATTTTTGCTCGTTTCTCGGTGAACTCCAGTAAGGTCAGTACCCAGGTGGATAAGAAGATCTTTCAAACGCTGCAAAATGGCATCACCAACTTTCTGAATACCCGCAAGTGGACCAACGACGTGTTTCAGCCGGCTGAGAGGATACAGTGCAGTTTTGTACTCAATATCGAACAGGACCTTGGAAACAATATCTTCAAAGGTCGTTTGACCATTCAAGCTGCCCGTCCCGCTCATACTACTTCTTACGATTCCCCTTTACTGAATTTTCAGGATGAAAATGTAGTATTCAAGTACATTGAATTTCAGCCAATCGAATTCAATGAAAACCGTGTGCAGGGAAATGACCCGATGGTCGCTAACCTGACCGCCATACTGGCTTATTACGTGAACCTGATATTAGGTCTCGACTATGATTCTTTTTCGCTTCGTGGCGGTGAGCCCTTCTTTCTACGTCTTTGGAATATTGTAAACAATGCTCCCGATAGCCGTGATATATCAGGATGGAAATCCTTTGACGGACTTCGGAACCGTTACTGGCTGGCAGAGAATCTCAATAACAATCGAATGGCGCTCGTGCACGACGCGTTGTATGCCTACTATCGCACCGGACTCGATGTGTTTTACGAAAATGAAGAAGCTGGTCGCACGGGCATCGTAAACGCACTCAGCTTCCTGCAAACCATTCAAAGCGAAAATCCAAGTGCTATGGTCATCCCTTTTTTCTTTCAGGGGAAGGGCAATGAGTTAGTTAAGATCTTTTCAAAGGCAAGTGGTGAACAACGATCCCGTGCGCGCGAACTACTATCCAAGCTCGATATCACAAATGCAAATCTTTACAAGGATCTGAGATGAGAAGTTTTATTCTCTTGGTGGCAGTATCTGCCTGCTATTTGTCTTGTGGTTCCGGTCCATCTGTTCCTTCCGATGTCCTCCCACAGGAAAAAATGGAATTAGTTTTATGGGATCTGCTGAGAGCAGAACAGTTTGTCTCAAACTATGTGGTGTCACGGGATACGACAACGGCGGGACTAGCCAAAGGTCCACAGCTCTATGATGCTATTCTCAAAAAATATGGATTGACGGATTCCTCTTTTCAGGTGAGCCTGGAATACTATAAAAAGCACCCCAAGTTGTTAAATCCCATACTGGATTCGATCGGTCAGCAGCCCGCTCTGGCACCAACTCCTGTAGCCACAGCTGTCACGGACTCGACGAATCCCACATCCGTTGTGAAGTCAACATCGGATACCGTTGCTAGCTTGCCTACACCCACATCTACCCCAATGCACAAAACGGGCAAATCTCGTCCCTCCTTCGCTCCGAAACCGATGGCCTATTAGTTCGTGTTTCTTGATTAATTTCACGCGAACAACTGTACGGATATGAATAAAGTGATTTCGGGAGCTGACCAGGCCATCTCCGATATTGAGGATGGTGCCGTGATTTTGTTGGGCGGGTTTGGACTCTGTGGAATCCCTGAAAATTGTATTGCCGCCTTGGTGCGGAAAAAGGTTAAGAATCTGACCTGTATTTCTAATAATGCCGGGGTGGATGATTTTGGGATCGGCTTGATGTTGCAGCAACGGCAGGTCAAAAAAATGATCTCCTCGTATGTTGGTGAAAACGCTGAATTCGAGCGACAACTTTTATCCGGCGAGCTTGAAGTAGAGTTGATCCCGCAAGGCACGTTGGCGACTCGATGTTTGGCTGCCGGATACGGCATGCCGGCTATTTATACACCCGCCGGGGTTGGAACAGAGGTAGCTGCAGGTAAAGAGGTTCGCACATTCAACGGCAAAGAATTTTTGATGGAGATGGCATTTAATGCCGACTTCGCCATTGTGAAAGCGTGGAAAGGCGATACGCAGGGAAATCTGATCTTTCGAGCCACGTCGCGCAATTTTAATCCCTTGATGGCCATGGCGGGCAAACTGACTATTGCTGAGGTGGAGGAATTAGTTCCGGCCGGGGAACTTGATCCTGATCAGATTCATACGCCCGGTATTTATGTCCACCGGATCTTCCAAGGATCCAATTACGAAAAACGGATCGAGCAACGAACCACCCGCATCAGATAAAGCATACATCATGGGAATGACGAAAGAACAGATCGCACAACGCATTGCGCGTGAACTGAGGGATGGCTACTATGTGAACCTGGGTATCGGTATACCAACACTGGTAGCCAATTACATTCCCAGTGGTATGAGCGTAGTACTACAGAGTGAGAACGGTTTATTGGGTATGGGGCCATTCCCTTTTGAAGGAGAGGAAGATGCTGATCTGATCAATGCAGGCAAGCAAACCATTACAACGGTACCCGGATCGGTTTTCTTTGACTCGGCGATGAGTTTTGGGATGATTCGGGCCGGCAAGGTCGATCTGACTGTTCTGGGTGCTATGGAGGTGAGTCAGGATGGCGATATTGCGAATTGGAAAATACCCGGGAAAATGGTCAAAGGCATGGGTGGGGCGATGGATCTCGTGGCTAGTGCTCGCAATATCATTGTCGCCATGATGCATACGAATCCGAAGGGGGAATCAAAATTATTGCCTGCCTGTCAGTTGCCGTTGACCGGAATACGTTGCGTGAAACGAATCGTAAGTGATCTGGCCGTGCTGGATGTGTACGATGGAGTCTTTCATTTACTGGAGCGTGCGCCGGGCGTATCTGTAGATTACATTAAAGAGCGGACGGCCGGAGTGTTGGTCGTACAAGGGGAGATCCCGGAGATTGTTTTTTGATCAGTCGATCAGATCGTTTTTTACAGCAAAAAATACCAGTCCGGCGGTGTTTTTGGTGCCGAACCGTTCCATCAATCGGTCTTTGATGGCTTCTACCGTACGCGGACTGATCCCCATTTTATCAGCGATTTCGGCTGCTGTATATTCCATGCAGATATTCCTCAATACATCTCGCTCCCGATCGGTCAATACGATCTCACTTTTCAGATCCGGTGTCACATTAGCTCTTGCATGTGATTTCTTCAATAGGATCCGATTCACGAATTGATTCAGGTAATAGCCACGGCTCATTACTTCATGAATGGCTTTTCGGATCTCTTGTGGCTCTGCGTTTTTGAGCAGGTATCCATTCGCTCCGTTTTCCATCAGGTGATAAACAAAGCGTTCATCTTCATACATGGTCAAGATGAGCACCTTGATCTCTGGGAAGCGTTGGGAGATGGCTTTGGTGGTTTCGATACCATCCATGCCGGGCATTCGGAGGTCCATCAAAACGACCTGAGCTCGACTATCACCCAGGCGTTCGAGCAGTTCTTGTCCGTTTTCGGCTTCAAGTACGAATTCAAGTTGTGTGTAGGGGCGTAGGGATAGGATCACTCCTTTTCGAAAGAGTTTGTGGTCGTCTGCTATAGCGATCCGGATCGTATCCATTGATGCTTAAAGATACGTTGGGATGCGAGACGGGGATCAGATGAGTGATTCCGTATGCGGGAGTTGGATAGTGACCTTGTAATAGGTCATGCTGGCGTCTCTTTCGAATAGGATCTGTCCGTCGACCACTCGGAGACGGCTGGAAATATTCTTAAGTCCCAGCCCTTCTGGATGCTTGTTGAGGGCCTCGAAGTCGGCTTGTTCCAGACCACGTCCGTCGTGGTGGATCCGAAGAAAGAATTTTCCCTCGTGTGTATTTTGAGTGAGGTGAATGAATCCTGAGTTGCTGTGTTTGAGAATGTTGTTCACCAGTTCCTGTACTACCCGGAATACAATCAGTTCCTTTTCCACTTTCATTCGGTGATTGTAGTCGTGAAAGCGGCTACTCGCGTTGATGGCGCCGGATCCATTGATCTTTTGAAAGAGGTCATTGATGGCTGACTCCAATCCGAAATTCTTCAAAGTAGGGGGCATCAGGCTGTGGCTGATGTTCCGGACTAGTTGAATGGTATCGTCGATGATCTGTCTTGCTTGAAAGATCGATTGCAGTTGTGAGGCTTTGTCCTGGTTGACGAGGTTCTCGTTCAGGTATAAGCGGGCGGTTGCGAGCAGGGGGCCGGCATCATCGTGCAGATCGGCTGCTAGCCGTTGCCGCTCTTCTTCTTGAAGTTTGATAGACGCATTCAAAAGCAAGCGCTGTTGTTCCTGCTCCATGGCTTGGATGCGCTCATTGAATATTTTGACACGCCGCTGATGCAATACGATGAAAACGATCAGTCCGACCGTTAGCAACATCATACCCAGTGTGCCCAAGAGGAGCACAATGGATAATCCGGCGCTGGATTGAAGAAGAATGTTCATAGGATTGGGTAGGGTTAGATCAGGTCGAGGTTAGGGGCATTGAAAGATCGGGTATGGCCCTCGGCCGTGGTTCGACGAGGTATCTGAAGTAGCGCCACTGCGAATAGGACATTCTTTATGATGTCGCCTATATATGAATAGTGATAGTAGTTCTTTATGACTTCATTGTCTACGTGGTTTACCAAAATATTGAAGAAATACGTGAACCCCAGATAAACCAACATACTAGTCATCAGCCAGAAATGGGGATTTTGATATAAATACTGCTCATCCACTTGTTTGAATCGGAGGTAGAAGAAGTAGATGACATTTAGGCTTATAAGGATTGATTCTATTCCAATGTTTAAAGAATCAGCTTTAGAGCTGTTTGTGTTTAGTAATTGGATTATTGTGTTTATTGTGAATAGAATTGTGCAAGTAGTTGCAAGCTTTATTTGTTTCTTTTGAGAAAGAAAAATTATGACACTAAAACTATAAAATTCTAAAGCTGTGTAAATTATCCAATAGGCATGGCTTCCAAACTCTGACAGAAGAGATGAGTGGAAAATGTTTATAAGGCCAAATAGCAAAGAGTATGCTGAGACAGCTAAAGCAATTGAGTTGAGGGTCTTTTGTTGCCAAAAGATTCTAACTACAATTAGTAGCGGCAGAAAAAAAGATGCCTTTAGGGCAAAAAGAAAGAGGTTTTCCAATTTATTGACCTTGAGAATCAAAAATAGAAAACCTCTTCTACGATCTAGGGTTTCGGATCTAAACAGAGATTATTCCCAGATGAGTTCTGTGGTCTGGGTGTTTTGGAAAATTCTATTTGTTGTTTTCATAACTAATTCATTTTAAGGGTTTACCGAATGTTTAGCGGGAGGGTGAAATTCACTTAGTCGGTCTCCGCAATCAACCGGTCAATCTCTATCGGGTTACCCTTAAAATCGTATAAATCCCACATATCCATGGGGTTTTAACGATTGATATTCCGAAAAATACTTGGTAAAAATACGAATATATACGATATAAAATGCGTAAAAATACTATCGTAAAATCCCTTAAAACAAGCTTTTAGGGGCTAGTTATCCACATTTTGGGGTCCGGCTTAGTATATTTTGAGGGCATACCAATCTCTAGTTCGCAGCTAATGTGCTGATAATTAGATAGATAAGAGTTTACTCTTGTTTTTCGGGCAAAAAATGTGTAAGTCACGGCCTGCCTGGTTCTTTTATCGAAAAGTCCCTTCCTTGTGTAGGTTCAATATTTGTAATTGATAATCAGTTGATAAAAGGGGCGGCTGACATCAATTGCAGAATGAAAATCTACGATTTTGAGGATGTTTTTTCCCTCAAATGCTCACGATGCCGTGTCTAATCGCAAAAATCGCAAGTCCAACCCGGCTCTTTATGTCCAGTTTCACAAAAAGTTGGTCTCGAAGGCCATCTACTGCACGGGGATTCAGTTTCATTTCCTGAGCGACTTCCTTATAGGTCATTTCGGAGCAGGCAAGCTTAAGGAAAGAAAGTTCCTGTTCACTCAGGAGATTCTTCTGAAGCACCATTTTGCCCTCATCGTTGACTCGAAAGAGTTGAGCAATTCGGCTGCTGGTGTAATTTGAATAGTAATATCCAGTGTCTCGAACGGTTTGAATGGCCTGTTTCAGTTCATCTGGATGTATATCTTTCTTGAGGAATCCTTTTACTCCGGCTTGAAGCAACCGTATCATGGAGAGCTCTGAATCATACATGGTAAGCATCAAAACGCTCATTTCTTGATGGTTTTCATGAATCCAGTTTGCCACCTCCCAACCACTGAGTTTGGGCATATTTAGGTCAAGGATCAGAACATCCGGTACTTGTCCGCCCCGGATCTTTTCAATCAGCTGCTCCCCATTAGAAGCCTTTAATATCACCTCACAAGTGCCGAATCCATCGATAAGGGTAGCAAGTGCATCGCGAAGCAGGACATGGTCATCGGCCAGACCGATCTTAATCTTAGTTGAGTTTGACATTAGCTTGATATGGGATGGTGAATTGTATGCGTGTGCCTTTTTTCAGTGAAGATTGAATTTGAAATTCTCCGCTCAGAAATCTGATCCGATTTTCCATGTTCGATAAGCCAGTGCTTCGTGTTTTTTTAGGTGTATCGGGGTCGAACCCAAGTCCGTCATCCATTAATGAAACGTGCAAATATTCCGGATGGAAGTGTAATTGTAATTGGGCGCATCGGGCATCGGCATGTTTTAAGATATTTTGAAACCCCTCCTGAATTACTCGGTAGATTACAATCTCTCGCTGAGGTTCCATGTAGGAAGTGAATCCGTTCACCTCATATTGAACTTCAAAGCGGTTGAGCGTGCGTAGTCGGCCAATTTCTTCATCGATCGCAGGGAGTAATCCCTGCTGGAGTAAAGCCTCTGCATTTAAGTTCTTGGAAATGTCTGATAGCTGCTGTATGGATTGACCTAGTAAATCGACAGCCATTCTTACTTTTTTAGTATCTGATGCTGAAGGCAGTTCCAGCAGCGTATTCAATTGAAGTTTTGCTAACGTAAGTCCATGGCCAATCGAGTCGTGAATTTCTCTGGCAATATCATGAGAAGTCTGCTCCTGGATTTCAAGTTTTGTATTTAAAACAACTTTTTCGTATACATTTTTCAATTTTTCAATCTTGATTTTTGAAATGATTTGCTTTTTTCTATGGAAGAAAATAATTGCAAGGACTAGGCTTACAATCGAGACTATTACTATGATGTTGACAAGTAAAAATATTATAAGTTCTTCAGTCGCTTTTTGCATATAAAGGCAATTAAAATGCAGATAATGTTTAGAGTGAATGGAGTATAAAATAAAATACTATCAAGCATTACTTTAATTTCATGTTCAATTGAGAAAAGCCCTCTGAAATAGTAAAATGGTATTGATACTGCTGAATAATATAGCATGCCGATAGTGATCCAAAAATTCGGATCGAAGTGTAATTTTTCAATTCTTGCATCTGACAACATTTTTCTTATGTTGATAATGCTAAGGGGCAAAATTGAAAGAAACATGATTGTAGAGAGTGAATGCAGCTTGCTCAAAAAAGACTTTTCTGTTGTGTTTGTTTCAATCAGTATCAAAGAAAGAAAAATGATTAAAAAAATAAATATTACATGTTTTAAATTATTCTGCTTGTGGTTTTTTATCCTCACACTGAAATATGTGAAGTAGACAATAATTTCCATTATCGAAACACTAGTGTTTATAAGGCCGTTCAACAAGTGAATGTCTTCAACCTCAAACAATTTTAAGGTGTCTAGAAAAAGTGATGTTATGAAAAGTGCAAGATCTAAGCACAGATACCAGAAAAAAATTCTAAGCTCTTTTAACTTTTTGTAGTGCAGGATTCCGTATGTGATTGTAGTTGTTTCAACGATAATGAGCGTCAGCTTGGTAAAGTAGTATTGGCTAAATTGATTGAGTATTTCTTGCAGAATATTCATCTTCAAATGCATGGATTAAACTGAAGCGCACACGAATTTTAGACTTTAATTTTAATATTGATTTGTTTTAAATCTGGAAAAACCCCCATTTCCACCGTTTTTTCCCCGCCCCATTTTTGCCTTGACTAAATAGATTTCGATGCTGATTGATTATGAACGGGTTGTAATAAAAAATCGAGTACTTTTACGTGAGTACTATGGAACATAGAAAGATCCTTTTGGGTATGGCAGATGATCATAAGATCTTTCGGGACGGACTACGGGCTGCCCTGAAGGAAAAGGATTTTCTACAGGTAGCCTGGGAGGTTGAGGATGGGAATGATCTCATGCATAAGTTGTTGGTCAAGATGCCAGATGTGTTATTGATGGATGCACGAATTCCCAATGCTGATGGCATTTATGCCATAGCCCGGATTCGGAAGGAGTATCCTGATATCCGCATTATTATACTGACCATGGACGATGATCCACAATTAGTACACCGAATGATGGAAATGGGAGCCAATGCCTTTTTAACTAAAATGGCCGACCCTGATGAAATCATCCAAGCTATCCTCACCTGCGTAGAGGACGATTTTTATTTCAACGACCTGGTCAACCAAGCAGTCCTTTTGAAATTACAGCGCAAGCGAAAAACGCCCCGACTTTCTGTGAATGCAGTGCGTTTTACTGATAAGGAGTTGCGCATTTTACAACTGATCGCAGATGATAAGACCACAGAAGAGATCGCAGAGGCAGTTTTCCTTAGTCCCCGCACCATCGAAACGATCCGTCAGCAAATGAAAATCAAAGCCGGCGTCAAAACGATCGCCGGTCTCGTTATGTACGCGACCCGACATAAGATCCTCGAATGAGTATCAACCCCAATCACAGCTACTTCGAAGGCAATTA
This sequence comes from Chitinophagaceae bacterium, assembly GCA_947457465.1. Lineage (GTDB taxonomy): Bacteria > Bacteroidota > Bacteroidia > Chitinophagales > Chitinophagaceae > JJ008. The sequence continues at coordinate 25,712 of CANGWB010000003.1, read as the reverse complement.
CCAAGAAATTTGGAAACAAGTCATTCCCGAACAACTGACCGATAAAGAAATCGGTCACCTCTGCGATCAATACGGACTGAATACATCCACCAAGGTTCTTGATCTGATGTGCGGTCACGGACGTCATACCCTTGCCCTTGCCGCAAAAGGAATTCCCGTAACGGCTGTAGATAATCTGAGTAGTTACATTCAGCAAATCGAACAAGTCGCCACCAGCCATTCGCTTCCTATTTCCACTTTCTGCCAAAATCTTTTGGAGTGGAACCCCGTCACCGGACATGATTGGGCCCTTTGCATGGGTAATAGCCTGAATTTCTTCTCCCCGGTTGAACTCCCTGTATTGCTTCGTAAAGTAGCTGACAGCCTTGTTCCGGGCGGTTATTTCTGGATCAACAGCTGGTCGATCGCAGAGATCGCACTCCCCCGCACACAGAACAAAGAATCGCACTCTTCCGAGATCGGACCATACCGGCACATCAATCATTTTGAACTGAAAAATGATCCCTTACGCATCGAAATTCAAAGCATCATCACAGACGAACTTGGTAACGAAGAAAAAAAGATCGCGATTGATTATCTGTATACGATAGAAGAACTCCGGCATTATCTGGCAGCAGCCGGACTTCAGCTGATCAAAGCGGAAAGTGTGCCTGGCAAAAAACTTTTTTCTGAAGGCGACTCTAGAGTTTATATACTTAGTCAAAAAATCTAGATACCGGTAAGATTTAATACTTAATATATTTCTTCTTCTTCCCTTTAGATACCTTGGTTTCCTCATTTTTATCGTAGTTTTACGATGTCTGACAAGACCCAGTCATCATCTATCCAACGATCATGAAGAACGAAGGACCCATCAAAGTCGCAATTGCCGACGACCACGCATTGTTCCGTACCGGAATCAAGACAGCCCTCCAAGTCCGCAAGGACATCCAAATGGTGGCTGAGGCAGAGAACGGTATGCAATTATTGAATCTGTTGAAGTACATCCAGCCGGATGTGGTCTTGCTTGACATCCAGATGCCTGTCATGGATGGACTCACCGCTCTCCCGGAGATCAAAAGAATGTACCCCGGTGTGAAGGTGATCATGCTTTCCTTCTTGAATGATCACTCCGTGATCTCCAAGATGATCGAACTGGGAGCTAATTCTTACATCACAAAAGAGTCTGGCGCCGATCTCATCTACGAAGCGATTCGGGGCGTATATGAAAATGAATTCCATTTCAACGACATCACCAACAAGGCATTGTTGAGCGGATTGAAAAATAAGCGCACCGCGGAAGCAGTCGCTCCGCCGGATGTACAACTGACAGAGAAGGAGGTCACCATTCTCAAACTTATGTGCGAAGAAAAGAGCACAAAAGAGATCGCTGATATGGTGGATCTGAGCCCCCGTACTGTAGAAGCCATTCGCGATAAACTCAAGACCAAGACCGGCGCCAAGTCAATGGCCGGTTTGATCATGTATGCTGTAAAAGCCGGCATCGTCGGGCAACCTAATTGATCTCATTTATAACGAGCGTAAAGCCATTTCCGAAAGGAAGTGGCTTTTTTATACTTTATGCAGGCACTGTTAAATGGCAAATGGATCGAGGGAACAGCCCCTTCCGTCGCAGTCGACGACAGAGGGTTTCGGTATGGTGCCGGAATCTTTGAAACCATTCGCTTCGAAAAAGATGCTGCTCCATTATGGGATCGACATATGTCTCGTTTGTTGGATACGCTGGCTTTTTTACAATGGCAGCTGTCCGCGCATTTCAGCACAGAAAAACTGTTGGAAGAGACCATTCGCACGATCCGAAAAAATAAGATCCTCGGATCAGTCCGCGTGCGCATCACATTCACGCATGGTACAGGCGGTTATTTCGACGGTGATCGAAAGCTAAACATTTTGATCGAAGCCTGGCCACTGGATCCTGCCCGAAAAGAGTTCAATACAAATGGTTGGGTGTTGGGCCTGTTTGATCAAGCCCGAAAAGCAGCTGATCGCTTGGCTTGCTGTAAATCGACCAGTGCATTACTATACACCCAGGCCGCTCAATATGCAAAAAGTCAGAAATGGAATGATGCGCTGGTTCTCAACACGAGTGGAAACATCGCTGATAGCTGTATCGCTAACGTGTTTGTATTAAAGGGTGACGAACTCTATACTACTGACGCTGTACAGGGAGCTGTGGAAGGCGTGATGCAGTCGTGGTGGATCGATCGTCTGGCCTCTGATATGCCAGTAAGAAGGGGCGTCATTTCTCCGGATATCCTACAGGAAGCGGATGAGGTCTTTTTGACCAATGCGCTCTTCGGTATTCGCTGGGTGGGCCGCATCGGAGAAAGGGAGTATGGACACACTGTTTCCCATCGGCTTTTCCAAGAGCACCTACGAACCATTTTTCGCTAGCCTTGTTTTCAACTCATGAGTACTCCTGTTGTTCTTTTCTGGTTTCGTCGCGACCTGCGATTGCACGATAACGCCGGCTTATATGCAGCGCTTCAATCCGGTCTTCCCGTACAGCCGATTTTTATTTTCGACACTGAGATTCTCGATGAACTGGAGGATAAAAATGATAAGCGTGTTCAATTCATTCACGCCTCCTTGACACGCTTACAAGAAGTGTTGACTGAAAGCGGAGCCACACTGGATGTACGTTACGGCAAGCCCTTGTTGATCATTCAGGAACTATGTGCTGAGTATGATGTTCGTGCTGTTTATACGAACGAAGATTACGAGCCATACGCACGCGCGCGTGATGAGGAGGTTAGGCAATGGCTGCAAAAAAAAGGCAAAGATTTTTATCTCTATAAGGATCAGGTCATTTTCGCTAAGCAGGAAGTAGTGAAGGACGACGGAAAACCTTACACCGTTTTTACCCCTTATTCCAGAAAGTGGAAAGCAGCTCTCCAACAGCATCCGATCGCTTCATTCCCAGCTGAAAAAAAGCTGAATGAGTTTTATCATCAATCTCCCTTGCAGATCCCTTCACTTTTGTCAATGGGTTTTCAGTCTGATGATTATATTTTTCCCCGATCGGATTGGAGCAGGCAGATTATTGAGCAATATGCGAAACAACGAGATCTGCCCGGGGTAGAGGGCACCAGTCGGTTGGGTGTTCACTTGCGTTTTGGTACGATCTCAGTGCGGCAGTTGGCGAAAGAAACGGCTGGCCTCAGTGAGTCTTTCCTGAACGAGTTGATCTGGCGCGATTTTTATCACATGATTCTTTGGCATTTTCCGCAGATCGTGCAACAATCGTTCAAGCTCGATTACGATCGAATTGCCTGGCGCAATGATGAGCGGGAATTTGATGCTTGGTGTACAGGTCAGACCGGCTATCCGATCGTAGATGCCGGTATGCGTGAACTTAATGCAACCGGTTATATGCACAACCGCGTTCGTATGATCGTGGCGAGTTTTTTGACGAAGCACTTGTTGATCGATTGGCGTTGGGGCGAAGCCTATTTTGCAAAAAAATTGCTGGATTTTGATCTGGCGGCAAACAATGGAGGATGGCAATGGGCGGCAGGAAGTGGTTGTGATGCGGCTCCTTACTTTAGGGTCTTCAATCCCTATTTGCAGACGCAGAAATTCGATCCGGAGTTGAAATATATTCGGAAATGGGTGCCCGAATGGGAATCATTTGATTATCCCAAGCCCATCGTGGTGCACGAAGAGGCCAGAAAGCGTTGTTTGGCGACGTACGCGGCTGTATTAAAAAAGTGATACGGTCTCAGGTGATTCGATCCCTTCGATGCGACAGTAAACACTGAACAGGGTCTGTATGGCTTCGATGTCCTTTTCAGACAACTCACGGGTATGTTCATTCACATAGAGTTCGATGTGTTTCCGCATGACCGATTCGTCCATTTCCTGCGCATGTTCTTTCACGTAGTTATCGATGGCCGGGAGCTTGCTCCAGGCATATTGCAAACTTTTCTGCATACTGGAGGTTGCTTGCTCAGCCGCGAGTGCTCCAAGTGATCTTTTCATGGCGATACAGCCCAGTGGTACGGCACAGCCGGTTTTCTCTTCCCAGTGCGTACCTAAGTCTTTCACCAGATGCAGTCCTTTTTGTGCATATGTAAAACGGCTTTCGTGTATGATCACGCCCAAGTCAGCTTCTCCGTTCAGCACTGCATGTTCAATTTCACTGAAAACCCGATGGGATTTGTTCATGCATTTGGGAAAGGCGAATGAGAATAAGAGGTTGGCTGTGGTCGATCTTCCGGGGAGAATCACTTTTTTATTAGTCAATTCAGGGTCGCTTGCATCGATTGGTACTCGGGAGATCAGTAACGGTCCCACACCATTTCCGAGTGCAGCCCCGGCCGCAAGTAATCGGTATTGATTGAGGTTTCGAAATAAGGCGGGGAAGCTGAGCTTAGTGATATCCAATTTGGAAGTAGCTGCCCACTCGTTGAGGGTTTCGACATCGGCCAATTGCGAGCTGACCAGGAGTTTCGATTCGACTTTTCGGTTCACCCAAGCATCGAATAGAAAGGTGTCGTTGGGGCAGGGGGAGTATCCGATCGATAGGCTCATATTTTTTCAAGAATGCGGATGAGCGTATGGTTCAGGTTTTCGATGGAAGTCCGCATGTTCCAGTTTTTCTTATTGCGCTCGGCGATATAATTACTGAAACTTCTCAGTTGAAGAAACTCTATGTTTTCCCGAAGGGCTACATAGTGAAGAGCAGCGCCTTCCATGGATTCTACGGTTGGACTGAATCGCTCTTCGTAGAATTTTCGTTTTTTCAGATCGGTCGTGATCTCGTTCACCGAAACACCTCGTACTTTTTTGATTCGAAGTGTTTTCAACAGGGCAGAACGGTTTATGAGCCAGCCTTTCTGATAAGGAAATTGATCTTGTGGTACCAGCTGCAGATCGAAAAGGGTTTTCAACTTGTCCAGTTCGATCACACTTTGATCGGCGATGGAATCCTGTTTAACGATCACGACCTCGCCCAGTGGTATGTTGTTATCGAAGCATCCGCCAACGCCTGCTTGCAGGATCAGATCTGGTTTTTGTAGCTGTATCTGTTTGAGGAGTGAATAAGTGGTTGCGGTAAGACCGATGCCGGTGATCAAAATGTCGATCTCGACGCGCTTATTTTTGATCTCGCCTCTTTTCCATTGGTCTAGAAAGGGGGCGACCTCCAGGGTAGTAGCGGCGGCAACCAATACTCGTTTTTCTCGACGTTTCTTCATATAAACTATTGCAAGTTAATCATTTGAAAGACGACGGGAAGTGGGGGCAGAATGCTTACCTTTGCGCTCCCTCCGGTCGCGCCCGATGCTGAGACTGGACATAAAAGTAAAGCATGGTTTACTTAACCCGATTAGAGCATTTCAATGCTGCCCACCGCTTATTCAATCCCGACTGGACGGAGGAGCAGAACGAGGCCGTTTTTGGAAAATGTGCAAATGCCAACTGGCATGGACACAATTTTGAGTTATTTGTCACGATCAAAGGAACTCCGGATCCGCAAACAGGATTCATATTTGACGCCAAAAAACTCGGAGCGATCATTCGGGAGCGGATCGTTGATAAAGTAGATCACCGAAACCTTAACATGGATGTTGAATTCATGCGAGGTAAATTGTGTTCGATTGAAAATTTCGTAATGGCGATCTGGAAAGAACTGGAACCTGCACTGCCCTCCAATGTGCAGCTGCATTGTTTGAAACTAACGGAAACACCCCGTATATACGTAGAGTATTACGGAGAATAATAAATCGAATGTCGACACGCGTTGCTGTATATCGTAAAGAGCATTTCAATGCTGCTCATCGGCTGTACCGGCCAGATTGGGATGAAGCCGCCAATACGCGTGTATTCGGGAAATGTGCACTGCCAAACTATCATGGTCACAATTATGAATTGATCGTAAAGGTTACCGGGGAGATCGATCCGTCAACCGGCTACGTCATCGATATGAAAGTGTTGAGCGATCTGATCCAGCGCGAGATCATTGAGCGGTTCGATCATCGTAACCTCAACCTGGATGTCAAGGAATTTGCCGCGTTGAATCCGACCGCTGAAAACATTGCAGTCGTTATTCATGATCTGCTTCGTCCGCATGTATCGACCCAAATGGACCTGCAGATACGCCTATATGAAACGCCTCGAAACTTTGTTGAATACCCCGCTTAAAACATCTGACCATGGCTTATAAAAAAATTGAACAATACGATGAGCAGTGCACTAGTTCGCTGATCAAAAGTTACAAGGACGCTATTGCACAGCTAGGGGAGGATCCGGAGCGCGAGGGGCTGATAAAAACCCCGGAACGTGTTGCAAAAGCCATGCAGTACATGACCCAAGGGTATCAATTGAGTGCGCACGATATCCTGAACTCCGCCAAATTTCATGAAGATGTAAGCGAGATGATCGTCGTTAAAGACATTGAAGTGTACAGCATGTGCGAACATCACATGTTGCCCTTTTTCGGCAAGGCTCACGTTGCCTATATCCCCAATGGATGGATCACCGGCTTAAGCAAGATCGCTCGCGTGGTGGATGTGTATTCTAGACGGATGCAGGTTCAGGAGCGCCTGACTATGCAGATCCGTGATGCGATCAGAGATACCTTGAATCCCCTGGGGGTTGCCGTTGTGGTAGAAGCAAAACATCTGTGCATGATGATGCGGGGTGTTCAAAAGCAAAATTCTACCACTACCACCTCCGCATTCGATGGTGAGTTCCAGAAGAACTCCACCCGTAGTGAGTTTCTTAAACTTATTTCATCTAAACTTAGTTAATCAACGCACGACGAATAAAATATGAAGCACGCATTTGTTTTCCCCGGGCAGGGTTCACAGTTCCCCGGAATGGCCAAAGATCATTACACCAATAGTGCATTTGCCAATAAGATCGTAGAACAAGCCAATGAAATACTTGGTTTTCGCATCTCGGATATCATGTTCGATGGCACCGAAGAGCAATTGAAGCAGACCAATGTAACGCAGCCTGCCATTTTTCTGCATTCGATCATTGCCTTTCGCTCCATTGATGGGGCTAAACCGGATATGGTGGCCGGCCATTCGCTGGGAGAGTTCACCGCACTGGTAGCAAATGGGGTACTCAGCTTTGAAGAAGGGTTGAATCTGGTATCTGCCCGCGCCCGTGCAATGCAGCGTGCTTGTGATCAGGAGCCTGGAACAATGGCAGCTGTGTTGGGCTTGTTGGATGAAAAAGTGGAAGAAGTATGTGCTTCGGTTGATGATATCGTAGTGGCGGCGAATTATAATTGTCCCGGTCAGCTTGTGATCAGTGGTTCTCAGGCTGGTGTTGAGAAGGCATGTGCCGCGATGAAAGAAGCGGGTGCTAAGCGAGCGCTGTTGTTGCCGGTTGGCGGAGCGTTTCATTCGCCCTTGATGAAAGTGGCTGAAGAGGAGTTGATCGGTGCGATAGAAAAAGCGACTTTTTATTCACCCACCTGTGCGGTATATCAAAATATTGTTGCCAAGGCGGTGATGGATCCGGCAGAGATCAAGCAAAACCTGATCCGTCAGTTGACTGGTCCGGTAAAATGGACACAATCTGTACAAGCTATGATTGCTGACGGTGCCACCCGATTTACGGAAGTAGGCCCAGGAAAAGTATTGCAGGGTTTGGTGCAGAAGATCAATAAAGAAATGCAGGTGGAAGGCGTGAGTTGATCTAGAGATCGATCGACCCGTTCCACCACTCCGGATCCATATTGGCTTGATACTTCTTGTAGAAGTTGATGGCGGGTTCGTTCCATTCCAGCACCTGCCAAACGATCCGTTTGTATTCTTTCGCTTTAGCCTCCTCCATGAGTTGATCGAACAGTAATTTCCCGATCCCCCTTCCGCGGCTCTGTTCGGTTACGATGATGTCTTCGAGGTACATGCATTGACCTTTCCAGGTTGAATACCGGATGTAGTAGAGTGCGAATCCGTGTATGAATCCCTCTTCTTCTGCAACGAATGCCCACCAAACAGGTGTGTTGCCGAAGCCGCTTTCAGCAAAATGTTCCAATGATACGGTCACTTCTTGGGGGGCTCGTTCATAGATCGCCAATTCGTTGATCAGTTCAAGCAAACGCGGACAGTCGGTTTCAAGGGCTCTTCGTATCTGCATGAATAATTATTGAGTGGAGAGCGCTTGATCGAGATCGTGTAGAATATCCTGTATGCTTTCCATGCCCACGCTCATCCGGATGAGTCCGTCTGTGATCCCGTATTTTTCTCTTTCTTCTTTGCTTACGCCGAAATGTGTGGTGGAGGCGGGATGGCTTAACAAGGTGTCGCACGTGCCGAGCGAAACGGCGCGGACACACATTTGCAAGCGGTTCATGAAGGCCATACCACCTTCTAATCCTTTCTTCAGCTCAAAGCTCATCATGGCTCCCGGGTGGCGCATCTGTTTGTTGGCGATGGCATGATCAGGATGTTGTGGGAGTCCGGTATAATTCACTTTCGCGATCGCCGGATGCGTATCTAGAAAATGGGCTACCTCCATGGCATTGTGGCAATGACGTTCCATTCGCACCTCCAATGTTTTCATGCCTTGTACGAGCATGAATGCATCGAAGCCGTTTGAGTTGGCTCCGAGTAATCGATGTTTTTTGGTAGCGATGGTTTTCATGAATTCGATGTCGGTTCCGATGAGCACACCACCGATCGCGGTACCGTGTCCGTTCAGGAACTTAGTGGTTGAATGCATGATGAAATCTGCGCCATAGGCGAAAGGTTGCTGTAAGTAAGGGGTAGCGAATGTATTGTCGCATGCGACTTTCTTTCCGTATTGCTTGGCGAGTGAAATGAGTGCTTCCAGATCGACGCACTGTAGTGTGGGATTGGCCGGTGTTTCGAGGTACACCATTCGAATTGCGGGATCGTTTTTCAAATGCGTCTCTGCTTGCGCGAGGTCATGCAGATCCGTGATCACGGCTTCGATGTTCAGGTCTTTCAATACCCGGTGGATCAGCTCCTCTGTTCCGCCATACAATGAAAAATGTGTCAGGATCTTTTCACCGGCTTTGAGGTTGGCTAGAAACAAAGTTGCCAATGCACCCATGCCGGAGGCATGTAAGATCGCTTTCGCGGGAATGTTCAGTCCGAATGTTTCCAGGGCGGCAATCTTTTCCTCTGCTTCTGTTATCGTCGGGTTGCCGAATCGTCCGTAGATATAACTGGGCTCTTTGCCAGTGAATCGATCCATGCCTTGTTCGGCTGAGTCGAAGACGTAGGTACTGCTGGCGTAGATGGGGGTGAGGTGCGCGTGACGTGGTTCAGCTGAATGTCCGCCGTGAATTGCGACGGAACTCCAACCGGTAAGTGGAAGCTTGGTTCCCATATGGCAATTGTTTAGGAGTTATAGGCCCATTTCACCCAGGTGGCTCCCCAGGTAAAACCGCCTCCGAATGCAGCGAGTATGATGTTGTCGCCTTTGTGCAATTGTTTTTCCCATTCCCACAAGCAGAGCGGAATGGTAGCAGCCGTTGTATTTCCGTATTTCTGGATGTTGATCATGACCTTATCGCGGGAGAGTCCCATGCGATTAGCTGTTGCGTCAATGATGCGAAGGTTCGCCTGATGAGGTACAAGCCAAGCGATGTCATCGGCGGATAAATTATTTTTTTCCATTAACTCGGCGCTCACGTCAGCCATGCCCTTGACGGCAAACTTGAAAACGGTCTGCCCTTCTTGGTAAGCAAAATGTTCTTTTGCCATCACTGTCTCGATACTGGCCGGGTACTTAGATCCTCCCGCTTTCATGCGAAGGAAATTAGCTCCGCTGCCATCGGCCCGTAAGATGCTGTCTTGTAAACCATATCCGTCTGTATTGGGTTCAAGCAAGACCGCCGCAGCCGCATCGCCGAAGAGAATGCAGGTGGTGCGGTCGGTGTAGTCAACGATCGCACTCATTTTATCTGCTCCGCAGACGACGACTTTTTTATATCGACCTGTTTCAATGAGGGCGGCTCCTTGACTCAGGGCGAACAGAAAACCGGAGCAGGCTGCTGATAAATCGAATCCGTAGGCATTGGTGGCACCGATCTTGTCGCAAACAATATTGGCAGTTGCCGGGAATACCATGTCGGGCGTTACGGTAGCCACGATCAGGCAGTCGATCTCTTTGGGGTCAATCCCTCTTTTTTCGCAAAGCTGTTTTACGGCTGGTGCAGCCATCTCAGATATGCCTTTCCCTTCACCTTTAAGTATTCGACGCTCTTCAATACCAGTCCGCGAACGGATCCATTCATCATTAGTGTCAACTATTTTTTCCAGATCGGCATTGGTAAGTTTGTCTTCCGGAACGTAAGCTCCGATGGCAGTGATGGCGGCGTTGATGCGTTGCGACATAGGATTTTTTGAACCGGACAAAAATAGGGAAATGGGAGGGGAGTCGGCTTTTGGATCTCCTGCATTCCTTCATTCAACTAACTGACGTTCAATCATTGCTGAATCGGGGTGGCGGGGTATATTGCGGGTATGTTCGCATTTTTACTGGGTCAATTTCATGAAATCAGTCCCACTCGGGTTATAATCGACGTCTCCGGCGTTGGTTATGAGGTACATATAAGCCTCCATACCTATGGCGCCATACAGGGGCGGTCGGAGGGGCTTTTACATACACATCTGGTTGTCAGAGAAGACGCCCATATTCTCTATGGTTTTTCGGAACCTGCTGAAAAAGAGATGTTTACAAATTTGATCGGGGTGTCCGGGATCGGTGCCGCTACCGCCCGAATGATGCTCTCCTACATGCCCCCCGCCGATCTGGCACGTTGCATTGTACAGGGTGACGTGAGAAGTTTGGAAAAGGTGAAAGGGATCGGCAAAAAGACAGCCGAACGCCTGGTGCTTGAACTGAAGGATAAGCTCGGAAAAGGGGCCCCGGAAGTAAATATTTCGCCCCTGATTCACAATACTTTGCATCAGGATGCGTTAGAGGCGTTGACCGCATTGGGTATCCCCAGAAGTACTGCTTCGCAAGCGATCGAAAAGGTACGCCAGGCCGAGCCCGATATAACGGTGGAGTCGCTGATCAAAAAAGCCCTCCGCGGGGTATAAGGTGGTTCAACCAACTGACTGAGTTTTGAAGTTTCGGACTGCACATATTTTTTCTTTGGGAATTCTTATTCCGCTGCTCTTTGTCGTTGAGGCATCGGCGCAGGCACGTCCGGATTCCAGTCGCAAACGCGATACGCTTCGTTATCCATTGTATGATCGGTACGGTGATCTCATCGGCGCTCGTCGCTCACATGCGTTCGATTTCAGAGATACCGGTTTCTTACGCAAACGGATCGAGTACGATCCGCGCAGCGGGGAGTATATCCTGAGAGAAACGGTTGGTGATCGTTTATACCGTCCGTCTGCTGCATTCTCCCCAGAAGAGTTTCGTCAATGGCAGGGTCGAAAAGACGAATCGGATTATTTCCGTAAACGAGCCGATCTACTTTTCAGCATGAATCGGAAGATCGACAAACCTAAATTTCGGGTTTCGAACGACTGGTTCAATCGCATCATGGGAACCGGTCCGGATGGCAAAGTGAAGATCGATATCAAACCTTCCGGTTACGTTGATTTTCTGGCCGGGTATCAAGGGCAGAACATCGGCAACCCCACCTTGCCTGAACGGGCAAGACGTAACGGGGGATTTGATTTCAACATGAACTCCCAGTTGCAGATGGATGCACAGATCGGAGAGAAACTCAAATTGCCGATCAACTACAACACACTCGCCAATTTCAATTTCGAGAATCAGCTCAAGCTGGACTTCAAGGGAAAAGATGATGATATCATCCGACAGTTTCAGGCGGGAAATACATCTTTCGCATCCAAAGGAACATTGATCCCCGGCGCCCAATCTTTATTCGGCGTTAAAACACAATTGCAGTTCGGAAAGCTTTTCGTTACCACGGTTTTGGCGAATCAGCAATCGCAGCGACAAACCATGGGATTGCAAGGTGGTACTACGGCGCAGCGATTTTCGCTGAAGGCCGATGAGTACGATGAGAATAGACACTTTTTACTGGCTGAATACTTCCAGCAGAATTACAATACAGCCATGAAGCAGCTGCCTATTGTGAATTCACGTGTACAGATCCTACGAGTTGAAGTCTGGGTGACGAATCGCAATGGAAGCACGACCGATACAAGGGATGTTGCCGCCTTTATGGATCTGGGCGAACGGAATCCGTATAGTCCGTTGCTGGCCGGTGTTGGCGATAATCTTCCCAGAAACGATGCAAATAATCTCTACCGCATTCTCACCTCCAATCCGAACTACCGGAATTCATCTCTGACCCAAAATGAACTCAGTAATCTGGGTCTTTCACCGGTGCAGGACTTTGAGAAAACATTCGCCCGTAAACTTCAACCCACCGACTATTTTTTCAACAAGCAGATCGGCTTCCTCTCCCTGAATCAACCGCTCCAACCCGATGAGGTGTTGGGCGTTGCCTTCCAATACACGTACAACGGACGCGTTTTTCAAGTGGGTGAATTTTCGCAGGATGTACCGCCCGATACGACCGGCAACTCACAACGCATTCTCTTCCTGAAATTGTTGAAGGCGACTTCGCAGCGGACCAATCTTCCCATTTGGAAACTGATGATGAAGAATGTGTATTCAGTCGGATTCGGTCAGCTCGAACGACAGGACTTCACACTCGATCTGCTTTACGAAGAACCCAGCTTCGGCGAGAAAAGATACCTACCTCCAGCAGATGTTGTTGACCCGTATAAAGGGCAGCCTATCATTTCGCTGGTGAATTTGGATCGTTTGAACAACCAGAACGATCCTCAGCCCGACGGCGTCTTTGATTTCCTGGAGGGATATACCGTGATCTCGCAGCAAAGCCGAGTCATTTTTCCGGTGTTGGAGCCTTTTGGAAGAGATTTGGAATATGTATATCCCAACGCCACCGTGCGGGATAAATATTTGTATTATCCACTATACGATACGATCAAGGCCATTGCACAGACCTATGCCAACTTGAATCGATTCAAGATCGTGGGTAGATCTAAGTCCTCCGGTTTTGGAGGCGGTGGTGGGGGTATGGCGGGTCCACCCGGTGGTGCAGGTGGTACGGCCGAATATCAATTGGGTTTCAATATCCCGAGAGGGTCGGTGTCTGTTACCGCTGGCGGACAAGTCCTGGTTGAAAATGTTGACTATGAGATCAACTATGACCTGGGTACGTTGCGGATCATCAACCAATCGATCATCAGTTCAGGTGTACCTGTCAACATCAATTACGAAAACAATCAAGCCTTTGGATTTCAGCAACGTAACTTCTTAGGGTTACGCCTCGATTATCTGGCGAGTAAAAAATTGACATTGGGGGGTACTGTTGTTCGCTTGGGTGAGCGTCCGTTCTTTATCAAGCAACTCTATGGGGAAGATCCGATCCGAAATACGATGTATGGGTTTGATCTGGATTACAACAGTGAGGTGCCTCGACTCACCAAGTTGCTGGATAAACTTCCTTTCTATTCAACCAAAGCACCTTCTTCGATCACCTCCTATGCAGAGGCGGCTGTGTTGCAGCCCGGCCATGCTCGTCAGATCGATGGAACAACTGCGGATGGATCACGTGATCGGTCCGGACAAGTTTACTTAGATGATTTTGAGGGATCTCGTGCGGGCATCGATCTGCGTTTCCCGTTGATCAGCTGGACCTTGGCCTCCATTCCGCAGAACAACGGATTGTTCCCCGAGGCATCCTTGAACAATGACCTCGGCTCCGGATATAATCGTGCTAAGCTTGCCTGGTATAACATTGAGCCCATCTTGCAGGAGCGTCGAAATCCGAATAACCCGCTGCAAAATAATTTGGATGAATTGTCAAGGCCTGAAACGCGGCAGGTGTTGCAAAAAGAGATATTCCCTCGTCGGAGTACCCAGTTCGGTGAGGGCTTGCTCACCACATTTGACCTGGCGTATTATCCAAAGGATCGCGGGCCCTATAATTTTGAGAATCGCAATACGCGGGTAGATGCAAACGGACGATTGCTGAATCCGCGTCAGTCCTGGGGTGGGTTGATGCGCAACATCGATCAAACTGATTTTGAGACCGGCAACATTGAGTACATCGAATTCTGGTTGCAGGATCCCTACTTGGCCAACACCGGAAATCCGTTCGGTGGTCAGCTCTACTTCAACTTGGGAAATATTTCAGAGGATATTTTGCGGGACGGTAAACGTCAGTATGAAAATGGCTTGCCTACTCCTACTAATAATGTGCGCGTGGATAGTTCCACGAATTGGGGTAAGGTGCCTTCCATCCCCTTACAGGTTACAAATGCCTTTAGTACCATCCCCGATGATCGTCAGTATCAGGATGTCGGCTTTGACGGGTTAACCGATGACAATGAGAAAACGAAATTTCAATCGTACATCAACTCATTGCAGACCACATTCGGATCAAGTTCCTCAATTTTTCAGCAGGCGCTTAATGATCCTTCCGGGGATAATTTCAAGGCGTATCGAGATGTTAGTTTCGATCAATCACCCGTAGCTGGAATTTTGCAACGGTACAAGAACATCAACAATCCCCATGGGAATTCCCCCGTGGCGAGCAGCAGCACTCAATTCGTCAATGCCTTTACGCAATATCCGGATGCAGAAGAGTTGAATCGAGATAATACCATGAATGAGGTGGAGGAGTACTTCCAGTACCGAGTGGACATCCTTCCCAATATGAGTGTGGGATCAAACTTCATCACCGATGTTCGTACCCCAACCGTAACATTGGCCAATGGTCAGTCCCGTACCGAGCGTTGGTATCTTTTCCGTATTCCCGTTGAACAGTATCAGCGTAAGGTGGGTAATATCCCGGATTTTAAGTCGATCCGTTTCATTCGGATGTTCATGTCCGGCTTTCAGGATTCAGTCGTGCTTCGTTTCGGAAAATTGGAATTGGTCCGTAATCAGTGGCGTAAATACCGGAACAATATCGATACCACCGGAAACTTTGTACCGGTGCCGCTACCCGACCCGGTGAACGTGAATGTACTTGCGGTGAATGTGGAGGAGAATGATCAACGCCAGCCGATCGTTTATCGCATTCCGCCCGGTATTGAGCGGCAGCAACAGTTGAGTAATAATAATGTGGCCTTGTTCCTAAATGAGCAATCGGTGAGTATGCAGGTCTGCGGATTGCCTCAGTATGAGTCGCGCGGTATTTTCAAGACGATGAACATCGATATGCGACAGTATGCGCGCTTATCGATGTTTATACATGCCGAGGATGTGCAAGGAGCGCAGCCGATACAGTTCGGTGAGCTCAACGCTGTGGTTCGTATCGGAAATGATTTTTCCGGAAACTATTATGAAGTGAAGATCCCGTTGAAGATCACCCCTTTCGGTGAGCGGGATAGTTTGCGGATTTGGCCAGCTGACAATAATCTTGACTTCGATCTAGCCGAATTGACCGACTTGAAAACCCGTCGCAACAAACTGGGTGTATCTCCATCTCAATACTATAGCGAAACCTTGCCAAGCGGTCGCCGATATGCGATCATAGGAAATCCAAACCTGGGCGAAGTGAGGGGAATGTTGTTGGGCGTTGAGAACACAACACAAGAGGCCATGTGCACGGAGGTTTGGTTCAATGAGCTTCGATTGCAACAGTTGGATGAAAGAGGTGGGTGGTCGGCCTTGGCCCGTACCGATATTCGCCTGGCAGATCTGGGTACGCTCTCACTTTCCGGTACGGCTCGTTCTCGAGGATTTGGCACCTTGGAACAACGTGTCAACGAGCGCAGTCGGGAAGATGTCTACACGGTAGACGCTTCATTGAATCTGGAGCTTGGCAAGTTATTGCCGAAGAAGTTGGGTATTCAATTGCCGATGTATGCCGCGATCAGTCACCGCAGCAGTACGCCAGAATATGATCCTTATGACCTCGATCTGGTGCTGAAGCAAAAATTGCGTTTGGCGGATGCTGAGAAGCGGGATTCAATAAGAAACGATGCTCAGGATGTAACGACCATCAAGACACTCAATTTCACGAATGTCAAGAAGATCAAGACGGACGGTAAAAAGCCTAAGGTCTGGTCGCTTTCGAATTTCGATCTGAACTATTCGTATATCCAGACCATGAGTCATAACCCGCTTATCGAACGAGATGAGATGCGGCGCACGCGGGGTGCACTCGGATATAGTTATGCGCCTCAGGTTCAACCCGTGGAGCCCTTCCGAAAGCTTATCAAATCCAACTCACCTTGGTTGGCTTTGTTGAAAGAGTTCAATTTCAATTACGCCCCATCGCAAATGAGTTTCCGGGCCGACGTATTTCGGCAGTTCGGTGCGACTCGTCCGCGTAATGTAGGCGGCGGTCCGTATCGGGTACCGGAAACGTATAATAAGTATTTCACGTTCGATCGGTATTACATTATGCAGTGGAATCTGACCCGTTCGATCTCCATCGATTTTAATGCAACCAACAATGCCCGTATCGATGAGCCGGCCGGCCGGATCGATACGGATGCGAAAAAAGATTCGGTGCGTTCCAACTTATTCAAGGGTGGGCGTAATACCAATTATGCGCAGGATGTAACTGTCAACTACAACGTGCCTACGAACAAGATTCCGTTGTTGAGCTGGACCTCCGTACGCGCCAGTTACAACACCAAGTACAACTGGCTGACTGCATCTCTTTTGGCCAAACCACAGGGAAATACGTTAAGCAATACCCAAACGCGTACGCTGAATGGGGAATTGAAGTTTGAAGATTTATATAATAAGTCTCGTTTCCTCCGGGCAGTTTATGCTGGGGGAGCGAGCCAAGGGCAGTCTGGCGGTGAAGGCTCATTAGGAGGAGGGGGTAAGGGTGATAAGTCCTCAGGAGGCGGCAAGAAAAATAAGGAACGTACCGAGTCCGGCACCGGTCAGCCGCAGCCGAACGCAGAAATGACACCGGGTACCGATGGTCCCAAGTATCGCTATGACACGATCCGAAATAAAAAAGGCAAGATCGTTCGGATCAAAAAGCGGAAGATCAAGAAGCCTCGTATTCCAAACTCGATGAAACCGCTACCGGAGGTCGGTGGTTTACCACGCTTCATTGCGCAGCTGGCAACCTCTGTGAAGCGTGTCGGTATTCAGTATACAGAAGATTTTGGTACCACATTGCCGGGCTATATGGATAGTACCATCTTGATGGGTTCGAATATCCGAAGTGGTCAGCCTGGTTTTGGATATATATTCGGTTATCAGCCCGATACGAGTTGGATCAATCGATTTGGGGCTAAAGGTTTGTTGTCGCGTGATTCACTGGTCAGTGCCATGATCCAGCAGCGTTATAATCAGCGATTGAACCTAACGGCACAAGTGACGCCTTTCCGTGATTTCAACATCGATCTGAATCTTGATAAAACATTTGACAAGCAGTACTCCGAATTATACAAGGATACAACCGGCTCTTCCGGACTGGCTAGATTGAATCCGTATGCGATGGGCTCCTTCAATGTGAGTTACATATCTTTTCAAACACTGTTCGATCCATTCGATCCCAATCAGGTTTCACAGACCTTTAAAAAATTTGAGGCGAACCGCCGTTTGATCTCCGGTAAATTAGCAACATCGAATCCCTACCAATCGGGTGTGGATGCAGACGGATATGCCAAGGGGTATGGGCGGTATGCGCAGGATGTGGTGATCCCGGCATTCATTGCAGCCTATACGGATAAGGATCCGTTGAGTATCAAATCGGTCCGGAACAGCAATCCAGGCATACGGTCAAATCCATTCTCCAGCATTCTGCCTTTGCCGAACTGGAAAGTGACGTACAATGGACTAACCCGCATCGCTGGGCTGGATAAGATCTTTACGAATTTCTCCATCCGTCACGGATATCGAAGCTCGCTTAGCATGAACAGTTTCAATACCGCGTTGCTGTTTGCCGATCCGCTTCGGGTTGGATATCCTTCATTCCGCGATACGCTGACCGGAAACTTCGTGCCTTATTTCCTGGTGCCCAATATCACTATACAGGAGGCCTTTGAGCCCCTGATCGAATTGGATATGACTTTTACGAACCAGGTGTCGACTCGTTTCGAGTGGAGAAAGAGCCGGCAATTGAGTCTCAGTCTGATCGATTATCAATTGGCGGAAAATCAGAGTACGGAATATACGTTTGCTTTCAACTGGCGCAAGAAAGGTTTGCCTTTCTTCCAAAATCTCAAGATCGGCAAGAATGGAATGAAGTTGGATAATGATGTAACCATCCGAATGGATTTCAGTTTACGTGATGATGCGACGTCGAACAGTAAGCTTGATCAGGGAACTTCTTTCGGAACAGGTGGTCAGCGTGTTATCCGCCTGGCACCATCGATCGATTATGTGTTGAATAATCGGGTAAATCTGAAACTGTATTTCGAGCAGAATAGGAACATTCCCAAGATCAGTAGTTCATTCCCAATAACGAACACGCGAGGTGGCGTACAGGTCCGGATCTCTCTGGCGCAATAAAAAACCCCTCCGAGGAGGGGTTCACTTGTTCATGCCGTAATTTATTTGGGCCGATTCGCAGCCGTTGCATCCGTTTTTTTTTTGAATAGCATTACATATCCGTTCAAGTCGCGTTTTTGTTTTTTGTTCACTTGTACGGGGCGCATCATGTGATATTCGGAAAATTGAGGGATGTAAGAGAAAGCGATGATGTTTCCGTCCACATCACCCCATTTCTTTTGTTGGAATGCGACTTGTTTTTCTTTCCAGTCGTACATGCGTACTTCATAAAGACGAGAGGATTGCTCGCCGATAAAAACAAACTGATAGTAGGTGCCTTGGGTCAATGGTAATACGATCGGAATTTCGTACTCGCTTTCCATTTGCAAAGGGGTTTCTCTCACCAGTTGGAATCCGTCGTTGGCATACAGCGTTTTCAGGCTGTCAACTTGTTTACGGATCGGTTGTGTAGTGTTCGATTGTCCCCAAACAGGTCTAGTCAGGGTGCCGCAGAGGGCAAAGGCGATCAATAGGTTTTTCATGGTAGGAGTGGATGTGACATAAAAGTAGGTTCGTTCGGTATGTTTTTGTCGATCCACTCCGGAAAATCACCTCAAAAAGCCCTGTTTATCGGAAAACTACGAGGGAAGTTTCGTGATTTCAGTCCTTTCGAAAATGGATCGAGGATCCTTGTTGGGTGCAGGTGATCGTCAGGTCGTTGATGCAAACATGTGAAGGAAGTCCCGCGCAATAAAATATAGTCGAAGCGATATCCTGGGCACTCAGTGGGGTGAAGCCATCATAGACCTTCTTGGCTGTCTCTGCATCCCCCTTGAAGCGAACCAGTGAAAACTCAGTTTCAGCAGCACCTGGGTGGATGGATGTGACTTTGATACCGTGTCGGAGCAGATCGATCCGCATGGCCTTGCTGATCGCATCCACCGCGAATTTGGTTGCGCAATAAACATTTCCTTTTTCATAAACCTCTTTTCCCGCGATCGATCCGATATTCAGAATGTGTCCTTTTTTATTAGCCGACATTTTTTTCGCAACCGCTTGGGCGACGTAGAGAAAACCTTTTACGTTGGTATCGATCATGGTATTCCAGTCGCTTAGGTCCGCTTCCTCAAAATAATCTCGTCCGAGGGCCAGTCCTGCATTGTTCACCAACACATCGATCTTGCTCCACTCGGCCGGCAGGTCGTTGATGGCAGTGGTGATCGCCTGTTGATCGCGTACATCCGCAGCGATCAGGTGGGTGGATGTCCCGAATTCAGCCGTTAACTGATCGGCCAGTGCTTTCAATCGTTCAGCTCTTCTTGCGAGTAGGATGAGCCGATCGCCGTTGGCTGCAAATTGTTCAGCACAGGCTTTGCCAAATCCGGCACTGGCGCCGGTAATGAAAATGGTTCTATTCATGATTTACCTTATCGAATCAGGGTTACGGTTCCTTTGTCAAAATAGCTTCTGCCGTCATAGTCTTCTGCGCTGACTACCCAAACGAATACGGCTGATCCTTGCGGCTGTCCTTTGTAGATACCGTTCCATCCATTCCGATCTCTGTTAGTGGTGAAGACGACCTCGCCCCAACGATTATAGATCGTGAAATAATGGATCTTTCGGATGCCGACACTGATCGGTCTAGCCAGGTCATTGAGTCCATCGCCGTTCGGTGTAAACGCGGTGGGTACAAAAATGCTCACCGGTGTTCTGTATACGCGAACGGTCATGTAGGCTGAGTCGGCACAGCCGGCTGCATCCCGAACAACCAATTTATATCGTACGCTGTCGATGTTTGAGCCATAGATACCGATGGGGTTGGCGATGTTAGTATTGGTCAGTCCGATGGCTGGCGACCAGGTGTAGCTGACACCTCCACTACCGTTCAGTTGCAAGGGTTGTCCGACGATCACAATGGTATCACGTCCGGCATTGGCGCGGATCCGGGGCTGTACAGTAACCAACGCAGAGTCGATGCCTGGCTTGGGACAACCCAGTGTATCGAATACGATCAGTTTATACATGGTGGTCCGAGGTGGAGTGGCCAGCGGATTCAAACGAGTTGGATCATTCAGGTAGGCGGTCGGGCTCCATTGAAAAGAACTTCCAGTTATTTGTCCCTGAAGTTGTCCGGATGTATTGAAACAAAGTGTCAGGTCATTGCCGGCATTCGCTTGGGGGTAAGGAACTGTTCGGATCCGGATGATCTGAATTTCTCTGCAGGTTCCGATACTGCCGATCACTTGGTAAGTGGTGAGCGGTGCCAGTGGGGTGGCAATGGGATTCGGGATGTTCGTGTTATTAAGTCCGATTGGCGGCGACCAACTGTAGGCAGTTGAATTACCGCTTGCTTGTAATTGAATCGCATCACCTCTGCAGATCGTTGAATCGGGATTCAAGCTGAGTTGAACACCCTGTGTAACACGTACACGGACGGAGTCTCGATTGGTGCAACCATTCTCCGTCAGGTTTACGTAATACCAGGTGGTATTGGTTGGATAGACGCGCGGATTGGGAGTATTCGGGTTGATGATATTGATATTGGGTTGCCAATTGAAAATCCCGGTTCCGTTGGCTTGCAATTGCAATGTATCCGGAACGCAGATCAAAGTATCCCGAAAGGGCAGACTCAATAATGGCTTGTCAAGTACAATGAAATTCACTTGCGTAGTATCCTTACATCCTTTTGAGTTGGTGACGACCAGCGTAGCGGTACGCGGGCCAGGAGAGGGGAAGGTCCATTGCGGATTTTGATTTCGTGAGGTATCCGCGAGGGTGGATTGATCACCGAAATTCCAAGACCAGCTGTCTACCACACCGTATCGAGTGCGTGTGGTATCCGTGAATTGATAGGGCGTCGTGTAACAACTGCCATTTACGAGAAAGCCGGGGAAGAATCCGGGGTACACACGAACAATAAGATTAGCTGTATCGGCACAGAGTCCGCCCGGAAGGGATATGCGCAATTTCGCGATGAAGGTGCCCGTATCTGTGTAGGTGTGCGTGGGTGCTGCCAAGCGAGAGGTGTCGGCAATTCCTAATTGTGGCTGGCCAAAGGACCAGACAAATTCGGCATTCGACGGATTGGTAGCTTCATTGTTGAATGTCACCGTAAAACCATCGCAGGTAGTTGGGCGGGGGGAAAGTTGTGCGCTGAGTGGATTGCAGTCGCCGACCCGTATATGCAGTTCTTTTCGGGTCGTGCCGATCAATGTCCCCTGTCGGTATTCTCGTACGCAAACAGAAACAACATATTCACCGACTAAACTCGGAGCAGTGCCGCTGATCAGTCCGGTACGTGAGTTGATCGAGACGGCTGGTCCGAGTGGGAAGGCCCCTGAATAAGCAAATGAATAGGGAACTGAGGCGTATGGCGGATTGGCTGCTGTGGGAGGTGAGTTATTTGTCTGGTCACCACCCTGGATGGCATCACAAAGATCATAGGCAAGACTGTCTCCGTTAACATCCGAGGCCTGGAATGAATATTGAAAAAAATTGTTGGCACAAACGATCGCCGTGTCATTTACCAAAAACCGTGGACTGCTGTTTGTTTCAGCTCCTGCTAAAACGTTGGTTCCGGGAATCTGAATGGAGAATGAATTTCCAACAGTACCGGAATTTTGAATGTTATTGATTCCTGCGATCCGACAACAGCGTTGATAGGCGAATATGTAACCAGAAGCGGAAGGAGCCAATTCGATCACCGGCAAATCATAGACAACGATCGTGTAATAGCATCCGCTTTGGTCTCCTGAAATACAAGGTTCGTCTGCTGCTTTCCCCAGGTCGTATTGACTGGTGATGGGGACACTTACATTTTGAATGAATTGATTGTTTGCTGCGTTGAATATGCTAAAGTTTATCGGATTTGAAAGCTGACCGGTGGATGGGCCACAAATCATATAGACGGTCAGTGTAACTCTGTATCGGAGGTTGGTGCCTTGTCCAGGTCCAAGATATTGGTAGGAAAAAAAACCTCCCTTGATGTGAGCAGCTTCGGCAAACATCAACGTAAGTGAAAATAAAAAAGTGAGGAGTAGTTTTTTCATGGATGCCGGACCAACGGTTTGGTTGGATAAGCGTCTGTAAAATTATGCATTTTGGTTTCTACCACGGCTGACTAGACTCCAGGCCCATAGTCCAACATAAAACGCCAGTGCCAGCTTGGAAAGTATGTCGCCAAATCGGGCATAGAAAGTGCTGCTTGTTGTCTGAACCGGAATCGATCGTCGAATGCAGGCAGCGGTTTTATAGGGTTGAGGGTCGATCCATTTTCCCTGCGGACTGATGAATCCGCTGATGCCGGTATTCGCGCTGCGGGCTACCCAGCGCCTGTTTTCTATGGCCCTCAGTGCCGCATACAAAGCATGTTGTTTGTGCCCGGGGGTATTTTGCCACCAGCCATCGTTGGTGACGATGGTCAGCAGGTTCGCGCCATCCTTGAAGTAGCGGCTGAGGTGCTCTCCGTAAATACTCTCATAACAGATCGCCGGTGCCAGGCGGAATCCGTTAGTTGTAGACAAGACGGTGCGTTCGGCCTGGGGTGTATATCCGCCCGCTGTTCCGCCGAATTCCTCGAACCAAGCAGAAAGGAACTGCAGAAAGCCTGGAAGCGTCTCCACTCCAGGGACCAATTTTGATTTGTGATAGAACGCGCCAGCTCCGTTGCTGTCTAGCACAGCCGCTCCATTATAGGACTCAACGAAGAGCGGTTTCACCTCACCCGGCATCCGCAGCCAATCAGGTGCCGGGATGCTGTTCGGTGATTTTTCCGATGTGATCCCGTAACTCTCTACGCCCGTGAACAGTGTAAGTTTTGGATAACGACGCAAAAATGTCCATAGTGAGTCGTAGAGTTGTTCTCGTTCTTTCAAATCTTTTTCACCGATCCCACCGCTTCGGTAGAGAGCCGTTTCCGGCCAGATCAACAGCGATGTGTTTTCGGTTATGTTCTCTTCGCTCTTACGGATCAGGTTTTGTAGTTGTATGTCGAAGGATGTGTAACTACTGACCTTTTCGTAGGGGTCTATGTTGGGTTGCAAGACAGCCACTTCCAGCTCTGTATCGGATTGATCAGTAAGGTTGTTACCAATCCACTGTGAGATCCCAATGGGTATTGCCAAAGCGGCCAGGGCGATCCACCGGTATGGAAAGATTTTTTGTGTTTCCGGATTTTTGTGTTGATGCCATTGCAGAAATAGAAGGATGTTCACGGCTAAGATCCATAGGGTTCCCCCACTGGTGCCAGTATATTCATACCATTGGATCCAGCCGGTTTGGGAAGCCAGTCCGTTTCCTAAGGTGAGCCAGGGCCAACTGAGCCCCCAGTCTTGTAGGTGAATATATTCAAATGCCATCCAGCCTGTCACTAATGCCAATGAGCCGATCCCCAATCCCTTTTTCTTTTTGATG
Organism: Chitinophagaceae bacterium; assembly: GCA_947457465.1. Taxonomy (GTDB): domain Bacteria; phylum Bacteroidota; class Bacteroidia; order Chitinophagales; family Chitinophagaceae; genus JJ008. The sequence goes on along the minus strand of CANGWB010000003.1, from coordinate 1,877 downwards.
AACCGATACCCGAGCCAGGGCAAACACATCAGTAGGCTATTGGCAATGATAGCTGAAACAGCCCCGGGTACACTGGCATACCAGATCCACCAGGTGGTCAATCCGTTCCAGACAAGCATATGTAAAAGCAGAAGCGAAAAAAATAGTCCGTTGGAGCGAACGGTTCTCTCCACCCAAAGCAAGGGAATCCACGCGATGAATAATAGCGGCGTGTAGGGAAGTGGTGGCCAGGCGACGGACAATAACGTACCGCCCAGCAGGGCAAACAGGAATGGTAGAATGCGATTCAAATCAGTTGTGTTGGAAGCGAGGGTAATATTGGCGAAATTAACATTCCATAAGCATGGAGGCGCTTAGCTTTATCTTAAAATATAGTTACATGAAACCATATGTCAAAACCGCGGTGATCTGTTTGACTGCCTTGATCGGTATCTTGATCTTAGCAGGGGCCTATAAGTACAAGTTCCAGGCGCAGGAAACGATCTCGGTCACCGGTTTGGCCGAGCGGGATTTTATCAGTGATCAAATTGTGTGGAGTGGAAACTACAGTCGCAAGATGATGGATCTGAAAGCGGCATATGCACAATTGAAATCTGATGAGCAAGCCATTCGGAACTATCTGCTTGGGAAAGGGGTGAAAGAGAATGAGCTTGTATTTTCCGCCGTTGGTATCGAGAAAGAATTTAATACCCGATACGATGGGGAAGGGCGTCAATTGGGAACGGATTTCACCGGGTATAAATTGACCCAAAACGTCACGGTCGATTCCCGCGAAATTGAAAAGGTAGATAAGATTTCCCGTGAAGCAACCGAACTGATTGAGTCTGGAATCGAATTCAACTCGTCCAGTCCGTCTTATTATTATTCCAAGTTATCCGAATTGAAGATCGATCTCTTGGCCAAAGCCAGCGCCGATGCGAAGGAACGTGCAGAGACCATCGCAAAGAATTCCGGTAGCGATCTGGGGAAAATTAAGAAGGCTACGATGGGGGTGTTTCAGATCACCGGACAGAACAGCAATGAAGATTTCTCCTACGGAGGGGCATTCAATACCAGTTCCAAGAATAAAACGGCCTCGATCACGATCCGGGTCGACTATGCAGTCGATTAACGGCGGCTGTAATTGGGGGCTTCTTTCGTGATATCGATGTCATGTGCATGACTCTCGCGCATCCCGGCATTGGTGATCTTCACAAACTTGGCTTGCTGCAAGGCAACTATGTTTTTTGCTCCGCAGTAACCCATGCCGGCACGTAATCCGCCCACAAACTGATATACCACTTCCCGTAACATGCCTTTATAAGCAACACGGCCCTCTATCCCCTCAGGTACATATTTTTTTGCGTCCGATTCGCCATCCTGAAAATAGCGGTCGCTGCTTCCAGTGGCCATGGCGCCCAGAGAGCCCATGCCTCTGTACTCCTTGAATTTTCTTCCTTCGTAGATGATGGTTTCACCCGGACTTTCCTCCGTGCCCGCAAAAATGCTGCCCATCATTACGGCATTGGCACCGGCGGCTATGGCTTTTACCATATCACCCGTATAGCGGATACCACCATCTGCGATCAAGGTGGTGCGAGATTTTTTCAAGGCTGCGGCTGCTTCCATGACGGCTGTCATTTGCGGCATACCGGCACCGGCCACGATCCGCGTGGTGCAGATAGAGCCCGGACCGATTCCCACCTTGACCGCATCTGCGCCCGCATCCGCCAAAGCCTTCGCTCCGGCTGCGGTGCCCACATTGCCGGCGATGACTCCTATCTTCTTGAAATTTTTCTTGATGTTTTTCAAGGCATCGATCACGCCCTTACTATGGCCATGCGCACTATCGAGTGCGATAACATCCACGCCAACATGCTGTAAAGCCGCTACCCGAT
>CANGWB010000002.1 GCA_947457465.1 Chitinophagaceae bacterium | reverse complement strand
TGGATCTCCTGGTTCGTATCGTACGATCCGGATTGGCAAGAGCACGAGGCCGAAACGCCCGAGCGGATGGATGTCAAGCAAGCGGGGAATTGGTAGGGGCAGGATGAGGGATGAAAGTTGAGAAGATGAGATGGTTGAGGAAGTTGAGGTAGTTGATGTAGTTGAGAAAGTTTAGACGGTTGACTATCAGATATATAAACTCCCTAAACTTTCTAAACTTGATTTCATCAAACGGGTTTTACGGTGAAATAGGTCTACCTTAAAGGTGACCAACACCAAAACCAATGCCTACAAAATTTTCAGCGGATCTGTTCTTTACGCCATCGTTACGAGCGAGGCTGGGGCGATATACGTTGTTTCTAGCCATCGGAAGTTTTGTCTTGCACTTGGCTCTATTTGCCATCTATCATTATTGGTTGGGGTTAGAACCAACGGGATTGTTGAGTAATCCAATCAATGCGATCTATACGCCATTCTCCTTTTTGCTGGTATATGAGGCATATCTATTGTTATATTACTTGCAGCATTCAACCACCATTTATGTGGGCAAGCAATATGAGATCATCGTATTGATCCTGATCCGTGGGGTATTCAAGGACATGACGCATCTGGATCTGACCGGTGGAAGTTTATGGAGTGCCAATAATCTGGAATTGTGGTTTGACTTGGGTACCGTGATGGTGCTTTTCGCATTGATCCTATTGTTTTATCGAGTGAGTGGTCGACAGGGAATGGCGATGACAGGCATCACGGATACTTCCCAGAAAGACGCGAGTATGCGACGATTTATTCTGGCCAAGAAGAATCTATCAGCTTTGTTATTTTTTGCAGCGTTGGGTCTGGGCATCTATAGTTTTGGGGATTGGTTGTACGGATTGCGATCCGGTGGGGATTGGGTTGCTACGCCGAATGTGAATGCGATCTTTTTCGATCATTTCTTTACGTTGCTGATCCTGGGGGATGTACTGATACTGTTGTTCTCTCTTTTTTATACCGATGATTTTCCGGTGATCATCCGGAATTCCAGTTTCGTGATCTCGACGATCTTGCTGAAGCTTTCTTTTGGAGCAGAAAGTGGGGTAGCTCAGGCCTTTATTGTGGCCGGGGTCGTATTTGGGGTGGCCATGTCGGCTATCACCACCCGGTATGCCAAGTTGTTACCTGCTAAAACGGGATGAGGGATGGGGGATGAACGATGAAAGTTTAGGGATGAGATAATTGATCATTTAGAGGGTTGAGAATCAAATAACTAAACTATCTAACCCTGCTAAACTCCCTAAACGAATAATCCTTATTTTTGCTGCCCTTCAAAGGAGACTTGTCCGAGTGGCTGAAGGAGCACGCTTGGAAAGCGTGTAAACGGGAAACTGTTTCGAGGGTTCGAATCCCTCAGTCTCCGCGAAACTGAAGCGTAATTAACTGATAATCTGTTAGTTGCGCTTTTTTTGTTGGATTTTAGTCCACCGTTAGTCCACCGATTGAGAAAAAGTAATTCATAAGAGAAAACACCAAGCCGAATATTTACCCCTAATGAGTAATTTAAGGGTTTCAGAAAACCGCATAAATTATAAAGAGCATATATATAAATGGCACAAAAATCAACTCCGAAAGAAAGTAAACCTAAGAAAGAAAAAAAAACAACCAAGCAGAAAGCTATAGAAGAAACGCTATGGGAGTCGGCAAATAAGCTGCGTGGCACAGTAGAATCTGCTGAGTACAAGCATGTCGTATTGAGCTTGATATTCCTGAAATTCAGCAGCGATAAGTTTGAGGAACGTACCCAGGAGCTAAAAGACGAAGGAAAAGACAAATACCTCAAGAATAAAGTTTCGGAGGATCAGCCCTTCTATGCGATGAAGAATGTGTTTTACATTCCTCAGGAAGCACGGTGGAGTTATATCATCCAAAACTCTAAGCAAAATGATATTGCGCTGAAAATTGACACTGCCCTTCATACTATTGAAAAGAACAATCCGGCTCTTAAGGGGGCTTTACCGGACAATTACTTCTCTCGTTTGAATATGGATGTGAGTAAGCTATCTGCATTGCTCGATACCATCAACAACATTGATACGCTGAAGGACAAAGAGCAAGACATCATAGGTCGCATTTACGAGTACTTCCTTAGCAAGTTTGCACTGGCAGAGGGAAAAGGTAAGGGAGAATTCTATACCCCTAAAAGCATTGTAAACTTGATTGCCGAAATGATTGAGCCTTATAAGGGTATCATCTATGATCCTGCATGTGGATCCGGTGGTATGTTCGTGCAGTCTATTAAGTTTATTGAAAGCCACAACGGAAGTAAAAAAGAGGTTTCAATCTACGGACAAGAATATACAGCCACTACCTACAAACTGGCGAAAATGAACCTTGCTATCAGAGGCATTAGTGCCAACCTGGGTGAAGTTCCGGCTGACACCTTTGGCAGAGACCAGCATCCTGATTTGAAGGCTGATTTTATTATGGCCAATCCACCCTTTAACCAAAAGGACTGGCGTGCCGACAATGAATTACTTGATGATCCTCGTTGGCGTGGTTATGATGTACCACCTAAGAGCAATGCCAACTATGGTTGGATATTGAACATGGTGAGTAAGCTGAGTGAAAACGGTGTGGCAGGATTTATCCTTGCCAATGGTGCTTTGAGTGGTGCCGGTGAGGAATATAAGATTAGAAGAAAGTTGGTAGAGAACAAATTGGTTGAAGCAATACTAGTATTGCCCCAGGATATGTTTTACACAACCAATATTAGCGTTACACTATGGATAATAAATAAAAACAAGAAGGCGCAGGTAAAAAAAGTAGCTGAAGAAACACGCAAATATAGAGATCGTGAAAACGAGGTACTTTTTATGGACTTACGTGAAATGGGTATCCCCTTTGAGAAAAAGTATATTCAATTTTCTGAGGATGATATCAATAAAATTACTGGGACATACCATCTATGGCAAACCGAACCAATTGATAACATTGCTGAATTCTGTTACTCAGCCAATTTAGAAGAGATTACTAAAAAGGACTTTTCACTTGTGCCAAGTAAATATATTGAGTTTGTCAATCGTGATGAAAACATTGATTTTGATGACAAGATGCAATCTCTCAAATCAGAATTTACTGAACTACTGAAGGCGGAGACCGCTTCTAAACAAGATTTGCTGAGCGTTTTTAAAGAATTAGGATATGAAATCAAATTATAAACGTATTGGTGATCATATCAAGCTCGTAGATGAACGAAATAGAGGTTTGCGAATAAAGCAGCTTCTCGGATTGAGTATTTCAAAGCAATTTATTCCTTCTGTTGCCAATATCATTGGAACAGATATGGAAAACTATAAAATCATCCGTAAAAATCAATTTGCATGTAGTACTATGCAAGTAAGGCGTGATAAAAAAATGCCTGTAGCACTATTACAAGATATTGACGAGGCAATCATATCGCAAGCCTATCCTGTATTTGAAGTGAAAGATGTAAATCAACTTTTACCCGAGTATTTAATGATGTGGTTTGCTCGTTCTGAATTCGATCGGGAAGCCTGTTTTCATGCAGTTGGCGGTGTTCGAGGAAGCTTAGAATGGGAGGATTTTGAAAACATGCAACTCCCCATCCCCTCCATCACCAAACAGCGTGAAATCGTAAAGGAATACAATACCATTCAAAGCCGCATATCTCTAAACCAGCAACTCATCCAAAAATTGGAAGAGACTGCGCAAGCGATTTATAAGGAATGGTTTGTGGATGGAGCTAATGATAATCAAGATAAAATCAAACTTAATGAGTTGGTAAAAACTCAATATGGATACACTGAAACAGCGTCGAATGAAATCATCGGCCCAAAGTTTTTAAGGATAACAGATATTGCAAATCATCAAATAAATTGGGCAAATGTCCCGTATTGCAAAATTTCAGAAAATGATTTTGAAAAGTATAGGCTAAAACCAGGAGATATTATTGTTGCAAGAACTGGAGCAACTGCAGGGTATGGGAAAAGGTTACATAAACATTTTCCGGATTCTGTTTTTGCTTCATTCCTTGTTCGATTAATGCCCAATGACAAAAAATGGAATATGTATTTAGGATTGATAGTTGATAGTCCGGTATATAGAGATTTCATTTTGTCGAATGCTGAGGGGTCGGCACAACCACAAGCTAATGCTACACTCCTTACTTCTTTTGAAATCAATAAACCAGATGAGACAAGAATATTAGAATTCAATAAGATTATTGAGCCTGTATTTGATTTAATTGAATGTCATCAACTAGAATCCTTAAAACTAACCGAACTCAAGGATCTGCTACTCTCAAAATTAGCCACGATAGAAAACTAACATGAAATTCACTGAAGCACAATTAGAACAAGCCTTCATAGAGCTTCTTGAAAAAGAAGCCTACACCCATTTATTGGGTGAGGCCATTCAGCGTGCTCCGGAGGAAGTGCTCATTAAGCAGGATATTAAGTCGTTTCTATTCAGCAAGTATGAAGCAGATGCGATTACTATCGGAGAAGTAGAAGGTATCGTTCGTGCTTTGGAGCGTTATCCTGCTTCTGATTTGTATGAGAGCAACAAAGCCATCATGAAAATGATCAGCGATGGCTTTCTTTTGAAACGTGAAGACCGCACCAAGAAGGACATATTCATTCAGCTCCTTGATTTTACCATACCGGAAAACAATATCTACAAAGTCGTTAATCAGTTAGAGATTATCGGTTTTCAGCCCCGTATTCCTGATGTGGTTGTATATGTCAATGGTTTGCCGTTGGTGGTTTTAGAGTTTAAGAGTGCTATTCGCGAAGAGGCTACTATTCACGATGCCTATGTGCAGCTCACCACTCGCTATACTCGAGATATTCCGGAATTGTTCAAGTACAATGCTTTCTGTGTTATTAGTGATGGAGTGAATAACAAGGCCGGATCACTCTTTGCCCCTTATGAGTTTTTCTATGCATGGCGCAGAGTGGAAGGTTTGGCAAAGGATGTTGATGGTATTGAATCGCTCTACACCATGGTACAGGGCATGTTCAACAGAACCAGGCTCACAGACATTGTCCAAAACTTCATTTACCTACCGGATAGTTCAAAAAAGAACGAGAAAATTGTTTGTCGCTATCCTCAGTACTATGCCGCTCGTAAATTGTTTGAGAATATAAAACTCAATCAAAGACCAAAGGGCGATGGTAAAGGAGGAACCTACTTTGGTGCTACCGGATGTGGTAAAAGCTACACTATGCTTTACCTCACCAGGTTGTTGATGAAAAGCGCCCATTTTGCCAGTCCAACAATTGTATTGATTACAGATAGAACTGATTTAGATGATCAGCTCTCCGGGCAATTTACCAATGCCAAGAATTTTATTGGAGATGAAACTGTCATCAGTGTTGAAAGCAGAGCAGATTTAAGAGAACGACTGAAAGGCAGAAACAGCGGTGGTGTGTTTTTGACTACCATTCATAAATTCAATGAGGATATACAATTGCTCACGGATCGCAGTAATGTGATATGTATATCAGATGAAGCGCATCGCAGTCAGGTGAATTTGGATCAAAAAGTTAGAGTCACTTCAGAGGGTGTTACCAAAACTTATGGGTTTGCCAAATACCTGCATGATTCATTGCCCAATGCCACCTTTGTCGGTTTCACCGGAACACCCATAGACGCTACGCTGGATGTGTTTGGTGAGATTGTAGATGCCTACACAATGACTGAGTCGGTTAAAGATGAAATCACCGTTCGCATTGTTTATGAAGGCCGGGCTGCGAAGGTATTGCTCAATAATTCCAAACTACAGGAGATTGAAGAATACTACAATCGATGTGCTGATGAGGGAAGTAATGAGCATCAGATAGAAGAAAGCAAAAAGGCCATGGCTCAAATGAATGCCATCATTGGAGATCCTTCAAGGTTGAAAGACCTGGCTAAAGATTTTGTTGAGCATTACGATAATCGTATTAAGGAAGGCAGCACGATCAAAGGTAAAGCTATGTTCGTTTGCAGCTCTCGACCTATTGCGTGGCAGTTTTACAAAAATGTATTAGAACTCAGACCTGACTGGGCAGATGTAAGAGCTTGTGAAGAAGGCGCAGAGTTAACAGATAAGGAGAAAAAGGAAATCAAACCAATGCCTAAGATGATGTTGGTGATGACCAGAGGAAAGGATGATGAGAAAGAGCTTTATGATTTGTTAGGTACATCCGAGGATAGAAAAGAATTGGACAGACAATTCAAAAACGAAAAATCCAACTTCAAAATAGCTATAGTGGTTGATATGTGGCTAACCGGATTTGATGTGCCGTTCCTGGATACCATGTACATCGATAAGCCGGTACAACGCCACAATCTGATTCAGACCATTTCAAGGGTAAACAGAAAGTTTGAGGGCAAGGAAAAGGGCTTGGTTGTCGATTATATCGGCATCAAGAAGCAAATGAACCTGGCCTTAGCACATTACAACAAAGCAGACAGTCAGAATTTTGAAGATATACAGCAATCCGTAGTAGTTGTAAAAGATCAGCTTGATTTACTGCACAAACTTTTTATTAAGTTCGATACCTCCAAATACTTCAAAGGATCAGCGCTCGAGCAGCTCCACACGCTGAACATGGCTTCTGAATATGTTCAAGCCACTCAGGAAATGGAGAAGCGTTTCATGTATATAGCCAAGCGCATGAAAGCGGCATATGATATTTGTGTTGGCAGTGAGCAGATTTCTCATGAAGAAAGAGACTGGATCCACTTCTTCCTGGCTGTTCGTTCTATTGTTTTCAAACTCACCAAAGGCTCTGCACCAGATACAGCGCAGATGAACGCCCGAGTAAAAAAAATGATTGAAGAAGCCATTCAAAGCGAAGGTGTTGAGGAAATCTTCAAACTAGGCGATGAAGAAATAACTGAGGTTGACCTTTTTGATGAGAACTACCTGGCTAAGATTGATAAGATCAAGTTACCCAACACCAAAATCAAACTTCTGCAAAAACTGCTTGCCAAGGCAATTGATGATGTCAAGAAGGTGAATAAAATGATGGGGATTGACTTCAGCAAGCGAATGCAATCCATTGTTGAGAAGTATAATCAACGAGATGAACAGGACACCTTAAGAAGCGAAGTGCTGGATGAGTTTACTGATGAGATTATCAATCTATACCATGCGCTGAAGAAAGAGAAGGATTCCTTCAAGGATTTAGGAATTGATTTTGAGGAAAAAGCGTTTTACGATATACTTAAAGCCTTGGCCCTTAAGTATGACTTCGTTTACCCTGAAGACAAACTGATTCCACTGTCGCAGAAGGTTAAATCTGTGGTAGATGACAAAGCAAAGTATACTGACTGGAGTAAGCGAACAGATATAAAGGCAGAGCTTAAGGCGGAATTGATTATCCTATTAGCTGAAAACGACTATCCCCCAGTTGATAGAGACGAGGTCTACAAAGAAATATTTGAACAAGCCGAGAATTTCAAGAAATACAACTCTTAACAAATGCAAACCCAGAAATACTCCGTAAATCAGCACCATATTTCAACTTTCTTGGCCTTTGTCCGCGATGGCCAAATCGCAATACCTGAAGTACAACGCCCTTTCGTATGGGAATCATCGAAAGTTAGAGACCTTTTGGACAGTCTTTATAAAGGCTACCCTATCGGCTACGTGATAACTTGGCAAAATCCCAACGTTCGTCTAAAAGATGGACGTTTATCGGAGGGTAAGAAAATCCTCATTGATGGACAGCAACGCATTACAGCCCTAAAAGCTTCAATATTAGGCGATTATGTTGTAAATAAAGACTACGATCGTGTCCGAATAAAGATCGCTTTTAACCCCAAAACCGAGCAATTTGAGGTTCAGAACCCAGCAATCCTCAAAGACAAGGCCTGGATACCTGATATATCTGAGGTCATGAACTCTGGGAGTATTATACAAGTCGTTCGTCATTACCTTGACGTAAACCCAGACGTAGACGCAGCCATGGTAGAGCGCAATATCAGCAACCTACTGTCTATCCAGCACAAACAAGTTGGCACAATAGACTTAGCGCATGATCTCGACATAGAAACCGTAACTGAAATTTTCATCCGAATCAACTCACAAGGGGTTGTGCTCTCACAAGCCGACTTTGCAATGAGTAAAATAGCATCAAATGAAAAGTTTGATGGTCCGAACCTTCGCAAAGCCATTGACTACTTCTGCCATTTAGCCGTTGCCCCCCAATTTTATGAGCACATCCGCGATCATGATAAGGAATTCGCCAGTACAGACTATTTCAGAGCAATGACATGGCTAAAGGATGAAAAAGACGATTTATATGACCCAAGCTACACTGATATGCTCAGGGTATCATTTACCTCTGAATTTTCAAGAGGCAAGATGTCGGACTTAGTAAGTCTACTCTCCGGTAGAAATTTTGAAACAAGGGACTTTGAAGAAAATATAGCTTCACAAACTTTTGAGAGAATGAAGTCCTCAGCTCTCCGCTTCATGAAAGAGGACTATTTCAAGAAGTTTGTAATGATCATCCGATCAGCTGGCTTTATATTACCCGAGTTGATTCGTTCAAAAAATGCACTTGACTTTGCATACATCATCTACCTAAAGCTGAGGGAGGAGGGTATGCAGCAAGGGGAAATCGGCCGATTAGTATCGAGGTGGTTTGTATTCTCCGTTCTGACAAGTCGATATGGCGGTTCCCCAGAAAGTACATTTGACTACGACATCAAGCAAATGGCTAATAAACCTTTTGGGGAATACCTTCAATCTGTAGAACAGGCTGAATTGTCTGATTCCTTTTGGAATTTTGGGATAATTCAACGCTTAGACACCTCTGTAGCCAGCAGTCCAGTCTTCCATGTATACCAAGCTGCACAAGTCAAAAGTCAAGACAAGGGATTTCTATCCAGAGATATCACAGTAGCAGACATTCTACTTTATAAAGGAGACATACATCACCTTTACCCAAAGAATTTCTTGAAGTCCAACAACAAATCAAGAGGTGATTATAACCAGATAGCGAATTATGTCTTGATGCAACAGGAAATAAATATTGCCATAGGCGCAAAAGCACCAAATGTATACTTCAAGGAACTCCAAGATCAATGCCAAGGAGGGAAAAAGAAATATGGTGCAATAGAAACCTTGGACGAGCTTCGCCAAAACTTAAAGACCCACTGCATTCCTGAGTCAATATTTGATGCGAACATCAACGACTACGAGCAGTTCTTAGCTGCACGTAGAGCATTGATGTCAGCAAAAATGAAAGAGTACTATAATTCACTATAGCCGCCTACCCTACCGCCTTAGGCATATTGATGATTGGAAGATGAAGGCGCCTAAGTGAATTTCGCTGATCACTATATAATTCCTCCAACATTTCGTAAAATGTTGGTGATAGGCTTCGTGAAGCAAAGTAGATGTTATTTAATTGATATAAAGCTACTCCAACACATGCTGCACCAACAGCCATTACACAGTATTCTTCGAACGTAAACAAACTGCCCGACTCTAATGGCAAAGAGGATAAAGAAGATGTAAGCGCTTGTAATTTATGGCCGAATGGATCAAGTGGATCATTAGCCATAGAATGCGATAAGATGTTTAATGAGTTATTGAAATGATTGATATTCATACCGTATTGATTTTAATTGTTTTATTTGAGTAATAAGAATAGCAGTATTTATCAACTACAATGTCATAGCGAGAGTACTTCGAAATATAACCTGTGCTGACCCCAAATGGAAAATCCACTTCAGCGAACTTTTCAACTGGTATGAAAACATCAAGTCCATACTTTTTTGATAGTGACTTAAGTAACATATCAGCAATAAGAATATGATGGTTTTCATCTTTCAACCGATGATATCTTTCTTTGCTCCGTTGACGATTTCTCTGTACCCATGCTGGCTCAACTTTCATTTTTGTTTTCATGCTGCTTCAATTTGACTCCAATGTATAGATATTTTTTATGTGTTTACAATATGAAATATCCACAGTACGATAAATTTTAAAAATGGGTTGCATTAATATATTATTGAAAGAGACAAGCCATGAAAGCAGTAATTATTTTTTTCGAGACAACACAATAGAAATCAATCATCATAATTATTTACTAAAACAACATGACAATTGAGACCGCTCCTTGATTTTGTTTTTTAATAAAATAACATTGATCGATCGTATAATGAGACTGCTTTTCGCGTTAGATAATAAGAAGATTCTTCTCCGAAGTAGCAACAAATACAGAAATGAGTTATATCATTCAATAACAAGAAATGATTAAGAGACTCAAAGACATATCCCTCTTAAAATTTCTAATCGTTTTGCCTTTTTTCAAATCTTTTCTAAACTTTTGGCCACAAATCGAAATTTTTTTTGATGATCAACATGATTTTTTGAGTGCAACTTCTTGTCTTGGATGTTTCAGAAAAAACTGAAATTTCTCTACTTGGCTTAAGAATTTTTCTACGACCATTTTCTGGTGGTCAACTTTTAATCGTAAATTTTTTACCACTCGATTAATTTCATAGACTCGCAATCAAGCAATTTCAAGAATCAAACTGACCCATAACTACAAAAAGATGATTAGTCGGCTAATCGACTAAAAAAGATAAAACCAAATCGAAATTATCACAACAAAAAACGATCCCCTACACGAGCTACTCGAAGGCCTAACGACAGAATGGTACGAGAAAACACGTTGTCGTCATCCAGCAAAGGGTTCGTATGATTAAAGTGTGTGAGGATGATTTTTTTTCGAGTCTCCATCGACCATTTTTTGGCACGCTCTATTGTTTCTTCAACTAGCGGGTGAGGAATCTCGCTCATATTTCGTCCCGGCAGCTCAGCGCTACTAAAAAACGTTGCGTCAATGAACGCAAAATCGACCGTTTTTACGATCGAGTCTATCGACAGCGACCATTTTTCCCACTTGTCAATATCAGGCGAAAAAAGCGCTGTTTTTGACGGGCCTTTGATCAGGTACGCATACGTAGCACTGATCTCGTCTCGATGTGGTACCTGCAGCGCTCTTATGGAGATCTCCCCTATATCGACAGCCTGGCCGTTAGACATCGACACCGTTACGATGTTATTAAGGGTCACCAGCTGCTTCCAAGGCTGGTTTTTCTCGATGAAGTCGACGAAGCTGGGGTGCCCAAAGACCGAGACCCCCTTGGAGTTACGAGCCTCTCGACCCAGCTGCAAGAGCCCGGTATAGTGCCCCATATGGGCGTGGGTAACAAAGAACATGGAGGGCTCTACCCCCTTGTTTTGAGTGGTCAAATAGCTCCACTGGCTGGTGATGTCGGGGGTAGCCTCTATCAAAACGGCTTTAGAAGGGTCGGGCTGGGTAATTCCAAGCGATACGACCGGGATACGAGGTCGAGGCTTGCCATCGTCGACACAGCAGGGCTTTGTACAGCCAAGCTGAGGCCTTCCCGCGTCTTGTGTAATACCCAGCACATGCAGCTCGACCTGGGAGGCGGCAACTATAGTATATAGGAGCCCGCCTATAAAAAGGACGGCAGTTCGGCTAACAGGAGTAGGCATAGAGGGAAGATACTTGTTAGAACGGAAATTCCAGTCGATCTATTTGACTCTAAGAATACATATTTTGTGTTAAACTCAGCAACTGTAGAACCACTATCGGTTCACGCAAAGACAAAACAGCCAGCACATGTGTGTAGATATAGGATATAAAGCTGTGCGTTGGCTTGCGTAAATTGTATATGTGCTTGCTATTAGCGTTGGCTTTCCTTTGGTTTCATAAATACTGATATTAAAAGTCCTATTCCTACAATTACGTCAAGTACATTCCACATTTGTCTGCCAAGTGCAATTTTGAAAAACGGTTGCAATAACAACGCAAGTGCACCGTAAATAATCATTTCCGTCTGTCTTCCTTGTTCGTGTGCTTGATAAGCTAAAATTGCAAATCCAATTAGTCCTGCAAACCTTACAAACTGGTAAAAGCCGTAAGGCATATCTGCCAAACACAGAAATAATATAATGGCTAAAACTATTTTAATGGAGTTATTCATCCTGTTAATTGTTGTCAGCAATACTGATTAAGTCAAACTGCGGTAGCTCAGAAATTTCAAAATACTGGCTTGTGATTTTATCAAGGAAAGTGTCAGATATTATGTCGTCTTCCAAATACTGTTCAACATCAGGTAAACGAGCTAATATTTTTTCATCGCTTACATTCAAACGGTGACGAATATTTTTGAAAAACTTGATTTCTGAATACTCGATTTGTTCGTCAGCATTGATTGTTTGTATTGCAAAATAAATCAAAGTCAGTTCTTCCTCCTCATTAAGTTGAGTTTGCTTTAGCAAGTCAAAATAATACTGAATAAAGGTTTTACCACCGCTGTTTATTTTGCCAACAAGCAAATTGATTTCTTCTTGAAAGTTAAAATTGATAAACAATGGAGATTTTTCGCACAATGATTTTATAAGGGAAATTTCCCGATCATCAATATTGCCGTCTGCTGCCATACAGCAAAATGCTGTTTTAAGCAAAAGTTTGTCAAAAGTTATTGTGTCCATATTTTTTCTATTTTGTTATTTAAAACCAATGCGTGGTCTTTCGTTTTTCTGTTCGATGTTTTCTCCGGCCATTTTTGCTTTTATTACTTCATATTTTTTCAACTCCTGTAATGGCACAGAGGGCTTTGTATTCTTGATTACTACCTCCAAACTTTTCATTGATATTCTTGACTTAGTTTTCAATGCCAATCTTGATGCTTCATTAACTAAAAATTCAATGTCTGCCGAAACATAATGCTCTGTCATTTTGGAGAGTTGGTCGTAATCAATACCAAAATCCAATGGACGATTTTTCAAATACATTTCAAACATTGATTTTCTCGCTTCAAAATCGGGTGGCGGTAAATAAAATTTCTTGTCCAAACGACCTGCCCGAAGCATTGCAGGGTCAATCATATCAGGGTAGTTAGTTGCTCCGATTATGAAAATCCCTTTTTCTCCTGTTCTGTCCATTTGTGCCAACATTTCATTTACAGCACTTTTGGCCATTTCGTGAGCATCACTATCACGATTTGGCAATAGCTCATTTATTTCATCAATAAAAATGATTGTTGGAGCATTTTTTTCTGCTTCTTCAAACATTTTAGCAATATTTTCTTGGGTTGCGTTTATGTATCGGCTTTTTAAAGTGCTTGGAGTAGCCAACATAAAATTAAAGCCGACTTCCTCTGCGAAGTGTTTTGCAAAGAATGTTTTTCCGCAACCTGGTGGGCCATATAAAAGCATTCCGTTAGGAATGGTAACACCATATTTTGCGTATTCTTCTGGACTGTGTAGAGCATCAATGACATCTAATTTCATTTGTTCTTTCAACTCATTCATTCCTGCAATAGCTTTAAATCCTTTTCCTTTGGCTTTTTTGTTTTGTATTTTGTTTTCGGGCTTGTCATCTGACTTTACTTTTTGAACCTTGTCAACGTCTTCAACTTCAATCTCTCTATTCATTGCTTGAAGAAACTCATTTGCAGTCTGAAAACGGACTTCTGTATCTTGACTTAATGCTTTTTTCAAAAGCAAATTTGTCTGCTCTTCATATCCAATAAAGTCATTGGCAATTTTTGGAAAGGACAAGGGTTTGCTTCTTTCTTGCAAAACAAGTTCTTCTGCATTTGTTCTGTCTGCTTGAAATTTTGAAACGTCTTTAAACCAAGGAGGTAATCCGAAAAGTGATTGATACATAACTGCACCAACTGAATAAATATCACTTTGAGGTGAATACAGTCCATTAAAACATTCGGAAGCAACATAATTAAAATTCAATCCAACTTTATTGAATGCCTTTGTTGATTGATGAAATGAACGAGCAAAGCCAAAATCAATAATTTTTGCTTTTGGAACATCATTTGACAAGTCAAGCATTATGTTTTGCGGTGTGATTTCATTATGAATTATCGGATCAGGTAAACTATGTAGATAATTTAAACCTTTTAAGACATCAGATATTATGCTTTGAATATCATAGTAGTTGTTAAACATCTCACGGCTTATTCTCTCCGATAATGTTTCACCAGCAATGAAGTCTAAAACCAAATATCCAAACTTCTTGTTTTCATAAATAACCTCACCGCTATCCTTGTATGAAACAATATTTTCGTGCTTTGCTTTTTTCAAAAGTTCAATTTCCAAAAGATTATTGCCGCTGTCAAATGCTGAACGATGTAGTTTGGAGTAATTGAATAATTTCAAAAAATACAACTTGCCGTCAGTTCCTTTAACACGATAAGTTTCGGCATTACTTCCCTGTTTGATAAAAAGCAGAATGCTGTATTTATCACTAATGGAAAACCCTTTTGGTAATATGCCTTTGCTATTGCTCATTATCTTAAAGTATTGGTTGGTTTTTCATTATCAGGCATTAGACCAATTATTTGAATAAGAATACTACGAATACCTGATGTGTTTCCATTTGTAGCCATTTGTAAGCCTTGATTTACTAATTGTCTTGCTTTAGTGGCATCTTTCCAATGGTATGAATTGAAAGTGTCATTTATATGTCGTAAATACTGAACGTCCATTGCATTTCCAGTTACGGCATTGCGCAATTCAAAATCCAGTTGCCCAATTTCTCTTGTCAGTTCTTTTGCTTCTTTGATGTTCTTTTCTTTAACAATGTGTTCAACCTTTTTTCTGTATTCTTCTAAATGACTTTCAATTTGGCTGATATTCAAATTACCGGCAGCGGCATTTGGTTTGATTTTTTCAATCAAATCTTCCAATTCGTAGAATGCCTCTTTTAGTTCTTCTTCCAATTTTGGATATTCTGCCGATTTTTCAGCACCGTCTAATTTCAATAACTCTTTACGCAAGCCATCCAAAATTTTCATTTTGCCGTCTGCACTTCCTTTTTCGTTTTCTAATTGCTCTTCAAAAGCGTCCAAGTTTTCGGCAACATCATCAGCATTTACTTTTTGTGCTAAGCGTTTGGCCTTTGAAATCTCCTTTGTTAAAAATTCTTCTGTTGGTGGTTCAGTTTGTTTGATTTCAATTTTCAGTTCTTCGGTGTGTTCAATAGTTGGGAACTCTGCCGTGAATTGCATTATACGTGACCTATCCACTTTTATTGTGATGTTTACATCACTTCCTTCAGGAAGTAGTTTTGGTAAGGTTTCACCGCTAATAATAACCTCTCTAATCAGATTGTTTAAGACTGGATTAGTCCCTTCAGCATTGTAATCACCTTCATAAATAGGAATGCGAATGAAATCGTTTGCCATACCGGGACGGATTACCGTTCGTGTTTTTAATCCATTTCTAACACCAGTGGCAGGAACTTTTTTATTTTTTTCCAATCCTTTTACGGGTTCAAACAAATCTTTTTCCTCTGCGTGGAAATATTTGGCTATACCAATATGATAAGGTAAAACTTGCATTCCATCCAAACCACCTATGCCTTGAATGATTGTAAATTGATTTGGCTGACATTCCACACTATTGCCGTTCTCGTCCGTAAGTTGTAGTGAAAAGGTATTTGCATCATCAGGCTCAAGTTGTATGTCCTGAATTAGATTAACTTTATCAAATAATATTTCCTTTTTGTTACTTGACCAAGCGACACCTTTACTAGTTCTATTAAGAACTACGAAAAGCCTTTCGGGAATTTTGCCAGTCGTCTTGTCTTTAAGAACTTTTAAATTAAGATTTTCTTCTGTTTCTACCGAAGTGGCATCATACTTTAATTCGAGTTGAAGTTTTGTTTTATCTCTTGTTTCTTCTTTTACTTCTTCTGAAACTGTTATTGTTGATGCAAACAAAGCGGCACCTTTTGCTACTACTGTCATTGGGTCAACAGTAGTATCGACATTCTCCGTGATTTGCTCCTTCAACATTCTGCGTAAGATTGGTGAAAAAGTAGGTCCACCAACCAAAATCAAAGCACCCAAATCTGAGCCCTTTAAATTGTTTCTTCTAAGAAGTTCTTTCGTAATGTCAATCGCTTTTTGAAAAATAGGGGCTACCACATTTTCCATATCTTTTTGAGTAATAGTCAAGTCTATTTCAGGTTCTTCCCCGTTTTCATCTTCAAAAGGAAAATCACCTAAATTGGAGAGAATGTTATGTGTGTCTTTAAATGACAGTTGAATTTTTGCTTCTTCTGCAAATGGTTTTACAGCGTTACGTAAAATTTCCTTTTTAGTAGTGTCTTCCAAAATACTGTCAATGGAATATGTTTGTTTTAAGTAAGGAATAATAAGTTGGTCAACAATTGCTTCGTCCAAGTTTTTTCCACCTAACCAGTTGTCGCCATCTGTATCTTTTACGGATAAAATTCCTTCTTCCGATTTTACCAAAGCTGCATCAAATGTTCCTCCACCAAAGTCAAACACACTCCAAAAACTGTCTTTGTTTTTTGCGGTTAAGCCGTAAGCTGTTGCTGCTGCTACTGGTTCTTGTAATAGTTGAACGTGTTTAAAACCCGCTAATTTTGCGGCTTTCATTGTTGCCTCATTTTGGGGGTTTAAGAATTTAGCGGGCACGGTGATTACGATTGAATAGATATTTTCGTCTTGTATAAATGACTTCAATTTTTTTAATACTTCAGCAGATAACTCCTCTGACGAAAACTCTTTATCCATATTAGGACTGTAATAATTATGGGTAGTTCCCATAGTCCTTTTAAACTCAATGAATGTATTAGTATTACTTGCTTCAAAAGTTTTCAATGCTCGTGTATTATCTTGCTTCATTGCATTTGTAGCATCTATACCAACGAGTATGTCTTTTTTACGTGTGTAATGAACACTAGAGGGAGTTGTATCCATTAGTCTATCAGACTTCTTAATAGTCGGTTGACCGTTTTCCATTCTTGCGATTGCTGAATTGGTTGTTCCCAAGTCAATACCGTAGTCAATTTTATTTCTCATATTTATTTATGTTGTTATTGATGTTTTGAAAATTACATTCCAACAGAAACCTCAATCTGTGCTGTTTGTATCATTTTGTCATTAAAGTTTACTTGTGGCATCAATACCTTGGTGATGATTTCCGAACCTTTTTCTAGATTTTCATCTGGAATTGAACTGGTTACAATTACTTTCATTCCTTGATGATATTGTTTGCCCAATAATTCAGGCATTTCATATCCATTTGCTGAGAGATTATCTTTTAACTTGCCAACGGAACGTTCTAATTGTTTCAACCCTTTAGTTCCTTTATCCATTAGGTTGATGTTGCGTTCAATCAAATTGATTTCACTTGCAACCTTTAAAGCCAGTGAATGGTCGGTTTCAGCATTTTCAGCTTTCAGACTTTCAGTTTTCTGTTGAGCCAACAACTGCAATTCACTTTCAATCAAACTGGTTTGCTTGCCAAATTCTTTTACCAAACTTTCTTCGATGGAAGATTTTGTTTTTTGAAGTTGTTCGACTACCTCTGTTTTATCCGTTTTTTGGCGTTTGCTTAATAGCCAATACAAAAGACCTGAAAGCAAGATTGCTGAAAGCACTCCGATAATTCCGTAGAGAGAATTTGTGCTTAAAGATTGTCCGACTTCGTCTATTCTTTTGTTTGCTGTTTGTTCAGTAGTTGTAATCTGAATACCTAATTGATTTGCGGTTTGAGAAATAGCGGAGCTATTTTCTTGCGTCAGAGTTCTTAAACTGTCAATACTTTTGTTAGCCTTAGATAGTTCTGTGTTCAGATTGCTTATTTCAGATTTTAAACCTCCATTCTCATTCTGCAAGGTCTGAATATTTGTCTTTAAAGGTTGAAGCTCCTTAGCCAAATCCTCTTTAGTTAAGGTTTCTGTTTGGGCAAAAGCGTTAACGCTTGCCAATATAAAAATTGATATTACTGTCCTTCTCATTATTTGATGAATTTTATAAATTGGTTTAAATACTTTCTAATAAAGGTGTTCACTCTCTTTTGGTCTTTTAATAGCATTACAAGTTTTGGTGAAATGAAATAGTAAGTCTTTATGAATAGTCTTCCAGCCAGTGTTTTTGCTAAGATTTCATCCCTAAATTTTCGCAATTCTAAAACTTGTGGATGATCATAACTTCCATATGCCATAGTTGCCACATAGCAAGCATCCTTAGATTTTTGTGTGGCAATATTTTTTGCCGAAGCCATCATTGGAGAAACTTCCTTCCAATAGCAAATGTATTTTACCTTGTTAATTTGTGAGTAACTCAATTTGCTTAATACGAAGTCTGTTAAAGTTTTGTATTCATTTATTTGGGCTGGGTTGTTCGTGTTTTTAATTTTCTCAATGTTTTTCAGAGGTATTACCTTTAAAATTAACTCAACAACCTTGTCCCAATCAAGTGACTTTTCAATCATTTGATCTACCTTGCTCCAATTGATTGTTTGATTATAACCTAAAGGCATTGAAAGAACTTCTGCATTAATTTTTGCCTTGTTGGTCTCATACGCATCCTTAACCGATTTTAATATGTCTATAGCTTGAGAAAGTTCTCTGTCTTTCATCTCTGAAAGTGTCTCAATGCTATCTTTAACCCTGTCTTTCGTAAGTTTTCCGACTGCAAGTGTTTCAGCCTGCTTTGCTAATTTCATTGCAGTTTCCGCATAATCAGAACTGCTGTCCTTTTCTTGGCTGTCATTAAAATAGTCAATGCTACATTGTAGAATTTCGTTTGCAACTTTATCAGAAATAGAAGTGTATTTTAAATCAGTTGCACCAACAATACTTTTGAGTTGTGTCAAATCGTTTGCAGTAGCTGTGTATAGTTCTTGTCCCGCTTTTGCTCCATTGGCTTTGCTTGCTTTTCGTTTGTTTTTTGTGGTTTCAATTTTATGCTCAATTTGTTCAATGGGCTTTTGAACAAACCCTTTCATAAAATCTTGCTTCGCAACAAATTCTTGCTTGTTTAGGGTTTCAAGAAACTTAGGTAGCGATGCTTTTTTGTTGGCCTCAAGGTCTGAATGAAGTTGATTGAGAAAGATTAGTTGTAGCTCTTTTTTGTTGGCTTTGTTCGTTTCATCTGCAACAGATGAAATGAATTTATTAACCAAATCGCTTTCAAGAAAATACAGACTTGCTACAATGGCATTATGTAAATTACCACTGCTTCGGATAATATTGAGAACTGAACAATTGTGAAAAGCAGAATAGTTTTTTTCAGTAACTGGTTTCCAAAATCTTTTTCCTTCTTCGTCAGTTTTGGTAATTAGTTTATCCCAAATTTCATAAGCTGCTTCTATGTCTCCGCTTTTCAATGCTTCAAATGCAGCTTCGTCTGTTATTGGGTTTCCATTCCAAAACCAAAATAAGGCTGCATTTATCTTATCATTATCAAGATTGAGTTTTGATGCTGCTTCTTCAATACTATCAAGCGTTCTATGAAGATTACCAAGAGCAGGAAAGCTAAAGTCATCCTGCGGGTCTTGTTCAGCTTCAATATACTTTTTGAGCCTACTAATTTGCTTTGTCTGCTCCTTTGCGGTTGCCCCAACAAGCAAACCAACTGTTCTGTATGGGTTGTTTAAAATACTGTTCATTTTATCTTCTTTCAGTTACAATATAAAATTGCCAAGTGTAACCCATACTACTCTCCATGTATTCTGTGCCGATGTTTGGTATAACACCAGGGGCAGAGGCACGGTAATTATATGTTCCTGGGCTTAATGTTAATGTTCGTTTTTGCTTTGGTGAAAAAGTGTATGTTTCACTATTGAGTTTCAGTGTTAGGGTTAATGAAGTATTGTTGAAAATTTCAATTTCAGGATTGTAAGTCGAAGTTTTACCGCTTGGAGTAAACATACCTCTTTCATTTTTTTCAACTAGGTCTCCAAGTTTTACAAACGACTTATGTATATATCCTTCCTTGTCGGTTGCAATGTCAATTATATTGTAGAAATCATTTTCCGTCTCAAGGGATACAATAAATATTTGTGTTCCCGGTTTCAAAGATGAAATTACTCCATAGTCTGTGCCCGGTCCTTGTCGAAAGTTTACCTGTTTTGTCACCCAGCCTAAATAGGATTGACTGAAACCTATTGATGATGTCAGTAAGAAAAGTGTTAAGATGAATAGTTTTTTCATATGCAACAAGTTTATTGAATTTTCTCTTTGTTCTGGCCGTGCGTGGGCAAAAATGGCTCTTTTGGTTTTTTGAAGGATTGGATTTTGGATAGGTCGCACATTTTTACCGCCCTATCCCTCCATTTATGCTGTATAGGTCTGTTTTGATTTATGTTCAACATCGCCCCCATACCAATAATCCGCCAGCATACTCACCATTTCCGCTCTTCCCTTACCAATATACTTCAAAAATGACGATTCTGATTTGTGGCCGGTGGCAGCCATGATTATGGGAGTTGGGATCTTTCCGAAGTGATTGGTAGCGAACGACCTCCGACCGATGTGGGAGCTCACCAGTTCCCATTTGGCAAATCTGCCATGCTTTTTGCGGGTGGCGCTGACCATTCGATCCCCCCGCCTCATTTTAATTACCTCAGCCTTGGTTCCCTGCACCTCATCCTCCACCCCGGCTAGCTTACAGACCTTCTTGATATAGTCGTTGTACTTATCGTTCGAGATAGGCCGGGGGAACTCCCCACCACATTCTTTGATCACCTTCATAACAGAGGGGTGCAAAGGCAGACTGACCGGCGCTCCGGTCTTCTTCTGAATAAAGTCCAAGTATGGCACCCCCTTCACGTACCGAATGTTCTTGACCGTGTTTCGTTTGAAGTCCGACACACGCTGGGCGGTATAGCAACTGATAACAAGAGAATTTCGAGCATTGCGCAGGTAATCGAAAGGCAGCTCCACCTGTTCAATCAGCTTGATCTCCTCCTCCGTCAGATAAATGGGCTGTACCTCCTTGTTCTTGACCCGAATGGCCTTTAGCTGATAGCTCACCTCTACCCCATTCTGTTGGGCATGATAACAGACGGTCTTGATGAACTTCATACAGCGGTTCACGGTACCCAGACTGTATTTCTCGTTATGGATAAGATAGCGGTGCAGGTCATTGTGAAAGGCCAGGTCTACATCTTTTACTTGATATCGCTTTCCGGTATGTTTCTCAAAACGCTCGATACGGGCTTTGTTGGGTGCGATCTTTTCATAGAGCTCATCGGAGATAACTCCCTTTTGCTGCTGCGCATATAAATCAAAATACTCGGTGAGTGATGTAGGAATGTTCTGTTTGACCTCTACCTCATGTGAAATAAAATCACGCAGCCAGACAGAATTGATCTTTTGAGTAGCGGCTTCATCATTATAGTGACCCAAGATCGAACTGCGCAGGTCGGCCAGTGATTTAGAGAGCTGACGCATGTGTTCATTGCGTGTATGCTTGGGAGCACCCTTAGAATGGCTCCAGTCTTCTACATCTACTACGAGCTTTGTCTTGGCCTTTGCATCAACGGTGCGGCCATCACGCATGCGTACATAAATGATTGCAGGGCTTAGGTCAGATTGTATGTAATAATGGATCGAGGCCATGGCTCAAAGGTACCCAAAAAGGCCAAAATTCTAGTCCACCGTTAGTCCACCAAATGCTTATTTGTGTTACAGAATATATGTTTATTTTCATTTATATTTGTTGTTGTCTTATTCAATAACACTATGTATTTCAATATACTACAAGCTTTTTTAAGCATAATTTCCGTTACTAAAAATCTTCTGAAAAATAGGGTAGGTTACGATCCCTCAGTCTCCGCAACTCTTCCCAACTGCCGCCGCAAAGCGGCAGTTTTCATTTAAAGACTATTATTCTTTCCACTCGATTTCAACGATCACTTCGTTTCTGCGGTTTATAAGTTGATAGGGAGGATTATAGCCCAGATACCGGTAATGTCCAATGGGCTTGATGTTGAGTGCTTTCAATTTATCCTCCAGTTGCTTAGTATACCTTTTTAGTGTTTCGTCGTTCACATAGCCGCCGAACTCAATGGCAGCCGCGTACTGCGGCTTCGACTGATGAATTTCTACTGCAGCATCATTCGGTTTGGGGAGATTGTTAGTGTTATATCTGGCCGGCATAACAAAACTCATCGATGAGCCCTCGGCACTGATATCCATATGAACGGGCGATGTCATGGCGATTTTGGTAGACGATTCATTGCCGCCAAAAATATAGCCGGCAATACGTCTAAACCCACTACTCGATAATTCTCGGTAACTAGTAGCATTTGATTTGATAGTGGCGAACGTTGCGGCAGCATAATACCGAATCTCAAAAGACTTATCTTTTTGTATGAGCCGATAAGGCTGTTTTTCAATGTTGCTGGTAGATACCGACATAAATGATTGAAATACAATAAATATAGCAACTATAATAACCAAGGTTAGAGCCATTTTCACGTCGATATTGTTTTGTTTAACAACAAATGTGCACGCCGGATGTTCATTATGGCGTAGAGAATCCGGATACATAACGGAAACGCAGAATCTTGCAGATTCATTGCTGCATTAATTTTAACTTCCACCATGCCCCATTACGCACTCATCGGCGCTACCGGACTAATCGGTAGCCATGTTTTACAAGAACTTTTAAACCAACCTGATTCAACCATCACCGTTCTTGTACGAAAGTCCATTCAATGGCAAAATCCACGCATCAAAGAGATACTCATTGATTTTTCTGATGAACAGTCATTGACCAATGCTTTAGCCGGATGCGAGACTGTTTTCGTAGCCATTGGCACCACACAAAAAAAAGTAAAAGGCGATATGGTAGCCTATCGAAAAGTAGACCATGATATTCCGATCGCGGTAGCCAAGGCCTGTGTAGCAAATTCCATTCCCCGGATCTTGATCGTATCCTCCGTCGGGGCTAACAGCCGAAGTAAAAATTTCTACCTGCGCATAAAAGGAGAAGTCGAAGACACCATCGCGGCCATGCCCATTCCCTACATCAGTTTCTTTCAGCCTTCCCTATTGCTGGGTGATCGGCAGGAATTCAGACTTGGCGAAAAGATCAGTCAGATAATCTATCCGAAAATTGATTTTTTGCTACCCGCCAGATACAGATCAATTTCAGCTGCCATTGTAGCCAAAGCCATGATCCGTGCATCAGCCGAACCCGAGAAGGGATTACACCGATACATGTATAGCAGCATGATGGAAAGAAACTAGAACTGGGCCCAATTGCCTGACGGTAAAAGACCAATCATTTTTTCATCCGGAACACAACAAAACGATCCAGATTGATGAAATCGTCGGATTCTATGCTTGGCATTGTGATCATCACTTAGCGCACATAGTAATAGCAAAAAAACAATCCTAGGATAAAATCGCCTACTAAGACCCAAGCTGTGATCCGCACGCTTGCTGTAACTTGAAACCGATACGAACAGGCTCACGGTTCGCAATGCGGGGGACTTTCATCAACAGAATACTGATCTGCGAAACATGCTGCACCAATTGCACCTCTCTTCCATTATTATCCCGACCATAAAAGCATAACAAACTCGGATTCCAATAACCCAGATTATCGATATGGATTTCCATGGATTCGCCGAACGATACCAAACGAGCACCCACCTCTTCGTCCTCTTTCAAACCTTTTTCGAACTCTACGATATACAAGATCAGGCGCTCATAGAAAGCTTGCGCATAATTCAGATGGGTGATCTCTGGCATACCCGGCATCACCTGAGCGGGCATGGGTAATTGATTGTTTTGCATAGATACCGCTGAAATTACGGGGCAGATAAAAACCTGTATTTCGATTTACGGAAAATAACATCTATGTAAAGGCGTAGTCAAGCGCCACCATAACCGATATGAATTTCAAGCTTAAATCTCCCTATCGGATCAACCGATCCGTGACCCCGATACGGAAAGCCGATTGCATGGGTCGACCCGGCATATAAGAGAAAATATAATCGGCCCGGATCACCTTGAACAGATTATCGATACCGACATACCATTCGAAATAACGGCGATCCGCATTCACATAGGCCGTATTCAAGCCGGTCAGTAGATACAGATTCAACTTCTTGATGCCGGGAATCTTATTCGTTAGGAACCCTTTCAGGTTATACTCCGCATGTCCCAGTCCGTATAACGGCTCGGTATGACTGAGCTGATAGGCCGGCAGCAACATAAAACTGCTCAGGTTGCTTGTGCCGAGCGGCCAGTTATTCGCATTGAAGTGAGCAAAGTCAGGCATGAATACCTGGTGCCGTTCCATAAAGCCCCCCACCCCGATGCGGTAGCGAAAAATCCCTCTCAGTTTCAAATTCAACTGATCCGTCATATCCAGCTTCCACTTGAAAAAAGATCCATCGCTACCCGCAATACCTTTCATCGATTTAACTAGTTGTAAGGAAAACACTGGCGACTTTCCACCCACATTGATGGTGCGTTGCGGCAACTCGATGTACCTCGCGCCCGGCTGCCAACGGATACCCGCTGTCAATTGAAATACTTGATGCGGAACAATATTCGCGGTAGCGATCTCTGTGGGGTAGTTTGGTGAATAGCTTTTATTGTCAAGATCTCGCCAAGTATAATCAGTTCGGTTCTCGAGTGGTGACCGACTGGCGTATTGAATCGAAGCGGAGACACCAAGTCCTGCACCGATACCGGAAGAGAACCGGATGCGGCCATAGGTGGACTGATAAGTCTTGATCACATTCTGTTCATACAGCAAACAGGCAAGGGTATTGTTGCGTTCGTCGATCGGACTTTCCTCATTGAATTGAAGTACTTGTCGACCGAATGAAACAGAAAGCGAACGAGAAAGCTTGGATCCGAAATTATAGGAGACACTGGCACGCGGACTGAACCGCTGATTGGCAAATCCATAACGCATCGCCACCGAACCGCTCAGTGAACGACGTGTTCCGCCACTGTCGAGATCACGACGCCAACTGAGCTCGGGTTGCACAACTAATCCTTCGGCCGGATTAAAATTGATCTGCTCGATCACCGGATTCAACGACCCCCGCGTGATATCGCCCTTAGCATAGAGGGTTTGTCCTCGTAGCAGCAACTTAGAAACCGAAAAGGCATTTCGGATCTTATTGAGTGAGTCGATGTAACGCGGATCTTTTTGAACGCGCTCCAAACTATCCTTCTTGATATAATCCCGTAGCTCGTCTGACATTAACGGAACCGGCCGCATCGACTCCCAGTAGGCATCATCCTTCTTGTTAGCCTCCTCGGTATAACGAAGAATGGTCCGATCAAAAGAACGCTTGGTCCAACTGGGACGTGTATTGTACTCCGTATAAATATTCACAAAACTGCCATACGCATCAAATCCGAACTTCTTGGCCGCCGGATATAATACCTGGCTGTAGATCAACCGATCACCTAGATCGTTGGGCTGATACAGTTGCACCAATTTCAAAGTATCTAACAGCTCGAGTTGTTGCTGTGCCGTGATAGTCAGATCGACAGAATAGAGTTGCCACTCATCCTCCACGATCGTGATCACCCCGCTGAACAAAGGTTCCATATTTCGACGAGGAGTGACCTGAACACGGCTGATGGCTTTTTGATTTTCATAAAAGGTGCCGAGATATTTATATCGATAGAAGGAAAGGGCGTTGCTTGCCAGCGGTGAAACAAATCCGCGTGGATTGAGTCGCGTGGAGATGAGCACATTGTTTTGATACAGACTGTACTGATCGGGCACCGCTAGGCCATAGCCATCACTGTTACCACTGACCTTGGAAGAGATAACTTCTACTTTACGTTGTGATTTTTTCCCGATCGAAAAACGAGAAACGGTTTCAGACAGATACAAGATCTTTTGCTTTCCGGTGTCTCCATCTTCAAAATCTACTTTCTCGCCCATGAATTTTTTAGGGAAGGAACGCAGGCGAAGTTGGCCCTTTGAATAAACCTGACAGCTATATTCGCGTGTGCGGTCCAGATTCTCCTGTTGCTGCGAAATGGTGCTTCGAATAATGGCATAAGCCGGGTCTTCTCCTTTTTTCACCAACACATCGGGCATGACCAGCTCCTGCTGCGCGAGTATAAAATTCACCTGAAGTTTAGTGTCTTGAACCGTTATACGTTTTTTCTGCTGCGCATAACCCACGTGCTGACAGATCAGGGTATACTCGCCCGGAGATAGATTCAGTTCAAATCGACCCTGACTATTGGCCACGGCGCCTTTATTGGTTCCCTTTACGGCGATCGATGCATATGGGAGCGGGCGACCGTCAGCATCGACTACAGAACCCTCGATAGTAGTCGCTGCGCCCACATAGGGAATAAATAAAACTGAAAAGAAAAAAAAGAACCTGATCATATGGAGATCAAAGGTAGTGCAGCAGCTGTTCCTCGGAATCATTGAGTTGAGGTAAATGGAAAGCCGAAATCAGCCCTCGAACTATTTTCGCATCACGGCCCCTTCTTTCAGTCTTGGATTATAACGAAAAATCAATTTGGCATTCTTACCAAGGTCTGTAGAAGGATTCAGCACAAAACGTTTAGACCCACTATTTATGATCATAAGTGCTGTGTTCGGCGGTATGGATCCCAAATTGTTAGCGAAAAGCACCAATTGCTGTTCCGGGCTATTCTCATTCAGCGACAGCTTATATACAATTGGCTCCTGTGATACCACTCTCCTGGGTAGAACCAGTTTATTATTCACAAACAAACTGATCGTATCACCATCTACGACACCATTGTCATAGATCTTCAGTTCTACAATCGGCTCCGATACCTCAACAATACCGATGGAGGTTGTCTCTCTTTCCATCATACTGACCTTGATCAGCGAGTCGACGTCAGTCTTAGAAGCTGCAGGAGTAGGAACGTTTTTTTGAGATATGTCTGACTTTTCGCTCAATTGCCTTTTTGCTACAATTTCTTCTTGATTTCGCCAATCCCCCTCCATGTATAAATGAGTCCGCGTCTTAAGTTTGGAGCCTACCGAAGTCTGATGAACATTTGTCCGGATTGAAGTTTGATTTGCATCACTTAAAATAAATCGATAGTAAATGGTTGCATTCTTGCTGAATACATCTCCATTCTGTTTTTTTAACTGGTCGTAGAAGCGTTTGGATTCAGGTTCAGAAATAGGATAAGCATATGTTTTCCCATTAATTTTTTCCATGGGAATTAGCTGATCGAGCGGAAAAAAATTTTTTCCATTAAAGCTGATTTCAACCTCGCAAAAAGAATTATTCGCCAATAAGGGACCGGTATAGTTCATGGATAGAGAAAAACTGACTGAAAAGGATTGAGCCTCCAAAAAAGCTATTAAAGTGCCTTTTATCAATAGGATCGATAAATTGTTACCCGTACGATCAGTACAAAAGAGAATCGGAGACTGGTTATCTCCTTCCCATACAGACGGAATACCACTAGATGCCAACGTTCGCACATCTATTAGCTTATGATAAGAATCGTAACGACGAACCTCGACCATCAAGCTGTCTTTAATATATTTTGACTGAACAAATACCCATGCATCCTCCTTTATGTCTGTTTGACTTTCAGCGTTTTCTTCGCCATTCATCTTGGCATCTAACGACCTGGCAATAATGTGCTGCGAATAATAGCCGCTGAAAGGAGGAATTTTGCCACTGACTGTAGCACTCGGCTGCGCTGCCAATTTCATTACCCACAGTAATAAGATAAGTGCAATAGTGTGTTTCATTGGGCTTTATTTAACGAATCGCAGTAACCGATGGTGAATTAACAGACTAAATTATGTGTACAAGATAATTCCCTGGAGTAACTTTAAAAAATATTCCACGCGTATTTAAATTTAAGTCCAACAAACCAAGTATGATCTCCATGAAATTCCATATTAATACATTGCTGCTAGTCACCACCAGCTTCTTTTCCCTGTCTCCGATCATAGCCCAACGCACACAAAAACCACCCTTACACGCCAAGCATTGGATGGCCATCACAGGTAAACCTTTGGCGGCTACAGCCGGTGCGAGAGTTTTCCAAGATGGCGGCAATGCCGTCGATGCAGCTTGTGCGATGTTGGCGGCCACCTGTACAATGTGGGACGTACTCAGTTGGGGTGGTGAAACACAGGCCTTGATCTACAACCCGAAGACAAAAAAAGTTATCAGCCTCAACGCCATGGGTGTAGCCCCATCGGGCGCAACGGCAGCGTTTTTCAAGAGTAAGGGATATGAGTTTCCTCCTGAATACGGTCCGCTTGCTGCTACTACCCCCGGTACGCCGGGCGGACTTTGCCACATGCTGGCCAAGTATGGAACCAAATCCTTGCAGGAGATATTAGCGCCTGCCATGGAGATGGCCGCCGGATATCCCATCGATGCACAAACAGCCAATAGCATCGAACGTCAAAAAAATATAATCAAACAGTGGCCCTACAGTAAAAAAGTATTGCTGCCACACCTCGGCGAGAAAAGAGAAGCCCCGGAGGCCGGCGAGATCTTCGTGCAAAGCGACTTACTGAATACCTTGACAAAAATGGTTGAAGCTGAAAAACAGGCATTGAAAAAAGGAGCTTCACGTAAAGCAGCGATCATGGCGGCATACGATCGTTTTTATAAAGGGGATATTGCCGATGAATTTGTAAGAGGTTGTCAGGAGCAGGGCGGATTGATCACAAAAGCAGATCTGGCCAATTGGAAGCCGATCGAAGAGGAGCCGATGCAAGTCAATTACAAAGGGATCGATGTATACAAGATGCAACAATGGACACAAGGCCCGTCGATGTTACAAGCATTGAACATCTTGGAGAATTTCGATCTTAAATCGATGGGCTATAACAGTCCTTCTTACATCCATACGATCTACCAGGCGATGAGTATGGCTTTTGCAGACCGGGATTTCTATTACGGCGATCCGTATTTCGAGCCGAAAGAGCCGATGCAGGGACTACTCAGCAAAGCATATGCGAAACAACGGGCTGCGCTGATCAACCCAAATCAGAATGACTCGCTGATCGGTCCGGGTGACCCCTACCCCTTCGAAGGAAAAACAAATCCTTATGCAGAGCTGCTGAAAAAAAGATTCGCTCCGGATGGGAAAAATGATAACAGAAATTTTGCACCGGCACATGATACGAGCGGTGTAGCAATGGTCGAAGAGCTGTACCAAGACAGGCTCTGGCGCGGCACAACAACCGTAGAAGCAGCCGATAAAGAGGGCTGGATCGTTTCCATTACACCCAGTGGTGGCTGGATCCCTGCTTGCATAGCCGGTAACACCGGCGTTGGGATGAGTCAGCGTATGCAGAGTTTTGTACTGGACTCAACGCTCAATCCATATAATGTAGTAACCCCCGGCAAAAGACCTCGTGTAACGCTCACCCCCACCCTTGCCATGAAAGATGGCAAACCCTATCTCTGTTTTGGCGTACAGGGAGGGGATACACAGGATCAGAACTTATTGCAGTTCTTCCTGAATATGGCGGAGTTCGGGATGACGGTGCAGCAAGCTTCCGAGGCGGCGAACATCAATACAAATCAATTGTGGTTGTCGCTGGGCGGAAACAAGATCGATGACCGCAAGCCTCGTGCGGGTAATATTCTTTTGTCAGACAAAACACCGGCATCGGTTCGGGAGAAACTCAGATCGATGGGATACAAGATGAGTTTTGAGGAAAGAACCTCCGGCCCGATCAATGCGCTCTATTTCGACTGGAAGCACGGATCTTTTTGGGGTGGATCGAGTAATCACGGCGAGGATTATGGGATCGGATGGTAGCGGTTGGTAAGCGAGGATTGCGGAACTTTACCGTTATGCTTCATCCGCTACAGATTCCTCTATATAAATTATTCATCCGATGCATTCTTGCCAGCGGATTCGTGATCATAGGTTCATTATCCGCCTCAGCGCAGTCATCCCTTACTGAAGTCGCAGCAACCAGGCCAGGCATACACCTTCAATTAGATAAACCGGTTTACGGAAGAGGTGAAACCATTTGGTTCAATGCGTATGTCTTGGACTCGGAAGGCAAACCCATTGGATCAACCCTGCAGGTCGAACTCTTGCAACTGGACTCCGCCATCGTACGCGTAAAGTATCCGCTGGTGCTGGGCGTTACAGAGGGACAACTTGCGATTCCTAAAGAACTTCCAACCGGATGGTATCGGATGCGCGCCTTTACGGAGGAACCGAGTCTAGCTTTTTTCAGCTGTCATCTTTATATCCTTGGTAACCAGATCCCCTCTAAAAACAACATCCCATCAAGCAATGACAGTGTCGTTGTAGCTTTTCATCCGGAGAGCGATCAGTTGATCGATGGTATTGAAACGCTGATCGCATTCAAAGCCACCGATCGATACAATAACCCTCAAAATATAAGTGGGCGGATACTCGACCAGAAAGGTCAACTCGTTACCACGTTCAGTAGTTGGAGTCGGGGTATGGGCGATTTTATGCTTACCCCTGAGATCGGTAAGATATACTACGCTGAATGGCAAGTGGCTGATCGGAAATTCCGCCAGGCATTACCGGAAGTACTACCAGCGGGCACCAGCCTTTCGCTGATCAACCACCCCGAGGGGTTTCTTTTTGACATCAAGCGAAAGGAAAAGAATGAATCTAAAAAAGGAGTTTGGCTTTCCGGACTGATGAATGGTCAGGAAGTGTTCAAGCAACCGCTATCTAAAAATGTAGACCTCATACAAGGTGTCCTAAAAACAAAACAGTTAAGCTCCGGTGTGCTGCACATAAGCGTATTGAGTGAAGATGGCCTTACTCTATCACGCAGAAACGTTTTTGTAAACAATGAAGAATATAGGCTCCCTATTTCACTTCGAGTAGATACCCTCTCCATTTTACCGAAAGGAAAAAACAGATGGACAATCCAGATGCCGGACTCCTTGCAGGGATCTTGTTCAATATCGATTACCGATGCAGAAATGGACGGTGGCATATACCGTCAGCCATCACTACTGAGCCGGGTATTACTTACGACTGGGATATTAGATAAGGTATTTCAACCCGATTGGTATTTCAAAACCACGAAAGATAGCGCAGATGTAGGGCTGGATCTGCTGATGCTGACACACAAGGAAATGCGAGACTTTGCTGATGACCTGAAACCGGTAGCAGGAAATGCCAAAAAGAAAGGATTCATCACTATACAAGGACAGGCCTTATTACGAGGAACTCGTCAGCCACTAGCGAACAGTCAGTTGATGGCAGTATTGTCCGGAAACAAAATGAGAAGTCAGATCTTATTTACTGAAACGGACCCCGCCGGACGATTCAGCATCGATTCATTATTATTCTTCGGTCGGGCGCGTCTATTCTTCGCAGAGCAGCGAATAAAAAAGAAACCCCGATTCATTGACATTCGGCTATCTCAAGATTCAATACAAAATTTGGTTGGGCCCGCAGGTTGGGAGAGCTACCGTTTGACAAACAGGATCCCAGATGATACGCCATCCGACCTAAGTTGGATGAAAGACTACGAAGACATCATTCGGAAGGCAGAGGGCTTGACGTTGGAGGAAGTGACGATCAAAACAAGATCTAAATCCCCCTTGGAAAAACTACAGGAGGAATACACTACTGGTGCATTTGACACGGATGCCTTTGTGGAGCGGGTGATCGACCTGGTGAATACCGATGAAGCGAATGTGTATCCGAACATTTTCGAATACTTGCGGTTTCGGGTACCGGGCTTGCAGGTAATGGAACCTGACTATTCGCGCCCACCACCAGATATCAGTGGGGATATGAGAAACGACCCTACGAAATATCGCATCTTTTTCAGGCAAATGCCCAGTGCCAGTAGTATGGGAAATATTCCGATGGTGATCTACTTGAATGAGATCGAAACCGATGCCGACATCTTACTCACCATCCCTGCTGCGGAGATCGCGTTGGTGAAGATCTTCAGCAGTTTTACGGCAGCTCCGGGTGGTGGTCCGGGTGGAGCACTCGCCATCTATACGAAGAAGCCGGATCTTCTTCGGGAAACCAATGGATCAGCGGCTACGTACTCCGGCTATTCTACAATCAGTCCTTTCCCCATCCCACGTTACGATATCGATCCTTCTGCGCAGAACAAACCGGATGGACGTGTTACATTGGATTGGCGTCCAAATATCTTTTTAAGTAACGATCGAAAACAGATCCCGATCCGGTTTTACAACAACGACCGCACCAAACGATTTCGGATCGTCGCGGAGGGCATGACCACTACGGGCAAGCCCTTCTTTTTTGAAAGAACAATTGAAGGCAACGATTAGACATCAGCTACTGATTCATTGGAGTGAACTTTATATTTAGTCATCCCTCCTATGGAGCATCCCAAGCCATTTTCACAAGGCTTAATTGCATTCTCGGTTTTCCAAAACGTTCCGTATTTGGGAAAGGCAGATCCTTTTGAACAATCCTGAAACCGGACCGGGTATACCAGTCGATCAACTCTTGTCGCGTGGACAGAACGGTCAGATTGATTTGGCTTAATCCGTTGGAGCCGGCAAATTCTTTGGCAGACTCTAATAGAAATCGTCCGACACCCTTGGACTGATACACCGGATCAACGGCCAGCATTCCGAAATACAAGTGATCCTTGCTTCGGATTAGATGAACGGATCCTATCAATTCATCATTCGATGAACAACATAACAAGATCATATTGTTGGGCGTCTCGATCAGTTCTCTCAAATGATCTGGGTCGGTTCGATTACCCTCCAGTAAATGCGCTTCGTTAGTCCAGCTACTCGCTCCATCCTTGGAACGATAGGCCCGGTTAATGAGATTTTCTATTGCCGGAACATCCTTGAGATCGGCGGTGATGGTTTTCATGTCGTAATGCGTTAGACTCTCACGCCGAACAAATAACCGACGAGGGCGGATAGTCCCATCGCGATGGTACCCCAGATCACAATTCGAATAATAGCTTTTTTTGAACTGGATCCGCCGGTACGGGCGGAAACTGCACCCAGCACCACCAGTGCCATGATCGTGACTACATAAAGGGCATATTCCATCAATGGCACCGGCGCCAGCAAGGCAACCATCAGCGGCAAGAATCCGCCGGCCGTGAATGCAGCTCCCGAGGCAAGAGCTGCCTGGATAGGGTTGGCCTGTGTAAGCTCTGTGATGCCCAATTCATCACGTACGTGTGCGCCTAATGCATCTGTTTCTGTTAGTTCTTTAGCCACCTGCAGGGCTGTTTCTTTTTTCAGTCCGCGGCGCTCATAGATCTCTGCCAATATTTGCATTTCTTCGGCAGGCATCTCTTCCAACTCTTTTTTTTCGCGCTCGATGTCTGCTTTTTCGATATCGGTTTGAGAGCTGACGGATACATATTCGCCAGCAGCCATGGAGAGTGCACCGGCAACCAGTCCGGCTACAGTCGCCAACAAGATCGGCTCGCGGGAAGAGCTGGCGGCGGCTACGCCGATCGCGAGACTGGAGATAGAGATGATGCCATCATTGGCCCCGAGTACAGCCGCCCGCAGCCAGTTACTTCGATGGATATAGTGCGTGTCTAGGTAATTGTCGATGTTGAGGTTGGTCATAGGAATTATTTGTCGTTACTCATCTGAAGCCATTTATCGGGCGAATGCCTGCATTGCGCGGGTCGGTCGGCCGGATGGATCGAATGCACCTAACGTATAACCTTTCCAGTTGCCATAACATTGCGGCTCCCAATAAAGCACGCCGAGCCCCTGGCCCTGGGGCATTCGGTCTATTTTTTCCATCAGGTCGCTCAAAAAGGAGTAGCAAGCATCCGGTTGATCGGAAGGCATCCCAACTTCACATACCATCACGGGCGTTTGATAGCGAGAAACGATGGCTTGCATATTTGAAAAGCATTGCTGATTAAGTTCTGCCCAATTGGAAGCAGATGGATAAAGAGACATACCAACCAGATCCCATTTTGCGCCATGTAATTTTAACCCGTCGAGATTCCATCGAAACAATTCCTGATCAAACCCATTGGAAATATGAATCATCACTTGAATCGAGGGATCCACCGATTTAACGGCATCATAGCCGGATTGGAAAAAGGCTGCATAATTACCCATTGAAACGGATGCTTTTCCCAGTGGCCATAACATTCCATCATTTGTCTCATTCCCTACCTGTACCCACTGGGGGGTGATGCCTTGCTCCTTTAAAGCCAATAAGATTTCCCGGGTGTGTAAACGGATCGCTTCTTTCATTTCCACGACACTATGATTCCGCCAAGCTGCGGGGGGATTTTGTTGTCCGGGATCGGCCCAGAAATCACTGTAATGAAAATTAATGAGCAATTTGAAACCATGCTGCTTTGCCCGAATGGCTTTGGCCAATACATCTTCCTTTCCGGACCAACGGTTGATGGGGTCAACCCATACCCGCAATCGTATAACCTCCATGCCCAATTCCTTCATTAAAACAAATGGATCTCTTTCGCTACCGGAAGCCGTATAAAATTTCATTCCTGCCGACTCCATTTCAGTCACCCAGCTGATATCAGCGCCTTTTACCCAGGCACGTTTTTTGGGTAAATCTGAATGCCTCGCCCCACAGGAAACGACCAAGACCAGAAATAGTAAGTACCGAAACGAATGCATGATTTCAAATCTAATGAAATCAACTCAAGTTTGGACGTTCAAGACAAATCTTACACAAGGTAGTATACCATTCCCTAGCTTTACGACCATGTGCGTCGATATCGGATATAAAGCAGCGCTCGGACCAAATGGACTTCCGCAGATGATCAAGGGAGTGAAGATCAAAAAAGAGTATGCGGATGCTGATTGTGATCAGCCGCATTTACAGGCGCATGCTCGACCTGCCTGTTGGACCTTGATCGAGAAGGACCATACGCCGGAGGTTGTTCCCATGCACTGGGGACTCATTGCTGATTTTATGATCGACCGCCCCGATCAGTTTCAGAAATACGGAAATAGTTTTTTTAATGCTCGATCGGAGCGCATACTCGAGCATAATGCTGCTTGGTTTCAATATATCAACAACCGATGCCTGCTGATCGCCGACGGTATTTATGAACACCAGAAAGTCAAGGGGCGTACCCGTAAAATGCCCTGGTATATTCGTCTCGCTTCCGGAGAGTTGTTGCTAATCCCTGCCCTGTATAATCCGCGCACCGAAACCTTTGCCATTCTCACCCGTGAGGGTAATGAACTGTTTCGCAATATCCATAATGATGGCGCCAATAAATTCCGGATGCCCTTGCTACTGCCACCGGAACAGGCGCTCCGGTGGATCGAGCCGAATATAAAAACAACCGATATCCAGGCGATGATCGGCCATGAGATCCCATCTGAAGACTTAGCCGCGCATACCGTTTTTTCGATCCGGGGGAGCACCCTGCGGCCGGATGGAAAAGTTCAGAATGAACGGTATGATTGGAGTTGAAAAGACAGGGCCGTAAACCTAGTTAATCTCTTGTTAAGGCGAGGCGTCCAATACATTGCATAAAAACCCTATGCATCGAGGATTGTTTTACCATCTAGTAAATCAATCATTCATCGTTCCTGATGGGACAAAAACCAAAAACCATGAAATCAGCCACTAGCATGTTGTTACTGCTGTCGGCAGTATTAGTTTCCTGCACCGTGATCCGGCAAGGAGAGGCGGGGGTCAAACGCCGCCTTGGAAAGATCGACCCAAGGTATGTGGAGCAGGGACCTGCGTTTTTCAACTTTTTCACGACAACCATTCTTAAAGTTCCAACCCGGATGGTGAACATCGAAGTAAAGCCTGATCTTCCATCCAAAGAGGGACTTACCATCCGCTCTGAGATCTCCATCCTCTATCGAATCAAACCAGAGGCGGCCCCCAAGATCGTTCAGAACATCGGTCTGAATTATGAAAGCGAAGTGATCCTCCCCGTATTCCGGTCAGCAGCCGCAGACATAACAGCTAAATTCCTTGCCAAGGACATGCACAGTGGTGAAAGAGGTCAGATCGAGCAAGCTATTCGCAAGCAGATGAGTGATATTCTGGAACCCTCCGGATTCATCATTGATAATGTGCTGATGAAAAGTATCCGCCTGCCGGACGGACTGGCCCGCACCATCGAAGAAAAACTGCAGGCCGAGCAGGATGCTCAGCGCATGGAGTTTGTGAAAGAAAGAGAAAAGCGTGATGCCGAGCGTCGGATCATTGAAGCAGAAGGTAAAAAAGAGATCGCCCGTATTCAGGCAGAGGGTGAAAAGAATGCCGTTATCATCCAGGCAGAAGCTAAAAAACGCACACTGGAGATCGAGGCAGAGGGTAAAGCCAACGCCATGCGCGTGGAGGCAGATGCTACCCGTCGCGCGAATGATACCATCAACCGAACCCTCACTCCTTCCATCTTGAAATTGCGTCAGATCGAGGCCTTCCGCTCTTTATCGAACAGCAACAATAGCAAACTCATCATCACCGACGGCAAATCCCCCTTCCTCTCCCTTCCTGATAAATTCTAAGGGAACTTCCCTGTTGCCTTATCTATACTAGATATAGGTTGACTATTATTTACAAAGGACGATCGTGTATTTCAGCTATTGAATACCGGTCGTCCTTTAATTTTATAGCATGAATAATTCCACATTCCGCAGGACTGCCCTTCTGTTACTTTCATTCCTATCGATCGCTGCTGTACGAGCACAGGTGATCTCCGATCCGCTATCGAACAAACCTTACTATAGTAGCCCCAGCGACCGATCGGGAAGTCCGTTAATCCTTCCCGATTGGGGAAACGGGACCATCCTGTCTGAGAATGGAACGCGATACAAAGGCATTCAGGTGAATTTTGATGCCTTGCAAAAAGCAGTGGTATTCAAGATTGAGGAAAATATCTACCTGTTCAATGAGCCGGTGAAGGAATTCACGGTTGACAACAACGCTGAAGGTCGAACTCGTTTATTTGTGCGATCGGATAATGTACATCCACAGATACCAGCATCTTTTGTAGAGGTACTCGCATCAGGCAAAAACGGATTATATAAACTGGTATCGAAATCAGTAGTGGAGCTGACCGACTATAACAGTGTTGCGCGCAAAGTGATCGAGGAAAAAAGGACCTACTTTTTTGTTCGCGAAGGAAAATTGCAGCAGGTGGTATTGAATAAAAAAGAAGTTCAAGAAATTCAGTCGGTATGCGGTACCGGTTTGGAAGCATTTATGAAAGAACAAGGTTTGTCAGGTAAATCTGAGGCTGATTGGATCAAGCTGATTGAGTACTGCAATTCGTCTAAATAAGCGAAAGCTTCATAAATAAAAAAGAGGGTGGAAATTCCACCCTCTTTCAGTTTATATGCATACCAAAAATCAGCGAAGCAATACACGGTCGATCACGTGGATCACACCGTTACGAGCCATCTGGTCAGCTGCAGTGATGTTGCAGTTTGATGTATTGGCCGTGCCACGTACACCAGGTGCTCCGGTAGTGGATACGGCAATATTTGCACCAGAAACCAAGGTTGGTAAGCTCATGCCATCGCGCAGATCGACGGACATGAGGCGTCCGCGCAAACCATACAAAGTACCCACAGGCTGACTAACAGAAGTGGCTGCAACTACGTGATAGGCTAAGATGGGACCCAGCACTGCAGGGTTGGCGGCATTGATGGATGCGATATCCGGGAAGCCAGCCGCAATGAATGCAGCGTTGGTGGGTGCAAACAGAATCAAGCCGGTTGTTGAATTGAAGTTCGCTACCAAACCAGCACGAGTGATGGCAGCTGCCAGGAAAGTGAGGTTGGGGTTTGCATTGATCGACTCCCACATATTTCCAGGAGGGGGAAGCAGAACCGCATTGATCTTGTGGATGAGACCGTTATTTGCTCTGATGTCTGTCTTGAGCACACGAGCACGCCCATTAAACCAAGTACCTGCATTCACGGAGCTGTAGGTGCTGGTCAGGATCGTTTCATTCTGCAGCGTCGTGTATGTTGCATTCGGTCCGGGCGCTAAGTTGGAAGCAGGCACACTACCGCCGAGCATGTGATAGCGGAGAACAGCACGCAGCGTAGCCACAGGAAGTGCCGTGCTAACATTGGAAGCATTGATCCCGATAGCGGAGAAAGCGGCATTGGTAGGTGCCAACACGGTCACTAAACCAAGGCTTTCAAACGTTGTGTCCATACCGGCAGCTTTCAGTGCTAATACGAATACACTGAGTTCTGGATCCGCTTGTGCCACTTCGATGATATTGTCCTGGATACCGGGCGGGTAGATGTCGTTTCGTCCACGCTTATCGCAGCCCGCTAAGACTACAAGCAAGGAGAAAAACAAGGAGCTGATAAATAATTTACGCATAATCTGATTTTTTATACCGATGATCGGATGTTGTTATTGAGCGATGTTCCAGCCGAGGTATTTGAAGTTTTCACTTGGCTTTATCGCGCTGTTACCCTGCAGTTCGAATACGACACGCATGGCGGGTGTACCTGGTGCAGGTGTACCGGGGTTGATCACTTGCCAGCGAACATAACCGAAACTACTGTCCTTGGGGATGACACAAGTGCGGTCGAGCAATTGGTAGTGAGTGCCCTCAACAGCCGTACTAAAGTTGGCGCTTGGGCGAACATTCAATACTTGCTGGGTGGAGCTTGGGCTACCCACCAGGTTCACACGCATGGTGATGATGGGGGTATAGGAGCGGTTCAACGCAGGATCAGCCGGTGCACCGAAGGCATTACCGGCCAGCAGTACTGCACGACCATAGTTTGTTGGCACGTTACCAACAACCGGGTAAGGAACACCGGTAGCCTTGCTTTGATAAGTGGCCAAATCCCATTCAACGACCACATTGTTCCAAACAATGTCCTCGTTTTTGATGCAACTGCTGAGACCGATGGTCAGTGCGCAGGCAATCAATATGGAGTTAATGATATTTTTCATGATTCGATTTTTTTAGTATCCGAAATTCTGTAAGATGTTGGGGTTGTTGTCCACTTCACGGATCGGAATACGAGCCAGGAAACGGAAGTCGGTATAAAGGATCGTGTTATCGTTCAGCCCCAGACGCTTGAGATCGAACCAACGGTGACCTTCAAACATGTACTCGATGCGGCGCTGACGGAGAATCTCTGTCAACAAAGGAGCCTGTGTCGTGAGGGCATTGTCGGCTGTTTGTTGTGTAACAGCATAGTTGGAATAGCGGGCCTGCTTTACTACACGAAGATCATTAAGTGCATCTGTCAACAACCCGAGGTTTGCACGGGCTTCCGCGCGTGTCAGGTATACTTCAGGAATGCGAATCACAGGAACGTTATCCAGATTGGGGAAACCATTCTTACCCATGAACTTGGTGCACTCGATACGAGCTGTACCACGAGCAGAGCTTCCGATTTCGAAGAGCTGGTTGCGAACATCGTCGGTACGAGCCGTGATGTTTGCTGTTCCGGCTACGGTCAGACCAAGCAAACCAAATGAAGTAGCGTTCGGTACCAAATCACCGAATCCACCAACCACACTGGGATTACCACGAGTGAGCAACGTGGTGTATGAAGTCTGCAGCGACTCGTTTACACCGGGGTTCTCAGTTTGGTTAGCGTAGCGAACTTCAAAGATGGATTCGGGGTGGATCGCGGTTGTCCAGCCACTCACGTAACTATTAACACCGGTCAGGCGTGTAGGTATTTGAGGGGTAAGCAACACAGAGTCGCACCAGCGAACTGTTTCGGTGAAGTTCTTTTGGTAGAGGTTCACGCGAGCCAGCAAGGCCTGAGCAGCCACTTTGGTTGCCGTGTTCGGATACAAGCTCACGAAATCATTTGTCAGACGCTGGTTTGCCCGATCCAGGTCATTCTTGATCAAGGAGTACACTGAATCGATAGAAGCGCGACCAGGCAGTGTATTCACCGCCGCCTCTACTGTAGTAGGCGTGGTCAGGATAACAGGAACGCCACCACGATCTTGTCCGGCTACACCCATACCTGGCTCGTAGGCATAGGCACGCATCAGGTCATGGTAGTAGAGTGCTCGCAGGAAAAACAACTGTCCTTCCCAACGATTACGCTCGGCTGCACTAACAACGGGAACCAGATTGAGCTTGGGAATGGCTTCGAGGATCAGGTTGATCTCTGCGATCGCGAAATAAGCAGTCTGCCAGTTGGCAAAACTTGCACCGGCCACGTTCAGGTTTTCATTCACTAAACGTCCGGATTTGTTAGTAAAGCTGGCGTTGTCAGCAAGTGCTTCAGCCACGGCCAACATATCACGTCCGTATACACGCAGTGACTTTAAGCGTGAGTAAACACCGGTGACAGCTGCATCGATGTTTTCACGGCTGTTAAGTGCATCCGCAAGAAGGATGGACTGACGAGGTTGAACCTCCAGCTGTTTTTTACAGGAAACGGATGCTACGGCAATCAGCAGCAGCAAACCGAATCTGAGGATATTCTTTGTCATAGTCTTTATCAATTATTGATTATAGGCCTAGGGTGATACCTGCGTTGATGTTTTTGGTTTGCGGAACGATACCGGTAGAGGCTCCTACGAATTCAGGATCGTATCCCCAATAGTCAGAGTAAGTGAACAGGTTCTGTCCCTGTACATATACTGTCATATTGGTCAACTTGACTTTGCGCAGCAGATTTTGTGGCAAATTATAAGAGAGACGCAGGTCACGCATACGGATGAAATCCGCCCGGCGCCACAAACGGCTGGAACCGCTCGCGTGGTTGATACCACCTTGTTCGGAACCTGCATCGTATGCACGTGGATAAGAAGTGATCTGTCCGGGTTTAGTCCAACGACCTTCGTATGCAAATCGGAGTGAGTTGAAGGTACGGTTACCGTTCTCGATCATGAAGTTCACCTGTCCGTCAGTTGCCCAACGGCCGTACTCATACGTGAAGAGCACATCGAGGGTGAAACCTTTGTAGCTGATGGTGTTGGTTAAACCACCCCAGTAATCCGGCTCACGGTCACCGATGTAATAACGGTCACGTGCTTGCGGCGTATAGGTAATACTACCGAGGGTATCAAGCCACATCGGACGTCCAGTGGCTGGGTTAACACCCGCATATACGTTTGTGAAGATGGAGTTCAGTGAACGACCTACGCGCAATTCAGGATCGCCAGGCAGGAACTCCAGTCCGCCATAGAGGCTGACTACATTGCTGTAGTTGAAAGCAAAGTTGAAATTGGCATTCCAACGGAATCCGTTCTGAACTTTGGGACGGATAATCTCAACGTTCAATCCAACCTCAATACCCTTGTTATCCAATACACCTACGTTGTCGGTAAAATCACTCTGACCGGTCAGCCATGACACCTGACGAGGCAGGAGCATGTCGTTGGTGCGACGACGATACAGATCCAAGGAACCGGTTACACGGTTGTTGAAGAAACCATAATCCAAACCAAGGTTGATGGTCTCATTCTTCTCCCAACGGATGTTGGGGTTACCCAGTTGGGTGTAGTTGATACCAGCCAGTCCGTTGTACTGTGCACCTGCACCGAACAGAGAGAGAGAAGGGAAGTTTCCGATCTGGTCGTTACCCGTGATACCGTAAGAGGCACGGAAACGAAGCTGAGAAAGCCAGTCGGATGTTTTCGCCATGAAGCTTTCCTTGTCGATGTTCCAGGTTCCGATCACCCCACCGAATGTTCCGAAGGGGAAGTTGTTACCGAAACGGCTAGATCCATCACGACGTGCAGTAACCGATACTGCATAACGTCCATCGTAAGCATAATTGACACGACCGAAAATACTGTTGCGCTTGTACCCTGTCCAGAATTGTCCGACGGCCTCCGGCGTAGCGGCTGCGTTGATCGTAACAAATTGGAAAGATGGGAATCCGATACCGGTTGCGCTGATGGACTCTTGGATGTCGCTACGATACTCGTAACCGGCAACCCCGTCAATGCGGTTCTTACCGAAGGTGCGATTAAAGTTGAACGTCTGTGTAGTCAGGAAGTTGGTATTCCAAGTGCTTTGCACCGTACCACGTCCGCGAACACCGAAACCGTCGTTGGTACGAGGATCGCGATAGAGGTTACCCTGTACCAGTCGGTAGTCCATAGAGTAGTACGAACGGAAGCTGAGCCAGTCATTGATCTTATAATCAAGACTTCCTTGTCCGACCATCTGATTGGTCCGCTGATAACCAGAATTGAAATCGTTCACCGCGATCACATTCTGGTTCAGGATTCCGGCGAGAGCACCCGTTGGTGGAAGACCGAAATAGGTGCCGTTCGCATTATAGATAGGGTTAGCAGGGATGATCAGCGGGGAAGAGAACGCAGGGTTTCCGAGGAAGGAACCACTCACTGCGAAGGGAAGTTGCTGCTCGAAAGTGCTGATGTTTGTCTTCAGGTTAACCGAGAATCGGTTCGAGATCTTGTGAGAAAGATCGGAGTTCAGCGTATAACGAGCGAAATCCACTTTATTGATCACAGTGCTCTGATAGGTATAAGAACCACCAATGTAGAATGTAGTTTTATCATTACCA
The DNA here is from genome assembly GCA_947457465.1 of Chitinophagaceae bacterium. Classification (GTDB taxonomy): domain Bacteria; phylum Bacteroidota; class Bacteroidia; order Chitinophagales; family Chitinophagaceae; genus JJ008. The sequence goes on along the minus strand of CANGWB010000002.1, from coordinate 163,161 downwards.
CCGGACATGCTCAAATCGAAGTTTTGAATACGGCCGTTACGCATGGCAGCACGCTGCCAGTCAGTATTCTTGAGTGTTCTCTGGAGCGAATCCAACTGAGCTGACGTGTAGTTGGCTGTACCGCCGGTGTATGGAACACCGGTGATACGGGAGAGCTCACCCATCACCCAGCGACGGGAATCGAGCATGGTATATCCGAAATTCGAAGCATACTGAGGGAAATAACGGTTGTAGTCCGCTTCTGCCCGCATGTTGATGTATTCGTTTGTATTCAATACATCGAAGAATTTGATCGGCTGAGCGACACCGGCAAAGATGTTTGCAGAGATCTTGGTTTTACCGGCCTTACCTTTTTTTGTAGTGATGATCACTACACCGTTAGCGGCCTGAGAACCGTAGATCGCTGCACTGGCCGCATCCTTCAATACATCGATGCTTTCGATGTCATTTGGATTCAAAAACGCAAGTGGGTTTGACTGAGTAAAAGAAGCATCGTCGCGGTTGTTGATCTGCACTCCATCTACGATGAAGAGCGGCTGGTTACCGGAGAGATAAGAACCGGTACCACGAACACGTACGTTGATACCACCACCGGGGATACCGTTGTTGGACTGAACCAATACCCCGGCTGCGCGGCCTTGAAGAGCACGGTCAACGGATACGTTCGGCAGGTTGGCGATCTCTTTACCACGTATGGAAGCAATGGCACCACCCTGATCGCGCTTTTTCAACTGCTGGTAGCCGACGATAACCACCTCCTGAAGATCTTTATCCGCTGCTACAAGCGAGAGGTTGAACAAGGTCTTGTTACCGATCGGTGTTTCAACGGTCTCGTAATTCACGAAAGAGAATACCAAGGTTTTGGCAGTAGCCGGAACGGACAAACGGAAGATTCCGTCTGTACCGGTCTGCGTACCCAAGGTGGTACCCTTCACCGTTACCGAGACACCGGACAGCGGCTGTCCGCTTTTCTCATCTGTCAACTTACCGCTAACGGTTTTGTCCTGCGCAAACAGGACAAAGCTGCCCATCAACAGGACGGCAAGAAGACTCAGTGCTTTCTTCATACTCAGCTTTGTTTAATTTTTAAATTAGAAATACCCGAGAATGCAAAACATTTCCGGATTAAGGTTACTTAATTGTTAATACAATGCAATAAATGGATGGTTTAACAAAGACATTTTCAAAATCGGGAAAAATCTTTTGGTTAGGGGCCTAACACCCTCAGCCCCATCCAAACCCGCGTGATATAAGTCACTGACAGCGCTTACCGGATTGTCAAAATTTGCATTATGAACAATATCAAAAAGCAGCACTGGGAAACCATCTATCAGACAAAACAGCCCAATGAGGTTAGCTGGACACAGGACGTGCCCGCCACTTCCTTGGAAATCCTGCATCGGCTCGATCCGCCGAAATCAGCCAAGATCATCGATATCGGCGGAGGCGACAGCAAACTGGTCGATCACCTCGTAGAGGAAGGCTATACAGATGTAACCGTGCTTGATATTTCTGAAGCCGCCATCAACCGAACCAAATCAAGGTTGGGTGACCAGGCACAAAAAGTGAAATGGCTTGTTAGTGACGTGCTTGATTTTCATCCAACTGAAAAATATGATGTCTGGCACGACCGCGCAGCTTTTCATTTTCAAACCTCACCGGAAACCGTGCAAGCCTATCTGCACATTGCAGAAGAAGCCGTAAAGGGAAAAATGATAGTCGCCACCTTCTCGACAGACGGACCGAAAAAATGCAGCGGACTCGAGATCAAGCAATACAACGAGGACTCCATGTCACATCTCTTCGAGCAAGCACATTTTCGAAAACTAGGCTGCAAACGAGAAGATCACCTCACGCCTTCCGGATCGGTTCAGAATTTTGTATTCTGCAGCCTCACGAAAGAAATGATCGCCTAGGGTTGCGGATGGAGAAGTGAGTGAACACTGGGCAAAGCAATCTGAAAACGCTTATACGTCGCTTCCGATATATTGATGCGATCGAAAGGAACATAGCGAACATCATCACGTTTCTCCCCTTGTTCTCTTCCATATTTATATGCATAGGTGAACCAGCCATCCGGCTGCAACTGCACCAACGAAGCATCAGGATTTGGCACAGAGATAAAAAACTCCGCGCGGGGCATCGCAGTTGAAAATTGGATCGGCTTGCGGTTCTGAAGGGATTGATTTCTAAGTGCGATATAAGCCTCCTTAGCTGTTTCAACCGAAGGATCGATCAACGCTACATCTGCAGCTAATACACTTCGATAGATATAAGAACCGTTTTCCTGGTACTGATACAACTCTTTTAAAACGGTTCGAATGGTATCGCGCATGTACGGATAATGCGTACATCCAAGAATTAACGTGTTGAGCGGTAGGGTAAATTTTTCTGCTCGCATTTTCTCCAGCAAACTCACCAGGTGATAACGGGTGTAGTTCACCGGATCGTTGAGTTGCACCTCGGTACAACGCCCTTGATCATCATATTCACAAAGCAATCGATTGTTGGTGGTATCGAATTGATAGATCTTCATCAGCTCGGGGCGAATGGGATAATTCTTATGCTGCAGTGAAGGACCTTTATAATCGGAGCGAATACGTGTGGCCGTATCGACAAAATAACTCCAATCCCGATCGATGCTCTCCGCTAAGCCGAATCCGCCCTGGCTTACGATAGAAAGTTGATTCAATCCGTACGAGGTGGCCATATTGCGAAGGGTGCGTGGATAGCCATCGGAGGCCACGGTTCCTGCAGTCGCAAACACGCCGATGGTACCCTGATTTTTTTGCTGATGAAGAATTGCTGCTTTGGATCCGGCATCGATGACTCCGATCACGGGTGTTTGATTATCCGTTTGGTTGACGTGTGCGCGTATATCCGTGAGTGCATAAGCAGTGGCCGTATTGCAGGCGAGGACCAACATTTTAACCGGCGCTTTTCCTTGTGGATTCCAGTTATTAATGTTGCTTCGGGTTATGAAAGTTTGTCCGCGCAAAAAATCCATGCAATTCAGAATATTTTCTTTCAGTAGATCCGTTTTCTTTTCAGCTGCATAGTTCCCGTAGGGCATGTTAGCCTGATCGGCTAAATATTGAAAGGACTCTCGTTCAAAATCTTTTTTTCCATCGGCCCCGGGCTTGCCTGTCTTATTATTGAAAGCATCCAGGTTGAGAATGGCTTCCAAAACGGTGAGTCCGCCTGTACCCGAATCAAACACCCCGATGGGTGATTGAGCAGACACAACAGATACAATCGAAATCAATGAGGCAATGAGGATCGCGCGGAGTTGTTTCATGAAAACAAGGTATAAAAAAAGCCGGATCAATGACCCGGCTTATGTAGGATTAACATTTATCAATACAAGAAGATGCGTCCCGCCCCGAGTTTCTCCTCATTCTCCTTACGCAGGAACAAGAAGTACATGCCTCTTGGTTTAGCGGTCAGGTCGACATCGATGGTGCTATACGGACCGGTGATCGGTACGGTAACGGAATGTACCAGCACACCACGTGTATCGTATACAAGCAAGGTTCGCTTGAAATTGAATACGGTCGCGCGCGAGTAGAAACGCACCTGGAATCGTCCGGTGCTCGGATTCGGCGCGATCCATACCTGGGCCGAAGCGGCCGCATTGATTCGTCGTCCGACAGAGGTAGTACTGCATCCACTCGGTGTAGTGACCCGTACCGTGTACAATCCGACTTTGTCAACATCCACGATCAGTGAACTGGCAGTAGCACCTGTAACCTGAGTACCATTGAGGAACCAAGCGAATGTGTTGGCTGCATTCAACGGATTGGCTGTTGCGATCAGCGTACAGGTCCTACCCGGCAACAAGCTGGTATCTCCCAGTACATCGATCTGAATCGTTGGTACAGTATTGATCGTTACGGTTGTAGATACGCAAGCAGAATTGGCACAGGTTCCACCCTCTGCACGAACGAAATAAGTAGTAGTTGCGCTTATGCCGGTCAACGCCAATGTAGCACCGGTACCGACACGTGTACCACCACAGGATCCGCTGTACCATACCCAGCTGGCACCGGGTGCAAGCGTACCGCCGACTGTGCGGAGCGTGATGTTTGTAGGACCGCAGAAGCTGGTAGGCGTAACAGTTGCACTAGTGGCTGCTAGAGAAAGCGCATTGATGGTGATCGTTGCAGTGGTGCTGAAGGCGGCACAACCGCCACTTGCCGCGATCGAATACGTAACGGTGTATGTCCCCGGTGTACTCGTATTCAGATTGATCTCGCCGGTAGAAGCATTGATCACAAGACCTGCTGTTGAACTATATGCACCGCCCGAAGAACCTGTTCTTGTTACGGTGGCCAATCCGCTACCTTGACAATAAGGAGTAGCTGTGTAACTGATGGTGGCTGTCGGTGCAGGAGTGATCGTTACCGGTGTCGTTACATCACGAGTCGGACAACCGGCAATAGCAGGAATGGTGTAACTGACGGTATAAGAACCAGGCGTGCTGGTAGAAGGAGCGATCGTTCCGATGTTGATATTCAGGTTCAATCCAGCCGGACTTGCACTATAGGCACCCCCTCCCACGCCCGTGAGGCTAACTGGTTGAGGGGTGGTCACCGTTGTACAGAAAGGCGATGAAGCATAGAGTATAGAGGCCTGAGGTACCGCCGTGATCGTGACATTCGATGTCGTAGAGAACGCAGCACATCCACCGGATGCCCCAATACTATACGTTACGGTGTATGTAACCGGTGTGCTGGCAGATGGTGTGATGGCCCCTGTAGAAGCATTGATGACCAATCCGGCTGGTGCACTGAAAACACCGCCTGATGTACCTGTCAGGGAAACTGCCTGCGCAGTAGTGAGAGAGGCACAGAATGGTGTTCCTGCATAGGAGAATGTTGCACTAGGTGTGGCAGTGATCGTAACGGATGTGGTAACATTCAATGCAGCGCATCCTCCAGTGGCCGCAACAGAATAGGTTACAGTATAGGTGCCTGGCGTACTGGCAGAAGGTGTGATCGATCCCGTCGTTGGGTCGATGGACAATCCTACAGGAGCAGCACTATAGGCTCCACCCAATGTGCCGGTTTGAGTGACAGACTGAGGAGCAGACACTGAATTACAGAAAGGGGAACCGCTATAAGAAACACTGGCTGCCGGAAGTGGATTTATGATCAGTGAAGTCGTTGCTGTAACAGCCGGACAACCACCTCCTGCTGCAAGGGTATAGCTAACTGTATAAGTGCCAGGAGTGCTGCCCGAGGGGAGCACGGCACCGGTTGATGAGCTGATCGAAAGACCAGTTGGTGACGAAGTGAATGTACCACCCGTGGTTCCGCTCAGTGTAGCAGATTGATTGCTGGTATTACCGATGCAATAGGGAGCACCGGCGTAACTGATAGAGGCCTGTGGCAATGCAGTAACAGTGATGGTTGCATTAGCAGATGCAGATGCACAGCCACCTGATGCAGCGATCGAATTATTCACTGTGTATGTTCCGGGCGTACTAGCTGACAGGTTGATCTCTCCGGTCGAAGGGTTGATTGAAAGGCCTGCAGGTATGGCACTGAATACGCCACCGCTCGCACCGGCTCCGAATACCGGTGTCGGGTTTGTACCGTTGCTACAATAAGATGTATTGGCATACGTAAAGTTTGCAGACGGAGCACTTGTTACCGCGATGTTGAGCGTGAGTGACTCAGCACAAGGTCCGGGTGTAGTATAGGTAACCGTATATGAATTCAATGCACTGGCAGCTAGGTTGATTGCGCCGGTGGTTGCATCGATCGATAATCCAGCAGGAGCTGAAGTAAATATTCCGCCGCTCGTTCCCGTAATGGTAGCTGTTGGATTGCTTCCGGTCTGACAGAAGGTATTGGTTGCGCCGTAATTGAATGAAGCATCACGAAGTGCATTGATTACCACAGGCGCCGTAACAGAAACGGCATTACAGCCATTGACCGCAGCGATGGAATAGGTTACTGTATAAGCACCGGCTGTACTGCTGGAAGGTGTTACTGATCCGGTAGCTACATCAAGAGTAAGACCAGCAGTTGAACTAAAGGTTCCCCCGGTTGTACCGGTAAAAGTGACGGGTTGAGCTCCAACCAAGCTGGCGCAATAGGATGTACCGGCATAGCTGATCGAAGCCGTTGGTTGCGCAGAAGCCGTGAGGGTAACAGCAGCGAGTGCGTCATTGGCTGTATTCACGTCACCTGGGATCGTTGCAGATGCGTTGAATGTGAAACTGCCTCCAGCACTCATGTCGATGGTAGCAGGCAGAGTCACATTTTGAGTACCATTAGCAAGCAGTGTACCCGTATTCAACACAACTGTACTGTTATATCCTCCGGTTGTAGCTACGGAAACCGTTACGTTATTCTTGCTAAGGTCGACTGGAAAGCTGCTGTTATTCTTGATGGTTACTGTAACTGTTTCAGTTGATGTCTTACAACCGCCGTCAACAGGAGCAACCAATGCGGTCAAGGAAATATCATTGACGCTGTTGGTGATGCCGAAAGGACCGAATGCCGTCACCCCACTGATCGAACCTGTATAAGGTCCGCTTCCTGATGCGGGCGCTGCTTGTCCTACCAGATCGACCGCTGCGCCGTTGCAACGGACCGCATTGATCATACTGCGTGTAAATCCGAAGTTCTCTTCTGCGGCATTCCACTGGAATCCGATTGTGGCATTACTTCCACCCGGTGTTCCTTCTGTGAGGGTCCATACTCGGTTGACGCTATTCAGCGCGTTCACATCACAGGGTGTTCCGAAGGAAACATTCACAGACAGATCATCTGATGCACCGCTGTTACTGATGGTCATAGGTGTGTAAGATCCATTTCCTACAGGAAAATTGACAGAAGTACTGCCCACTGATTGTACAGTGAATACACCCGTACCAGTTGTAGCTACGTAATTAGAAGCGGAACCACCTGTAACACTGGCAACCGAGAGGGAATTATTACCAAGTGTAACAATACCGCCAGCTAACTCTAGGTTGCCGGAGATCGTCTTACTTGCATCCAGTGTGAGTCCGCCAGTGTTTTGCACTTTCACATTTGGAGGAACAGAACCGGTAGCCGGCCATTCATTTATACTGGTGGTTTGTGCATCCACTTGAGTAGCACTTCCATATTGCAGCGTAGCGCCGGAGCCGTAGGTTAGTGTACCGGCACCCAAACTGAGGCTGGATGTTTCAGTGATTGACAATAGTCCATTCACTGTTACTGCAGCGGCGAGTGTCTTGATGCCACCACCGGATAGTTCAAGATTTTTAACGCTCCGTGCAGAGATGCCAACTCCATCCTGATTACCGGCAAAATTGTAGCGCCAGGTGGCTCCGTTGTCTGTAAAAGTAGGCGCCAAGGTAGGAGCTGTAATAGTTGTGATATTGAGGATACTTCCATCATTCATGATTACAGCCGAGGCGGTACTCCAAAGAACAGTACTGGTAGTGGAATAGCGCAACGTGCCTCCGGATTTGACCGTTATCGTTCCGGAATTGAAGCCAATGGTACTGCTCGTGAACCAGTTCGGCATCAAACGTAGTGTGCCCCCTGATTCAACATCAACGTCAGAAAACTGTATACCAACACTGCTAGTAGTGGACAATTCAGCCGTTCCGAGGATTGTCAGTTTTCCGATCTTGCCACTAGCGGATCCGGATCCGGCATTGATCTGTGAAGCGCCACCAGACACAATGGTGAATGTGCCGGCAGACTGGATTGTAATAGTAGGCAATGTAGTAGCACCTGCCTGATCGCGACCGAAAATATCATCTGCCAGTCCCAGTTCAAATGTTCCAGATACAACCTCCAGAGACGTTCCAATCGTCAGTTTACTATTGTTCCCAGGTGTGGTGAGTTTTCCGGTAGACTTGTCGACGACCAACTCCATGATTCCGGCTGAGTTCGTGGTTCCTGTATTCAACCCAGTTATGGTTTGCGTAGCCGCATTGCCTTTAAAGCGGAGCTTAGCGCCTGCTGGCCATGTATTGAAAACCATTTGAGTCGTATTACCCAAATTGAAATCCCCATATACATCCAGGCCACTGGTTGACGAACCCATGATAAGCAGTCCACTCGTACCAACTGCGTCAAAGTCGATCGTTTTACATTCCGCATTGGGTATATCGATCGTTACCGGAAATGCACTATTGATATAGACATTTTGAGTGGCGTTGGGTACGATTCCGCCATCCCAAGTTGAAGGACTGCTCCAGTTTCCAACAGCGATATTCTTAATGGCACCGTTTCCGGATACCGGTACGTTGATGGTAGTTGCACCGGCTGACGTGCACGTAATATTACCGGTATACCGGTTGTATGCAGGCGGCGTAAATCGAACATCGATGCTTGTAACCGGAACGGCACCAGCAGCGGGCGTAAATGAAATGGGATTCGTAGAGAATGCGTTGGTGCCTGTGCGAATTTCAAATCCGGCAGGTGGCGTAACCACCAAAGGAGTTGTCAGGTTAGCGCCCTGCACTGTGAAGCTGGAGGAAGCTGAGGAGCTACCTACATTGATGACTTCGAATGAACCGTTGAAAGAGGAAGTGGTAGGAATGATCACCGGTCCGCTGGCATCAATACCCTTCAATACGATATCATCGATACGAATGGTAAGAGTATTGGTACCTGTACGAGTGAAACGAAGTTTCAAACCATTTATTTGTGCGGCAGCCGGCAGCGATAATGTTTTGGCCAGATACCAGCCGGTGGCTGCAGTTGTGGCTTCATTGAACAAGTTTGCTGCTGTACTAGCCACGCTCACCCATGCCGTACCATTCCAATAGTCTACTGCAAAAGGTGCATGTGCCGTTGAAGATTCCTTCCGGTAGGCGTAGTCTAGCGTAAGATTCACATAATTTGATACGTTGATCCCTTCGATCGCAAATCCAACGACAGCACTACCTACACCCGTGAAGAAAACATTTCCACCTCCGGAAGCCCCAGCATATCCGGAAGAAGCATTACTGGTTCGAGCATCAGAAGTAGTAGGCTGACCTCCATTGGTAAATGTCAGCAATCCGTTATTCTGCCAACCGGTGTAGGCATTGACCAATGTAGTTGCTGATGGAACACCAACATTCTCAGAGAAGATCACAGACTGAGCCTGTGCAGCACTACCGATCAGTGAAACAAACAACAGGAGCGTGTAGAAGCGATTAAAAAAGCGTTGGAACATGGCGATCGATTTTGTTTCGGTTATGATTGAACTATTTTATAAGTGGCTTTCATGAATGCGAAAAGCCTTATTCATTTTTTTTCGGTCGAATGCTTTTTCCTGATTGGCCAGGAAGATCGCAGCTACACCATTGCCGATGAAATTGGTAATGGCACGGGCCTCCGACATGAAACGATCTACGCCCAGCAGCAGTGCCAATCCGTAGACGGGAATTACCTGTACGGCCGTGAGCGTGGAAGCCAGCACCACAAAGCCGCTTCCGGTAACACCGGCGGCGCCCTTAGACGTGACCATCAACACCCCCGTGATGTAAAGCATTTGCTCGGGCGTAAGATCTACCTGGAATGCCTGCGCCAGAAACAATACGGCCATCGACAAATAGATAGTGGTGCCATCCAGATTGAAAGAATAGCCGGCAGGTACAACCAATCCCACCACCGGTTTGGAACAACCCATCTCTTCCAGCTTTTCCATCAGAGAAGGTAGCGCGGCTTCCGAGGAGGATGTACCCAACACGATGAGCAACTCCTCCCGTATATAACTCAGGAATTTGATCAGGGATACTTTGTAGTACCAAAGGATTCCGCCCATCACAGCAAAAATGAAAACGAACATGGTGAGATAAACGGAGACCATGAGTTTAGCCAAAGGGATCAACGTATCGATCCCGTATTTACCGATGGTGAAGGCCATGCCACCAAACGCACCGATAGGTGCTGCGTACATCACCCAATGCAAGGCCTTGAATACATAACCCGAAGCTTTTTTCAGAGGTTTGATCACTTGCTCCTTACCCGAATAGCGGCTGAGTATCACACCTGACACGATCGATAACAACAACACTTGTATCGTCAGGTTTTCTTTGAGGAATTTGAGCCAGGAAAAATCCGATGCACGCTGTTGAAACGTTGAAACTTGTGTAGCGGCTGCGGTTGAGGTATCAACGTCCGCACCCGGTTGAACGAAATGCGCCACGACAACACCGATGAACAAAGCCAGCGTGGTAACAACCTCAAAGTAAATAATCGCCTTCCCTCCTACCCGTCCAACTTGCTTGAGGTCTCCCATTCCACTCACACCGATTACGATCGTCAGGAAAATGATGGGGTTAATGAATAGCTTAACAATATTTATGAATTGTTTACCTAACGGCTCCATGGCCACACCCATGTCGGGTGAAAAATGCCCCAGCATCGCACCGGCAAAAATGGCGGTGAGTACCCAGAAGGTCAGTGTGCCGATAATATTTTTCAAACGTTTCCGCATTGTGTCAGCGAAGGTTCATTTTAAATAAAGCGCCGATAGCTTTGGCTGTAGAAGCATTGGAATGCGCTACGCCCGGCAGCGTGATCAGTTTCCATCTAAAAGGGGTGCGAAGCGAACCAGCCAGTTGTTCCGATGCTGCATAAAAAGATTGTCCGCGTTGAAATCGGCCCGTACCCTGCCAATCGTATTCAGGTCCTTTATTATAATTCGTGCTGTTGGTGGCTGTATCGGCCTCACCCAATACAACGAAGACTTCTTTCGAGTAGAGTTTTTTCAGGTGATCGTCACCTACCGGTACATTATTCAGCCCGAACGGAAAATCACGCTTTCTGTCTGGAAACGTGTACCAGCCGGCGTTGGAAATGGCAACACGCATGGCTCGGTTCTGAGGAACCATATAAAGAAACCGGTGTACAAATTGCGAACCGGCAGAATGACCACTGAGGTAATAACCGGGGAATCCATTATTCGTCAGTCCGCGTACATAATCATAGAGCGGTTCAATGGATGAGAAGGTCCAGGTATCTTCCGGATTCAATTTTCCGATCTTTTCATTCCACACGTTTCCGCTATTGTACCGCGCAGCACCACCATAATCCTCTTTGGAGAATTCCGGCGCCACCACCACATACTGATGCAGTTCGGCAACGGGTATCCATTGATCCAAATAACCGGACGCATTACGCTCTGCCCCATGCAACATGATCAAGATGGGCAAGGTATCGGGGCGGCTGGTCGGACTGTAATACCAAACCTGTATAGGCTTTGCCCGAACAGAGGCAGCACCGTCAAATATGAATGACTGCTTACCTGCTTTTTGCAGATCCGGTTGCGCCCCTAAAGAAATGACGGCTACACTTAGAAGGAACAATATGACGGAGCGGATCATCATTAGAATCCGGGGTTTTGAAGAAGGTTCGGATTAACGGCTAACTCACCATTCGGGATTGGAAGAATCGTGCGATTGAAAAATGAAGTAGGTGCTACATTGTATTCGATCAAGCGAGAGGTTGCACTGCCCGCAGTACTGATCTTCACATAGTTAGTCCGTGTACGATTCAAGTCGAATAGCCGCTGCCCTTCCAGTGCGAACTCACGACGACGTTCCAACATCATGGTGTCCAAATAGGCCGGCAAGGAGATCGAACCAGCAGGCGGTGTTCCTGATAATGCCACGTTCAACGGGCGACTCACGGTGGCAGTATCCCGACGATTGCGCAGCAGGTTCAGATCAGCAACAGATGAAGTGAGGGCAGCAGCATCTGCATTTTGCAATGCGAGACGAGCATTCGCCTCTGCACGCGAGAGATACATTTCTGCGAAACGAATGATCTTCAGATTCTCTTGATAGGTGGAAATGTTGACATATTTCTGGGCGAGCGGAACATTGATCTCTCCACCGACAGAATTACGATTTCCCAGCGGAATGAACTGGCGGCGCACGTCGGATGCGCTGTACGCATCATATAAACCTCTGAATGTACTGGCTGTGGTACCAGTCTGACGATTCATCGATTGACGGGTGGCCAATAGTTCGCCATAACCTTGCTGGCTGCTGAGATAAGCGAGTCCGTCTGTACCCGGATTGTCATTTGTATTATTCACCACTTCGAACATCGCCTCTGCGTTGCCCGGTGTCCGGAAATCCTGCACCATGCTGGCAAAGGGATAGAGTGTATAGCGTCCTGAATTGATCACTTCCGTGGCAATAGCAGCGGCAGTCGTCCAATCCTCTTTGTAAATGGCGACGCGTGTTTTCAGTCCGAGTGCAGACCATCTATTCAATCGCACGCGGAACCAGTTTGCATTTTCTGCACCGCTCACGATCACATTTCCATTCTGGGGCAGTCGCTCAAGTGCAGCGGTGAGATCTCGGTCGATCTGTGCATACACTTCGGCTGCCGTATTACGAGCCGGATAGGTGAGTTCGCCAACCGTAGTAGGCTGTTTCAATACCAATGGCACGCAGAGATGAGAACCGTCTGCTGTGAATTTCAACGGACGAGAAAAGAATTTCGCCAGATCGAAATAAGCCAGTGCTCGTACGGCATAGGCCTCTCCCACTAATTGAGTCAGTTCCGGCAATTCGAGTGGCGCAACTACGTTTCGCAACTTTTCTTCATTATCAATAATGGCATTGGCATTGATCACCGTACGATAGATCTGATCCCACATTCTGCCTACGTTCGCATCGGTAGCAGCATGAGTCATGGTGTTCATACCGGTGTACCGATTTCCGGATTTGATACTACGGGTGGCGTTATCTGAAAGGATCTCCGGGATAACATGTGCATCCCGGCCATAATAGCTGTAAGACTGCATCTGTGAATAAAGACCATTGACAGCTGCTCGGGCCGTGGAAAGGCTGGAGAAAACGTCAGATGTGAAGACACTTTGCTGGGGACGTATATCCAAAAAATCCTTCTTACAGGAGCCCAATGTCAACAGCGCAAGTGTACCAAGTATAAGAGTAGAGCGTTTCATATGCATTCGTTTTGTTCGGGATGATTAGAGGGTGAAATCGATTCCAAATAAAATGGTATTGAATACGGGTGGCTTTTGGGATAGCACCCCATCGATACCCGCTTCGGGATCGGTGTTGTATCCTTTATCCTTCACCCAGGTATAGAGATTTTGTCCGCGTACATAAGCCCTGGCTGTATTTAGCTTATACTTTGCCAGCCATTTTTTGGGGATGCTGTACGAAAGTTGCATGTCTCGCAGGCGGATGTAACTGCCATCATACAGGAATCGAGTACTCTCATAGCTAGCCGCGGATGATTGTGAACCAAGGAAAACAGGTTTGGGAACATTGGTGATTTGTCCGGGTGTCGTCCAGCGACGGGCATAATCGTATCGACTCAGGCCGTTGCTCTGATCGGAGAACCCAAGATTCGCATCCGTCTTTTGCAGGTATCCATAATCATCATAGATGAAATTGCCCCAGTTGATGAACCAATGCATACTAAGGCGGAAGTTCATATAGGAGAACGTGTGTGACATGCCACCATAGAAGCGAGGTAATGCCGAGCCATAGCGGATCCGAACGGCGGAGTTGAAATTGTTTGTAGTCTGCTCCTTATCGGCGGAGGTGTACCAGAGGGCTTCTCCGTTCAACGGATTCACACCGGCGTATCCTCGTTGGAAGTGAGTATAGTAACTGGTTCCGACGCGACGTAGATAGTTGGCATTGTTGGAGAAGTTGGAATCGATCTGCGTGATCTCATTACGGAATGACGTGATGTTCATGTCGGTGGTCCACTTGAATCCACGTGCTTTTGTAGGCGAGATCAAGACCATGGACACAGTTGCCTCTATACCGGTATTTTTCATCGCGCCGTTATTGACAGTTACAGAAGTAACGCCATTGGTACTGGGCACCGGCTGATTACGAAGCAGATTGCTGGATTCACGTGAGTACCACTCGAAGGTACCTGTCAGGCGCCCTTTCCATGTCACAAAATCCAATCCGATGTTAAAGGGACGGTTCTTTTCCCAGGTGAGATTATCGTTTGCCAGTTGCAAGAGCGTGAGTCCGGATGACTGATTATAATCACCTCCGGTGCTATACAAACCTTGCGACTCAAAATTGTCGATGCCCTGATTACCGGTGTATCCATAGCTGGCACGGAGTTTCAATTCCGTTACGGCACGCCACTTGAAGAAAGATTCATTGGCGATGTTCCATCCGATACCGGCCGACCAGAAGGTTGCCGAACGGAAATTCTTGGCAAAGCGTGAAGAAGCATCTTCACGAATGGAACCAGAAACAAAATACTTGTCCCGGAAAGAATAGCTGGAGTTCAGAAACTTACTCAGCAACTTGAACCCGGTGTTTGTTCCGGTAGCGGACTCGATCAAAGAACCACCTGCAGGCGTACTGGTACCTGGCGCGATTCCATTGACGGTGACACTTGTTTCGAGATCACCTCTGCTTTGCGCTTCATAACCGGCGAAAGCTTCAACTGAATGCTTATCACGGAAGTTCTTCTTATAGCGCAGGATGTTGGTAGCGACCCAGTTCGTGATGTCTTGTGTGTAGTTGGTGACTGAACCGCCCACCGCTACGTAGGTGTTACCGACACGCGGATCGTAATAGGTACTACGGAAGGCATGGTTAAAGTCCAGTGCCAGACTTCCTTCATACTGAAGACCATCAAAGATTTTGAAAGTAGTGGATGCGTTCGCTGCCAGATTATAGGTCTGTGCGAGACGCTTGGTAGTTTCAATAACAGCAACAGGATTATACCCGTTGTTATAACCCAATTCATAGGTGACTCCATCACTTTTATAGACAGGCAACCAAGGGGCCAAACGATACATGGCGCGAATAGGGTTTCCAAAAAAGGAACCACCCAGGAAGTTGGTGGATCGCTGATAACTTCCCGCCAGGCTTCCTTTCACCGACCACTTCTTCGAAAGTTCAGACGTGATGCTGGTACGGAAGGTTCCGCGGTTGTAATCCACTCCCTTGGTTGGGGCCTCAGATGCATAGTAACTACCCGACATGAAGTAAGTAGAACGATCACTTCCTCCACTGATATTCAGGTTGTATTGCGAGTACTTTCCCTGACGGAGAACTTGCTCGAACCAATCCGTGTTAACGTTGGTGTCGATGCGATTGGCCGTCAGTAAAGAATCATACGAAGAGACCGGATTGCCCGCATTCACCCAACCCTCACGATAATATTGAATGTACTGAGCGGTAGTGAGCGTTTTTTGTTCGTCGCGTATGGTGTAATTATTATAACCGCGTTGATAGGTGAAGTTCACTTTCACTTTACCAGCCTTACCGGTTTTGGTCGTAATCAGTACTACACCGTTGGCTGCACGGGATCCATAGAGTGAAGTAGCTGATGCGTCTTTTAGGATGGTCATGCTGGCGATGTCATTCGGGTTCAGGCCCGCGATGGTGTTGGTGTTTCCACCGGAGATGTCTCCGCTGACAACCGGTATCCCATCGATCACATAAAGCGGTGTGGAAGAAGCAGAGATGGAGCCGATACCACGTACTCGGATATCCGGAGCCTGACCGGGCTGTCCGCTACCGTTGGTGGATTGTACCCCTGCCACATTTCCCTGAATACTTTCTTGAACGGATGTATTGGGGGCACTCTCCAGTACAGAGGCTTTCACAGTAGTGGCCGCTCCGGTGAAGGTGCTGCGTTTTTGATTGGAGTACGCAACGACCATTACTTCAGAAAGGTTGTTTTCAGATTCCTGCAAGAAGATCTGTAACTCTTTCGCGTCATTGATCTTAACCGTGCGGGAGATCATATTAACACTGGAGAATTCGATGGACTGTCCTTTCTGAACCGTGATGGAAAAGCTGCCGTCAGCTTTGGTGGTGGTTCCTTTCTTGGCACCGATTATTTTGACGGATACATTTTCCAGTGGTGTATTGTCTTTTGCATTGAAGACCTTTCCTTTCACAATGATGTCTTCTGCTACAACCTGATCGAACTTGTATAATTTCTCTTCACTGTTCGTACGAGGGCGGCCGGTTGTCCGGATTACATAGGTGTTCTCCGCTACCTTCTTGTATTCCAGTCCGGCTTGACGAGTGATCTCTTCCAGTATCGTCTCGGCTTGTTTACGATAATCGGGATCGGACACCTGGGTTGAACCGATCGAGGGATCGGTATACAGGAAATAGATACCCTTTTCCTGATTCAGCTTTTTAAGCACGGAGGAAAGTGCCGTTGTTGGGGCATTAGAATCTGATGATAACCGATCCGTTTGGCGTTCGGCTTCGTTGCTGCGGGTCGTGCCGGCAAAGCTACCCTGAGCGTTTGTTACGAGATGAGAAAATAACATCGCAACAGTCAGCGAACGGAGGATCCAGTGTTTGAAAAGGTTTGGCATATGCAAGGTTTAGAAAGAAGATTTTATATAGATCATCTGATTTTCTCGTGTGATTTGGCAGTCCATTGCCGACTCCAGCGCTTTTAATAAAGCATTGAGATCATTGTTTGGCAGAATACCCGTGATGAGTTTTTCGCTCAGTACCGGATCGAGGATCCGGACAGGTACTTCATAACGACGCTCAATCTCTTTGGCTACCTGCGAAAACGGCGTATTGTCAAATACAATGTGACGCTCCAATATAGCGGGCGTGATCGTTGTTGTCGCTGCATCAACAGAAGCCTTTTTCGCATTCAGGGAGAAAAAATCACCAGGCTTCATTTGCGCCCGCTCTCCATTCGGAAAAATCAGGTTCACGGATCCTTCCTGCAGTAACACGCTGGCATCAGTTGACTGATTGTTCACGATGAAGCGCGTTCCTGTGACTTCGATATCAAAGTGACGTGTATGAACAATGAAGGGCTGATCGTTTTTTTGATGGGCAACATCGAACTGGGCTTCCCCTTTCACCCATACCTCACGGACCTTTTTCTTTTCAAAGCCATCGGCATAGGTGATGGTGCTGGTTGAACTTAATGCCACCTTCGTGCCATCCGATAGTTTGGTCACCTTACCATCCCCGGTAATGGTATTATTGGCATTGCGGTCATTCAAATAAAGAGCAATAGCCAACACAGCGGCCAGCAGCGTAATACTCAACAGTGGAATAAGGGACCTTTTCGAAGTTTTTGAGGGTTGAAACGCCGGAATGGATTCTCGCTCCAACCGATACAGCAGCCGCTCGAGTTGTTCGGGGGCGCCAACAACAGGTGATTCATCCCGGCGAATAGCCTGAAAAGTCAGAAGCGCCTCGAGTAGCTCTTCTTCCTGTTCGGGGGAGGATAGGCGCAGGGACTCGATCCAATCAGTCGCTGAAGCATCCTCCAGCCCCTCGGCCCAAGCCAAAAAACGCTCATCCAACAGGATCTGCTCGGCGTTTACGAATCGGTCTGGTTGAGGCATTGACATACGTAGTATTACATAGGTGCAAAAAAAGTTCTGTTTGTAACAGGGCGGAACGACTATTTTTAATGACAAGACTAACGATTGCTTACCCTTAAGGATGATATCCTCTGGGACAGTTTCCGGCAAGGGAATAAAGAAGCCCTGGCCAAACTGTTCGAACGGCATTATGCTCAGTTGTTCCGCTATGCGCATAAGATCCACCCCGACCGCGAGGCGATCAATGACCTGGTCCAGGATCTGTTTCTGGAAATCTGGCAGCAGCGGGAACCCAAACCGGTGATGTCCATCAAAGGCTACTTACTCCAATCCATTCGCTACAAACTCATTCGGCTGACACGAAGCGGTGCGGATATAAGAACCATTGAAGAGCATGATACCCCTTTTGTGATGAGTGCCGAAGATTTGCGCATCCGACAAGAAGAAGATGCAGCCTGGAACAAGCAGCTGGCAGAAGCCATACAACAACTATCACCCCGCCAGCGTGAAGTCGTATACCTGCGTTTTTATCTTTCACTATCCTACCGGGAGATCTGTTCGATCTTATCGCTGGATTATCAGATCGCACGCAATCATTTACATCAAGGCATCAAGCGGTTACGCGGCATACTGGAACAACGGAGTATCAGCGTACCTGCTCTCCCATCGACGCAGGCATTTTCACAAAAGAGAATTGACGAAGAAAACCGGTGATCACATCACTGAATGCCATGGCAAATGCCGGCCTGCCTTTTGGATCTCTGACCCCTCTGTAATTACTCTCGATCTGCCAACCGAACACATTTGGATAAGCCGCCCCGGTATAGCGCTTCGTGTTGTATCCGCCATTGAAATATTTTTCTCCCTCTTTGGGATGTGGATCTTGCTGACTCGGTACCGAGGGATAGCCCTTAGCTGCCATCAGCGTACCGAATGCTCGCTCTCCGAATAACCACTCACGCAGTGAGCTGACTTCTTTACGAGAGAGGAGATTGCCAAGGGAGGTTGTATGGTCAGACAACAACTCAGACTGATCATAAAAACTCGTAAGCTTTTTATCGGTGATCAGGTAACCGACTTCCAGTCGCTGTTCCGGGTGTCCATGTCCGTGCAGATCGATATACAGGCAGCTGCCGAATTTAGCGACCGCCTCTGCGAGGGCTGAGTCGATGTAGGCATGAAACGTCTCCCAGGGTTTTGCCATTTCCGGATTACCACAGGTTGCCTCATTGATCTCCCGGTTTTGATCCACATCCTTTCGAGTAATGTTACACACGATCAAATAGGGTCGCATTCCATGGTACTTAGCCAACGCGTCAGAAATCTCAAAGGCTAATTCTTTTGTCTCGCGGTCTGTTACGGTCACGGCCCCCTCACAATCGCGGTCTTTGATCTCTGTCAGATTCCAGGTGCCCCCATGCGGAACACTGATCACCAAGGGCATGGTGCCAGCATAATACGAGGTATGTCCGGCCGCATCATGAGTTGCACCGGGAGGCGCATTGTTTTGTCCGATCAGGGAAATAGAATAGAGCAGAACAGCGGAAAGCAACAGCACTCGCATGGCGATGATTTATTAAATAGTGTCCCAAACAAAGAAGATGTAACAGGCTTAAGGCAATCGAAACAGCTGACGAGCATTTTTCGTGGTCTGTTCCGTCACTTCTTGAACCGAGCAGAATTTTGATTCAGCAATCTTTTCCGCTACGAGCTTGAGATAGGCCGGTTCATTTCGTTTGCCCCGGTGTGGTACAGGAGTAAGATAGGGTGCATCGGTCTCCAATAACAGATGCTCAAGGGAGAGCTGCTCCAATACAGCCGGCAATCCCGCGTTTTTATAGGTAGCTACCCCACCGATCCCCAGATAAAAACCCAGATCGATGATCCGCTTGGCCGATTCAACGGAACCGGTAAAGCAATGAAAAACGCCTCGGAGTTTCCCGTTTTGATATTTTTTAACCACTTCGATGCATCGATCCATGGATTCTCTCGAATGGATCACGATCGGTAGGTCGAACTCGAATGCCCATTCAATCTGACGTTCAAAGGCCAGGTACTGCTGATCGAGGTGGTCTTTATCCCAGTAAAGATCCAGCCCGATCTCCCCGATCGCCACGAACGAGCGCGACTCCAGATAGCCCCGTACGATAGCCAGTTCCTCTTCGACATTCTCTTTTGCCGAGCAAGGATGCAGCCCCATCATGGACAGGCATTGGCCCGGAAACGCAGCCTCTGCTTCCAATTGTTTTTGATGGGTGGAGGAATCGATGGCCGGCAGTAGGAGTTTTTCTACCCCATTTGCGAGAGCCCGTTCAATCATAGCGGCTCGGTCGGAATCAAATTCGGGCAGATAAATATGGGTATGGCTGTCGATCAGGGTCATCTTGTTGACAAAACTCAGGAATTTATCCTGCTTTCGGTTAAACCTTTCAGACTAGATTTACTCTCATAGAGCACATAACCATTTACAATGAAACATATCCTATCCCTTAAAAATCTTTGGCTGCCCGTTTTGGCACTAAGTCTTTTTGCCCTTCCCGGTTGCCAGAAAAAACAGGATGATTCAGCGCAGAACCTCCTGGAAGAGCAAGATTCACAGATCAGCAGCGAATCTGATGGCGAGGCTGATGCACTTTTCAATGATGTTTTTGATGATGTGATGGGCGTAAATGATGAAGTTGGCCTGGGGGGCACCGGCATATTTGGCCGACCCACCAATTGTCCGGTTGTTACAGTTACCCGTTTGGGAGCCGGAACCGCTTTCCCAGTTCGTATCACCATGGACTTCGGCGCTACCGGCTGTGTTGGCCGTGATGGACGGACTCGTCGCGGTAAGATCTCTACCACCTACACCAATCGATTGATTGTGCCCGGTGCGATCGCCACAACCAATTTCGATGGCTATTATGTTGACAGCACCAAAGTAGAAGGCACCCACAAGATCACCAATACCGGAAGTGGCCAGATCGGAAATCCGCCCGCTTTTCAGTACACCGTGGCCGTAACCGACGGAAAACTCACCCGCCCAAGCGGCAATTTCATCGAATGGAACAGCAATAAAGTGATAACCCAAGTGGAGGGAATGATCACGAACATATCTGTGGACGATATATTCCGGATCGAAGGGAGTTCGAGAGGACGAGTTTCTCGGAATGGTCGCTTGTCTCGTTTCGAAACTAATGTCATTGAACCACTTATGAAAAAATTCACCTGTCGCTGGATCGTTAGAGGTAAGATTCGTACGGTACGGGTCAGCGCCGCCGCCCCCAATGCCTGGATCGCCGTGTTGGACTTTGGCACGGGCACTTGCGACAATTTAGCGACCATCACGATAAATGGCGTTTCCCGCCAGATAACATTGCCCTGATTCCGGCATTATCAACATGTGGGGGTTAGAATATCACTGAGCATAGTTGTATTCCCCTATATTTGTCGGAGTTTTCATAGGGTACGGATTAAAAACGGGCCAGGGTTTCCACCCCGGCCCAATTTTTTTAAGATCCTGGCAGTTTTTCCAGCCGAAATCCTTGCTTGTTGAAATATTCTAATATGAGAGGTAAACAAACCCTCAACCGATCCCATGCTTTTTCTGAATCGTGCATCACTACCACTGACCCAGATTTCACATTTTGTTGAAGCTGACGAGCACACCACTCACCATTTTTTGAACGGTCGAAATCCCCCGACAATACATCCCACATAGCGATCTTCATTTCAGGAAATCGATTTTGCAACGCGATAGCCTGCTTGCCGGTCATGCGTCCATACGGCGGACGAAACCAATTGGATTCGATCCGCTTTTGAGCCTCCTCCACATCAGACAGATATTTTTCAGTGGACGTTTTCCACCCATTTAAATGATGCTGTGTATGATTTCCGACACCATGACCAGCCTCGATGATTGATCGGTATACCAAGGGATATCGATCCACGTTCTGGCCGATGCAGAAGAAAGTAGCCCTAGCCTGGTATCGCTCTAACTCTTCCAGTACAAACTGAGTGATCTCAGGATGTGGGCCGTCATCGAAGGTCAGGTACACGATGCGTTCAGTGTTCGGCAAGGACCATATCCTGTTGGGATAGAGCCATTGCAGCCATCGGGGGGATCGAACCAAGTAATCACACATCAGAACAAAGATAAACGCCAAGCGGGAGGGGTTATCTTTGCGGCATGTCGAAAAAAGTCCGCGTCCGCTTTGCGCCCAGTCCAACCGGAGGCCTACACCTCGGCGGTGTTCGTACCGTTCTCTACAACTACCTCTTTGCCAAAAAACACGGAGGTGACTTTATTGTCCGGGTCGAAGACACCGACCAAAGCCGGTATGTGCCCGGAGCGGAAGAATATATTTTCGATTGCCTGCGTTGGTGCGGACTCGAACCCGATGAAAGCGTACAACACGGCGGCTCCTTCGGTCCCTATCGCCAAAGCGAAAGAAAACCGATTTATCGAACCTACGCAGAGAAACTGATCGAACAAGGCGACGCCTACTATGCCTTCGATACCCCAGGCGAACTGGAATCGATGCGCGAAAATTATAAGACAGAGCAGAACCCCTCCCCTCAATATGACCATACGTTGCGACTGAAGATGCGCAACTCGCTGACCCTGTCAAAAGAGGAGGTGGATTCTCTTCTTACTGACGGCACCCCGCACGTGATCCGCATCAACATGCCGGGCACCGGTACCATCGCATTCAACGACATGATCCGGGGTGAGGTTTCGTTCGACATGAGCACGGTAGATGATAAAGTTTTGCTGAAAGCCGATGGCATGCCTACCTATCATCTGGCTGTGGTAGTGGACGATCATCTCATGCAGATCTCACATGCTTTTCGGGGAGAGGAGTGGCTTCCCTCCGCCCCTGTTCATGTACGTTTATGGGAAAAATTATTCGGTCGTGACGCCATGCCCCAGTGGGCACATTTACCCCTGATACTCGGCCCGAGTGGAAAACTCAGCAAACGAGATGGTGCTAAATACGGATTTCCGGTGTTTGCCATGAACTGGACCGATCCGAAGACCGGTGAAACCGTAGAAGGATTCCGCGAACGCGGCTTCTTACCCGAAGCATTCATCAACCTGCTGGCCATGCTGGGATGGAATGATGGCACTGAAAAAGAAATATTCTACATGGAAGAATTGATTGAAGCCTTTTCCATGGAACGGGTACACAGTGCCGGTGCCAAATTTGATTATGAAAAAGCGAAGTGGTTCAATCATGCCTGGATACAGCGGGTTCCAGTTGAGGGTTTAGCGATGAGGGTTGAGAAAAGTTTAGGAGGCTTAGAAGGTTTAGGAAGTTTAGAAAAAATAGTGGGATTGGTTAAGGATCGATGTCATTTGCTCACGGATTTTGCGGAGCAAACGAGTTATTTCTTCGAATACCCAAAGACGGTCGATGTAGCAGCGATTCAACCGAAATGGAATGAGGCAAAAACGGATTTCTTTCGAACGCTGATGCAACGATACGAGACATTAGCAGAGTGGACCGCCATCGAACTGGAGACAAGTTTCAAATCGCTGGCGGATGAAAAAGCGATCAAGCCCGGCGAGTTGATGTTGCCACTGCGGATCATGTTGGTGGGCGGAAAATTCGGTCCGGGTGTATTCGATATCGCCGACATTCTCGGAAAAGAGGAAACGATTCGGCGGATCGAGGTGTTGACTGCTCAATTGACGAACAATTAACTTTGCACAATCGATGAATACAGCTCGCCCCATACGTGTGTTGGTCGCCAAAGTCGGTCTAGATGGCCACGACCGAGGAGCCAAAGTAATAGCCACTGCTCTGCGGGATGCCGGTATGGAGGTGATCTATACCGGACTTCGTCAGACCCCTGAGATGGTGGTGACTGCCGCCTTGCAGGAAGACGTGGATGCGATCGGCATCAGCATCTTGTCCGGTGCACACATGACGGTTTTCCCAAAGGTCATCGGCCTCATGAAGGAAAAAGGTTTGGAAGATGTATTACTTACCGGTGGTGGGATCATCCCCGAGGCAGATATGAACACATTACATGAATTGGGGGTTGGAAAACTATTTGCACCCGGCTCTCCCATGCAAGACATCGTCACCTATATCCGTGAATGGGTGCAGGAAAAAAGACCTTTCTAAAAAATACATATGTATCAGACTTTATTGACCGAGCTGGAGCAAGGCATCCTGACGGTAACCGTGAATCGTCCCGATAAACTCAACGCACTCAACCGTTCTGTATTCGATGACCTGAATGCCTTGATGGATCAGGTCGATACCGATCCGGCCATCCGCGGTGTGATCCTGACTGGATCCGGACCAAAAGCTTTTGTAGCCGGAGCAGATATCAGCGAGTTCACTCAACTCAGCAAAGAAGAAGCGATGGCATTAGCCAAGCGCGGACAGGATTGTTTTTTTCGTCTTGAGCGTAGCCGCAAACCGATCATTGCTGCCGTGAATGGTTTTGCACTCGGTGGAGGATGTGAACTGGCGATGAGCTGTCATATCCGTCTAGCCTCAGAAAATGCGCGGTTCGGTCAGCCCGAAATAAACCTCGGTCTGATACCCGGATATGGAGGAACACAACGTCTGACCCAACTGATCGGAAAAGGACGCGCGATGGAATTGATGATGAGCGGTAACATGCTGAATGCAGCGGATGCACATCGCGTGGGGCTGGTCAACCATGTATTCACAGCTGATACCTTACTGGAAGAATCCAAAAAATTATTGACGACCATCCTGTCGAAAGGTCCGAATGCGGTCGGACGCGTAATCGCCGCGGTGAATGCATCCGGCACCCCTGACGAAGCCGGATATAAAGAGGAAGTACGCCTATTCGGTGAATGCTTCGCTACCCCGGAAATGCAAGAGGGCGTGGGGGCGTTTTTGGAGAAAAGAACACCTAAGTTTAGTTGAAGGGTGAAAGATGAAGGGTGAATTTTCATCTTTCATCCTTCATCTTTCATCGTTCATCCGTTCCTTACCTTTGCCCCACTCAAAATCACGCTTTATGCAATACCGTATCGAGAAGGATACCATGGGTGAAGTGAAAGTGCCTGTGGACGCGTATTATGGTGCTCAAACGCAACGTAGCATCGACAATTTTCGCATCGCACAAGACATCAACCGGATGCCTAAAGAGATCATCCAAGCCTTCGCTTACCTGAAAAAAGCTGCCGCCCTCACCAATTCGGAAGCAGGCGTGCTGCCCAAGAATAAAGCACAGTTGATCGGGAAAGTCTGTGATGAAATCCTGAAAGGAAAACTCGACGATCAGTTCCCCCTGGTAGTTTGGCAGACCGGATCCGGTACACAGAGCAATATGAATGTGAACGAAGTGATCGCCTACCGCGGACATGTCATTAAAGGCGGCTCACTCACCGACACCAATAAGTTTCTGCATCCCAACGACGACGTGAATAAATCACAGTCCTCGAACGACACCTTCCCCACTGCGATGCACATCGCTGCCTACAAGATGCTGATCGAAACAACAATCCCCGGCATCGAGCAACTGCGAAACACGCTCGCGAAAAAGAGCAAGCAGTTCATGAAAGTGGTGAAGATCGGCCGCACGCATTTCATGGATGCGACGCCACTCACACTCGGACAAGAATTCAGCGGTTATGTATCGCAACTCGATCACGGATTGAAAGCGATCAAGAACACACTGTCGCACCTGAGCGAACTGGCATTGGGCGGAACAGCAGTCGGAACCGGCATCAATACGCCCCCGAATTATTCAAAAAACGTGGCAAAGCATATTGCTGCACTCACCGGACTGCCCTTTGTTACAGCCCCTAATAAATTCGAAGCACTGGCCGCCCACGATGCCATCGTGGAAGCGCACGGCGCCTTGAAAACAGTTGCAGTCAGCTTGATGAAGATCGCTAACGATATTCGGATGTTATCATCCGGTCCACGTAGCGGCATCGGCGAGATCTTCATCCCCGATAACGAACCCGGATCGTCCATCATGCCCGGCAAAGTGAACCCAACTCAATGTGAGGCGCTCACGATGATCGCCGCCCAGGTTTTGGGAAATGACGTTGCCATCAACATCGGAGGGGCGAACGGACACTTCGAGCTGAACGTGTTCAAACCGGTGATGATTTACAACTTCTTGCATAGTGCCCGCCTCATCGGAGAAGGATGTGTATCCTTCGATCTGAAATGCGCCCGTGGCATCGAACCCATCGAAGCGAACATCCGCAAACACGTGGAGAATTCACTCATGTTGGTGACCGCCCTGAACACCAAGATCGGCTATTATAAGGCAGCCGAGATCGCACAGAAAGCGCACAAACAAGGAACTACACTGAGGGAGATGGCGATTAAACTGGGCTATGTGACAGGCGAACAGTTCGATCAGTGGGTGAGACCGGAGAATATGGTGGGGTGAGGAAGGATGAGAGATGAAGGGTGAAGGATGAGAGATGAGAGATGAAAGATGAAGGATGAAAGATGAGTGGTTGAGACATAAAGAAACTATATGAACAAACTAAAACCGACACACCTCGTACTACTGATCGCTGCGATCATCGTGATCGATCAGGCCATTAAGATCTGGATCAAGACGCAGTATCCGATCGGAGAGGTCGTGCGTGTTGGTGGGATGGATTGGTTCCGAATTCATTTCATTGAGAATCCGGGTATGGCCTGGGGTTGGAAATTCGGAAACGAGACCGGAAAACTCATCCTCACCCTATTCCGTCTGATCGCCGTGATCATCGGAACTTGGTATCTGAGCAAGATGACGAAACAAAATTTTTCACGCGGACTCATGATCTGTGCCGGACTCATCTACGCCGGTGCACTGGGCAATCTGATCGACAGCATGTTCTACGGAATGTTCTTCGATAAAGGACTCCACTTCGATAGCACCATCGGCGATTATGTATCGTACATCGGTACAGCTGCGATAGGATCTGAAGGTTACTCTTCTTTCTTACATGGCAGCGTCGTTGACATGCTCTACTTCCCCATCATCAATACTACCTGGCCCGCTTGGGTTCCTTTTATTGGCGGACAGGAATTTGAATTTTTCAGCCCCATCTTCAACATTGCCGATGCTTCCATCTCCGTGGGCGTTCTAGTGCTGTTCTTCTTCCAAAAAAGATTATTAAAGCAACCGAAGGAGGTCAATACTCCTCCTACGATCAGCACCTCTCAGCAGCATAACGATTCGAAGGAAATCCTCTAGGAGTTGAATGATGATAGTTGAACGATGAGAGTTCATTGTTCAGTATGTAATGTTTTAAGTTGACTGACTGATTTCAACTTTCATCCCTCATCTTTCATCCCTGCCGGCAGGCAGGCTTCACCCTTCATCTTTCATCACTCCTCCACATAGATCCGTTTCACCCGCTGTGAGATCCCGGTCATAATCTCATAAGGAATCGTTCCGGCGAGTTTAGCCAATTCCGTTAGTGGCAATTCAGCACCAAATATGATAGCTGCATCCCCGACCTGCACAGCGGGAATGTCCGATACATCGACCATGAACATATCCATACACACCGTACCCACTACCGGCGCCCGCTTCCCATGTAAGATCACTGATCCCACACCATTTCCCAAGCGACGCGGAAATCCATCCGCATAACCCAACCGTATCGTGGCGATCCGCATCGGACGATCCGCGATCATTTTCCGATTATAACTAACTGAATCGCCCGGCTTCAGGTCTTTCAATTGAGCAACGGTTGCCAATAACCTAGCAACAGGATTCAATTGTATTTTATCCGAAACCGCCGGATCGATGCCATACAATCCGATTCCGATACGCACCATGTCCATTTGCCACTCAGGATGTCGAATGGCGGCCGCTGAATTCGCGATGTGACGAATGAATGTATTCCCGTGCACCGTACAGATATGATCAATTGCTCTATTCAGTCGCGTTACTTGTAAAGCAGAAAAATCATCTCCTCCCACCTCTTCACCAGACGTGAAATGCGAAAACACAGAGCTTATCTGAAATTCATTTCCGATCAACACCCCCTCTATTAATTCATCGAGTTCAGACTCCGCAATACCTAAACGATTCATACCGGTCTCTACTTCAATATGCACCGGATAATGCAACTCCCCTTGGCTGCGCAAATACTGTCGGAATGTATGTACCATTTCCATCGAGTACAAGACAGGCTCTAATCGATGCTCGACGATTGCATCGAAAGCAGCGGGTTCTGTATTCATGACCATGATCGGGATACGTATACCTCCCGTTCGCAAGGCCACTCCTTCATCCGCATAGGCAACACCCAGATAGGCAATCCCCTCTTCTTGCATCACCCGGGCAATCTCCACGCCGCCGCTGCCGTAGGCAAATGATTTCACCATGGCCATGATCTTCACGCCCGACTTCAATACAGATTGATAGGCTTGGATATTATGTCGTAATGCTCCCAGATCGATCTCCATTCGCGTCTGGTGCAATTGTGCTTCCAGCAGCGAAAGAAGTTTATCCATTTGAAAACGGCGAGCCCCTTTGATCAATATGGCCTCCTGATGAAACGAACGTGAGGAGAAATGACTCTCAAAACTGTCCCGGTCGGGATAGGATGTAACAATCAGATTCGAATAACGCTTATCCGCCAGATACTGCTGGAAAGCGGGACCGATCGTGATCAAACGATGCAACTGATGCTGCAACAAGTAGCGAATCAATTGATCGTATTCAGGAACTCCACCCCCCGGCAGATCCGTGAGTATAGCAGTACGTGGCAAATCACCCGACTGTTGACGAAGATGTGCCAAGGCAATGTTAAGCGAATCCAGATCCATGCTGTATGCATCATTCAGAAGCAAGCATTGGTTGATCCCACGCTTGATCTCGAGCCGCATCTGTACCGGCTGTAGTGATAGCATACGCAGAGCGATGGTTTCGATAGAATAGCCCAGGTGACGCATCACCGACCAACAGGTTAACGCATTTTGAACAGATGCCTCATCGGTAAAAGGAATTAGAATCACTTCTCCTCCTCGATCCGTAATTCTTGTCATGCCGCCTTCTACAACACGATCAGCCACCTCAATGGATTCCGGAATGTTTGCGCCTTCAAATAACTTTTGCTTCTCAGTTTCCTTATCTGCACGGGAGGCGAAGCCCTCATCGTGTGCCGCACCTATATTGGTCAATACGCCGATCGTGGGACGAATGATCGCAGCCAACTTTTCCATCTCCCCCGCTTTGGATATTCCGGCTTCAAAAATGGCTAAGTCATGCAGATGACTCATCCGCCACACACTCAGTGGAACACCGATCTGTGAATTATAACTGCGCGGAGATCGAACGATCCGATAATCCAAGTTCAATAACTGATACAACCACTCTTTCACAATCGTTTTCCCGTTGCTACCGGTTATACCGATAACCGGATACTGAAACTGCGATCGGTGATGAGCAGCCAGCATTTGTAAAGCATCCAGCGTATCCGCCACACTGATAAAAAAAGCTTCTGGGAATAAGGAACTGTCGACATACTGACTCACCACGAAAGCCCGAATGCCTGCGGCATAGGCAGCTGGAATAAAATCATGTCCGTTCCGACGATCAGTTATCAGTGCGAAGAATAAATTATTCCTCGGATAATCGTTGATATCGGGAAAATGATTGAGCTTTTCCGCCGGAGTGATCTTACGGGAATCGATTATCAGTTCTGTGATCACATGGTTCTGATCCAGTGATACGGTCGCACCTGTCAAAATTTTGCATATGGTCGAGATGGAATAGCTCACAGGATGGATCGTTCATCGTTCAGAATTAGCAACCGATCAAAGTTTATCCGGCGTACCGGGCTTACGCATAAAGATGGAATAGAAGATCGAACCTCCGATACAAAGCATGATCACGCCGAGTGAAAGCGCAACCAATACGCTCTTGCTGAACCATTCATTCAACCAATGCTCACCCAGCATTTTGAGTCCGATAAAGACCAGAACGATTGAAATCCCCTGCGGTAAATAATCGAATTGATTTACGGCACCGCGTAACAAAAAGAATAAAGACCGCAATCCCAATACTGCAAAAATATTCGAGGTGTAGATCACAAGTTTATCGCGCGAGATGCCCATCACGGCCGGAATGGAATCCAATGCGAAGACCAGATCGATGGCTGCGAGCATCACTACAACTACAAAGAGTGTTGTGTAAACAGGGCGACCATTCTCCCGGATCATGAATTTACCACCTCCATCGTGCGGTACCAGTGGAAGAAATTTCTTTAAGAACAGATAGATCTTACTTTGTTGGGGATCGAATTCTTTGTCCTCCGTAGAGGTGAACATCTTATAACCTGTATACACCAGAAACACGCCAAATACATATAGGATCCAGTGAAAGCGATCGACCAGTGCCACACCGACAGTGATAAATAAAATACGGAATATGATGGCCATCAGAATACCGATCAACAAAACGCGTCCGTAGTTCTTGGGCGCCACAGAGAAAGCCGAGAAGATCAAGATGAATACAAAGATGTTGTCGATGCTCAGGCTCCATTCCATCAGATAGGCACTCAGGTATTCAAGCGCGAGACCTTGACCTTTCTCATACCACATAAAAAAGAAAAAGGCAAGGGCAAGGCCCACCCAGAAAAAAGTTTGGTTCAGGGCTTGCTTGATCGAAACGTCCTGATTTTTTTTACTAAGCAGTCCCAGGTCGAACACCAGGGCCAATACCAACACAATACCGAACACGGAATAGGTGATCTGATCGACCGTCATAATGGAAAATTGAAGAACAAAGATAACCCTCAGGCGGCGCCGAAGCGCTTTTTACGCGACCAATGAAAGAGGCCGCCGAAGAGGGCCAGCAAGAGAACTGGCAGCGCGATATTCAGGGCTTGCCATTTTGAACGTCCCTCCTCGATCTTCTTGGAATCCAGCAAGCGCAGTACGATTTCCTTATTTCGGGTTTCCATGATGGCCGGGTCACCGACCAATTGCTCGATGGCCATTTTCAGAAAATCGCGATTAGCGGCGGGGATGAAAAATTGTCCGCCAGGCTGACCTTCCTGATAAGCCATATATGTATACTTATTCCAGCCCATCGGAAGGGGGCCTACCTGCGCGACACCCTCATTTAACACAACATCTCCGTCGGCCACCACGATCATGCGGTTGGGTACCGATTTTGATTGAAATGGTTTACCGATCCGCTGCAAACTATCTCGCCAGGCTGTACTGATGCGGTTACTATAAAGGGAACTAAAACTTCCCTCCAGCAGATAGCCGATGGGAATGTTGGATTGCTTGAATTTTTCATCCTCCGGTGCGTTTCGGTTTTCATTGAAACTGATCAGTGCCGGTGTGGTGATGGTGCGTGCATTTGCTGAGCTGGTCAAGATAGGTGTTTTGAGAATACCGGGCACCTGAATAGTATCGATGGAGTTCGCGAAGCGGGTGGAGACGTATCCGAGGTTTTTGCTGAACGGTCCGGCACCATTGGCGAGCGGGTAATAATTCCAACGCAGGTACTCGAGTTGGGGATTTTCCATCGTACCGCCGACGACGAGGGGAATGAAATCGGATTGTAGATCCATCACCAGATCAGTGTTGATTCTACAACCGTATCG
Organism: Chitinophagaceae bacterium; assembly: GCA_947457465.1. Lineage (GTDB taxonomy): Bacteria > Bacteroidota > Bacteroidia > Chitinophagales > Chitinophagaceae > JJ008. The sequence continues at coordinate 132,317 of CANGWB010000002.1, read as the reverse complement.
GAACAGCAGATCGGTGAGTTGCAGGTTGCGATCGAAGGCGATGGTTTCGCCGGTTGCTTTTACGCGCAGACTATCCTGCTCGGCGATGAGATTATCGATGAAGAGCAAGAGTTTGCCTCCACGCATCACAAATTGATCGAGTTTGAACTTGTCATCCTCCGTGAATGCATCGGTTGGTTTGACGATCATCAGCAGATCGATCCCGTCGGGGATCGTCAAGGAATCACGCATATTTAGTAACCCGAAACGATGGTCGGCGCTGAGTGTATTTTCCAGATCGTAGCCGCGCAGATCGGTGGGTTCACCATGACCTACTTCATAGGCGATGGTGGCTTGTTTGGTTGAGCTGATTTTTTGTAGCGTACCAGCGAATTGATATTCGAGCAGGCTTTCAGCGCTGTTGATCTCTTCTTGACTGATGCGGCCTTTGCTACCGGTGAAGAGTGGAACAAGTTGTTGCTTATGGCCGGTCCGTATCCACGCATAGGGATAGAGCAGGTTGGTGGATTGTCCGGCTTTTTTCTGCACCGTCAGGTTGATGGGCATGGCGCCCATTTTGCTGAGTGTATCGGCGTAGGGTTGGTTATTTTCTTGCAGGTCTTCGGGTGACAAAAAACGAAACTGAATATTCTGTCCGTTTTCTTCTTTGATCAGTTCGAGAAAGTCTCGGGTACTATTAGCCAGCTTTCGGAATCCGGAGGGGAACTCCCCTTTCAGAAACACATCGATGGTGATGGGTTCTTGGATGGAGCGAACTAGTTTTTGGGTGCCGGGACTTAGCGTATAACGTTTATCCGCTGTTAGATCGGTGCGGATGGGCAATATGGAAGCGGCCCAATTGATCAGTAGCATTACAGGGATCAGGATCCATCCGCCCCAGCGATGCAGGAAAATATGTTGGAGGCGGTTGATCATCGGCGGCGCAGGAGGTTACGGAGGGTGAGCAATAGAAAGGCCGTGATGAGGGAGAGGAAATAGATCAGGTCGCGGCTATCGATCAGTCCGCGCCGAATGCTTCTATAATGAAATTCGATCCCGGCCATATCGATGTAATAATCGAGCGAGCCGGCGACTACAGGGAGTTGGCTGATGGCTTGTGCGCCGTAGTGGATGGTGGCGCATCCGAGGGCGGCGAGCAGGAAGACGGCGACGGCGTTGGGGGTCAGGCTGCTGCAATAGATGCTGATGGCCGCGAACACGCCGGCGAGGAGGATGAGTCCGATATAGGCCCCGAGGGTGGCGCCGGCATCGATTGTTTGATCGGCAGCGAGCTGATCGATGGTGATGCTATAGAGGGCGGTAGGGATTAGGGCGATGATGACCACGATGAGGGCAGCCAGGTATTTTCCGAGGATGATGCGAAAGGGGCTGATGGGTTGTGCTTGTAGGATCTCGTAGGTGCCGGTTCGGAAGTCATCGGCGAAGCTGCGCATGGTGATAGCGGGGATCAGGAACAGGAGCACCCAGGGTGCCAGGGCGAAGAAGGGGTCGAGGGTGGCATAGCCGTAGTCGAAGAGGTTGTCGTTGAAGACGAAGAGGGCGAGTCCGTTCACGACAAGAAAGGCCCCGATGGCGAGGTATCCGGTGAGACCGGAGAAGAATTGTCGGAGTTCTTTTTTACAAACAGGCCACATGTTGGATAATCAGAACGTATAGTAGGTGTGAAAAATTGTTATTTTTCGGTGCCTTCGGCAAAACTAACGATTTGACCATGAAGCGATTTGCTTTACTGTTATTGACTTGGCTTCCGCTTTTTGCGGGAGGACAGCCGGTCATTGATGGTGATTGCAGCGATGCGGCATGGCGGATCATCGGGCTGGTCAATACATCCGGTACATCGAACACGTCATTCGGCACCGGTAATAGATTAGGACTACTCAAATATCACTCCAACTCCACAACGCTTTTTCTTGCCATTACCGGTGAGATAAATGCCAACAACAATATTGTACTGTTCATCGACAATCAGAGTTATAATGGTCGAGGACCTAACAGACTTGGAGAAAACATGTCATCCGTTTTCAATACCGTCTTCAAAACCACAAGTTCATCCTGCCCCACTGGTGGCTTCAATCCTTCCGAGCCGAATGGATTAGCCGGGGCCAGAATGGATACTGATTTTGATGCAGATTTTGCGATTGCCTTCAATAAGGGGAACACCGGCAATACCATCTTTTTAGATGCGGTAAGGTTCAGCAATTACACTAACGACTTTTTACCAACACCAACACCTTCTTATTTAGCTGGACCACATTTTGTGGGAACGTGCAATCAATCGGGTGGTACGGCAGGATATTCGATCAATATCACTAACTGGAATACCGGAACCAATCAGTTCAGTTTTGCCTGGCAAAACGGTTTTGATCCCAGCACAGCACCAAACAAGGGTATGGAAATTTCTATTCCTTATGCGGCGTTGACCGGCACAACAATTGGCCATCAGCTCCGTTTTTTTGTGTTGATCACCAATGCGGATGGCTTGGCTTCGAATGTTTGCATTCCCGGCGATCCGGGCACCTCGAATCTGGGCTGCAGTTTTAATTTGAGTACGATCTCTAATCCGGGTAAGGATATTTTTTACACCCAGCCCTGGGTGGTACTGCCCTTGAATTTTCTGGGGGTAAGTGCCAAAAAAGAGGGGTCTGGGGTACGGCTAGACTGGTCGGTGGCTGAGCAGGGTGAAGCGAATTACTACTACATGGAGCGATCTTCGGATGGGACTCAATTTGAGCGTATCGGTTTGATGGCAGCGAGGGATCAGGGATCGGTAGCACAGTATGATTATATTGATAAGACCCCATTGGAAGGAAAAAATATTTACCGTGTAGTGGCCCGAAAGCGGAATGGACAGTCGGTGTACAGCAAGACCGTTTCCATTGAAAATCAATCGATTTCACCGATTCATATTTTTCCGAATCCGGCAGCGGAAAAGATATTCATTCGGATGTCAGGTTTTGCCGGGAGTCCCTGCCGGTGGACGCTATACAATGGGTTGGGGCAACCTGTTCTCGCTGGAACACTTGCATTGGCCCAGTCAGTAGAATGTCTTAGTCTGCCTGCATCCCTTCCGAGCGGGTCTTACCGCCTGACCCTTGTTTCCGAGGGGAAAGTAGCCTCCCGCTCCCTGCAAATCCGGCGTTAAAGAACGGTTGTTCGGATTTTAAATTTTCTTAAACATTTTTTTGGTAATGTGTACATAGTACATAATTTGAAGGGACGATTGTTTCATTATAACCTCATTGCTATGTCATCCAATTTAAATGTCCAGAAGGGGATATGTATTTCCGCCCGTATGAATGATTTCACACAGGCAAATGTTTTTGTTAAGTTTTTATTGCGCAGTAGCCTTTTGCTCGCGTTGATTGTGTTTGTAAATGCGAGGGTGTGGGGGCAGACGACATTTGATTGGCTAAACACAGCTCCTGATGGAAATTGGAGACAAGGTTTAGGAGGTGCCGCCAGATGGAATCCTGGTGGTTTGTGGGACGAACCATCTTTTGGGGTGTTGAGATTTAACAACAACCACCAATTGAGTATGAATAATAACGTTTCAGGAATATACACACAACATCAAATCATATTCGGGCCTTTTAATACTTCCGTAAGAACAATAAATGGCAATACTGTTCGTCTAACTGATTTTAGTGGAACTGACCCTAAAATCGAAAATCAATCAACAGCCAATCATATCATCAATTTAAACATTGAAGGAGATGGCAATAGTGACCCTCTAGAAATAAATCCCGTTTCTGGAAATCTCACGATCAATGGAACAATAAATAATCAAGGTACGGACATAGTAATGTGGGGAGAAAACGGTAGGTCTGTAACATACAATGGAGTCATTTCAGGCTCTGGAAAATTTATCACCAAACAGCGCAGCATCGCTATTTTTAATACATCAAATACTTACAGTGGAAATACCGAAATAGAGAAAGGTGAAATATGGATAGGAAGTAACGGTAATTTACCTAATAGCGAAATATGGGTAGGTAATGGGGGTAGTCTATCGAACGTTGCAAAATTGTTTTTGCAGCATGCAAGCGGGGGTACAAACTTTTCAAGAAATATCAACATCAACAACGGTAATATTAACACAAGATACATTGGCAGTTTAAACAGCTCAGGCACACATACCTTTTCTGGAAATATTTCAAGAAGCAGCGCAAATCAATTGAACATTGAAGTAGTTGAAACAAATGGAACATTAGAGATTTCTGGAATAATAAATGGATCTGGTTCAATATTAAAAGAAGGTTCTGGCACTCTCGTTCTCTCTGGAGCTAATACATACTCAGGCTCTACCACTATTAATGTGGGCACACTCCGACTGAATCGTTCGGGTGGCACCACCATCCCCAACACAAACAACGTTTCAGTTTCAGGTGGCACATTGAGAATTTCAAGCAATCAAGTGTTGGACAATTTGACGGTCTCTAATGGAGCTACCCTTATCATTGATGCGAACACAACATTAACCATAAATGGAACCTTTACCGGGGGTGGTGCCATACAGAATAATGGCAATCTCATTCTAAAAGGAAACTCAACATTCCCAGGCTCCTCGTCAACTATCTCCTCGATGGTCAATCTGGAGATCAACAGATCAAGTGGAATTACACTTGATAAAGACATAACAGTTACAGGGACTTTGACGCTTACCGATGGCATTTTAACACTTGGTTCAAGTAACCTAACCCTTGGCCAAACAGCAACAATATCTGGAACACCATCCGAAACGAAAATGATCGTTGCAACTAGCTCAGGCAAACTGATCAAATTATTCTCTGGGACAGGATCCTTTACATTTCCCGTAGGAGATAACATAGTAACAGCAGAGTACTCCCCAATTACCCTAAACTTTACGTCAGGTACCTTTAGCTCAGCGTCAGCAAGTGTTTCCTTAACAGATGCCGAACATCCCAATATCGCAACCACTGATAAATTATCACGCTATTGGAACGTTTCCACTTCTGGAATTACTTCATTCGTTTGTAATGTGTCAGCCTCATACCTTCAGGCAGATGTAGTTGGCAATGAATCTAATCTCTGGTCAATGAAGTATGACGGTGCTGCTTGGTCATACGGAACTCAGGTAAATTCCACTAACAACACCATCTCCTTCAACACAACAAGCTTCAGCGATTTTACTGCAGGGAATAATATCACCCTCCCCGTCACCTTCACCTCCCTAACGGGTTCTATCCGCAACGGAAGGGCGAATCTGAATTGGAACATCGCGGATGAGCATAATGTAGATCGATATGAAGTGGAAGAGTCCGCCAACGGCCGACAGTTCCAGACCTTCACCCAGGTTGACGCCGCCAGCCGCAGCAGCTACCAAGCCACCGATGCGCAACTCCACACAGGTGCGAACTACTATCGCGTGAAAGCGGTCGACATCGACGGTAAACTCACCTATAGCAAGATCATTCGTCTCGACAATAACAACGCCGTTGATAATGATATCCGCGTCTATCCCAACCCCAGCCGCGGAGAACTCAACCTCGGACTGAACATCCCCGCCGGGAATTATCAGATCAGACTGATCAACGCTGTGGGACAAACCGTCTACCAACAACCCCTCACACACGAAGGCGGTAGCCGATCACTACCTGTAAGTCTGCCCAAGCTCAGCCAAGGCATCTATCAGATGGAAGTGAAAGGAGGAGTAGTGAAGTATGTTAAATCGGTACGAATCGAATAAACAGTTTAGATAGTTTAGCAAGTTTAGATAGTTTAGATCTCAACCTTCTAAACTTCCTAAACGTTCTAAACCTTACAAAAAAATCCCGCCTATTAAGCGGGATTTTTTTATTACAGCAAATTCTTGAAAGAAGTAATTACACCGAGAAACTTTCTCCGCAACCACAGGTGCGGCTGGCATTGGGATTGGCAAAATGAAAACCCTTGCCATTCAGTCCGTCAGAAAATTCAAGGACCGTATTCACCAGATACAGAAAGCTCTTCAAATCGGTGACCACGCGGATGCCATTGTCCTCGAACTGCTGATCGGTGGGACCGATCTCATTATCAAAATCCATCTTGTAACTCAAACCCGAACAACCCCCTCCTACTACACCTACGCGCAGAAAATAAGAAGGGTCGTTCTCCACGCCCGCCTCCTGCATCAACTCACGCACCTTACCGGCAGCTTTCTCGCTGACGAAGATGGCGTTCTGTGGTTGTACGTCAACTATTACTGTATCACTCATAACTGACTGATATTAGTGGATCACACTCTCTTCAAACTTCAATTCCTCCAAACCATTCTTCTTGCGGTAATCATTGATCGCCGCCTTGATCGCATCTTCTGCGAGTACAGAACAGTGGATCTTCACCGGAGGCAGGTTCAACTCCTCTACGATAGTCATGTTGTCGATCTTAACCGCATCATCTACCGATTTACCCTTCAGCCACTCCGTAGCCAGAGAAGAGGAGGCGATAGCAGATCCGCAACCGAAAGTCTTGAACTTGGCGTCCTTGATGATGCCGGTAGCCTCATCCACTTCGATCTGCAAACGCATCACGTCGCCGCACTCAGGTGCACCTACGAGACCGGTTCCTACGGTGTTCTTTGACTTGTCCAGCGTACCCACATTCTTGGGGTTCTGGTAGTGGTCGATCACTTTTTCACTGTATGCCATGATAATTGGATATTATTCGTTTATAAAATTACTGTTTTCAATTAATGATGTGCCCATTCAATGGTGTTCAGGTCGATGCCCTCTTTGAACATCTCCCAAAGCGGACTCATCTCACGAAGCTTGTTCACAGTGCCTGACACTTGCTCGATCGTAAAGTCGATCTGCTCCTCGGTGGTATAACGACCCAGTCCGAAACGCAAAGAACTATGAGCCAGGTCATCGCCCAGTCCCAACGCCTTCAACACATACGAAGGCTCCAGCGAAGCAGACGTACAAGCAGAACCGGAAGAGAGTGCAATGTTCTTGTTGAAGCCCATCATCAGTCCCTCCCCTTCCACATACTTGAAAGAGATATTCGTAACATGGGGCAAACGAGCTTCTTTATCACCATTCAAATAAGACTCCTCTACTTTCAGGAGCGCATTCTCGAGTTTATCGCGAAGCTTGATGATGCGGGCAGTATCTGATTCCATTTCCTGCATGCAGATCTCACAAGCCTTTCCGAATCCAACAATGCCGGGCACGTTGAGTGTACCGCTACGCATACCACGCTCATGTCCACCGCCATCGATCTGAGCAGTCACTTTCACACGTGGATTCTTACGACGTACATACAGTGCTCCTACGCCTTTGGGACCGTACATCTTGTGTGCGGTGAAGGCCATGATGTCAATGCCATCCTTATTCACATCCACGGGGATCTTTCCGACCGCCTGAACACCATCCGTGAAGAAAAGGACACCATGCTTGCGGGCAAGGGCACTGATCTCACGAACCGGCATGATGGTTCCGATCTCGTTGTTGGCGTACATGATCGCGATGAGGATGGTAGTGGGCTTGATGGCCGCTTCCAGCTCTTGCAGATCAATGAGTCCGTTCGGCTTCACATCCAGGTAGGTCACTTCCCCACCCTCACGCTCGATGTGCTTGCAGGTATCGATCACGGCTTTGTGCTCGATGTTGCAGGTGATGATGTGATTGCCTTTGGAGGCGTACATATCGAAAACTCCCTTGATGCCGAGGTTGTCGCCCTCTGTGGCACCGGAAGTAAAGATGATTTCTTTGGGATCAGCACCGATGAGTTTGGCTACTTGCTCGCGGGCATTGTCAACCGCGTTTTCTGCCTGCCATCCGAAAGAGTGATTGCGGCTGGCTGCGTTTCCAAAACTCTGAGTAAAATAGGGGATCATAGCCTCCACGACCCGCGGATCGCAGGGGGTGGTGGCATTGTGATCGAGGTATACGGGAAGGTTCAGGCTCATAATGATTTTTATGTTCGGCTTAAGAACGCAAATTTACCTCAAAAGGTTGAAGGGGATTGTGGTATTTTCGGAGGGATTTGTGAAATTTCTTAAATCGAAAGACAATTCTAATCATTTGAATGTCATGGAGAAGGTAGAACACATCGGAATCGCGGTCCGCTCCCTCACCGAAGCCATCCCCAAATACGAACAACTGTTGGGCACACCCTGCTATAAAACCGAGGAAGTGGCCTCGGAGCAGGTTCGAACAGCCTTTTTCAGACAGGGGGAGACGAAGATCGAACTACTGGAATCCATGAGTCCGGACGGAGTCATCGCCCAGTTCATCGAAAAACGGGGTGAAGGACTGCACCATATTGCCTTTGCGGTGTCGGATATCCGGGCCGAGATGGAGAAAAAGAAAGCCGATGGGTTTCAATTGCTGAACGCAGAACCCAAGACCGGGGCGGATAATAAGTTGGTTTGTTTTATACATCCCAAGACCGCGGGAGGAGTGTTGGTGGAATTGTGCCAGGAGAGAGGGTGAAGGGTGAAGGGTGAAGGGTGAAGGATGAGAGATGAAGGATGAAATAATTTTTCAAAAAGTACAAACGTGTCCAATCAAAAGCTTTTTCAGATCGCGTTGGTGGTTCGGGATTATGATGAGGCGATCGAGTTTTATGTCAACAAATTAGGCTTTGACTTGATCGAGGATACTGTGATGAGCGAAACAAAGCGCTGGGTGGTGGTATCGCCCGGAAAAAACAGTTGCCAGTTGTTACTGGCTAAAGCAGCGGATGAACATCAACGGAGCCGAGTGGGTGATCAGACAGGCGGACGTGTATTTCTTTTCATGTACACCGACGACATTGATTCCTATGAGATCCGTCTTCGAAAAGAAGATATTCGTATTGTACGCGGACCAGTTACTGAGTCATTCGGAAAAGTGATCGTGTTCGAAGATCTCTATGGCAATAAATGGGATCTCATCCAACCAGCTTAATAGCCTGAAATTTTATTCGATCCCCAATAACCGGATCGCCTCCTGTGCCGCGATCTGGGAAGCGTCTTTCTTATTGAAGGCTTTCCCTTCGGCGATGCGTTCACCATCGATGACCGCTGCAACAGTGAAAAGTCGTCGGCCGCGCTCGAGTTTTTCATTGAGTGTAACGAACTCCAGTGTTTTACCCTGGCGATTCACCCAGCCGTAAAGTTTATTCTTGAGATTGAGATCCAGCAATTCGAGATCATCCATCGACAGGTGCGGCTGAATCAGGTTGCGCAACACCCATTTATCCGTGAAAGCATAGCCTTGATCGAGGTAGATCGCCCCAACCAATGCTTCCAGCGTATTGCCGAAGATCTGACTGCTGCGCAGGGCCCCATCATTGCGGTTGAAAATAGCGATCTTATTCAATCCGATCCGAAGGGCGATATCATTTAGCTGATTGCGATTCACCATCTTGCTGCGCATCTCTGTTAGAAACCCTTCTTCCTTGTAGGGATACCGTTTGAAGAGATACTCGGCCACCAGGGAACTCAGTATAGCATCCCCTAAAAATTCCAGCCGCTCGTTGTTCTGATCGATGGGTTCTTTCAGTGAACGATGTGTGAGCGCGAGTTCGTAAACGGAGAAATTACGGGGACGAAAACCCAACAGATTGCGCAGATTCTTTCGGAAGATCCGCTCTTCGGCTGAACCGAAGATCCGATGCAGCAAAGTGGTTGGACTATCAGACATATTTTTTCACGATCACACAAGCATTATGTCCGCCAAAACCGAACGTGTTGCTTAGCGCTGCACGAACGGGACGAGCCTGAGGCTTGTTGAAAGTGAAATTCAATTTTGGATCCAACTCCGGATCATCGGTAAAATGGTTGATCGTGGGTGGAACGATGTCGTGTATCACGGCCTTGATGCAAGCGATGGCTTCGATCACACCGGCTGCACCTAAACAGTGACCGGTCATCGACTTCGTAGCACTGATGTTCAATTTGTAGGCATGCTCACCGAATACCTGGGTGATGGCTTTCACTTCGGCACCATCTCCTATAGGCGTAGAGGTTCCGTGCGTATTGATGTAATCGATTTCATCGGGCTTCATGCCAGCTTCTTCCAGGGCTGCGATCATTACATTCTTAGCACCTAATCCTTCCGGATGAGGCGCGGTGATATGATAGGCATCGGCGGTAGCACCGGCACCGACCACTTCGCAATAGATTTTGGCTCCACGAGCGAGGGCATTGTCCAACGTTTCAAGTACTAAGCATCCTGCTGCTTCTCCCATTACGAATCCGTCGCGGTCTTTATCGTAGGGACGGCTGGCGGTTTGCGGATCGTCGTTGCGCTCGCTCATTGCTTTCATCGCATTGAATCCGCCCACGCCTGCTTCACTGATCACGGATTCAGCACCACCGGTAAGGATGATGTCGGCTTTACCGAGGCGAAGCAGATTGAATGCGTCCATGATGGCGTGGGTGCTGCTGGCGCAGGCGCTGACCACGGCGAAGTTGGGTCCGCGCAGATTGTGCCGCATGGAGATGTGTCCGGCGGCGATATCCAAGATCATCTTGGGAATGAAGAAGGGATTGAAGCGAGGGGTACCGTCTCCTTTTGCGAATTCAGTGACTTCGTGTTGGAACGTGATGAGTCCGCCGATACCACTGGCGAACACCACGCCTACACGGTCGGGGTTGATGTTGTCTTTATTGAGTCCCGCATCCGCCATGGCCTGATCGCTGACCACGAGGGCCAATTGGGCGAAACGATCGAGTTTGCGGGCTTCTTTTTTATCGAGGTATTGAGTGGGATCAAAATTCTTGATCTCGCAGGCAAAGCGGGTGCGGAATTTGCTGGCATCGAATTGAGTGATGGGTCCCGCCCCGGATACACCGGCTAGCAGGTTATTCCAATAATCGTCGAGGTTGTTGCCAATGGGCGTGAGGGCGCCGATGCCGGTCACCACTATGCGTTTCAATTCCATATAGGAAAGTTAATCAGAAGAATGGATTAATGAAAACCGCCTTCTCAAGCCGGGATTCCGATCAAGAAGGCGGTTAATCATGTATCGGTCGTTTCGTCGAAGTTCGGCTGACGACTCGGAGTCAACTTATTTGGAATGCTCTTCCAAATAGGAAATAGCCTGTCCCACCGTAGTGATGGTTTCAGCCTGCTCATCGGGGATGGAAAGGTTGAACTCTTTTTCAAACTCCATGATGAGTTCAACGGTATCCAAAGAATCCGCTCCCAGGTCGTTGGTGAAAGAGGCCTCGTTGGTCACCTCTGCTTCATCCACACCCAGTTTGTCCACGATGATCTTTTTGACTCGAGATGCGATGTCTGACATGTGTTAAGGTTTTGTTTATAGGTTGCAAAAATATAGTTTTTGCTCAAAATGCCATCTTCTGAAGGCATTTTTCCGATACGACATAAATCATTGAAAACGAATGACTCAGATTGTTTAATATCCGACCGAAATCATTGAACGATGGTTCGTATCCCCTGAAAATCGTATATTCAAAATATTGCTGTTTATCTATGGCCCTGAAGATCATCGATCACGGAAGTCCCGAATACCGGGAAATGACCCGACTCCGGGAGCAGATTCTGCGTCGCCCGCTGGGCCTGACCCTTGATTCCGAGGAGTTGGAAACCGAGCGCCCCCATGTGCACATCGGCGCCTTTGAAGAGGATAGCTTACTAGGCTGTTGCATGCTGGTTCGGGAAGACGACCGAACCGTTCGGTTACGGCAGATGGCGGTCTCAGACGACATACAACGCAAAGGGATCGGCAAGGCCTTGATGAGTTTTGCGGAAAACATTGCCCGCGATCAGGGGTACAGAAACCTCATCATGCACGCCCGTCAGCATGCCATCGGCTTTTATGAGAAGATGGGCTATCGGGTGACCAGCACAGAGTTCACCGAAGTAACCATCCCGCATGTAGTGATGGAAAAATCACTTTGATCTCCCCGGCACAAATTCATTGAGCCATTGACGCAATTGAACGCGATCCTCATCCGACAAGGCCTCTTTGGGTACTAGCCAGAAAGAACGCGGATCGAAATACAGATGAAAAAAGAAGGGCGTTTCCTTCCAGCGCTCCAATGATTCCCAGGTCCAGGCATTGCCCTTTCCTTCATGATTCAATTCAAAACCAATAGAACTGAATCCCATTTCAAAATGATGCTGAAAGGCTCTTGTTTGGCGGTATATCATCCAGGGTAAAAACCACCAGATGGCGATCATGAGTACCAGCCACAGGCAGGAGCTGAGCAGGAAGGCGAACGGAGTGACTTGTTTGAGTGAATACAACACCACCGATCCGATCGCGAATACATTCACGGCAATGATGAGCAGACGGATTTCTAGCCGGCTGATGAAATGATAGCGCAGGGCCTGCATCACCTGACGCTTGTCGTAGGCGAAAGAGATGCGCATGTGTTAGCGAGGCGTTTTCAGATCGGTTTCGCTAACCTCCCAGCTACCCAGCTTCTCTCCTTTTGTTCCGAGAAAATCGACAGTGAGTTTGCGTGATCCTTTTGGACCGGCGATCGTGAACCGTCCGTAGTTATTCCTCTGATCGAGACCGAACACCCGAAGTGGATTGTTTTTTTCAGGACCGTCGAATACATGCGTACCGGAGGTAAGCGGACTCACCGTTACATCATAGAGTGGATATGTACCCGCACGTGTCATCTTGATCACTTCGCTGTGATGACGATCACCACTCATGAAAACAACACCATTGATCTTATAGAATCGAATGAAATCGAGTAACTCCTGTCGCTCAACGGGAAAGTCGGTCCACTTATCGTAAGGAGACACATCATTAAGCGCCTGGCTGCCCATCACAATGAATTTGAAAACGGCATTGCTGGCAAGCAGTGCATCTTTCAGCCATTCCATTTGCTGCGGACCGAGCATTCTTTTATCCGGATTTGGAGCGCCGTTGATGGAATCTCTTGTACGATCGTCACTTCTCCACCAACGATCATCCGTGAGGAAGAAATCAGCATCATTGTGTTGGATCTTGGTATAGATACCTTGTCCGTTTTCACCGCAGGATTTATTCGGAAAATAGGCATTGAATACCTGACGGCTTGTTTCTTTCAGTTCATAACTTTTCCCGCTGTTATTGGGACCGAAATCATGATCATCCCAAATGCCATAATGTGGCATGGCTTTCCAAAGAGGTTGCAATACACCCAGAGATCGATCGCGGCTGGCCCGGTTCCAAAGGCCCCACTCACTGAAATAATCTACTTCACGGGTGTACCAGGCATCGCCGAGCCAAAGCATGAATTCAGATTTTTCCTTGGCCATGGGAATGAAGATGCTGCTGTCTTGTCCGTATGCACGACCGGGACGATCATACGACGCTTCATTGAAATAGGAACACGATCCGGCAAGAAATGAAAAATCAGGAGCAGGTTTGCGCCACTGCCAGAGTTCTTTGGTCGTGAATGAACCGGTGCGATCGGTTTTCTTGCCATTGATGTAAATGGTATAATCGTATGCGGTGTTAGGCTCGAGTCCGCCCACGGTTACCGTGATCGGATTGAACGGTTTTCCCAACGCTCCGTAATAAAGGGCTTCACTCTTTTGTTCGGTTCCGCTCTTCCCATAACGAATGGAAACGGACTTGACATCGGAAGAGACTTCCGTCCACACCCGAACATCACGGAGTTCCACACCTGCCAGCATCGGACCAGAGATCACGCGAGGCTGCGCGTAAGCAATCAACGGGAAGAAGAGTAGGCTTAATACGAAGTGCTTCATATGGAGGGTTGAGAGATGAGGGATGAGAGTTGAGAGATGAGGGTTTGTTGTTCACAAAAGAAGAGAGGGATGAATGGTGAGAAGCGAGCGATAAATTAATCACTTTCTATTCTCACCATTCATCCCTCATCTTTCAACATAATTCTACTTCCGCATTTGCTTCGCCTCAATACTGAGGGTGGCGTGCGGAACAGCGCGGAGGCGCGCTTTATCGATGAGTTTACCGGTGACGCGGCAAACACCATAGGTCTTGTTCTCGATGCGCATCAGTGCCTTCTCGAGGTGGTCGATGAAGGTGATCTGACGACTGGCCATCTGACTCAATTGTTCACGCTCCATGCTTACGCTGCCATCTTCCATGGTCATGTAGCGAGCATCCTCGAAATCACCACTTTCATCCTTGCGGGTGATGAGTCCTTGCAAATACGCGAGTTCCTTCTTGGCAGAATCCAGTTTACGACTGATGATCTCGCGGAATTCAGCCAGATCCGAATCGGAATAACGCATGGTTGGTCCGGACGGTAAGCTGGGCTTAGAATCCAGTACAGAACGAGTGAAATCAGGTTCGTATTTAACCGCGCTTCGGGTAGTGAGTTTGGGCATCACCACTTTGGCCGGACGAGGAGGTTCTTTTTTGGTTGCCACCGCTGCCTTCGGCTTGATCGAGACCAAGCTGGAAGGATCATTCTTCTTAGCTATAGGTTTTGCAGGCGGTACAGGAGCAGGTGCCGGTTTAGGTGCAGGCGCAGCAGCAACAACCGGCTTGGCAGGTGCAGCAGGCTTGCTGGCCGATACTGGCTTCGCGGCAGGCTTTGCAGGTGCTTTTGCTACAGGTTTTGCCACAACCGGTTTGGCCGCAGGCTTAACAGGCGCTTTAGCTACAGGTTTTGCCACCGGTTTCGCCGCAGGTTTAGCAGGTGCTTTGACTACTGGCTTGGCAACCGGTTTAGCAACAGGCTTCGCCGCGGGTTTGGCGGCCGGCTTAGCTGCTGGTTTGGCAGCAGGCTTTTTTGCAGCAGGCTTGGCTACTGGTTTAGCGACTGGTTTGGCTTTAGCGACGGGCTTAGCTTTAGCTACTGGCTTTTTAGCTGCAGGTTTAGCTTTAGGAGCCGGTTTTTTAGCAACTGGCTTCGCTTTAGCAGCGGGCTTGGCAGCTTTCTTGGGTGCGGGTTTTTTCTTGATGGCCATATATTAGCCTTTTTTGTTGACCGTAACGGTCAGATTTTCACCGTTTATTTCTATTTCCTGAGCTTGTGGCCCGCTTTCAAAAGACAGGTCGTCTGCCAGGATTTCCGCGCAAATATAGTCCTTAAAGCGTCCGAACGACTCAGCCAGCCCAGATGGAGCAAAAACGCTTACTGAAACCCGGTCGGTCAGCTCAAATCCGCTGTCCTTTCGGATCTTCTGGATCCGGTTCACCAATTCCCTGGCCTGTCCTTCTGCAACTAATTCGGGGGTCAGGTTCAGGTCCAACGCTACGGTGATCCGGCCCTTGCTTGCCACCGTCCACCCAGGCACATCCTCACTGGTAATATCGGCTTCTCCCACTTGAAGCTGGAAAATCTCCCCATCCAACAGCACGTCCTTGTATCCGTATTGCTCCAGCGCTGCAATATCCTCCTGGGAAAAGGCGGCGAGTGCGGCCGACATGGCCTTCATTTTCGGACCGAGCTTCTTTCCCAATGCGATGAAATTGGGTTTGATCTTTTTTCGGATGAACGTATTGTTCGGATCTAGATAGTCTAGTTCTTTCACATTCACTTCGGCTTTTATCAGATCAGCCACCCGCTCCAGTTGCTTTTTCATGTTCGGATCCAGCACGGGGATCATCATCTTCTGTAGGGGCTGACGAACATTGATCTTGACTTTCTTGCGAAGCGATAAGACCAATGAGCTGGCATCTTGCGCCCAACGCATACGCTCCTCGAGTCCGCTATCGATAGAAGCCGTATCGCTGACAGGGAAATCGGCCAAGTGTACAGAGTCAACGGCATGACGCTTAGTAACGGCATTCAGCTCCCGGAACAACAGGTCACTGAAGAAAGGCGAGATCGGTGCCATCAAACGAGTGAGTGTCTCCAGGCATTCATACAGCGTTTGATAGGCTGAGATCTTATCCGTTGCATATTCTCCTTTCCAGAAACGACGTCGGCAAAGACGCACGTACCAATTGCTCAGTTGTTCATCCACAAAATCCTCGATGAGTCGCCCAGCTTGGGTCGGCTCGTACTCTTCCATAGCGGCTTGAACATCCTTAATAAGTGTATGTAAGGAAGAAAGGATCCAACGATCGATCTCCGGTCTTTCTGAAAGCGGAATCGACTTCTCTTCAAATTTGAATCCGTCCAGATTCGCATACAGCGCAAAGAACTGATAGGTATTATAGAGTGTTCCGAAGAATTTACGTTGTACTTCCTGGATGCCATCGATATCGAACTTGAGATTATCCCAGGGAGAAGCATTAGTCACCAGATACCAACGAGTCGCATCGGCTCCGTATTTGTCGATGGTCTGAAATGGATCCACCACGTTGCCCAAACGCTTACTCATCTTGTTGCCGTTCTTATCCAGCACGAGTCCGTTACTCACCACGGTTTGATAAGCAACCGAATCGAACAGCAAGCTGCCGATCGCATGTAGGGTATAGAACCAGCCGCGCGTTTGGTCCACTCCTTCCGCAATGAAGCTGGCCGGAAAAGCCGAACCGCCATCGTTTCCATTTAGTTTATGGTAAGCGAAAAAGTTTTCGGGGCTAAGCGGACCATAAGCATTGGAGCTGGCGTCGGGTAATCCCCATTGCGCATAGGGCATGGCGCCACTGTCGAACCACACATCGATCAAATCAGGTACACGCTTCATGGGCTGACCACTCGCGGAGAGCAAGAGAATGTCATCGACATAGGGTTTGTGCAGATCGGATACGAGTGAATCGATCGCTTCTTCCAGACCGCTCATTCCTTTTTTCAGTCCACGCATTTCCAATCCGCCGTCAATGGCTTCGCGGATCTTTTGCTTGAGTTCATTTACGGTACCGATGCAGATCGTTTCACTACCGTCTTCCGTACGCCAGATCGGAAGCGGTGTTCCCCAGTAGCGGCTGCGACTCAGGTTCCAGTCCACCATGTTCTCCAACCAATTCCCGAATCGACCTTCTCCGGTGGAAGCGGGCTTCCAACGAATGGTTTTATTGAGCGCCACCATTCGGTCGCGCAGCGCAGTGGTTCGGATGAACCAGGCATCGAGCGGATAATAAAGAATGGGTTTATCGGTACGCCAGCAATGCGGATAAGAGTGTTCGTATTTCTCAACCTTGAAAGCGCGATTTTCTTTTTTCAGTTTGACGGCGATGTCGACGTTCACATCGACATAGTCGGGTTGGTCTTTGTAATTCTTGACGTAACGACCGCTGAATTCACCGAGTCCATCTACAAATTTTCCTTCGCGGTCGACCATAGTCAGCATACCGATGCCGTATCGCTTTCCGACTTTATAGTCATCCGCTCCGAAGGCAGGAGCTGTGTGTACGATACCCGTACCATCCACTGTGGTTACGAATGAATCGGTGAGCACCCGGAACGGATCGCCTTCTGCCAGTTCCGGACGATTTGCATCGAAGGGAAGCAATTGTTCGTATCGACAACCTTCCATATCGGATCCTTTGAAGCGATGCAGAATGGTCCAAGGAACAATCTTGTCTTTTTCGGTATAGGCATCAAAGTCGCCATCTTTTCCTTCCTCTTTGAAATGCTTTCCGAGCAAGGCCTCAGCCAACACCACGTGAATGAGTTGATGAGTATAGGGATTGATGGTCTTGACAAGTACGTAGTCGATGTCGGCCCCGACGGTGAGACCTAAGTTGGATGGAAGGGTCCAAGGGGTGGTTGTCCAAGCCAGGAAGAAACAGTCCGCACCGTTCGATTTATCGAAGAGAAATTCAGATCGGTCGTTGCGGATCGCATTGAACATTGCCACCACAGAGGTGTCTTTTACATCCTTGTAGGTGCCGGGTTGATTCAATTCATGTGAACTGAGTCCGGTACCTGCGGCGGGCGAATAGGGTTGAATGCTGACGCTCTGGTAGAGTAATCCTTTTTTGTATAGTTCGCTTAGTAACCACCAGAGCGTTTCAATGTAAGCGTTCTCGAAGGTGATGTAAGGATGCTTTAGATCGACCCAATAGCCCATTTGAGTAGTGATCTGATCCCATTTGTCTTTGTATCGAAGAACGGCCTCGCGGCATTTACGGTTGTATTCTTCAACCGTGATCTTGACACCTATATCTTCTTTGGTGATGCCGAGTTCTTTTTCGACGCCGAGTTCGATGGGCAGTCCGTGCGTATCCCATCCGCCTTTGCGTTTGACCTGAAAACCGCGCATGGTTTGATAGCGGCAGACCAGATCTTTCAGGGTGCGAGAGATCACGTGGTGAATGCCGGGCATGCCATTGGCACTAGGCGGACCTTCATAGAAAACAAAGGCCGGCTTGCCTTCGCGGTGTGCAATACTTTGCTCGAAGGTTTTCTCTTTACTCCAGCGCTCCAACACCTCTCTCTCGAGGGCGGGCAGGTTCAATCCGGTAAACTCGCGGTATTTGGCGGACATAGTGTTTTTTGCAGTCCGCGAAAATACACAATTAGGAGTTGAATGATGAAGGATGAAGGATGAAGGATGAAGGATGAAGGATGAATAATTAGAGGCGGTTCATCTTTCACCCCTCACTTTTCAACTAGAATTTCGAGTATCGGAAATGAAAGAAGCGCTGATCGCGGATCTTGATGCTGTCGGCAGCGGAAGTGGAGGGCGTACTGCCACCACGGTAATAGTTGAGGATCTCTACCTTGGCACGCTGCCCATTGGCGGTGCGGATCACCAGTGTGCGACCGGGAATGGGGGTCAGCAGGTTGGTGGGACCATCATACGTATACCAGGCGCGACCCGATCCGCGAGGGATCGCATAAGATACCGGATGGTTATCAAGACGGAAGGTTGAATCAACCGGTACAGAAGTAAGTGATTCGAAGGACCCATTGAACACGAACCCGCCCCCGCTACCCGGTCCGCTGGTCAGATTATTCACGCGTACAATCGTGCCGGCAAAGGCAAGATCCCAACGGTTAGAATTTGAATCAGCATTGGGGATCCATTGACCAGATTCCAGGCTGAAGAATGTATACCGTCCTGCACCCACGGGCTGGCCCTGAGCACTGACCCCGATGATCGTGTCACCAGGAAGATTTCGAACCGTAACTACATTACCACTGGTGGTCACGGAATAAGCACGCTGATCGATCGTGGGGGTAGGCTTGTCTTTCTCACAAGCAACGAAAGAAACTAGAGAAGTCAGAAGGAGGAGTTGAAAACGCATAAGGATATGATTTAGAGTTTAGAGTTTGAAGTTTAGGGTCATATAAATGTTACGACCGGGGAAATTGGGCAGGTAGTTTACGTCTTGGTAATTCAGGAGATTTTCAATGCCTGCCTGCAACTGGATGTTTTTTCGCAGCGGTATGCCACCGGATAAGTTAATCTGCAGAAAGCCGTTTGCATATTCATCCTGTACATCATGCACGCCGTTACCATTGCTATTGGCGATGGTCCACCGACTCCGATAGAGCAACCGCAAAAACACAAATCGATGTTCGGCCGGCTGGTAACGCAGTTTGAACTGCGCCTGGTGTTCACTGCGATTCGGGAGTCCAACATATTCGTGAAGAGTCATCACCCGACTCGATCCGTCAGGGGCCCGTGTGTACTCCAATCCTTTTTTGATGCGGTCGAGTTCGTCTTTATCCCCCGTGCGAAGCCATTGATAACCGGTCTGCATTGTCCATTTGGAATGGAATTGCCAGTTGAATTCGGATTCCAATCCATACGTATAGGCACGCTTTACATTCAGGTAGCTGAAGATCTGTGCCCCATCGATGCGGGTGGCCACTTGTCGAACATCTATGAGTGAGCGAATATCATTTCGAAATCCGTTGAATCGAACCGTTATCGTTTGTTTCGGCTGATAGGTAACACCCAGATTGGTTCCGGTTGAGTACTCGGGAGTCAGATCAGCTAGTTTGCTAAAATCGGGTTGCAGCTCCGCGATCTGTCCGAGACGGTTCAACTCGTTGATGATGCGAATGGCATCCTGTGTACCATAGACTGAATAACCACCTGCGGCATTGTTGGTGAAATTCAAATAGAGTTGCCTGAAATCGGGGGCCTTGAATCCTTGTCCGACCGAAGCCTGCACCGACCATTTCTCATTGGGCTTATAACGAAGCGACCATTTCGGCGTAAGAGCAGCTGCGAACAATTGATTATCGTCGTATCGCATCCCGGCCACTGAGATCCACTTTTCATTGAGCTTCCATTCCCACTGTGCGAATGCGTAGGCTACACGGTTCTGTTTGCGATTGTCCAATGCATCGTATCGGGTGGAACGAGCCTGATCGATCTGATAACCGGCACCGAAAATCCATTCAGAGCGACCGATGGTCCAATCAAGTTGTTGCTCGAAACGATAAAGATGTTGTTCGAAACGATCGAGATAACTGCTATCCGGTTTTTGTACGAAGAACAATCGCTGATCGCCGACGTAACGAGTGAAGAACCCTCTTGAATGAAGAGCCAAACGTTGACTCGCTCGGTACGTGACGGTAGGCTGAATATTCCACTCCGTGTTTTTCTCACGCCCATAGGATTCAATGATCTGTCCATTGTTTCGTACCGCGAATTCCTGCTCGATCTTATCCTGATTGGCGCGGAGAAGTAGTTTGAATTCGGTTCGTTCTCCGATGGGACGAAGCAGGGTGGTTTGATGCGTCAGTCGGTTGATCGGACGGGGAATTCGGTCGGTCGAAAACGGACGAAAGCTGATTCCGTCGTTGTAGAGATAATTATTGCTGTGGCGGAACTTCCATTTACCAACCTGATATCCTACCTGCAGATCAGCATCAACTTGCTGAAATCCGCTCGAAGCAAAAGGCAAAGCCCATCCTTTGTCAGGATTA
This sequence comes from Chitinophagaceae bacterium, assembly GCA_947457465.1. Lineage (GTDB taxonomy): Bacteria > Bacteroidota > Bacteroidia > Chitinophagales > Chitinophagaceae > JJ008. The sequence goes on along the minus strand of CANGWB010000002.1, from coordinate 111,646 downwards.
CCTGTTCCGTAACGGATGGAGCCGGAAATTTCTTTTTTGCCCGGAGCTTCCGTAATGAGATTGATGACACCGGCCATGGCTTCGGATCCATATAAGCTCGAAGAAGGGCCCTTTACGATCTCGATGCGCTTGATACCGGCCAATGCGATCCGGTTCAGATCCAATACGCCGGAGGTTCTTCCGACCAGCGGCTGTCCGTCCACCAAGATCAATGTATGCTCCGGATTCAGTCCCTGCATCTGCACCCCCACCCCGAAAGCGCTGGTCATCACGAGTCCGCTTTGCTCCTGCAGAATATCACGGAGTCGGAGCGAACCGGCCTGGCGGATCTGCTGCTGCTGAATAAGGGTTACGGGAACGGCCACATTGCCCAGGCGTCTTTCCTGGCGTGTAGCGGTGATCACCACTTCTTGCAGGTTTCGCAGTGAATCGGCCTGCGCCAATAAAGAGGTGCTTGAAAGGAGAAGGAATAAAATGAATACTACCAATCGCATCGGACCGCAAAATTGAAATGCGGTCGCGAGAGAATTATCATGGGATTGTCATCTTATGGAGGAAGGATGAGAGATGAAGGATGAAAGATGAGATTTGTTTAGAAAAATCTCAACCCTCGCCTCTCATCCCTCAACACCTCACTGGGCGATCACGATACCGCTGGCCAGTACACGAACTTCCTGCTTGGCTTCTTTGATAGCGTCGATCTCCGCCTGTGATTTCTTGGCATCTTCTGCATAGTGTTTCTGCTCCGCTACGGATACGTTTTTCAGGTTGACTGTTCCGTTGATCACAACATTCTTACCGACAGCTGCTACAGGCAAAAAGAAACCATAATCTTTCATCTTAACGGTCGCGGTTTCTCCATTTGCCAGTTCCAGTTTCAACCAGCATCCTTTTTTGGCGCAGACCTCCAGCACTTTGGCAGAAACCTGTACTTCCTGGAATTCAGAACCACCTTTGAGTTTCTTCACCACATCATTGATGTTCATCACTTCTGTAACAGTGAACTTCGATCCATAGCTATCTCCCGCATTGGCATCACCGGCAGGGGGTTGTGCTTGGGCAAGGATACAAGTAGTGGAAAGGATCGCGGCGAAAATCAGCTTTTTCATATATCGATGTTTTATGGTATTTGAAGAGTTTGTAAAGATACATCAACCAATTAAATATAGCCTCTGCAGTTGGCCGCTCCGCAGCGACAAGGAAGGGTGCCTTCGTGATGCGTTTCTCCGTAATCACAACTCAGCTCCTCTCCTTTTCGGATGGCCCTAAGCGCGTAGAACTCCACCCGATCTTTCAGGACGCGCATATACGTGTTTGGGTTGCAGGAGTGGTTTATAAAACGGATATCATTCGGATTGGCAGAGGCATTCAGCGCCAGATCGTCGTCGAGTTCGACCAGGTTGATGACTTTCTTGTTACGGATCAATTTGCGTGCTTCGCGCATGGTGATGATCACGCCACCCAGGTCACCGATCTTTCTTCGGGCCGGAATGATCTGAATCGCAAAGGCTCCTTTACCGGCAATGCGACTCTTGGCGATGCGAAGCGGATAAATGATGCGATAATCGGGTGTTGGGATCAAGCCTTTTTCTTTTTTAGCTGGAACATACGAGAGAGGTTGAAGCCCATGCGGATCTCACCCTTTCCCCATTGACCGGTTGTTTCGGTTATGAAGGCTCGCTCGTTCATACCGGTAGCGTTGGATACATGAAGTTGGAAAACGTGTCCGCCGGTTTCAATATCCAATCCAACCGAAAGCGGATTGTAATAACCCGTCGGCAAACCGTCGAGTACATGCGTGTAATCCCACGTGAACGCCATCCGCTTATTGAGTTTCAGTCGACCGCCTACACCGATACCGATGACATCATTCGGATCAGTTTGCAGTTGTACCAGGTTTTTATGAACCACGGTAGGCGTTACCTGCAACGTGAAGGCATCATTGAATTTCCGTCCGATGATCGCGGAAAAATAGTAGGCCATACGGGAAGTGAAATAATTCTGACGGGTGGGGTCGGCCCAAGGAAGTCCATCAACTGTCACGGCCCCCACGAAGGCAACGGTGACAGGGAAGCTACCCGGACCTTTCGATTGGCGAAGGGGTGCATACTTGATAAAGGCATCCACTTCTTTTTTGAAGGTGCTTCTGCCGATGCCCGCCATCAGGTTCGGACGAAGTCCGAAATCAAAACCCATACGCATAGATGCCTGATCCAGTCCGAAGAAATTTTTCAGTCCCTGATCGATATTCCCAAAACGGTGCAGGATCCGGAAGTCCATCGTACCCGGATTGATGAATTCCATCGAATGGGCGTTGATGACCCGACTGGACTTAAAAGCCGCCTTGATGTATTCTTTTTTTGGCTTGTCCTCTCCCAATAATCCCAACAGATCGTCCTGCGCCTGCAAAACGGTATTGTATGAGATTAATGCCAGCAGCAGTATGGTCTTGATTGATTGTCGCATCCGGTTTATTTTAATGGCTCGAGTCCGCAATTCACAGAGATCTTGGCTGTCTTCGATACTTTATCAGATACCAGCGATGGAACACTCACCTTGTAATCAGAGAGCAGCACAGAGAAATTCGCCGTAGCAGTCACTTTTCCTTTGGCAACCGTAATCTTTCCGGTGGTTTCCACATCACGGGTTTCACCATGGAGGGTCAATTTGCCTTTTACGTTTGCAGGATAGGTACCGTCTTTATCCATGGCGATAGCAGACATATTGGAGATGCTGCCCGCAAATTTGGCATCCGGGAACTTATCACTCTCTACGTAATTCTCATTGAAATGCTCCTGCATCAGCGCTCGCTCGAAAGTGAATGCTTTCATAGAGGCCTTGAACTGCATATTTCCAGTTGCTACATCGATCACGCACTGAACCGTACGATTGTCGGCAGTTATGTTCTCAGGCGAACCGGGGGCTGTTGCATCAAAACTGATGCTGCCGTTCTTAGTAAAATACTTTTGTGCGGCGGCAGATGAGCTGATGCCGATCAGCAGTAAAGACAGTACGATGAACTTATTCATGTTGAAAGGATTGACGTTAGATAAATGGTGATGAATATTTTTTATTGTTGGGCCGGATAACACCGGTTCAGCAGCAGATCCGCTCCGAGCCCCATATCATCTGCCGTATATCCCACACATACGCCACGCAGGGTTGCGGGTGTGCCGCTGACAAGTTTGGCCGCGCGGTCGGTGAATAGGCTATCCACTACACAACGTACCGAGGACATAGAGCCGGCTTCCCCGAGAACGACTGTATAAAATCCGGTTTCATCTTTTTCGATCTCTTTGACGGGACCAGTTAACTCCAATACCTGGTCGGTGTACATTTTCTTTGATTCTTCCAGTTTGGATTCAAAGGCTGCCAACACATCTGATGCGTTCAGTTGATAGGCGGCTTTTACGTCTGCCATGGAGGGGTTGCGACGATTGTATTCAGTGTATGCATAGTAACCGCCGATGGCCGCAACGATCAGCACCGCAAAAAGGAAATACTTGAGCCTAGGATTTTTGAACATGTAAAAAATAGATTTAATTATTGGGAGCGCCCGCCTCGATCCATTTGCGAACAACAGCGATGTTGCAATTACTGAGCTTTGATCCGCCCTTGGGCATGGGTGAAAAACCGTTGGCATGTGAGATCACGCCCAGCAGTTTTCCGTTCAGCGCCATGGCGCGATCTGCTGAATGAGTTCCCATGGCTTGTCCGCCCGACGGACTTCCTCCGCTATGACAACCATAACAGCTGGACTGAAGTAGGGGAACCACTTTTGCCGCGTATGAAATAGTACCGGTTGTATCGGTGCAAGGGGCAGGCGCGCCGTATAATAATTCTTCTTTATCGTAATAGCAGGCGGTGAATCCTACGACTACAAAGAGCATTAAAAGAAAAACACGTGCGATTGACATATCAGTTGTTTTGGGCTCCTGCCTGGATCCACTGTTGAACTTGCTGGATCTCACAGTCAGAAAGTTTAGCGCTGTTCTTTGGCATCGGTGAGAATCCGCTCTGATGCGCGATGGAACCGTAGAGTTTTCCATTCAATGCCCAGATGCGTGTGTTGGTATAATCAGAAAGATTCACTGCGCCACTAGGGGCCACACCGCTGTGACAGCCGATGCATTTGCTTTCCAGCATGGGTCGGACCGCTCCCGAGTAAGTAAAAACAGATGCGTTGCATCGGTTCCGACAGCTATTGTTTTTTGCGCCCTGATTGATCCATTTTTGGACCAATGCTTTTTGTGCGGTGGTGAAAGCGGGACGGGGAGGCGGTGGCATCCGGTTATTATCTGTTCGGATGATCACCTTGTAAAGCTTACTATCGCCGGCATTTCCGGCCTTGACTTCATCCATGATATTGGCATAGTCGGTCATGCGGACTCCGTCGGCCGCCGTGCCATTATCGTGGCAACCGCTCATGGCACAATTCGATTGCAACAAGGGCAATACATCATTCACAAAGTAGACGGTATCACTGCTGCAGTTCTCTGAAACCGTAGGGCCTGCATTGGGTTGTGGCGGCTGGTGTTGGCAGGCTGACCAACCGGCCAGGAGGATGAACCCCAGGGCAAGGGAAACAAGGTTGCGCATAGAAAAATAACGTAAAAAAGGAACTTTTTATTGAGATAGTGAAGGTACGGATTCTGGTTGGCGCCATAACAGGTCGCAGGGCTTGAGTCCGGTGTACTTTTTGAAAGCAGTGGAAAAATGCGAAATGGAAGAGTAACCCAATTGCATGGAAACATCTGTAACACTCAACCCCTTCTCATACAGGAGATAGCGGGCATGTTCCATCCGCTGGCTTTGATAGAAATCAAAAATGGTAGTGCCATACATGACGCGAAAGCCTTTTTTGAGATAGCATTCGTTCATGGCAACCTTTCGGCTGAGTTCTTTGATGGTGACGGGTTCACCGATATGCTCGATCAACCACTCCCGGGCCTGTTCGATCTTATCCCGCTCGCCAGGATGTGAAAGGAAAGGCGCATGAGATATATCATCCGTAACGTCTAGCAGCTCGAGCGTGTGAAGCAGTAGCATGTGAGCCTGTGCGTTGACAAAAATGTTCTCCAGGCTGTCGCTGTAGGAATGGTTCAGGATGCTGAGCAGTACGCCGGTTAACTCCTCATTGAAAGGGACTGGACGGCGAAAGGAGGTAGAAAAATTCAAGTTCTTCGAACCGGAAGTCCCTTCTGGCACATGCTTCCGTGGCTTCACCCACTGCCCTAAATGTTTGGCATCAAACCGAAAGCTGATGAGATCCACCGAGTCAATTTTCTCGATACAGTTTTCTGACTCCTGCAACCGGCATAAATCGCAGTTCCTGTCCTTTTCCCGGCAATACACCTGACCTGTCAGCAGAAAATGCAACTCCAGTGTAGAACGGTCCGCTGTGTTGTCGTCAAGTTGAAAAACCATGAGCCCCTCATCGGGCTCCGTCCACACCCCTTCCCGCTTATACCGCCGGATGGAATAATGAATGGAGCCGGGGATCTGTTGGGAACGCTCCTGCAACAATTGCAGCCGGTTACCCAATAATCCCTGATAGGAAGGGTCTATGGAAATGGACTGAAGCACGCGCGAAATTATCAAATCAAGTCCCGAGTGAGTGTTTGAAAAGCTTTTTTCGGCGGATTTAACAGTTTTCAATGCCCCCCTGGGCCTGTTTCCCCCTGAAAATGGTATTTTTGCCGACTTCAAATGATACATCCCCATACCTATATCCACCCCAACACTAAGCTCGCGCCCAACGTGAAGATCGACCCGTTTACGGTGATCCACCAGGACGTGGAGATCGGTGAGGGCACCTGGATCGGGTCAAATGTGACCATCATGGAAGGGGCCCGTATCGGGAAGAACTGTCGGATCTTCCCTGGAGCAGTAATTTCTGCGATTCCCCAGGATCTCAAATTTCAGGGCGAGTACTCCAACGTATTTATCGGCGACGGTACCACCATCCGGGAATTCGTTACCATCAACCGGGGTACGAAAGACCGCGAAAAGACGGTGATCGGCAAGAATTGCCTGATCATGGCCTATTGCCATTTTGCACATGATTGTTTTGTGGGTGACAATTGCATTACCAGCAATAACACCCAGGTGGCAGGTCACGTGACCATCGGCGATTGGACCATCCTCGGCGGTATGTGCGCCGTTCATCAGTTCGTCAAAATCGGACAACACTCTTTTGTGAGTGGCGGATCGCTGGTCAGCAAAGACGTCCCTCCCTACATCAAGGCCGGCCGCACGCCGCTTAGCTATGCGGGGGTCAACTCGATCGGACTCAAGCGTCGCGGATTCAGCGTAGAGCGGATCAATCACATCCTCGATATCTACCGTATTATTTACAACCGTGGGTTCAATACCAGCCAGGCCATCGAATACATTGAAGAGGATATGGCCGCCACAGACGAACGCGACGAGATCATGACCTTCATTCGGGAGAGTGGCCGTGGCATCATCAAACGCTTCACCAAAGGCGCAAACGATGACGATCTCCCTATCTGATGCCGGAAAACGATTCAATTACGATTGGATCTTCCGACACGTCCATTACACATTCACCAACGGCAACCGCTATGCGATCGTCGGACCCAACGGCTCCGGGAAAAGTACCTTGCTACAAGCATTGTCCGGATACAGCTGGCTAAGCGAGGGAACGCTGCTGGCAACCGATGCCCTCGGTAAGTCTATCCCCGACGACCAATTGTTCAAACACATCTCGATCGCTGCCCCCTATCTGGAGGTGATCGAAGAAATGACACTACTTGAATTCTGGCAATTCCAGGAAAAATTCCACCCCTACTTACCCGGACTTACACCTGATACCATCTGTCATAGACTGGATCTGTCAACTGCCCGTGAAAAACAGATCCGCTATTTTTCTTCCGGCATGAAACAACGGGTGAAACTCGGACAGGCTTTCTTTTCATCCAAGCCGACCATATTGTTGGATGAGCCCTGCACGAATCTGGATGCAGAAGGTATCGAGTTATATCATGGACTCATCGAAGAATATGCATCTGACAAACTACTGGTGATCTGCAGTAATGACGAACAGGAGATCCGCACCTGCACGGAACGGATCGATATCCGAGACTACAAGTAACAGAAACTTATCGCTGTGAAGCGATGAGCAAATTCAGATCAGTGTACTTGAGATCGAATCGCTGACTGATATAGAAATTGGTAAGTGCCCCTCGGAATAAATAGATCCCATTTCGTAAGTGGATCTTATGCCAGATCAGATTTTCAAACCCACCATCTGCACCTGCTTCAATCAGCAATGGTGTGAGAACATTACTGATCGCCTGAGAAGCGGTACGTGAAAATCCGGATGGAATATTAGGCACACAATAATGAATGACGCCGTACTTCGTGAACATTGGCTTCTCATGTGAAGTGATCTCAGAGGTTTCAAAACAACCACCCCGATCGATGCTGACATCAATGATCACGGAACCTGGACGCATATGGCTGACCATTTCTTCTGTAACCACCATCGGCGTGCGACCCGATTCAGAACTGAGCGCCCCCACGGCCACTTCACAGGTCTTCAATTGTTTAGCTAGTAATCGCGGTTCGATGACAGAAGTCCACAACCGGTGACCGATATTATTCTGTAAGCGCTTCAGCTTGTACACATCATTGTCGAACACCTTGACCGAAGCACCCAGTGCCAAGGCCGTCCGTGCAGCATATTCTCCGACGATACCAGCACCTATGATGATCACCTTTGTTGGTGCGATACCTGAAATACCACCTAACAAAACACCCTTGCCATGATTGGCTGAACCCAGATGTTGTCCCGCGATCAACATAACGGCCGATCCGGCGATCTCACTCATGCTTCTTACGATGGGATACGAATCGCTGTCGTCTTTCAAATGTTCGAAAGAAAGTGCCGTGATCCGCTTTTCCATCATCTTTTCCAGGATGACAGATGTCATTCCCGGCAAATGAATGGGTGAGATTATTATCTGATGCGGCTGCAACAAAGGCAGATCAGCTTCGATAATCGGTGCACTCTTTACCAAGACCGGCGCCTGAAAAACCTCTGAACGCTCATAGACGATACGGGCACCCGCATCGGCATAATCCTTATCACTGAAATGGGAGGCTTCTCCGGCATGATGTTCTACCACCACCTTATGTCCATTATTGACCAGCAGGTTTACGGCATCCGGTGTAAGGGCTACTCGATTCTCTTGAAAGGCGATTTCCCGGGGTATCCCCAGGGTCATCCCTGCCGGCTTGGGCGGAATCTCCAGGGTTTCTTCCATGGTTTGGAAACTGATACCCGGATCGATCTTTGGTTTTTGCTGACTCATAGAAATGAAACGGCGAAACCAAATATACTATTTATTGAGCACCTGAAGCGTACGCTTGTCCTCGTCCACCACCTGTATCGAAACGTGTATGGCATCAGGTGGAATGATCTCGGGCAGTTTTTGCGGCCATTCGATCAAACAATACGACCCACTGTATAAGGCATCGATGACCCCGGCCCGTTCGGCTTCATCAGCATTGTTCAACCGATACCAATCCATATGATATACGGAACGAGATCCGCCTGCTGATCCATATTCATGAATGATGGGGAAGGTGGGACTGCTGGCAGTTCCTTCAATGTCCAGTTGATGACAGATCGAGGCGATGAGCGTGGTTTTTCCCGCACCCATATCTCCGTGAAAACAGATTACCCGGGCGGTTCCGATTTGTCCCAGCAACCACTGTGCTGCTTCTGACAGAGCCAAGCGATGAAAGAGGAACGTCATGCAGCGAATATAGTTGAGAAAGTTTAGTGAGTTTAGAAAGTTGAGCAGTCTAAACCTTCTCAACTTTCTAAACCATCCAACCTGCTTTGGCGATTGCGTATCTTTACCCTATGGAAAAAGTTGCGTGGCGGGTTGAGGGAATGGATTGCAACACCTGTGCATTGCACATCCATAAATACCTCGAGAAAAAAGGGATGCAGGACGTGAAGGTCAATTTTGCGACCGGACATGTAAGCTTTGAAAATCCCAAGGGTGAGAAAGAGAGCACCCTGGCCTCCGGCATACAAGATCTCGGCTATGAGATAGTCGAGCATAAACGCGAGAAGATCCGCAAACCCTGGTTCCGCTCCCACCTGCAACGCTTCTGGTTCTGCTTCCCGTTCACGGCCTTGCTGATGAGCCACATGATCCCCGGGCTGCACCTGCATTGGCTGATGAACCATTGGGTTCAGTTGGCATTGACGCTGCCGGTCTATGTGGTGGGCATGGGTTACTTCGGAAGAAGTGCTTGGAAGAGCCTGCGTAATAGCATGCCCAACATGAATGTACTGATCACCATCGGTGCCACGGCCGCCTTCATCTATAGCTTGTATGGTTCACTAACCGGACAACCCGAGAAATACCTGTTCTACGAAACCGCAGCAACGATCCTCACTCTTGTATTTCTCGGAAACTATCTGGAAGAAGCTTCTATTGGATCCACGCAGCGCGAATTGAATAAACTGGTGAAATCACAAAAAGTGATGGCCACCATGATCGCGTTCGATGATCAGCATCAAGAACAATTATTCGAAGTAGAGAACACCGCACTTCGGGTTGGCGATCTCATCCTCATCAAATCCGGCGAACAAGTACCAATCGACTGCAAGATCCTCTGGGGAGAGGTGCATGTGAACGAAGCCATTCTCACCGGAGAAAGTGCCCCGATACGGAAGCAGAAAAAAGATGGACTCATCGGAGGAAGTTTGATCACCGATGGGACCGTGAAAGCACAAGTCACCGCTATTGGTGAAGACACGGTATTATCCGGCATTATTCAATTGGTACGCCAGGCCCAAGGAGAAAAACCGCCCATTCAGCAACTGGCCGATCGGATCAGTGCCGTTTTCATTCCCGTTGTACTTGGCATCGCCGCCCTTACGTTCGGACTAACCTGGATATTCAAAGGTGAATTCTCAGTTGCCCTACTGAATAGCATCGCCGTACTCGTCATTGCTTGTCCTTGTGCGATGGGACTAGCCACACCTGCTGCGATCGCAGTCGGACTTGGCCGCGCCGCTCGCAACGGCATCCTCTTTCGCAACGCCACCAGCCTGGAATTATTCAAGAGCATTCGCCGGGTCGTATTCGATAAAACCGGAACCCTGACAACCGGGAAATTCGAGATCGCAGGGTATAAGGTTGAGAGTATAGAGAAAGTTGAGGGAATTGAGGAGGTTGAGTTTAAGCAGATCGCGTATTCATTGGAGAAGTATTCCAATCACCCGATCGCGGCTTGCATCACGCAGAGCTGGAAAACAAACGATGAGATCAAGTGGAAGCAGATCGAGGAAGTAAAAGGATTGGGCATGCGGGCGGTGGATGCTGAAGGCAGAACTTATGTTGCGGGTTCGTATAAAGCCGCGATGGAGTGCACCACCGAATCAGAACACAATGTGTACATATTGCGAGCCGGAAAATTATTAGGATGGATCGATGTGAAGGACCAAGTACGTCCCGAAGCGAAATCTGTTATCGAACACTTGCACGGACGGGGCATACAAACCGTTCTGTTGAGTGGCGATCGACAATCCAAATGCGAAACACTCGCAAAGGAGCTGGGTATCGATACCGTGCTGGCCGAGCAAACCCCAGAGCAGAAATTGGAACGGATCGGCGCCTGGTCGTCCGAGATGCCAACAGCCATGGTCGGTGATGGCATCAACGATGCCCCCGCACTGGCAAAAGCCACCATCGGGATTTCACTGAACGACGCTTCCCAGATCGCTATGCAAACCGCACAGGTAGTATTGATGAATAAAGGATTAAAGAATCTGCCGATGGCACTCGGACTGGGCAGACACACCTACCTCACCATTCAGCAAAATCTCTTCTGGGCCTTTGCCTATAATATCGTTGCCATTCCGGTAGCTGCCTTCGGGTTCCTGGAACCTACCTGGGGAGCCTTGATCATGGGACTCAGCGACGTGGTACTCGCGATCAATTCAGTGCGTCTCTTCGTGAAAAAAGTTTATTGATTGTCTACACCCGCCACACTTCTCAAACGCTATTGGGGGTATGATACGTTTCGACCCGGACAAGCCGAGATCATCGCATCCATTCTCGAAGGGAAAGATACGTTAGCGATCCTGCCGACCGGTGGCGGAAAATCGATCTGCTATCAGGTGCCCGCCTTGATGCAGCCCGGATTGTTTTTGGTCATATCTCCCCTGATCGCCCTCATGCGTGATCAGGTTGAAAATCTTAGAAAACGAGGCATCACCGCTTACGCGATACATACCGGGATGAGTCGGGCCGACGTGATCAACATATTGACAGTTGCTGCTGAAAGCAATTGCAAACTTTTATATGTATCACCGGAACGCCTGACGACACCGCTGTTTCAGGAATATCTACCCAGTCTGGATATACGTGGAATAGCTGTAGATGAAGCGCATTGTATTTCTCAATGGGGCTATGATTTTCGTCCCGCTTACTTACGCATCGCCGAACTGCGTGAACAATTACCGAATGTTCCTATACTGGCACTGACCGCTTCCGCGACCCAAGCCATACAAGAGGATATATGTAATAAGCTCAGCTCGGAAGAAGATCAAATAGATAGATGGAACCTATTCAGAAATTCATTTGAACGACCGAATCTTTCCTACAGTGTTCTCCTGGTGCCAGATAAAATACAGCGGCTTCGACAGATCCTAGAAAAACTCGCCGGCACCGGTATCGTATATGGAAGAAGTCGCAAGGGTGTGGAGCAAACCGCCGAGCAAATCGCACAATGGGGTATTTCGGCAGCCTTCTATCATGCCGGACTTCCCCTGGAGGAGCGAAGAAAACGAGAAAGAGAATGGATGAGCGGAACCATAAGGGTGATGGTTTGCACTAATGCGTTTGGCATGGGGATCGACAAACCCGATGTGCGATTTGTCGTGCATGTGAATGCGCCGGATTCAATGGAGAATTACTACCAGGAAGCCGGAAGAGCTGGCAGAGACGGTAAGAAGGCCTACGCCATTTTACTGACCGAACCCGGAACCATCACCGAACTGGAGGAGAAAGGACGGATGCAATTTCCCACACTCGAAGAAGTGCGAAAGATATATCAGTCGGTTGCCAACTACTTGCAAATGCCCGTTGGTGCCGGTGAAGGTGAATGGTTTGATTTCGATCTGATGGATTTTCGAAAGAAGTTCAAACACCCCTCCTACGGACTCAAGCAAGCATTCGCGCTGCTGGAAGAGAATCAATGGCTCACGTACAATGAAGAATTATTTTTTCCGCCGCAAGTGCAAGTATTGGGCGGACGTGAATCATCCGACTTATACGAATCCGAAGCTCCGCGAGAGATCGAATTGCTGAGAACATTATTACGACTATATGGTGGCATTCGGGATCAACCGACCGGGATTTCTGAACGGGCTTTGGCAAAAGCCATGAGATGGGATACGGAATTCATCGTCATCCTGCTTAATCGATTGCAGGCGATGGGACTCATCGACTATCAACCTAGAAAAGAAAAACCGCAGATTCAATTGCTGCAACCCCGCGCCTCAGCACCGGAGATCCGGCTGGATGCCAAGCGGTATACACTCCGAAAGACGGAAGCAGAAAAAAGACTGATGGCCATGCTGCAGTTTATCAAAGAGGGTTCAATCTGCAGAAGCAAATGGATCGGAAACTATTTTGGCGATACTGCGGTAAGAGACTGCGCTATCTGTGATAACTGCCTGGAGCGAAAAAAACGATCGAAGGCGATCGACCGACTTGCATTGAACGATCAGGTATTGGAAATACTTCGAGGCGAGCCGATGAATTGGATGGAGATCCAAGAGAAGTTCCCGGAGGTTACGGCTGACCAATTGAAAGCAGCCATCGACTTTTTGATCGGGGAGGAAAGAATCGTGGTCGATGCGGAGGGCAACCTTCGGACCAAAGGTTCATAGCTTCTTGTACCTGTTCAGGATCAGTCCGAAGGGTTTTAACAAAAAATTCCCTTCGCATCCGATGGGAAGGCAATTGAATTATCTTTATTTGAATCAGGGAATCTTCCCGAAAACCAAAATCGGCCGAACATGGAAACAACAAAAGCACGTATTCTCCTTTGCGAGGACGACACCAATCTGGGAAGTGTATTGAAAAACTATCTCGAGCTAAACGATTTTGACGTTGTGTTGGAGCGGGATGGCCGTTTGGGACTAGCCGCTTTTCAACGCGAGAAATTCGATATATGTCTGCTTGACGTAATGATGCCGAATATGGATGGCTTCAAACTGGCAGAAGAGATCCGTGATGTAGATCCGGATATCCCCCTGTTCTTCCTCAGTGCCAAAACCATGAAAGAGGATGTCATCCAAGGATACAAGCTGGGCGCTGATGATTATATCACAAAGCCTTTTGATAGTGAAGTACTGTTGCTCAAGATCCAGGCGATGCTCAAGCGTAATGAAGAACAGAATCGGGAGACGCAGAACCGCGAATACACGTTATCGACCTATCATTTTAACCCCAAGCTTCGTCAGCTTTCCCATAATGGTGTCACACAGACGTTATCACCCAAGGAGAACGATCTATTACGCTTACTTGCGGAGCATTTGAATGATCTGCTACCCCGTGAAGAGGCGCTGAAAAAGATCTGGGGTAGTGACACCTATTTTAATGGACGAAGCATGGATGTATACATTGCGAAATTGCGCAAGTACTTGAAGGACGATCCGAATTTGGAGATCGTGAACATTCACGGAAACGGATTCCGTCTCGTCGTGAAATCCTGATCAAACAGACTTATTCTTCGAATAGCGTCCCGGCTGGTCCGGGACGTTTTTTTCCTAGGTGTTCATAAGCCTTATGGGTTGCTTCTCGGCCACGAGGTGTGCGCTGCAGAAAGCCCTCTTGTATCAAGAATGGCTCATATACTTCTTCTAAGGTGCCAGACTCCTCTCCTACTGCTGTTGCGAGTGTGGTGATACCGACAGGGCCACCCTTGAATTTCTCGATGAGCGTACTTAGGATGCGGTTATCCATTTCATCGAGTCCGTGCTCATCAACATTCAAGGCATTTAAGGCATGACGGGTGATTCCGATATCTATTTGTCCGTCGTTCAGTACTTGCGCAAAATCACGAACGCGTCTGAGTAAGCCATTAGCGATGCGCGGCGTTCCTCTGCTTCGTCTTCCGATCTCTCCGATGGCATCTGCTTCGATAGGAACTTTCAGTAGGCTTGCCGAACGCCCGATGATCCGATGAAGCGTGGCGGCCGTATAGTACTGTAGTCTTGATTTGATCGCAAATCGGGAAAGCAAGGGGGCTGTCAGTAATCCGCTGCGTGTGGTGGCACCAACAAGGGTGAAGGGGCTTAGATTGATCTGTATGCTGCGGGCATTGGGACCGCTGTCGATGAGGATGTCGATCCGAAAATCCTCCATGGCTGCGTATAAATATTCTTCAACGACGGTACTAAGTCGGTGGATCTCATCGATGAATAAAACATCATTGGGTTCGAGACTAGTGAGGAGTCCGGCGAGGTCTGCCGGTTTCTCGATGACCGGTCCGGATGTTTCCTTGATCGATACCCCGAGTTCATTGGCGACGATGCGAGAGAGGGTTGTTTTGCCGAGACCGGGCGGACCATGGAAAAGTACGTGATCGAGGGCCTCCCCTCTCATTTTAGCGGCCTTGATAAATACGCGCAGGTTTTCGATGACTTGTTCCTGGCCGGCGAACTCCTGCATCTGTTGGGGGCGGATCTGATTTTCAAATTCCTTCTCGGCTGCGGAGAGTGGTGATCCTTGTTCGTGCAGAAGCGGGTTCGACATGAATCAAAGCTAGCACAAAAAAAGGCACTCCGATTGGAGTGCCTTATGAAGGTTGGTTTGGGTTCGATTAGTGCGTGATCAGCATCTGGTAACCGCGGTCTTCGTACAAGTTTCCACCGTCGTAGATGATACGTACGGTGTAGACACCTGCCGCGAGATGACGCATGTCAACCGGCATGATCTGACCGAATACCAGTCCGTTCCACTGCTTGGTAGATACCAGCTGACCCAGCGCGTTATAGATACGCATTTGGAGGAACTGGAAGCGGGTACTGTTCACACGGATGTTGAACTGTCCACCGTTCGGATTCGGGTAGAGGATCGCTCCGCCAGCCTCGAGTGAACGGTTGCGCTCATCACAAGCAGACACTTTTGCAGTCGTGGTATCCGTAGACGCACATCCGAACTGGTTGGTGTAGGTGTAGGTGAGTACAAAGTTTCCTACAGCCGTTGCGCTCGGGATGAAATTGAATCCGGATACGCCGATACCAGACCAGCTTCCGCCCACAGGTGTAGCGTTCAGGGCTACTGGCCCGTCGCTGATACAGATCCGCTGGTTGAACAGATCGGTCGCTACCACGATCGGAGTCGGGTTAACGGTGATGGTGAACGTACGCGGTGTACCGGTACAAGTGACACCACCATTGGTGAAGCTTGGTGTAACCGTGATCGTCGCCACAACCGGTGTCTGAGTCGTATTCACGGCTGTGAAGGCAGCGATGTTACCACTACCAGAAGCCGCCAGGCCGATCGAAGGTGTGTTGTTGGTCCAACTGTATACTGTTCCGGTAACCGCACCGGTGTAGGCGACAGCCGTAGTGTTCGAACGGTTACATACAACCTGGTTAGCAGGCTGGTTAACTGTCGGGATCGGATTCACAATCACAGTAGCCGTGATCGGTGTGCCTGTACAACCATTGGCACTTGGTGTGATCGTGAAGGTCACGGTCACCGGTGCAGTAGTTGTATTGGTCAGCGTACCGGAAATATTACCTGTACCGCTAGCAGCGATACCCGTAACGGTTGCGGTATTGTCGCGCGTCCAGCTGTAGGTCGTTCCAGCCACATTGCCGGTGAGGGCGATGGTGGTGATGGCGCTACCAGTGCAGATAGTCTGTGCAGCCGGTGTAGACACGGCGTTCGGTGTGGGGTTAACCAGCACGGTAGCCGTGATCGGTGTACCCGTACAACCGTTGGCGCTTGGTGTGATCGTGAAGGTCACGGTCACTGGTGCGTTGGTTGTATTGGTCAGTGTACCTGCGATGTTACCTGTTCCGCTGGCGGCGATGCCGGTTACAGATGTGGTATTATCGCGCGTCCAGCTGTAGGTCGTTCCGGTTACGGTACCAGTCAGTGCAATGGTCGTAATTGCATTTGCCGAGCAGATCGTCTGTGCGGCAGAAGTAGCCACTGCGGTCGGTGTTGGGTTCACCGTGATGGTGAACGTACGCGGTGTACCTGTGCAGAGTGTTCCACCGTTCAGGAAGCTTGGTGTAACTGTGATCGTAGCCGTTACAGGTGCGCTGGTAGTGTTGGTAGCCGTGAACGAAGCGATGTTGCCTGTTCCGCTGGCTGCCAGACCGATCGATGGCGTGTTGTTGGTCCATGTATATACTGTACCGGTTACCGCGCCGCTGAAGGTGACAGCCGTAGTTGCTGCTCCGTTACAGAGGGCTTGGTTCGATACCGCGTTCACGGTCGGAGTTGGGTTAACAGTGATCGTAAACGTGGTTGGCGTACCGGTACAGCCGCGGATCTCCTCGGGCTGTATCGTATAAGTTGATTGAGAAGGACGCTTCCAACGAACATCCAATCCATCACCGCCGCCGAATTCTTGCTGGCGAGCGCGGAGTATGTAGGTCTGTCCGGCAACGAGGCTTACATCACCAGTACGCAGTCCACCGAATCCATGGGCTCCATAGAACGAGGTTACTACGGTACCATTGATGGATACATCCACGGCGTCATCACCGTCTACGCCAAAGCTGTAGACACCGGTTTCTACCGGTACAAAGGTTCCGGTGATTTCCACACCGAAGAATTCACCGTTGTTGGGGACAGGTATGCCACCGCTGATCAATTGGCCCGCACCCGTCCAGTTGAAAAGCAATCCGGGTGTTGAGCTGCCGGAAGCGTGAACGGTAGTCAGTGTATTGCTGGTGTTGAAGATCGCTGCAAAATCAGCCGCGTTGTTGGCGTGCGGTGGATATTGAGACGTGTTTCCATTACCGCCGTGTGTAGAGTAGACGGTGTATTGGAGTAAGCCAGGTGTTGTGGGGGTAACCGTGACTGTTGCAGTTACCGGCGTGGTGCCAGTATTCACAGCAGCGAATGAAGGAATGTTTCCGGATCCGCTGGCAGCCAGACCGATAGCTGTATTGCTATTGGTCCAGTTATAAACGGTACCACTTACCGCACCTGTGAAGCTAGCGGAAGTAGAAGCGCCGTTACATACCACTTGGTTTGATACTGCGTTAACGGTCGGTGTCGGGTTGACGGTGATCGTGAAGGTGCTTGGGGTACCAGAGCAGTTTAAACAAGAAGTAGTCAATGCAGCAACTTCTGTTGAACTCAACGCTCGATTGTAAAGGCGGAATTCATCAAGTTTGCCTGTGAAGGAGTTTTGAGACTGTCCGTTATAACCTCCAATAAAGAAGGGTCCTGAACCAGCATTCGTAAACGTTACTGGGAAGTTCTGGTAGAATTGACCATTCTTATAAACATCCGTGCTAGTTCCATTATACACGAAAGTGATGAGGGTAGAGGCAGGATTTACTCCTCCAACTGAAATTTCGCTTGATCCGCCCCGCAACAGCACATTATTGCCGCCAGCAGCACCGCCGTAGAAGCAACGGAATGCACCGGCAGCGTCATCGCCAAACAAGTAGGACGGGTTGTTGTCAAACTGATTATTCCCCAGCCAGAATGATAAAGTCCAAGAGCCTGTAAAGTTAGTTGCCCAACCAGTGCTCATCCGATCAAACTGCGTGCCTGTACCGATTAAAGCACCACCACAAAGTCCAGTCGAGCCTTGCGTTAATGATCCCAACAAAGTTCCAGCGGCTGTTCCGGCTGGCGGATTGCTTGCATGGTTTGGAACAGATGTACCGGTTCCATCAAACTTATAGTATAGCAGTTCCGGCATTGGTGCAGAAGAGGCTGTCGGTGTCACCGTGATGGTTGCAATAGCTGGTGTTGTGCCATTGTTTACGCCAACAAACGATGCGATGTTTCCGCCACCAGTTGCAGCCAACCCGATGGCTGGGTTGCTGTTGGTCCAGGTGTAGCTCATGTAGCCACCTGTGTTTGGCGTCGAAAACACTATTGGGCTAGTGCTGGAACCATTGCAAATGACCTGATTGCTAACAACATTCGCCTGACCCAAGGGGCTTACCGTAATCGTATACGTGATTGCAGTACCCGTACAAGTGGCGCCACCACTGGTATACGAAGGGGTTACCGTGATCGTAGCAACCACAGGAGCTGTTCCGGTGTTGACTGCCGTAAAGGAAGCGATATCTCCGGTTCCAGATGCAGCCAGTCCGATCGACGGCGTGTTGTTGGTCCAGTTATAAACCGTTCCGGTCACAGCGCCGCTGAATGCAACAGCAGTTGTTGCGCCGCCGCTACATAAAGTTTCACTGGCAACCGCGTTCACGGTTGGTGTCGGGTTGATCGTTATCGTGAAGGCCACAGGTGTTCCCGTACAAGTTTGACCGTTGTTGGTATAAGAAGGCGTAACGATGATGTTGGCCGTGATCGGCGTAGTTCCACTGTTGATGCCGGTGAAGCTCAGGTTACCGGTTCCGCTAGCAGCCAAACCGATAGCGGTGTTGCTGTTGGTCCAGCTATAGACCGTACCCGGTACGAATCCGCTGAACGGTACGCTTAAGGTGGCACCGTTGCAAGCAGCTACCGGTTCCACTGTGTTGACAGTTGGGATCGGGTTCACCGTGATCGTAAAGGTCTTCGGCGTGCCGGGACAGTTTCCTAGAGCACCTAAAGAATATGTTATGACTACATATCCGTTTCCGGTATTCACGCCATTGGTTGTAGAACCTGCGCTGACCCCGCCAGTATAAGAAGAACCACCGGCTCCGCCGCCGCCACCGCCTTTGTCGTTACCAGAGCAGCCGACAGTACCAGCCGATCCGCCGCCACCGCCGCCACCGCCGATGTATCCACCGCCACCACCGCCACCACCAGGTACGCTGGGTGCAGAGAAGCAGCAACAGGTTTGACCGTTTCCACCGGTTCCACCGGTTCCGTTTAGATTTCCGGCAAGACCAGGTTGACCGAGGAATCCGCCGCAGCCGATACCGGCTAATCCACCGTTCTGACCAATGGCTCCGAATCCACCACCGGCAAATCCGCCAGGAGTCGGTGCGTTGGCACCATTAACACCATTACCTCCGTCACCACCGGCACCGCCGGTAACGGTTCCGGATTCACATCCGCCACGGCCACCGCCTCCACCACCGCCAGCAACAAGTACACGGTCAGAAGGTGTAGTTCCGCTAATTCGAATATCCGTGGCACCGCCACCACCACCGGCAGCAGCGTTACCACCTGGGGCACCACCATTGTAACCGCCGGTGGATCCTGAAGCAGCTCCTCCTACATAAATATTAAGAACTTGTCCGGGCGTAACAGCCAGTGTTCCGGTTGTTTTAGACCCCTTACCTCCTACTCCGCCTGTAGCTGAATTGGCACCCGCAGATCCGGATGCACCAGCTCCACCATAAGCCTCGATATTGATGGAGGTTACTCCAGCTGGTACCGTCCAAGTTTGTACCGCACCCGTATAGTTCAGGGTTTGTGTACCAATGGAGGGAATGGGGTTAGTGGGAGTTACAGTAATAGTAGCTGTAACTGGAGCGCTAGTAAAGTTCGTAGCGGTGAATGAAGAGATATTACCGGTTCCGCTAGCCGCCAAACCGATAGAAGTATTGTTATTCGTCCAGTCGAATACCGTTCCTGCAACTGATCCGGAGAATGTTACAGCTGTAGTGGCACCACCCGAACAGACGGTTTGATTAGATACTGAGTTAACATCCGGTGTAGCCACTACATTGATCTGCGTAGACATGAATGGACGGCAAGCCGGATCGGCCGGAGCCGGACTCAGGATCGCATATACGTATTGAGTACCGGGCGTGTTGAATGTGTAGCTTGTAGTTGCAGAGGCGCCGCCATTAGTCAATGCAGCGTTTGCCACGGAAGCGACTACTGTACCCGTGTATGGATTGGCCAGCGGTGTGGAAGACACGACGAATCCAATACCATATGAAATTCCTAGGTCTGCGAGACCAGTTGCATTAAGGGCTGCAGATCCACCCTGACAAATAGCAGAGGGTGTTGTAGTTGCCGCTCCAATGATAGGACAAACGGTGCAACCACCTGGACCAATCAGCGTGAAGCTGGCGCTAGCCTGACAGCCATTAGCCGCTGTGACTACCACAGAAGAGGTTCCAACGAGTAGCGTAGTTTGATCTTGTTGACCCTGTACAGAGCCTGCGCCGGTCCAGTTAAAGGTATAGGGTCCCGCTGCGCCACCCAGCGTGAGAGTCGCCCCTCCGTCATTAGAAACACAAGTTGTAGGCTGCGTGAGCGATGTAGATATAGTTGGTAGCTGATTGATGCTAACACTTGCCGTACCGGACATGTTAGTAGAACAACCGGTAGTTGCATTGGATGCAACTACGGTATAGGTGCCAGCCGTAGTGATTGTACCGAAGCTGATGGCTGAGCCGGTTCCAGTCACAATGTTACCGGTGGCTGAACCGCCAAAATAAAGCTCGTAACTGACCCCTGAATCCGATCCGGAAAGACCGATCAAAGAACCAACACCACCGGAGCAGTAAGCACCACCACCAGTTACGTTGTAAGTGATAGGAAGAGCATTAACAGTGATGGTCGTTGAAGCTGTAGAGATACAGCCATTACCATCTGTTACGGTAACTGTGTAGGTAGTAGTAGAAGAAGGAGAAACCGTGATGGCCGCTGTCGTGGCACCATTGCTCCAAGAGTAACTGCTTCCACCGGAGGCAGTTAGAGAAGCGGCGTCACCGGCACAGATCGTACCATCGTTGTTGGTGGTACCGGAGGTTTCAGCAACAACAATTGATGCAACCGGCAAAGCATTCACCGTGATGGTCGTGCTGGCGGTATTCTGGCAACCATTGGCATCCGTACCAGTAACCGTATAGGTGGTCGTGGTTGCAGGTGATTCTGTGATAGCAGCGGTAGTGGCTGTAGTGCTCCACACATAAGTAGCAGCACCTGATGCCGTTAGTGTAGCGGCATCACCGGCACAGATCGTGCCATCGTTTGCGGTAGTGCCGGAAGTTTCAGTAACTGAAATAGATACTGTAGGCAGCGCATTGATGGTGACAGTTACAGGTTGGATATTTTCAAGTAAACAACCTCCTGAGTTTGCGCGAATGTAATAGGTACCGGCTCCTACTGCCGTAGGAGTGGCAACAGCATTTGTGCACGCTGCATCTGTGAAGTACGAATATGATAATCCAGCAGCAGAACCATTCGTAACAGTAGCCGCAGTCAGATCAACTGTTTGACCAAAGCAAGCAGACTGATTATTACCAACGAATGTTGGCTCACTCGCAGTGAATTCGTCGGCGCCGATATCAGGATTGGTTGCATTCCGAGTTTGACCATCTATGTCAGTAGTAATACCAGCGATAGGTGTGGCCTTACCATTCAGGCAGAGGTTATCACCCAAGGCATTTGTTAGATGCAGATCCGTATTACTTACAAACGGAGAATAGGCCGATGAAGCAAACGACTTATTATCGTTACTTGCCTGTCCAAGTGTTGATGTATAGCCAGTAATAGCAACCAGCGTTCCATAAAAGTTCGTCCCGGCTGTGGTACCTGCCTGACCCACGCCCTGCCGCGCAGCATCCGTACCGAAGAAATAGGCGTTGTTATTGAATGTAAGATTCAAACCTGAACCAGCACTGGAAGGCAAGTAGGCGGCTACGTGGGCAATTGAAGTAGTACCGCCTGTAATAACATTTCGGAAAATGTTATTCCGAATGTCACAGCCTGTAGATGCAGTGCTGACCAAAGCAAAGGCAGCAGATAACTGGCTAGAGGCGGCCGTTCCTGGCATGACGCCGTACATGTTAACTGTATTGAATTGTACCTGATGGCCAGTACCAGTTGCAATTCGGATACCAAAGACGCCGAAGGTGGTAGAAAATGCGCTACCGCCCGTCATGTCATGATTGATATCTCTTACAAAGTTGTTGATAATCCGGGATCCATTTCCACCGCTTATGTTAATACCATAGGATCCATAAGTTGAAATACTATTATGTTTTATCCCAGAAACTATGTTCTGAGAAATCAGTGTTCCTCCCCCGGATGCATCAATACCAAACACAGTGCCAGTACCGTTGGATGCAGTGATTTCAGAAACTGTGTTGCCTGTTATGATGTTACCTGAAGATATTAATCCGGAAGACTCTCTTATTCCATAGATTGAACTCGAGGAAGCTGCGGAATAAACAAGGTTGGAGACCGTGTTTTGTCGTATGGTGGTGTTGGCCGTTCCGGTTGCAAGCCAAATACCATAATCTACCTCATTAACAGTACCATCAAAATTTCCGATTTGATTTCCTTCAACAATGGCTCCATCCAAACCTTGAAGATAGATACCAGTATTGTTAAGGGCTGTTGGTCCTGTTACGTTCAGACCATTGTTTCGAACGACTACACCTGATCCATTTCCGGCTGAAACATTAGCAAGCATGAAAATACCGACGTAGCTCGTTTCGAAAGAATTGTTTTCGATCAGGATATTATTGAAGTTACCTGCAGCTCCAATTGAATTAGACACTTGAATAGCAAGCGCAGATGTTGATGCTTTGCTACCGTTTAGCAAAAACATATTCTTCAATGTGACATTAGTAATCGGGGTCGCCGTTTCTGATCCGACTAAGAAAACTCGTGGGCCGGTAGTGCTTGTATTTTGTATGCTTAAATTTCGGCTATTTGATGAAGCATTCGATCCATCGAAAATAATATTACTACCCAAAATACGGAAGAGACCACCTGAGGAAACGGAACCAATGATGCTTGTAGTTACCCCAGTGGCCGGCTTAATAGTAAGCGTATTGGTTGCAGTAGCTGTGGGATTAACATTAATTGTTATGGGGAATGTTTCGGATGCACTGTACGGAGTCGCATCGGTCAATAGGAATGTTACCGGTCCTGTTAAACAATTAGCGTTGTATGCGCTGACTGCCGCCGTCAATGTGGCAAAGTTACCCCCGCTACCAACCGTATAGACTCCATTAAGCGGCGTTATACCATAAGATAGTGGCGCCGTGGGGGGTATAGAGGCAGCCGGCGGATTCGATGTAAATCCAGAGGCTCCAGTTGACGGAGACACACTGATATTGGGTGTTGGAGCATTATCCTGAGCCGCTAAGTAATAGGAAACCACATCACCCAGTGCAGTGCCGGAGCCAAACGTAAAGGAATAGTTGTTGCCCGAGACAAACGTTCCGGTGGCCGATTGCCAAGGACCAGCGTTGACCCTCCAATAAAGAACAGGAAGCCCAGTACCAGACGTGGGCACACCACTTGCTGCATCCGTAATGGTAGCAGTTATGGTTTGAGCAGCAGTATTACATACAGCAGATACCGGAGTGAAAGAAATTGAAGGCGGAGTCAGATCAAGTACGACACCATCAAATTCATCTGCTCCTAAGTCCGGCGAAAGACCTCCTCCGTTTATGGAGCCTGCAGGGCCAGGGCGAGTTTGGTTGTCATAGTCAATAGTTAGGCCAGCGATTACAGTACCACCCGACTCAAGTTGTGTGGGAGTAGTACCCATATTAAGATGAAGATCTCCTGTTGCAGCATTGAGATAGTTGACAGTAATGCCAGAAATCGAGGATGCATCGCTGGCTGAAGCTGTTCTCCAACCAGAAAGCGTTTGATCGGTAGTCCAATAGCCCACATTTGCTGCTGCCGCATTTAAAACGTTGAAATTGGAGGCATTTGCTCCCCAACCGGTGGCAGTAGCGGTGGCGCCGAAGTTATTCCCGATGGCGTAATGCTTGCCCGTACCGCCAGTTCGCGTGTTGGTGAAGATATTATTTAAAATTTCAAGAGAGGTCGTTACTGCGGTTGTACTATTATCGCCACGAAGGAAACCAAACGAAGGCAATGCTCCGGAGGCTGCAGTTCCTTGTATGTTGACGGAGTTATAGTAAATCCGTGCTGTTAATGTGGAGAAGCTATTTAGTATACCCACGAATTGCGTATTTGTGGGTTGTGCATTCCCAAGCGAAATCATATTATTGGAAATGGTTGCCGCGGTAAAAGCACGAAGTAATATACCGACAGCCATCGGCGGAGCAGTGGCAGTCGTACCAGTTGAAGCGTTTCGAATATCATAGATGCTGTTACGAAATACTGAACCTGAGGTTGGGTTCGAGTATCCTATACCAGCGGCAACAGTTGAAACCGCTCCGGAATTGGTAGCACTGATATTATAAACCGTATTCAAGGAAACTTCCGCGTTGGCAGAGCTACCAGTGTAAACAATACCAATAACGCCGGTCACACCACCTGATTGGGAGGTGTTGGATGTTGCACCGGTGAGATTGAAAACAGTATTTGAGGATATAACACCGTTACCGGTACCGGAATAAACAATACCACGAATTGTGGGGACGGTAGACGTACCACTCTGATTTAGGTTGGAAACTGTATTGTTGCTGATCGTGGTAGCAGTGGTTACGCCTGTAGTGACATTTATACCTGTTACCGTTTGATGACCGGTAGAGGTTCCAGTGAAAGCGGTAACCGAATTTATGCTATTAGATGTGACGAGACTTCCAACAGCGTTACCGATAATAGTCGGTGTTCCGCCCGAAACAAAAATTCCATTGAATCCAAGTCCAATGGTTGCGGTAGCACCTGTGAGGGTAACAGCCCCAATTGTGTTATTCCGGATGTCAGCAACACCCGATCCAGAATAAGCGATTAGGTTGGAGGTGCCGCCAGAATTTGATTGAAGCGTTACGTTGATGCTTCCAGTACCGGTAGTAGAACCGATCGTGTTACCAGTAACAGTTCCGATATTAGCATTACCGCCCGATACCCAAATGGCACTGAAGTTTCCATTTGCGGTTGATGCGCTGGAGTTTGTGTTTGTGGTGATATTGGCGATGGTGTTACCCTGAATGCTGGTAGTGGCAGTGGCAGCGGCACTTACTGAAATGCCCACAAAACGGTTTGTAAACGCTCCTAACAACTGCCAAGCGGATCCACCACATGAAGGCGCACCACCTCCTATGAAGTTCCCGGTTATCACATAACCGCTGCCAGAATTGCTTATGAAAATGCCAGAATGCTGATTGCTTACTGTGGAGGTTCTAGTTGCAGTTTGATAGAAACTATTGCCAGTAACAGTCCAGTTACTGTTAAAAGAATTTATATTAATACCCGATGTAGCATTCCCGGATTGAAAATAATTGAAAATATTACAGTTAGATATAGTATTGTTATCATTCGTAATGGTAGCAGATTGCCCAAGTGAGTATACACCAATGGTGGGCGTTGTGGCTCCGTCACGGATATCGCAATTATCAATCGTATTATTATCATTTCCGATTGCACCCGTGGTACCGGCAAAAGTAACCACCGCACCGGCGGCAGCACTATTTACGCCGGTCAAAACAACATATCGGAGGGTAGTTGAAATTGCATCATTAACATAACGTACAGCAGTACCAGTCAAGCTGGTATTTGCAACGGTTAGTAGCTTGGCGCTACCGGTACCTCCCGGACGACCATCGATCGTCAGGTTCTGAATACCACTCAAAACAATAGTAGCAGTCGAGTTGGAGCTGGTCACAGACAACATACTAGACACAGATGCCTGCGGACGAATAGTTACTCCTCCTGTCAGCAAACAACCACTCCCTGCGAACGTAATTGGGAAAGATTCGGGAGCAATAGTGTATGTAGACTGGAGTTCAAATATTACCGAGCCCGAGGTGCCGTTTTCCAAAGCAGTTGCAACGGCAGTAAGACTAGCATAGTCACCGGTCGGTCCAACCGAATAAGTTCCTGCAGAAATAGTAGGACATGAATTAGTGATCTGCGAACCACTTGCAGGGCCGGAAAGAACCCCTTCACTCATGGCATGTACTCTCCAAAAATATGTAGTAGAGCCTAAAAGTCCCGTTTGTGCAGAGCTAGTTGTATTTGCAGCTACCTGATTTACATAGGTGTAGTTCACTCCGTCTGTTGATCTAAATATGGCAAAAGCGACCTCATTGGAAGAGTTGTCTGTCCAGTTGAGCGTCATGCCACTAGTACCTATAGCGGAAAAAGTCAACCCAGAGGGTGCTGTTGGTGCAACGGGAGGGACAAATGAATAAACTCTTCTGCTACCATCACTGGTTGAGTGAAGATTAGTAATCGTTCCAGTAGTATATGTATTGTTGATCCAGGCCGTACCATTGGTAGTAATCCCGTTGGAAGAAGAAGTTATACTAGCGATGGCCCCCGCTGTAGTACCTGCAGAAAAACCAATGACGGGACCTGTTGTAAAAGCAGTGGCTACACTCATCGCACCATACTTCAAATCCACGATTCCACTGGTCTCATACAAAAGGACCTGGTAGGTGCCATCACCTGCTGTAGCGGTTGTTGCTCCATTAAAGTTAATCTTCATATTTGCCCACTCTACCACCAACACCCTATTGGGAGCAGAACCAAAAACTTTATAGTGAACCTTACTGTTTGCTGCAACATTAGTTACAGTTGCCTGGTCTCCACCGAATGCAGTGATAATTGGACCAGTAGCTGTACCGGTCTGGCTTGAAGCAGTTGTTGCCACAGCGGTAGACCCCAGGCGTAAAAAACCGTTTGAACTGGCCGAAAACTGAGAGTAGTTAACTCCCATGAATTGAAAGTCAAAACCAATATTGAAAATACTCGAAGCCACATCATCATTGCCCGGGCCCAACAAAGTGGTTGTGCCGCTTAACATATCAGTAGCACCACCATTTCGATCTAATACCATTGAGCCATTCGTAGCTAATGAAAACGTGTAATTCGCCGAGCTCTGAGAAAACGTGACTAACGAAAAAAGAGTGGCGATCAACAGGAAGTAAAATTTCCTCATAAAACAGAGTTTGGGTAATGTTTTAACACCCCTTTGGGGTATTGGGGGACAAGATATTGATTTTTTGTACGATGCACAAAAAATCAGGTTGAGGGAGTTGAGATTGTTGAGGGAGTTTGGAATCGGGGTTCTTAACTGAGGGTTTTGGTCATAAAAAATCCCGCCCCTGTTCGGGAACGGGATTTTAGTTCAAACTATTGTTAATCAATTATATATTGAATCATCTGACGTGTACTTTGCCCTCTGTCAAACGCTTGCCGCTGCCATCCCCTACAACCACATAATAGATCCCGCGAGCCATGCGCTGCAAGTCGATCGGGATCAGCGTATACGTTCCGGCAATGGGGAAGGTCCGATCATAAACCAAGGACCCCAATCCATTATACACCCGGATCCAACGCTGACCACTGGCCCCACCGGAATTGTAATAAGACACCGTAAACCGCCCGTCATTCGGCGAAGGATACATGAACAACCGCTCACTGGCGAGGGCTACAATATTCACTATCGAAGAATTCGCCGAGCAAACCAAACCGCTGGGCCAAGACTCCCGAACCGCGGTCTGATAAATGCCCACCTGCGTCACATTCACAGTCAGTGTATTGCCAGAAACCGTCAACGCCGACCCGTTCAGCGACCAAGTATAACTGTAGGTACCACCCGTTGGAGCCGAAGGCGTAGTCGTCAAAACCGTCTGCTGACCGGGCAATAATCCGGTCAGCGGCGCAGCTGTCAAGAAAACAGAAGGTTGCTGGCGAACCGTCAGCACCGCAACATTTGAGGCTGCTTGCGCCGGACAAGTAGCATTCGACAACAAACAACGATATCGATTACCCGTTGCCGACATGGGCACACTGCTGATTGTATACGTGGCCCCGTTAGCGCCAGAAATATCTGTCCAGCTTGCACCTCCATTCGTACTTACTTGCCATTGATAATTAATGGTTGGCACACTGGTTCCACTCACAGTAAAGGTCACCGCCGAACCAGAACAAACTTCCTGGTCGGTTGGGAAAGCACTCACCGTAGCCGGTGCGTGAACAGTGAGTGTAGCCGCATTGGAGAGCAGTGCAGGCGGACAAACCCCGTTCACCACACATCTGTATTGTCCATTATTCATCAACAGGGTAGCATTTGAAATGATCAAGTTGGGAGTTGTCACACCCGCATAGGCACCGCCATTCGAAAGCGACACCCAACCCGTGGGCGTATTCAACTGCCATTGGTAGGTCAGGGCAGTTCCCTGAGCCGTTACCGAATAACTGGTTCCGGAGCCAACACAGATCGTACGGGAGACAGGTTGTCCTGTTATGGTTGGCAACGCCTGCACCGTCAGAACCGTTGAACTAGAAGCGGTGACCGACGGACAACCCGCATTCGACAACAGACAACGGAATTCATATCCGCTCAGTGGAATCGTGATGTTGCTCAGCGTCAGCGTGGCCGTAGTAGCGCCACTGTAAACCCCACCATTGGTGATGTTGACCCATCCACTGGTTGTATTCAACTGCCACTGATAAATATTTCCTGAACCAGTTGCTCCTAAAACAAACGATGCCGTTCCGCCATCACAACCCGTTACCGGTTGAGGCTGACTAGTAATCGAAGAAGCCGTGCCGATGGAAAGTGATCCGGAATTGGATAATAGTGATACAGTACAGGTGTTAGATAGCACGCAACGGAATTGATGTCCAGCCATACCGGCATTCACATTCGAAACCGTCAGGGTAGCCGTAGTCGCTCCATTGTAAGTAGCATCATTACTGAGGTTGTTCCAGCCAGCACCTGTATTGATCTGCCATTGGTAAACCAAGGCTGTTCCCTGCGCAGCGATCGTGAACGTGGCCGTTCCGCCTACGCAACTTCCGGCATTGGAAGGCTGTGTTGTAATGGAAGCAGGCGTACATCCCAATGTGATGCGCGTGATCGTATCTGCAAAAAAAGTACGTACACCGGATCCGTTGATGAGATTCGAACGGATACGAACAGCCGGTTCGGAATAGATCACAATGTCATCCACCCACCATCCGCCACCCGTAGGAGCCGTGTTGTCATCAGAACCGAAACGGAACCTGAACTTGATGGTTTGACCGGCATATTCACTGAGGTTCACAATCGTCTGCTGGAAGTTGTTGTTATTACCACTGAATGCCGCTCGGCCTCCAATTGGATTATTACTTCCGGTACCCATACTGCTATTGTACCCACCCTGTATCATTCGAGATCCCAGATCGCTCCACGTGATGCCACCATTCGTACTCACCTCCACTACACCCCCATCCCATCCATCTTCCGTATTGAAGCGATGCTTGAAACTTAATGTTGTGTAATTAGAAACTGTATTGGGATTCAGGGTAATGGAGTTTGTTAACTCCAGACGCGAATCGGATGTAGTGGCCGGGTTCGCCATGAAATAAGCGTTCGGCGTGGAACTGCTTTGGGTATTGGAGATCGTCCAGGCATTGCCGGTTGTCGGATTGATCGTCCAACTCGGTGGAATCGTTGTATTCAACACCGCGTCATTGAGCGCCGTGATCGGAGCAAAATAACTACCCGGATTGATCGTTACCGTGAATGGAAAGGTTTGTTGTTGCCCGGCCGCCATATTGATACCCGTGAAACTCACCACCCGATTCGTTGCGTTGTAAGATCCGCCACTGACATAGGTTACATTAGTGGGCAGTGTATCGGTCAGGGTGTAGTTATTAAGCGGACCACAGTTACCTGCGATCACTCTGTTTGTATACGTAACGTTTTGACCTTCGGGTGCGGTAGTGAAATTCTCATTGACCACAAATGAACTGGCATCGACACTAAAATCAGCCACACCATCCGTGATGCTTGCATTAGATCCTTGCGAAGCATTGCGACCCAATCCGCGCTTAGCAAAAGCCTGCCAGATAACACAACTATAACGGGCGTTGAACAACAGGGTATCAGCTTTCAGGATAGCATTGCGCGAATCGACGAATCCCGGATTACAAACCTGCAAGCGCATCCCTTCCATCACGAGTTTCATCGCGGCTGCATTGCCCACCATGGAGCTGGTCGGACCAGGCGAAAACATATTTGTGCTGATGGCTTGATCTTTTTGAATGATGGCCCAAGTCATCTCCCACAACATATTACACCAGATCTCCCCCACCCCGTGTGGAACAGCTGAACCCGGCAAGTTGGCATACGTTAACGGATAGATGTTCATGTTCGTCGAATACGGAAAACGACGAATGCCTGTACCCGATGTAGGCTGATTGATAACATAGGTTCCAACGCCACGAGGGGACGAACCTGAGGTGAGTGAGGCAGTCGCCCAATCGGTAGTCGACATCAAACCAAAATAATCACTCCATCCTTCGCCCGCCTGTTCGCTATTTGTCAGACAAGAAGTATTGGCTGGACCGCCAGTCATTCGGTTACTGATACCATGACCATACTCATGCACAATGATCCCGTTGTCCATGTCCGAATCGCGATCCGGGTTAGCGGGTGTCCAAATAAACATCTGCATACGAGGGCGGGAACCATCAGGCGGCGTAGAAAAATTCGCATTGTTGGTTCCACTCGCATCTTGCGCATCCGCGATCACAAAATCATTCGCCGCCCCACCACGTCCTTGATTATCAAATTGGAAATTTCCGGATACTTCATCAAATCCATATACATATGCCAGATCATGAATGATGTTATTCCAGTAAAACAGATTAGTGATAGCAAACTTCTGATTATCGGATGTGGGATCGGTAGGCGCCTTGGTGAAATCATACGTGAAATCAAAGGTCAGATTCGGCAGTGCCGTTGTAGAAGTACCTGCCGCTCCGAACGTGGTGTTGTTATTATCCCGATCCTCCTGCGCATACACATTGTTCCCCCGCGTGATATCGAAATCAGTCGAGGTAGAACTATGCCATTTCAGAGAGGTGGCATTGCCAGGCGTCATTTCCCAAGGATTAGTATGTAAACTGGGCGTACCACCGATATGATTCGGACTCTCCGCCGGGTATTTGATCACGCGATACGTTGCATTGCCGATCAAACGCGGACTGAATCGCCAATCTCTTTTATTTTCTTTTTGAAGTTGTACGTAATTGAGGCTTGCCTTGTTCGCTCTGCGCTTCGCAATTGCAGCCTGGCGGGCATGATAGGTTGCATGCTTGATCGCATCATGCGGCTCTTTGTCCAGGGAACAGGTGATGGTGAGCGATTGACGACTGATCTCTTCCCCGGTTTGGGCATCGATACGAATCAACCAATATTGATCGGATGTGTAAGGCGTGATAAAGACCTGCCAAACCAATCGAATGTCATTCTTCTTGTTTTCCATTGGAAACCAGAGCAACTCCGCTTTTACCGGCTCTGAATTAACGCCCACTGTTCCAAAGCGAAACACCTGCGCATCGCTGGAGATATCCACGGGGATCACCAACTCCTTAGGCTCTGCCTTGAATATCCGTAATGCATTTCTGACAGCATCGATCGCGGTTACCAGGGGTTGTGTGCGAGCAGTTGACAATACGGATTCCAGATCCGTACGACGGGCGCCCATATTGGATACTAATTTTCCGTCACGAAAAGCAAGTACCTGTAATTGATTGTATACCGGAATACCCTTGAAACTTTGCTGGGCATAGACCATCTGTATTCCATCCATTGTTTTGTAGGCAGATGAGATTTTGATCTCGGCCTGCTCTTTTTCAGAAAGACCGATCGCAGTTGCTTGTGAGCGGATCAGCGCCTTGGCCGTACTGATGTCGGCATCATTGGGTTGAGCAAATGCAGATACGGTGATGACCATTGTGGCCAACAGAAAAAATAAATGACGCATGTAAAAGGGATTCAGAGGTGAAAACGATTTGAGGTGCTGCGATAAAATTAATGAAAATCCGGGCAGAGGCTATCCCACCACGTTGATCATTTTACCGGGCACGTAGATCACCTTTTTGATCGGACGTCCTTCCATCCATTTGAGTACAACTGCATCCTGTCGAACCAGCTCGTCTACTTGCTCGGCGGTCGCATCCAGTGACAACTCCAACTCCTGTCGGGTCTTTCCGTTTATCGCAACCGGATATTTCTTAGTTGATTCCTTCACAAAACGCTCATCAAAGACAGGATATGATTCACCCATCAGTCCCTTCCCGGCAGGCAATGCTTTTCCTGGCTCCAACGTGGAATACAACTCTTCCGTGAAATGAGGTGCGTATGGTTGCAATAACACCAACAAGGGCAAAAGAATCTCTTTCTTGTGACAATTCAGATCGGTCAGTTCATTCACGGCGATCATGAATTGACTCACCGCAGTATTGAAACTGAATCGCTCCGTGTCGTTCTCAATTTTTCGGATGGTTTGATGCAGCACCTTCAACTCCTCAGCCGTTGCTTTATCCTCGTTGACTTGCCATCCATTATCTGTATTGTAAAAAAGACGCCAGCATTTTTTCAAAAACCGATGAACCCCTTCGATTCCTTTGGTATCCCATGGCTTGCTGAGTTCGACCGGACCTAAGAACATCTCATACATACGAAACGTATCCGCTCCGTATTTAGCCACCAGATCATCGGGGTTGACCGTATTGAACTTAGACTTGGACATTTTCTCCACCTCCGCGCCGCAGATGTATTTACCATCCTCCAACTCAAATTCAGCTTGCGCGTATTCCGGACGCCATTGGCGGAAGGCTTCGGTGTTGAGCTCGAATCCGTCGACCAGATTCACATCAACGTGTAATGGATCTACTTCATAGTTGGATTTCAATCCGGCTGAAACATATTTATGAGTACCACGCACCCGATAGACAAACCGACTGCTTCCTTGTATCATTCCCTGATTGAGCAGCCGCTTGAACGGTTCGTCAAAGGAAATGTGTCCCAGATCGAACAGGATCTTGGTCCACATACGACTGTAAAGCAAATGTCCAACCGCATGCTCCGTACCGCCCACATAGAGATCGACCTGATTCCAATAGTCAGAAATGGTACTATCGCAAAAGGCACTATCATTATTCGGATCCATGAACCGCAGGAAATACCAAGAGGATCCCGCATAACCGGGCATGGTGTTGGTCTCGCGTTGCGCATCGCCCACCTGCATCCAATCGGTGATGTTGGCCAGCGGACCTTGTGCATCCGGTCCAGGCTTATAACTGTCTACATGCGGAAGCTCCAACGGCAATTCAGTGGAATCCATCGGATGGGCCACGCCTTCTTTCCAAAGAATGGGAAAAGGTTCACCCCAATAACGTTGGCGACTGAATGCTGCATCGCGAATCTTATAATTCACTTGTCGTTTTCCGATACCATCCTGCTCGATCCGTTGTATCGCCGCTTCGATAGCATCCGACATTTTCATTCCATTTAGGAAATCGGAATTTTCAAGCGTGAGACTCTTATCCGGATTCGCCTCCTCTCCATTGTAACCAACACCAAGTATGTTTGTGATGGGGAGTTCAAAATGTTTGGCGAACTTATGATCGCGCTCGTCGCCGCAAGGAACGCCCATGATGGCACCTGTTCCATATCCGGCCAGTACATATTCAGCCACCCAGATCGGAATGAGCTTTTTAGAGAACGGATGAATGGCATAACTACCCGTAAAAACGCCGCTGATCTGCTTCTCAGCCATCCGCTCTCGCTCACTCCGACTTTTCACCCAAGTGAGGTACTGTTCCACCTTCTCTTTCTGTTCGGGATGGATCAGTGACGGGACCACTTCATGCTCGGGCGCCAGCACCAAGAAGTCAACCCCGAAAATAGTATCGGGGCGCGTGGTGTAGACGGTGAGTGCGGGTTGAGGGTTGAGGGATGAGGGTTGAGAGACTTGAAAAGTGACTTCTGCGCCGGAGGAGCGACCGATCCAGTTGGATTGCATTTCCTTCATCGCATCACTGAACTCAACTGTTTGCAATCCGTCGAGCAAGCGATCGGCATATTCCGTGATGCGCAAATACCATTGACGCAATTTCTTTTTCACCACGGGGTGACCGCCTCGTTCACTCACACCATTGACAACTTCATCATTCGCCAGCACCGTGCCGAGTGCTTCACACCAATTCACTTCACCGTATCCGCAATAGGCCAACCGATGTTCCATCAGTACCTCAAGCCTTTCCTTTTCCGAAAAAGTATTCCATTGTTCAGCGGTGAAAACAAATGCAGTAGGGCGAACACCGGGGGCAGCAGAACCCTGTTGGGAAAAAAGCCGGTTCAGGGTTTCGATGCGTTCGGCCCGTTGGGTCTGTCGATTATACCAAGAATCGAATAGCTCAAGAAAGATCCACTGGGTCCACTTGTAATAGGATGGGTCGCTGGTTCGCACCTCGCGGGACCAATCATAACTGAATCCGATGTTGTCGAGCTGCGCACGGAAAGTCGAAATATTTTTCTGTGTGGTAACAGCCGGATGCTGTCCGGTATCGAGTGCATATTGCTCCGCCGGCAAGCCAAAGCTGTCGAATCCCATCGGGTGCAGCACATTAAACCCTTTCAGCCGCTTGAAACGACTGTAAATATCCGATGCGATATAACCGAGGGGATGCCCCACATGAAGGCCGGCACCACTTGGATAAGGGAACATGTCGAGCACATAGCATTTCGGGCGACTCGAATCGTTTGAAACGCGATAAACCTGTGCTTGCTCCCACGCGGAGCGCCATTTTTTTTCGATCTGGTTGAAGTTGTATTCCATGATGGAGGATCCGGGCAATATATGACTTCCCTTGGCGTTGTAAAAGAGGGTCAAAAGTACACATTGTACCCCGATTCTGTTATTTTTGTAATCATCCCATCGAGCCAAAAATGAATCGATCTTCCAACCTTTCCATCAAACGAGGCAAACCCTCTTATTTCATGTCCATTTTGGGCGTCACACTCGTGCTAATGCTGCTGGGTGTGGTTGGCTGGTTGGTGATAAATGCCAATAAGCTGGGCGATTATTTCAAAGAGAGCGTGGAGGTTCGAGCCGAACTCCGGGGGGATCTGAATAAAAAGGATAGTTTAACGCTGATGGCATACATCGGCGCACAACCCTATGTACGTGAGCTTGAATTCATCAACAAGGAAAAAGCCAAACAGATCTTTCTAGGAGATGGAAACAAATCCTGGGAAGGGATATTGGATGCCAATCCGCTCCCGAACAGCATCAATTTCAAAGTGAAGCCGGCTTATATGAATGCCGATTCCCTTTTGATCATTCAAGCGGATCTGAAAAAACAGACCTACATCAGTAATGTTTCCTATCCTCAAGCGCTGGTAGATAATTTGAACAAGAATATTCAACGGATCAGCTTGATCCTCTTAGCGATCGCGATCCTGCTGGCAACGGTAGTGATCATTTTGATCGATAATACGATCCGTCTGGCGATGTTCAGCAATCGCTTTCTCATCAAAACCATGCAAATGGTGGGAGCCACCCGTTGGTTCATTGCCAAACCGATGGATCAGCGAGCGATCATCAACGGTGGCATCAGCGGTGGGATTGCGATCGTGCTCGTACAGGGCGTGATTCTGCTCTTTGAACGCTTGTTGCCTGAGCTGCGCACGATCCGTGACTGGCAGAGTTTGACGATGCTGTATGGCGGACTCGTACTCCTCGGCATCGGCATCACCTTGTTCAGTACGCATCGAAGCGTGATCAAGTATTTAAAAATGAAATTAGACGACCTATATTAGTTGAAGGATGAAGGGTGAACGGTGAAAACTTTCAACCTACAACCTTCAACATAAATTCATCCTTCATCTTTCACCTTTCAACCTTCTACCATGTCTTCCCCCAAACTCTTCTACAAAGAAAACTACATCTGGATGCTCGCCGGTCTTGTACTGATCGCATTGGGTATGTTCTTGATGTCGGGAGGTAAAAGCAATACAGATCCGGCAGTTTTCAATAAAGAAGCCTTGTACAGTCCGATTCGTATCACCGTGGCGCCGATCCTGATCCTTGCCGGTCTAGTAGTGGAGGTCTTCGCTATTTTCCGCAAACCCAAGCAG
Organism: Chitinophagaceae bacterium; assembly: GCA_947457465.1. GTDB lineage: Bacteria > Bacteroidota > Bacteroidia > Chitinophagales > Chitinophagaceae > JJ008. The sequence continues at coordinate 75,673 of CANGWB010000002.1, read as the reverse complement.
GCTTAATCATATGACCTGGCTGGAAGCCGTCATCATCGCTATCGTAGAGGGTATCACGGAATTCCTTCCCATCTCTTCGACCGGACACATGATCATCGCCGGCAAATTGCTGGGTGTTCCCGATAACGATTTCACTAAACTCTTTACTGTAGGCATTCAGCTGGGTGCCATCGCTGCAGTTGTCATTCTATACTGGAAACGTTTCTTTTTACCGCTTCGAAACGGGAATGATGCCGTTTCATTCTACGGAAAGTTGATCCTTGCCGTAGCCCCTGCCTTGATCAGCGGTTTCTTTTTAGCTGAATGGATCGATGTGATGCTGGAAAATGCATGGACCGTCGGAGTGACCTTGATCTTAGGCGGGTTCGTACTGCTATTCATCGATGGTGTATTCAAGGAGACACATATTGAGGATGAAAAGCAAATCCAATTCACACAGGCCCTCTGGATCGGATGCTGGCAATGCCTGGCCCTGATACCCGGCGTCAGCCGAAGCGCGGCCACGATCATCGGCGGTATGCAGCAAAAACTAACACGAGCCCTGGCTGCTGAATTCTCTTTTTTCATGGCAGTACCTACCATGGTAGCGGCTACCGGGTATAAATTCCTGAAAGGATACGATCAATTACAGACCGAACATGTACAGCTTTTTTTACTGGGTAATATCGTCGCCTTTATCGTTGCCATTCTAACCATCACGCTGTTCATCGGATTCCTGCAACGAAAAGGCTTTCGGTTTTTCGGATACTACCGGATCGTTGCGGGCAGTCTCTTGCTGATCGGACTGGCCACCGGATTCATCGGATAGTTTCATTCCGTATTTTTAGAAAAACCTTGCCATGCCAACTGCCTCCCGCCGGGTCATCAACGGCTGGGCCCTCTACGACTGGGCCAATTCTTCTTATAATCTGGTGATCACGTCCACCATATTCCCAGCCTATTTTGAAGCGATTGCGGTCGATGACCGTAGCGTTTCCAAAACACAAGTGACTTTTCTCGGAAGAACCTTTGAAAACTCTGCGCTGTATAATTATACCATCGCACTGGCACTGATCATCGTTGCCTTTCTCTCACCCCTACTCTCCGCTATTGCAGATTACAAAGGCAACAAACACAGCTTCATGCGATTCTTCATGACGTTGGGAAGTCTGGGCTGCAGCGGCATGTTCCTGTTCGAACGGGATAAACTCGGACTGGGACTTATCTGCATGATCCTCGCCTGTGTGGGTTTCTGGGCTAGTTGGGTGTATTATAATTCCTATTTGCCCGAGATCGCAGCACCCGAAGACCGTGACCGGGTCAGTGCGCGGGGATTCACCTACGGTTACATCGGATCCGTATTGCTGCAAATCATTTGCTTCGTGTTTGTATTCAATCCAGGAATACTCGGCGGCAACGACGATACCACGATCCAGTACCGGATCTGTTTTCTGATGGTCGGTATTTGGTGGTTCGGCTTCGGAAGTATCGCACTGAATCGTCTGCCACCCTCCACCCCAGCCGGCACAGGAGATCTTCAGCATCACATCCTCTCAAAAGGATATCATGAATTGAAGAAAGTATGGCATCAACTGAAAGACCAACACAAACTCCGCCGTTTCCTGGCCTCCTTCTTTTGTTACAACATGGGCGTACAAACGGTTTTTCTCGTAGCCACCATTTACGGAAAAAGTGAACTGGAGATCCCCACCACCAATCTGATCGCTGCCATATTGCTGATCCAATTGATCGCCATACCGGGCGCTTACACGATCTCCTGGATCTCCTCTCGCATCGGCAACATCAAAACACTCATGATCCTCGTTGCGCTTTGGTGCGTGGGCTGCTACATCGGCTATATTTTACCCGTGGGCGGTATCTATGAGTTTTATGGATTGGCTTCGCTGGTCGGATTCATGATGGGTGGTATACAGTCCATCAGCCGCTCCACCTATTCAAAACTGATGCCGGTTACGAAGGATACGGCCTCGTATTTTAGTTTTTATGACGTAACGGAAAAGGTTGCGACCGTGATCGGGATGTTCGGATTCGGTTACATTACCGAGCTGACCGGCTCTCAACGTAATTCCGTGCTGGTATTGATGGTATTTTTTGTGATCGGATTTTTCTTACTCGCTTATACCGATCGTATAAAAGAAGAAACAAATGCAACTGCATAGTATCGAAACAGGATATTTCAAATTGGATGGCGGCGCCATGTTCGGTGTGGTACCCAAAACACTTTGGAACAAACAACATGAGGCCGATGCGAATAACCGCATCCAAATGTCGATGCGTTGTCTGTTGATCGAAGACGGCAACCGTTTGATCCTGATCGACACCGGTATCGGCGACAAACAAGACCCAAAATTTTTCAGCCACTACGATCTGAACGGAGCCGATACGCTCAAGGCTTCTCTCAAACAACACGGATTTTCAACCAGTGATATTACTGATGTGCTCCTGACCCATTTGCATTTCGATCATTGTGGTGGAGCGATCGAAAGACAAGGAGAGGGATTTCGTCCAAGTTTTCCGAATGCGACGTACTGGAGCAATGCCGATCATTGGGATTGGGCTGTCAATCCAAATGAACGCGAAAAAGCCTCCTTCCTGAAAGAGAATATTCTTCCGATCCAGGAATCCGGTCAGCTGAAATTCATTGAGGTGACAGAAACGCATCATGGTCATCTTGGTAAAAGCGACCTGTTTCCGAATATCGCTGTCCGTTTCGTTAACGGTCATACCGATAAGATGATGCTGCCCCAAATTGAATACAATGGACACACGATCGTCTTCTGTGCCGACCTGCTTCCCTTCGCCGCGCATCTGCCACTTCCCTGGGTGATGGCCTATGATATGTTTCCGCTCACCACACTGCAGGAAAAGAAAATGTTTTTGAATGAAGCAGCAGAAAAAGACTATATCCTATTCTTCGAGCACGATGCGTTGCATGAATGCGCGACACTGGAGCGAACGGAGAAGGGCGTGAGAGTGAAGGATTTCGTTTCAGTACGAGAACTATAGTGAGTTGAAGGGTGAAAGGTGAAGGGTGAAATTCACTTTTCATCCTTCACCTTTTAACTTTCTTTTCGATAGAAAAGCAGCCCCAACTACCGCCGGTAAGATCAGATTGATGAACCAGATCGTTGTAGTTGCCATAACGATGCCCAATAGATTTGCATTGAACGCACCCACGATCCACAAAGAAAGTTGCCCTCTTATGCCCAGATCGGCCAGCGCCATAGCAGGGATCAAGGCCATCGAAAGAAAAACGAAGGCAACCGTGATAAACGATATTGAAACCGTAAGTGAAACGCCGAAGAATTGGAACAAGGCATAATACTGTAGCAGAAATATCGAATAGCGCAGCAGGGACAAACCTAAAATAGTGGCTGATTCACGTCTCGATAAATGAACCAGCGCCATCATCCAGTTTTTGATTTTCTGAAGCCAACGGACTCTTGATAAAAAACTACCGGCCTCTCCCAGATTGAAATAGATCACGAATAATAAGATCACGACCGACCACCCCAGCCATTGAAAAGGGAAAAAAGCGAAAGCTCGATCCGGTAAGATGGGTATGGAAAAACCGCCACGCCATAGAAATTCATAGGCGATCATTCCCCCCAAAACCGTTACAAGGAGTTGTGCAATGCCCCCTGCAACACTTAAGGAAACAGCTGCACCCCGACTGGCAGGCGATAAATGCCAGATCCGACCCAAGTACTCTCCGATCCGATTCGGTGTGAACAAGGTGAAGGAGACACCGGTCAACACCCCTTTGAATGCTTGCATGAATCTAATCTGCTCCGTCTGCCGCATCAGCCGCTGCCATTTCAACGCTTCGAGTCCCCAGTTTAAAAACGTTCCTACCACTGCAGCCAGTAGCCAACCGATACGTGGACTGAACAAGGACCCTTTGATCTGTTCCCAAGCAGCCGGCAGATCCGTTTGTGAGCTTATCTCCCGATATACAGATACCGACAAGATGATCAGCAGTAACGGCGCCAATGCATAAGTCAGTATGGATTTGATGGTTCGAGTGTCCTTCATTAATCTTGTAAAAATAACCATGAGCACCCCAACCACTCAGATCATTTTAGGGATCGATCCCGGCACGGTGGTCATGGGGTATGGGATCATACGCGTACAGGGACAAAAAGTAAGTCTGGTCGACCTGGGTGTACTAAAGCCAGGGAAGGCCAAAGACGGGATCAAGCGATTGCAGATCATTCATGTTACGATCAGCGGACTCGTCCGCCAATACAAACCAACCGAGTTCGCGATCGAAGCGCCATTCTTCGGTAAGAACGTACAAAGCATGCTCAAGCTCGGAAGAGCACAAGGTGTAGCGATGGCTGCTGCTCTGCAATATGGTTTGCCCGTTACCGAATACGCACCCAAAAAAGTAAAGCAATCCGTCACCGGTAATGGAAACGCCACCAAAGAACAGGTAGCGCGTATGCTACAAACGATCTTCAAGATAGAAGAGTCACCCGATCATTACGATGCCACCGACGCACTGGCTGTCGCCTTCTGCCATCATCTTCAATCCGGCAGCGGCTGGAAACCACCTGTTCCTGTCGGCAAGAAAAAATCAACGACAACAAAAGGACAAAGAGATCAATGGGCGGCATTCATCAGTAAGAACGCCGAACGGATCCGTAAATAGGATTCTCAATTAGTCAAGGACAGGGCAGCGAGAATTTTTGATTGAACCTGCTTGAATTCATCCGGACTCATCTTCAATTTCGGACGTGTAAAATTCAGATCATCGGCGGAATCAATGGGGACTAAATGCAGGTGTGCATGCGGTACTTCCAATCCGATCACACTCATGCCACAGCGATTGCAAGGAAAGGCAATCTCGATCGCGGTTGCAATAGGTTTTGCAAAAAGCAGCATCGCCGAAAGATATTCAGCAGATAGATCGAAGAACTTATCGGTCTCTGTTTTAGGAACGATGAGAACATGTCCTTCCCGTAGGGGAAAAATATCCAGAAAAGCAAAGAAGCGCTCGTCCTCTGCGATCTTGTACGAGGGGATCTCGCCGGTAATGATCTTCGAGAAGAGCGTCATGTTACTTGATTAGGCAGTGATGTTCTCGATACGAAATTGCAGGGTTCCGGCAGGGGCTTGTATCTCCGCAGTCTCTCCTACTTTCTTGCCCATCAATCCTTTTCCGATGGGCGATGAGATCGAGATCTTACCGGCTTTGAGATCGGCTTCTTTTTCGCTGACGATCTTATAGGTTACCTGTTTGTTCATTTTCAAGTTGGTGACAGTCACTTTCGTCAGAATAGACACTTTGCTGGTATCGATGGTAGACTCATCTACAATACGGGTAGTCGCGATGGCTCCTTCCAAGGCCGCGATCTTCGCTTCCAAAATCCCTTGCGCCTCTTTGGCCGCATCGTACTCGGCGTTCTCTTTCAAGTCACCCTTTTCCCGGGCCTCAGCAATGGCGCGGCTGGCGGCAGGACGATCCACGCCCTTCATGCGCTGCAACTCGGCGCGCATCAACTCCAGCGTCTCTTTTGTTACATATTGGAAACTCATCATCGGTTCGTTTAGGGAAAAAAATAACAACGCCCCAGATGGACTGAAGCGTTGCGATATAAAAATAGTAAAAAATGAAATATCAGCCACCGAGACCAGCGCCCAGTTTATCCAGCAGCACCCTTGCCATCCGCTCGGGCGACTCCTGCGTATAGCCGGCGATGTGAGGGGTCAATACCACCTGTTCGAAGGCACAGAGCTTATTCAGCGCCTGCTGCTCTTCGGCACTGTAATTCTTCAACGGCTCCTTGGGCAACACATCCAGTGCCAATCCGCGTAACCGCCCACTTTCCAGCTGCCGAATCAATGGCTCCAGCGGCGTGATCGCCCCTCTCGACGTATTGATCAGCCATACTGATTTTGTGAATGCCTCCAACCAGGCATTGTCTACCAACCCGATAGTCTCCGCCGTCAATGGCAAATGCAAACTCACCACATCCGCTTCCTTGCGAATGGTTTCCATATCGGTTTCCACGGCCCACTCCCCTCCATACCCGAAACGATATTTATCGTAGGCCAATACTCGCATGCCCAAGCTGGTCAACGCTCGGCTGACAGCTTCTCCTGTATTTCCGTAACCGATGATGCCCATGGTCAAGCCGCTCAGTTCATAGCCCCTGTTCTCATTTCGATTCCAAATACCCTGGCGCACTTCTCTGTCGGAACGCGATTGATTGCGGATCAGATTCATCAACAAACCAAGTGTATGCTCTGCAACAGCTTGTCGATTTCCTTCCGGACTACTATACACGCTGACACCCTTATTCTGTGCGATCAAAAGGTCGATCACATCCAAACCGCTGCCAAGTCTTCCGATCCATTGAAGCTTTTCCGCTTTGGCAAAAACGTCCGCGTCGATATGATGACGTGACGTGAGTACTAAGCCAGCAACAGATGACACCTGCTCCATCAATTCAATCCGTGAAATTTGTGGAGAGTCGATCACTTCATACCCCATCTGTACCAACGCGCTGGCCAATATGGGATGCGATTCACCGGTTATGAGTACGATCGGTTTCATTGCATACGAAAGGTTAATGCAGAAAACTGTTCTACGGTCAATGCCTCCGCCCGAAGATCGAAGATCGGATCAGCCAGTGTTTCCGGATCGAATAATCCGCGTACCGCATTGCGAAGCATCTTGCGTCGCTGGTTGAATGCAGTCTTCACCAGCAGAAATAATTTTTTCTCCGATGCGAAAACCGGTAACGCTGTTCGGGGCACTAACCGGATCACACCGCTTTTTACTTTGGGCGGGGGATTGAAACAACGCTCATGCACTTCAAACAGATACTCAACCTCAAAAAATGTTTGGATCAATACGCTGATCACGCCGTACACTTTGTTGCCGGAAGGTGCTGCCACCCGCTCGGCCACCTCTTTTTGAAACATACCCACTACACATTCAACCTGATCACGCCATTGCAGCACATGAAAAAGGATCTGCGTAGAAATATTATAGGGAAAGTTGCCCACCACCGTAAAGGATCCACTGAAAGGGGCCTCGATCTCTAGAAAACTTTTATGAATGATCTTGCCGGCCAAGCTCGGATAGGCTTTCAGCAAATACTCCACTTTTTCATCATCGATTTCTACGGCCTTGAAATCGATGCCTGGCCATTCGAGCAGGTGTTTGGTCAGTGCCCCGCCACCCGGACCCACTTCCAGCAATTGCGTCACCGGACGCTCCTGCAAAACAGAAACGATCTTGCGACAAATGTTCTCGTCCTGCAGAAAATGTTGTCCGAGTGATTTTTTCAGCGTGTACACTTTGCAAAAATAACCCGATTCGCCCCGGCGGATTTGGTTAATTTTAGGGCATCAATCGACCCACATGACTCCCCATAAACCAGTGATCGGTATCAGTTGCGGTGACCTCAATGGTATCGGACTCGAACTGGTCATCAAAACCTTTCAAGACGCACGCCTGTTCGATCATTGCACACCTGTTCTGTATGCTTCTGGCAAGGCCGTCAACTTCTACCGAAAAACCATCCCCGACGCCAACCTGAATTATCAAACCGTTCGCGAGTACGACCGTCTCAATCCCAAACAGCTGAATGTCTTCACCTGCTGGGAAGAGGATGTGAACATTACCCCCGGCGAACTGAATGAAATCGGCGGAAAATATGCCGTGATCTCCCTGCAATCAGCCGTAGCCGCCTTACAACAAAAGCAGATCGACGGACTCATCACGGCGCCTATTCACAAAAAGAATGTACAATCGGCCGAATTCCCTCACACGGGCCACACCCCCTACCTGAAACAGTTTTTTCAGGCTTCGGATGTCGTGATGATGATGTGCTCCGACCAACTTCGGGTGGCACTGCTCACCGAACACATCCCCGTAAAAGATGTTGCCCAACACATCACAAAAGAAAAACTTCTCAAGAAAATTCAACTGATCCACAAGAGTCTGCAAACGGACTTTGGGATCGGCAAACCACGCATTGCCGTACTCGGACTGAATCCGCACAGTGGCGACGAAGGATTGATCGGCAATGAAGAAGAAACCATCATCAAACCTGCCATCAAAGAAGCGAAGAACCAGAACATACTGGTGGTTGGCCCCTACCCGGCCGACGGATTTTTTGCTCGCGGACGCTACGATGCTTTCGACTGTATCCTGGCCATGTATCACGATCAGGGATTGATTCCCTTCAAAACCATTGCTGGCGGAGAGGGTGTGAACTATACAGCCGGACTACCTGCCATTCGCACCTCACCCGATCATGGAACGGCATTCGATATCGCCGGAAAAAACCAAGCCGATCACACCTCCTTTATGACTTCCTTGTTCACTTGCATCGACATCATCAACCAGCGCGCTGGCTATGCGGATGCAAGAAAGAATCCATTGCGGAGAATGAGTGGAGCGATGATGCGCCACGCCAAGGATGAAGCGTTCGAAGATTGATCAGCGAAAAACGGAATCCGGAACGCCCTTGTTGATCTGGTAGTTGGAATAATAGATCTCCACTCGGCCTTTGGTCGGCTTACCCGTAGAAGTAGACTTCTTACCAGAGCCATCGTCATAATCGAACGTAATACCCTTTGGTAATTTGTATTCCTGACTGTTGAAGGAGAAGATCACTTTATCGGCAAGACCGTATTCTGCATACGTGCCATAACTCATTTCCAATTCAAATGTTCCGTTCTCACGCGTGGTGGTACTCGAGCGACGAATGAGTCCTGCTGCCGCATCCACATAGATGGTCGACAACACCACATCCGATACAGGATCGCGCGGCAATAACTTGATGATGCGCCATCCGGTCTTTTTATCATTTCCCAGATCCAACAGATCGAATCCGGCCGGATCGATGAACAGTTGACTCAGATCCATATTCATGGATCCCTTCGGGATGAAAGAGATCCCTTTTTCATTCAGAATGCGAAGCTGATCGGGTTTTCGGAAATATACTTGCACCTTGGCAATGGGCGCTTTCAGGAAGATCACGTTCGTCTTCATCTTACCGGTAGCCGAATAATTACTGACCCGGTCGAGTTTGGATTTAATGGAGCGTACAAGCTCCTCCGGCGTTTGTGCCTGTGCCACAACACCCATCAACAAGGTGAAAGCCAATAGAAAGTTTTTCATGTCAGGTAAGGATGTCTTTTCGTCTGAAGAGATAGATCGATGTCCACAAGAACAAAGCAATGTATCCCAATAAAATACCGGCGCTTCTCAATACGGCTGGAAGATTCTCTACACTGCCTCGGACCGTAGCCCCCTCTGCATCTGCTTGCACGTAGAAGAATCCTTTCCAGGCCACCATGTGTGTGGTGAATAGCCAGGGTTTGACCGTCGTATCGTAAATCGGAATGTTCATTTCGGATAGAATCGTAAAAACCAATACAACGCTCATCGTAGCGATGATGGGACCGATCGGGTTTTCAGATAGCACGCTCAATAGAAGTGAAAGGGCTGCTACGGTAGTCAGTGCGATCGCGGCAAATCCGAAGGCCGCCAGGTATCGCCAGAACACATCATCCATCTGCATCTGCTCGATGCCGGTTGAACGAAGTACGACCAGATCATTCACACCGAATAACAACACACTACCCAACAGCGCCAGCAGGGCCAACCACAACAAGAGACAAAGCACATAAACAACAGAGGCAGCAAACTTCACGAAAATCAGTTGTGCGCGCGAGATCGGTCGCGTGAGTTGAAAACGCAGCGTACCCTGACTCGCTTCTCCGGCAATGGAATCACCGGCCACGAGTGCCACCAGCAGAGGCATTTGAATGAGTAAGGTGTTCAGTATGACAAAGCAGATCAGATATCCGTTCAACAACTGCGTCTTGAAAAGATCTGAAAATTCAAAAGAACCGGAAAGATTACTGAGCAGCAGATCGACATAGGCTTGTCCATCGAAATAAAGTGCTAATTGGATCAGCCAAACAATGGCGGCCATGGCACCGAAAGCAATGTAGGTTCGGGGCCTCCGGAAGATCTTATTGAGTTCAATCCACAGCAGGGCCAACATGCGTTTCGGTTTGGGTGAGTTGTAAAAAATAATATTCCAGCGAGTGTTTGCTGGCTACTGCGTGTACGGGAATATCGGCCTCGGATAAAAGACGAACCAGCTCAGGAATACGATTCTTGGGCATGCGTACGCAGCATTGCAGATCACTTCGCCAGTCCACCGAACCGATCCACTCGGTTTGTTGTAACAGAATCGATGCAGCGGCTTTGTTACCCAATTCCAATTCAACGATTGTTTCGGCAGGGTTCAGGAGTTCATTCATTTTCCCCTCGATGCGTTTCTCTCCTTTGTGAAGGATGAGCAGCGAATCCGCGATGAGTTCGATCTCCGATAAGAGATGTGAGGAAACGATCAATGTTTTTTGATGATCGCGGCTGAGGCGTCGGATGAGGTCACGGATATCGGCAATGCCTTGCGGGTCGAGTCCGTTCGTCGGTTCATCCAAAATGATGAGTGCCGGATCGTGTACCAATGCAGTAGCGATGCCGAGGCGTTGTTTCATGCCCTGAGAGAAGGTTTTAACCGGACTTTTAGCCCGATCGGCCAGTCCCACGAAATCCAATTGTTGCATCAACTTCTCGCGAGAAGGATGAATCCCACAGAGTACGGCCGCCATCCGCAAGTTTTCATAGGCCGATAAATAACCGTAATGATCCGGTTTTTCGATCACGGCACCGACCTGACGGAGTATCTCTTTGCGGTGTTGCTCCAGGTTCAGTCCGAATACTTCAATGGAACCGGCTGTGGGACGGATCAAGGTCATCATCATGCGCAAGGTGGTGGATTTACCCGCACCGTTCTGACCGAGAAAACCGTAGACCTGTCCTCGATTTACTTCGAAGGAAATATCGCGTACGGCTTCGAATGAGCCGAATCGTTTGGAGAGATGGGAAACGCGGACCAGAGGTTCCATGTAATGATAACGAATCAGCGCCCTGAAATGTTCTTTGCGTAACTGTCAAAAAAAGAGGCCACCAAAGGCGGCCTCGTATGAGTCATTCAGTAGAGGGATCATTTGTACTGTGGCATCAAACCCTTGGCCAGTTCGACCATCTTCTTGATACCATCCTCCGGCAGATTTCCTTTTTTGAATTCAGCCATCACCTCAGGCAGTTTATTTTCCATCTCCGTCAGGAAATGTTCTTCAAACTCCTTCACGCGACGAACTGCTACATCTTTCAACAGTCCATTGGTTCCGAGGTAGATGATCGCCACCTGCTTTTCTACGGCAAACGGCGTGAATTGCGCTTGTTTCAATACCTCCACGTTACGGGCACCTTTATCGATCACATTCTTGGTTGCAGCATCGAGGTCACCTCCGAATTTAGAGAAGGCTTCCAGCTCACGATACAAGGCCTGGTCGAGCTTCAGGGTACCGGCTACTTTTTTCATGGACTTGATCTGTGCGTTACCACCCACACGACTCACGGAGATACCTACGTTGATCGCGGGACGGATACCAGAGAGGAAGAGGTTCGTCTCCAAGAAGATCTGTCCGTCTGTGATCGAGATCACGTTCGTCGGGATATACGCCGATACGTCACCTGCCTGTGTTTCGATGATGGGCAGGGCTGTGAGTGATCCACCCCCTTTGAGCAGGTGACGGATGCTATCCGGTACGTCGTTCATGTCCTTCACAACCTTGTCGTCGTTGATGACTTTCGCTGCACGCTCGAGCAAACGGCTGTGCAGGTAGAATACGTCACCAGGGTAGGCCTCACGACCGGGCGGACGACGAAGCAACAGCGATACCTCACGGTAAGCCACGGCTTGTTTAGAGAGGTCATCATAGATGATCAATGCAGGACGACCGGTATCACGGAAGAATTCACCGATCGCAGCACCGGCGAAGGGTGCATAGAACTGCAACGGAGCGGGGTCGGATGCAGAAGCAGCTACGATGATGGTGTAATCCATCGCGCCATTGTCTTGCAGGGTCTTCATCACACCGGCGATGGTGGATGCTTTTTGTCCGATCGCTACGTAGATACAATAAACCGGTTTGCCGGCTTTGTAAAATTCTTTTTGATTGATGATGGTGTCGATACAGATCGCGGTCTTTCCGGTCTGACGGTCACCGATCACCAGCTCACGCTGTCCGCGTCCGATGGGGATCATGGCATCGATCGCCTTGATACCTGTTTGGAGTGGTTCTTTTACCGGCTCACGGAAAATAACACCGGGTGCTTTACGCTCCAGTGGCATCTCATAGAGTTCGCCGGTGAGCGGACCTTTTCCATCGATGGGTTGTCCGAGTGTATTCACTACGCGGCCAACCATGCCTTCACCAACATTGATCGAAGCGATCTTACCGGTACGTTTTACTTTGGCACCTTCTTTGATGTTTCCGCTCTCTCCCATCAATACCACACCCACATTGTCTTCTTCCAGGTTCAGGGCGATGGCGCGCACACCGTTCTCGAACTCGACCAGTTCACCATAGCGAACGTTGCCGAGACCGTACACGCGGGCGATACCGTCACCCACCTGCAATACGGTTCCTACTTCTTCGAGGTCCGCCGAGGCGTTGAAATTGCTCAACTGCTGGCGGAGAATCGCGGAGATCTCATCGGGCTTGATTGCTGACATATACTTGCTTGATTAAATCGGTTATCGAATATTATAAATAAAGTCGTTGCTCTCGAATTGTTTGGCGATGTTCCTCAGGTCGTACGCGATGCTGGCATCCACCAGTTTATCGCCCACCTGCAATACGAATCCGCCGATCAGCGCTGGATCCACTTTCTCCTGCAGTTCCACGTGTTGGAATCCGGCTGTCTTTTTCACTTGTTCTACCAATGCCTGACGAGTAGAATCAGAAATGGGAGCCGCCGTGGTCAGCTGCAAGGTGTGAATGCCTTTGTGTGCCTTGTAGGCATCGATGAAGGCGGATGCGATCTCCGGGAGAATACTTTCCCGACCCTTGGAGATGACCAGTTTATTGAATGCGGCAGTGAGGGTACCAATGCTATTTTCTGTGATGGCCGCCATGATCTTTTGTTTGGCATCCGCCTTGATCACGGGGCTACGCAGCATGTTCACAAAATCGCGGTTCTGTTTGCAGACAACCTGCAGCCATTTCATGTCATCATAGACCGTCTCGAGCTGATTTTGCTCCAGGGCCAGGTCGATCAGTGATTTGGCGTAGCGGGCGGCGATGCGTGGACTGGGCATGAATAGATCTTTAGTTCGGTTTCGTTCAGTTCAATTTCACGTCGTTGACAAGGCCTTGGATATGCGATTCCTGTGCGGTGGCATTGTCCAACTGCTTGCGCAATACTTTTTCACTCACTTCGATCACCAGTTTGCCAACTTGATTTTTCACTTCGGTGAGGGCAGCCATTTTTTGGGATTGGATGGCGGCTTGAGCTTCGGCGATGATCTTTCCGGCCTCTTCTTTAGCTTGCTCTTTGGCATCGTTGATCATCCGGTCCTTCGTCTCTCTCGCTTCTTTCAGCAATAGAGCACGCTCTTCACGGGCCTTCGCCAGCAACTCTTCATTCTCTGCTTTCAGCTGTGCCATTTCTTCTTTAACACGCTGTGCGGAAGCCAATGAATCTGCGATGCTGTTCTCGCGGTCCTTCAATCCCTGAATGATCGCCGGCCAGGCCAGTTTACGCAGGATGAAGAACACGATCAGGAACGCCAGCAGGGTCCAGATCAGCAAACCGAATTCGGGGGTCAACAATTTCATGTCTATATCGATTTCTTAGTTTTCAAAGAACTGCATCCGCGGCCCTGTGCGTTGGATGCAGTACGAGGTTTGGCGTGGGCTTAGAGCACCATAGCCAGGAAGCCCACGATGATCGCGAACAGTGCAGCACCCTCTACAAGGGCTGCCGTCAGGATCATGCTGCTGCGGATGTCATTGGCTGCTTCGGGTTGACGAGCGATCGCCTCAACGGCGCCCTTTCCGATCTGACCGATACCGATACCAGCGGCGATAGCTGCCAGTCCGGCACCAATGGCTCCACCTGCATTCGCAGTGGCTTCCAGGAGAATCACATTCAAAAGATCCATGGTCGATTATTGATGGTTAAAAAATACAAATTAATGATGCGCCGCATGTGCTTCGTCGTGGTGTTCGCCCTCGAAGGCCTGACCGATGAATACAGCGGTCAGCATCGTGAAAATGAAAGCCTGCAAGAAGGCAACCAACACTTCGATCAGGTAAATGAATACAGTGAATCCGATCGCCAGCGGGGAGGCGCCCCAACCCGCAACAGCACTGAGTTCACCGAATATGAAAATGAGTGAGATGAGACAAATGATAATGATGTGCCCCGCCACCATGTTCGCAAACAAACGGATGATCAAGGAAAAGGGCTTGATGAAAATACCGAGAAACTCAACCGGCACCAGAATGAACTTCACCGCAAACGGCACTCCGGGCGGATTGAAAATGTGCTGCCAGAAATGCGCATTCGAACTGAACAGGATCACCAGCATCGAGATCACCCCCAATACAGCGGTGAATGCGATGTTACCGGTAACGTTGGCCGATCCGGGTATCAATCCGAAAATATTATTGATCAGAATGAAAAAGAAAACAGTCAACAGATAAGGCAGATACTTCTCTGCTTTGTGTCCGAGATTCGGACGAGCCACTTCATCCCGTACAAACGTGATCACCGGCTCCAATATGCCCTGCATGCCGGAAGGAGCTGTTTTCACGCCCTCTCCTTTTTTGTAACGAGCTGCCACTTTCAGCATGATCCATACAAAGAGGATCAAGGCGATCAGCATCTGCACCACATTGCGGGTCATTGATAAATCATATACCGTCACCGATGCATCATAATGACCTTCGCCATTGACCGCCACGATGTCGCCAACGGAAAATTTCTTGGGGTCGAGTTTCATCTCGTGGATGCTGTGCTCGTTCAGCATCGCGTATCCATTGTGGTTCTTATGCCCGTGCTCAAAATGAGAGGACATGAAGCCGGTCCATCCGCGCTCGGGTGAGTATAAGATGATGGGAAGAGGGATCGAGATCGGGTGGCCGTCGATGTCCATGAAATGGAACTCATGTCCGTTCAATACGTGACCGAAAATGACCTCAGAGGCGTTGAATTTCTTCTGGGGTGCGGCATGACCATCCCCAGCGGGAGGCTCAGAGGCCCATACGAGTCCTCCTAAAATGCTGAAAACCGCTACCATCAGGGATTTGAGACGCCATGCTGCCATACCTTCCTCGAAATTTGCCGCAAAGATAAGGGGGGTGGTACAAAAACCGAGGAAAAACAGGGTCAATTCAGCTCGCGGGGAGGGCCTGCTGCAGTAAGTCCCCCGAACCGGCTGTTTTGACCATCCCGGCATAAACCCCTCCGGCCCGGATCAGCTCCTCATGATTACCCGACTCCAGGATCCGGCCCTTATCCAGCACCAGGATCCGGTCAGCTTTTTGAATCGTACTCAACCGATGGGCCACCACGATGCTGGTCCGATCCAGGATCAGGGTCTCGGTAGCCTGTTGGATCAGTTTTTCGCTTTCCGGGTCGACTGATGAGGTGGCTTCATCCAACACCAATACAGAAGGATCGTAAAGCAACGCACGTACAAAAGAGAGAAGTTGTCGCTGCCCCAGGGATAGGTTACTGCCACGCTCCATGACCGGCTGATCATATCCAAGCGGCAGGCTGCAGATGAAATCATGCATACCGATCAGACGGGCGGCAGCCTCGATCTTCTCCTGAGAAATATCCGTGTTGTGAAGCGTCAGGTTATCCTTGATGGTTCCGGAGAAAAGAAATACATCCTGCAGCACCACACCGATCTGGGCCCGCAGCACGCGCCAGTCGTATCGTTCGATGGGAACATCATCCAGTAAAACCCGACCTGAATCCAACGGATAAAGTCGGGTGAGCAAATTGATGATGGTTGATTTTCCGCTACCTGTGGCGCCTACGATCGCAAGTGTCTGACCGGGCCGTACGTCGAATGAAATGTCGCGAAGCACCGGTTGATCGGGCAGATACGAAAAGTTTACCGACTGAAACTTTATGTCACCAGTGACCGGGGTCGTGATGACAACTGGATCGAGGGTGTCGGTCAGATGATCATCATTGTCAAGCACCTTGAATACGCGCTCGCCGGCGATCACCCCCATCTGCAGCACGTTGAATTTATCCGCGATCATCCTTAAGGGACGGAACAACAGATTCAGACATAAAATAAAAGAGATCACCACACCCTGCCTGCTCTCCTGCAGCGTCAGGGCTTCGTGGGATGTCCACCAAACCACGGCCCCGATCGAGAGTGCAAGCACGATCTCCACCACGGGAAAGAAAACCGAATAAGCGAAGATGGCCTGGATGTTCGCATCCCGATGGTTCTTGTTGATCCGGTCGAGTTTTTTCTTCTCCCGATCTTCTGCAACAAAGGCCTGTACCAATGCCATCCCCGTCAGGTGTTCTTGCACAAAGGCATTGAGGTCCGATACCGCATTCCGTACTTTTTGAAAGGATCGTCGTGTGCTCTCTTTGAAAAAATAGGTAGCGATGAGCATGATCGGAAAAGGAATGAGCGCAATGAGGGTCAACTGCCAGTCGGCCCAGAACATGTAGGTGAGCACGCAGGCGATCGACAGCAGATCAGCCAGAATGGGAATGAGTCCGTCTGCAAAAACATCATTGATCGATTCCAAGTCGTTGATGGTGCGGGTGGTGAGGGTGCCGATCGGTGTGCGGTCGAATTGACGAAGGTTGAGATGGGTGATGTGACGAAATACGTTGACCCGCAGATCTTTTACCACCGATTGCCCCAACCAGGCTGTTTGAAAGGAAAATAAAAATCGAATGAAGGTCTCGATCAACAGCAGTCCGACTTGAATGATCGTTACTCGGATCAACAGATCAGTGAGTCCTTGTGCGATGTATACATTGACAGTTTGCTGGATCAGCCAAGGTCGTATCGGCGTCAGCAAAGCCAGTCCGATCGCTAATGCCAGGGAGCCGAAAAATCGTCTCCGGTAGGGACGGGCATACCCGTACAAACGTCGGAGTAATCCCCACTGATTTTGGGAAGCGATCGGTTCAGCCAAGTTGATTCATTGAATCCGCAAAGCTACTCACCCTTGTCCATTTCCCGCTGATAGGCTTTGATGAAAAGGGCGCCCAGGTTTTTATAAGGCGGAATGTAATCATCGAACTCCCGTGCTTCCACGAGTTTGTCGAGTTCTTTCCAGAATGGGATCCAGTCGATATCTTGTCCGGTCCGCAATTTCTCAGTTAGCAATTGCAAGAATGGGCGGTTGACGGCTGTGGCGCCGATCTGTTTGGAAGCGATGATGTGTGCATCACCGGCTTTTTCAAGTACATCATGTATCAGGTGATACCCTCCGCAGGATCCCAGGAAAACGATCCGTGAGTTGGGAGAAATACGGCTGATGGTGGAGGGCGCATAATAACTATGCCCGCGATGGATGGTGATGGTGGGAAGCAGTCGGATCTCCTCCAGATATTGTGTAAGAGCATCCTGTGCCCGATCGTCGTCGCCGGTCTCCTCGGGGAGGGGACGATTCGCAAATATGATCACCGGCCGACCTTTAACGGAACGAAAAGTCACCCACTGTGGGTTTGAATCATCCAAACGCCACAAAGACGGATTGAACATGCGCAGAAATCCCTGAAAGATGTTCTTGCCATCTTCATCCCCATAAAAAAATACCTGAATGATCACCTGCCCACTGTCGTTCACCAATCGCTGATGCGGCACTTGATAAACAGGCGGAATCCCCAGCTCTTTGGTCAGATCGACCCGCTGTGAACTATCTGCCGAACGAAACAAGGTCTCCAGAATACGATAAATGGTTTGACCTCTTTTGTTCTGTGCAATCCGATTGCGATCCAGATTACCCTTCACCTGAACCAGCATTTCATCGGCTACCGGCTTTTGAAATTCTCGTATGCTGGCATAAGAATCGGCTACATCCACACCCTCTTCCAGTCCGCGTGTTCGTTCCAGTCGTCCCACAAACGCTTTCATCAATACCTCTGCATCGGAAAGCTGATCGGCGTATGCGGCACCGGGAAAAGAGGAAAGAAAATCACCCAGCGTGTTGAAGGCTGCTGCCATTTTAATGAATTTCCTATACCGGTCGAATTGCACCTGCATGAGCAGCGAATCGCCTCTTCGACCAATGCGTTGCATCAGCAGCGGATAGATACCCCTTACGAAACTGCTGGTGTAGATCACGCCATCTGAAGAAACGGCGAGGTAATACAATTCCGCTGCTGTCAATTTTTGCAAGCAGGCAAAACGGATTTCAGGGGGATCGTTGTGAAGGCCGTTAATGACATGAACGAAATCCTCTTTGGCCTTTTTCTCCAGCCGCTGGGTGAGCGACATATACTCAAACGCGGTGTCTCCATTGAGCGCACGGGACCAATACGCTCGTTGGGTGCGGACCAATAGTCGATAGTAACCGATGGTATCGTCACGCACCTGATCGATGTCCCGGAAACTGAGCTGCCCTCGCTGTATCTGATCAAGAAAAGGAAAATATTGTTGTCCGTTCTTACTGCCGGCCATGACGGCGATAACATTGACAAACGGATCCTTGTTGTTTCGGATGCGGGCACCGAGCCGGTCACCGGCAGCTGCATAATCATAGATCAATCGCGGTTGCTTACGGGCAATGTCCGTAATGATACTGTCCGCAGAAAGAATGTCGGGGTGCCGTTGCAGTTTGGGAAGAATCTTATTCGGATTCGCCTTGCAATATTTCAAAACGAGGTCGTTGAGCGTAGCCGAATAGTCGGGTAACAGCGTAAACCGATCGGTACCCAGCAAGGCCATACCACCTTCATAGCTATGGATATAAAAAGCAGGACGGATTGAAGCTCGTTGCCGTTCAACCGAAAGGAGGGAATAATAGGTCGAGATCAGTGATACACCTTCTGCAGGCGGGATTCCTTCCCGGAGCATCCACTGATTGCGGTATTGACGGATCAGGTGTTCAAGGCCGAACAGCTGATTCATCTTTTGCCGGTGCTCGAGCATTGGATCCGTCTCGATGCGGTATTGGATCCAGTCAACTTGACGGGTGAATGCCTTTGTTAGCCAACCACGTGAGAGCGGATCGCGCAGCGGATCGAATGATCCGTCATTGCTGCCATCGGAAGTCAGCAAAAGAGCTTGTTCCTGGTCGACCAGCTCATGGTTCCGCTCCCTTCTGAACTCGGGCTTATATCCGGTAGGAATGGCAAAACTGTCCGCCACAGGTTTCTCTGCCCCCTGCCCTTGTACGGCCATAGCGGAGAGCAGGATCAGGGCGGGTAATAAACAGCGGACCATGTGCCCAAAGGTAATTAGCATCGATATTAATTAATCATTAACTGGCGGCAGGTGCGCCAGAATCGAAGTAGGTTTGTGAAAACATTGGCATGCCCGCTTCGCTCCGAAAAGTATTGATCGCCGACGATGATCCGGATATCCTGGAGATCCTCCGTTATAATCTGACGCAGGAGGGGTATGAAGTGATCACGGCCAAGGACGGAGATGAAGCACTGGAGAAAGCACGCAAGCATCAACCTGAACTGATTGTTTTGGATGTGATGATGCCGCGTAAAACGGGCGTGGAGGTCTGTCAATGGCTGCGGGCACAAACGGCCTTTCAAAAAACATTGATCATTTTTCTGACGGCCATAAGTGATGATCTGGCGCAGATCAAGGGATTGGAGACCGGGGCCGATGATTACCTGACCAAACCGCTCAGCCCAAAAGTTTTTCTCACCCGCATACAGGCGCTGTTTCGCCGTTTGCCGGCTTCAACCGATGAACGAGCACTTCGCTTCAATAACCTCTCTATCGATCCCGACCGATTTGTCGTGGAGATAGACAGTCAGGAGATCAGTCTGGCTAAAAAAGAATTTGAGCTTTTGTATTTGCTCGCGCAGAAACCGGGTCGTGTTTTTCTCCGTCAGGAGATCATGAACCAGGTCTGGGGCAATGAAGTGATCGTGGGCGACCGCACCATCGATGTACACATTCGCAAGATCCGACAGAAAATGGGAGTCGATTGCATCACCACCGTGAAAGGTGTGGGATATAAGTTTGAGTGGGACTAGTCCTCCCTCCCCTAGCTTTGCATCATGTTTTCATTACGGAACAGTACGCCCCGCCAGATCGCACTGCTTACTGCTTTCCTATTGGCCATACCGGAAACCCTGATCCTTTGGTTGGCGGAGAAAAAGATCGGACTGGCTGTCATTTGTTTCCTATCTGTTTTTCTGCTTAGCTACTTGTTGATCTCTTTCATGTTGAATCGGTTTGTATACCGCCAGATCAAACTGATCTATAAGTTCATTTACAAGACCAAGGCCACGAAACGGGAAGAAACTTATTATAAGTACCTGATCCCCAAAAAAACAATACAGGAGGTAGGATTGGATGTGGAGCAGTGGGCCGCCGACAACGAGAGCGAACTGGAACTCCTTCGTCACAACGAACAATTCCGCCGTGAGTTTCTTCAGAACCTGTCACACGAATTCAAAACGCCGGTATTTGCCATACAGGGCTATGTAGATACGCTACTGGATGGAGCCATGCAAGATCCTGAAACCGCCAAGCGCTTTTTACAACGGACCTCGAAGAATGTAGAGCGCTTGACGCATTTACTGAACGACCTCGATCAGATCGCCAAGTTGGAGAGAGGAGAGATCGTGTTAACCAAGGAGGCCTTTGTGATACAGGAAATGATCCAGGAGGTTTTTGAAAGCAAACAAACGAAGGCTGATGCTAAACAGATCGGGTGCCGACTGAAAAAAGAATCAGAAGCGCCGGTGATCGTATTTGCCGACCGGGAGAAGGTCCGACAAGTCCTGAACAATCTTGTATCCAATGCCATCAAGTATGGTAAACAAGAAGGGGAAGTAGTGGCCAGTGTGTATCGGACGGATGGTAAGCGTATACTGATCGAGATCACAGACGATGGCGTTGGTATACCGGAAGCAGAATTACCAAGGGTGTTTGAGCGGTTTTATCGGACCGAAGTGGGGCGCAGTATGGACCTGACCGGAAGTGGACTCGGGCTGGCCATCTGCAAACACATATTGGAAGCACACGGCCAAAGCATACATGTTCGTAGTACGGAACAAGTGGGTACGACATTTGGATTTACGCTGGAGGCCAAACCCGATTAATACGTACTGATAACAGGAAAATAAGATTTCGGTAGCGTTCACTTAACGTTCGGTTGGGAATTTAGACAAACACCCGCCGATGAATTACCGCGAGGCCGATATAGTAGTCCTCTCCGATCTGCATTTAGGCACCTACGGTTGCCATGCAAAAGAGATCGTACAATACCTGCGTCACATCCGTCCCAAATGGCTTATCCTGAACGGGGATATCATCGATGGCTGGCAATTCAGTAAACGTTATTTCCCGGCTTCGCATCTGCAGGTGATCAAAGAGATTCTGAACCTGACTGAGTTAGGAACACGTGTGGTATACATTACCGGCAACCACGATGAAATGTTAAGACGGTACAGTGGCTGGCAATTGAGTCACTTTCAGCTGACGGATAAATTGGTATTAGAGATCGATGGACAGATGACTTGGATCTTTCACGGCGATGTATTCGATGCGACGACCAAAGGCAGCGCCAAGTTCATCGCCAAATGGGGAGGTATCGGATATGACTGGTTGATTTTACTGAACCGGCTGATCAACTGGGTGCTTGTCAAATGCAACCGACCTAAAATGAGCTTGAGTAAAAAGGTGAAGAACGGCGTCAAGAAAGCGGTTGCCTGGATCGACAATTTTGAACAAACGGCAGCTGAACTAGCGATCGAGAAAGGATATAAATACGTGATCTGTGGACATATCCACCAGCCCCAGAAACGCGTGATCGAGACCGAAAAAGGAAGTGTCATTTACATGAACAGCGGCGACTGGATCGAGAACCTCACCTCGTTGGAATACTCCAACGGTAGCTGGAGTCTGTACCATTACCAAGAACAGGATTTTGCCTCCGCGCCCGTCGTTTCCCTTCCGGTCCGATTGAAAGAGGTGGAAGTCGTCACCGAAGAAGTTTCCATGCACATTCACTCATTACCCATACCATCATGAAGATCCTATATGCCGTACAGGCGACCGGTAACGGACATGTAAGTCGGGCACAAACACTACTGCCTTACTTGGAATTATACGGGAAGGTGGATGTGTTCCTCAGCGGATCGAATAGTCATTTACCTTTTGATGGACCGGTCGCTTACAGAAGTAAGGGCCTCAGTTTATTTTACAATAACAAAGGGGGATTGAATTACTGGCAACTGATCCGAAAAACCCATCCCGCACAGGTGATTCGAGATGCCAAACAGTTACCCGTAAAAAAGTACGACCTGATCATAAATGACTTTGACTTCATCACTTCATTGGCTTGTAAGCTACAAGGCGCCCCCTCTATTCATTTCGGACATCAGGCAAGTTTCCAATATTCGCAGACCCCCCGTCCACGCAACCGATCCTGGCATGGGGAGGCTTTATTGCGACACTTTGTACAAGCCTCTAAACACATCGGTCTGCATTTCGATTCCTACCATCCCAACATTTTCATGCCGGTGATCAAGCCAGAGGTCATACAGGCTGTGCCTACCCGATCCGGTCACATCACCGTGTACCTGCCCGCCTACGAGGAGAGCTTTCTCGAGCAACTGTTCCGAACGCTACCCGGCACTCGGTTCGAAGTTTTTTCCAAAAGCACGAATACATTCAGACAGAACGGCAACGTCACTTTTCTTCCGATCGACCGGAAGCGATTCGATGAAAGCCTGATCCATGCAGATGGCATCATTTGCGGAGCGGGTTTTGAGACGCCTGCCGAAGCCATACACTTAGGAAAGAAGATCCTGGCCGTACCGATACAAGGTCAATACGAACAGGTCTGCAACGCGGCTGCCTTGAAAGGGCTGGGTGTACGTTGCCTGAACAGACTAAGTGAAAAAGAAAGACCCGCGTTATTGAATTGGTTACAGCAAGGTGAATATGTGCAACGCGATTATTCGGATTGCATTACGCCTGTGATACGAAAAGTGATGACGGAGGGTAACAAAATTCAGCAAAGGACTAGGGGTGAAGATCCCTTCGCCAATACAGGCGTGGGTGTCATCGCTTAGCTGTTTCCAACAACTGTTCACGAAGATGGTGGATCAGCCCATCAGCCAAACCGATCTTGGGTACATAGATCTCCTCGATACCGCCCCATTTCATCAGATGGGTATAGATCAGCAAGGCCGGAACGATGACGTCTGCACGATCGCGTTTCAATTTGTATCGAAGCATACGCTCCTCGACGGTCAGATCACTCAACTCTCGGTGCATCTCCCGTACGGTTTCAGCTGAAATGGATTTACCGGATTTACCATTAACCAGCGAAGCCAATTTGTTGATGTTCCCACCTGAACCGATGGCCGTGACCTGATTGTAGCTCTTGGCAAAGTCTCGAAGAAATTGTTTCATCTCTTGCCAAACCGCATCATCCATCTGCTTGGTGAGCATTCGGATCGTTCCTACATTGAACGAACGCTGAAAAACGACTTCAGACTGATGATAGAAGGTGAGCTCAGTACTACCACCCCCTACGTCGATATAGAGATAGCTATGGCCAGGATCAAGCAGCTCCGCAATATGATTCTCATAAATTATTTCTGCTTCCAAGTCGCCGGAAATGATATCGATGCCGATACCGGTCTGCTGACGTATTTCCCGAATGATCTCCTTCGAGTTGGAGGCATCGCGCATCGCACTGGTGGCACAGGCTATATAATGATCCACTTCGTGCATACTGATCAGACGAGCGAACACATCGATGGTGTCAATAAGCATTTTCTTACGACGAGCACCAATGTATCCCTTTTCAAATACGTCAAATCCCAAACGAAGCGGAATACGAAGAAAATTCAATCGATCGACGCGAGATTCTTTTCCGATAGATGTTACCTCTGAAATCAGTAAACGAGCAGCATTGCTGCCGATATCAATGGCCGCCAGGATCATTTAGCGAAGTTTGGAACGAAGGAATACATAGGTCTGCTCCTGTGATCGTATCTTTTTACGTCCGGCTGAAACATATCGATTGGTTAAACCGGGCTCCAAAATACGCGCCTTTTGATTATCGACCAACTGAATGCGAATGAGGTCGATCAGTTCCTGTTTGATCCGATCATCATAAACAGGTGTAGCCACCTCCACGCGATGATCCAGGTTGCGCACCATCCAATCTGCACTGCTGATATATACCAGCGGATCGCCTCCTCTTGAAAAGATCATAACCCGGGCATGCTCCAAATATTGATCAACAATGCTGATCGCATGAACTTGTGCGTCTATATCATCCCCGTTGATTTGCTGACAGAATATCCCCCGTATGATCAGGTGTACCTGCACACCTGCTCGCGCAGCTTTATACAGCGCTTCCAGCAGCACCCCATCACTCAATGAATTCAGTTTCACGATGATTTCAGCGGGCTTTCCTTTCCTTGCCAGCCGGATCTCCGCCTGAATATGATCGAGTATTCTCCGGCGCATATTGGTCGGCGCTGCCAGTAAATGCTTCAGACTACGTAATGGCGCAATCCCGTTTCTCCATTCTGCGAGATAGGTAAATACTTTTTCAACTTCTGCCATCAAAACAGGCGAGGCGGTCAGCAAACAATGGTCGGCATAAACCGTCGCTGTTTTTTCATTCAGGTTTCCGGTGGAGATAAAACCATAGGCGATAACCTTTTTACCTTTTCTCTTTCGGATACAACAAAGCTTGGCATGCACCTTTTTATTCGGAATACCGACCAATACTTGTACGCCTTCTTCTTCCAATGTGGATTTCCATTCGAGATTGGCTTCTTCATCGAAACGGGCTTTCAGTTCCAGACAAACAACCACTTTCTTCCCATTTCGAGAGGCGTTGATCAACGCATTGATGACCTTGGAATTAGAGGCAAGTCGATACGCCGTGATCTGAATCGATAAAACATCGTCATCCATGGCCGCTTCCCGAAGCAGATCGATCACCGGATCGAAACTGTGGTAGGGAAAATGAAGCATCACGTCGCGCTGCTGAATCACCTCGGAAACCAGTTGTGACTTTTTTAATGCCGGATGGCGAAAGGGAGACGGACGGGGGGTCGGGTTGGCCAGTACTTTGGGGAAATCCATGAAATGCCGGAAATGATGGATGTGTCCGCCCGGGATGATATTGCTCTTTCGACTGAGTTGTAGTTTGTCGATCAGGTATTGTAACAAACGAGGATTCATTGTCCGCTCGTAAATAAAACGAACCGGTTTTCCTTTACGTCTGCTTTTTAACCCCTTCTGTAATTTTTCTACCAGATTCAAACCTACCTCCTGATCCATGTCGATCTCGGCATCCTTGGTGATCTTGAATACACTCGCCTCGAACTGGTCATATTTGGTGTGGGTGAACAAAACCGGCAGATTCGAACGGATCAAGTCTTCCAGCAACATGATAGAATGTGTTCCAGGCTTGGAGGGCAATTGCACGAAACGTCCGACCGAACGAGCTGGGATCTCAATGACAGAGAATCGCTCCTGGTACGAGTCTTTTTTATTGGAAAGCACCACGCCGAGATACAGACTTTTATCCCGCAGGTAAGGAAATTGCGGAATGTTTTCGATCATGAGCGGAATGATGTACGGACGGACCACATCCTCAAAATATGTACGGACAAAACGACGTTGTTCAGCATTGATTTTTTTCTCATCAACCAGAAATACGCCCTGCTTACGTAGTTCGCGGTATACATTTTCCCAAATCCGATTGAATTCATTTTGCTGACGAAGAACAACCTGCTGAATCTCATCCAATATCTGCTGCGGCGACTCGATGCGGTCAAATGAAGCCTTTTTTTTCAACTGGGTCCACTCCACCATGCGCTTCAACGTAGCCACTCGAACGCGAAAGAATTCATCCATGTTGTTGGAGAAGATACCCATGAAACGGATACGATCCTGCAGCGAAATGCTTGGATCATTCGCTTCTTGCAATACGCGGGCATTGAAACTTAACCAACTGATATCTCGTGCGAGGAATTTAGCTTTCATATAGTCAGTAGCAAAGGTAAAAACAACATCGCCTCCTTGCGGAGGCGATGTATCAATTATCAGAGGAGAAAAATCAGAATTTAGTCCAACCTTTCCACCAGCTGGTCAACGGACCGGCCGGAGCGATACCGCCGCGGAACGTGATGGTCTTGTCGAAGAACGTATCACCGTTGAACTTGGGATCCGTAAATCCGCCACCAGTATTGATCCTGGCATTTCCGTTCGAACCGGCAAATGGAGTAGGGTCTGGGGCAGCGTAGTTGAAGGGCTGGATCAAACGAGCGTCACCTACATTCACCAAGATATCATTATTATAGAATGGAGTATTGAACCAAGTGGCAAAGGCGGCATCATTCGTGATGGTCGCACCGGCTGTTCCAGCAAAACGGATGGCAACGGTGTTACCGGCCAGGGTGACGTTGCGTAAGCGCAGTGAGCTGTCTTCCATGTTGAGGGCAACCGATGAACCTGTAGTGGCATCCAGCTCAAGGCCGATGGGCCATCCCATGATGATCGAATTGAAAAGGGACATGGCTGTATTACGACGGATGTGTGCACCACCGCGGAACAAGGTATTTCCTACATTGGTGAGTGTGGCACGCGGACCGATCGCAGTGATATTACTGAAGATCGGTGCGGTTTTAGGAGTAGCAGTAGTACCGCCCGAGTTGTTATCACTTTCGAAGGCTTCGGAGCGAGAGATATCGGCCAAGAGTGAATCGCGGATCACAAGACCGAATTGTACTTTACCGTTATACCCATTATCGGTATCGAAATCATCATCCAGGGTTTTATACGCGATCAGGAATTTGCAATTGACCGTACCGCCGAACCACTCATATGCATCATCCTTAGCATAAGAAACCTGGATGTTTTCAATGGTCGTTCCGCTTCCTACGGCAGCCATGGTCAAACTGTTAATCTCCTTATCGGGCTGAAAGGCATATCCGGCATACTCAATGCGCACAAATTTGAGAGAACCGGAATTGTCTGCTGCGTCTGTACCGCCAGCGAGACCATCTCCATTGCCATTATCGATACCACCTTCCACTTGGAATGTGTTCGCAGCACCGTTGAAGCTAGTATTAACCGGTGCTTTTCCACAGATGACGATACCACCCCAGTCACCCGATTGAGGATTGGGAGAAGCAGATGTAAATACGATGGGATCAGTAGCAGTACCATTTGCCTGGATCTTGGCGCCGCGTGTGATCACCAACGCAGCTACGTCTGCGCCACTGAATGATCCTTTGATAACAGTACCAGGTTCGATGGTCATGGTGGCATTGTTCACCATATACACCAAGCCTTTCAGGATGTAGGTGTTTTGTTTTTTCAGAAGGGTATCCTTGCTGATGCGTCCTTGAAGCGTGATGGTCTCTCCTTGAGCTGTACCGCCACCGCCTCCGCTGACGACAACTACCTGGATCTCTCCATCCGACTCGATCTTACGGCAACCGGTCCAAGCCAGGGTAGCCAGTGCTGATAACAGAATAAGGGTTTTTTTCATAACGGGGTGTTTAACAATAAAAAGGTTGATTAGAGTGTGTAGTTGAAGGTTAAGCTGAACGTGGTACCGGTTTGACGCGTGAATCGATAGGCATCAGTGGTTTTTTGGAAACTGTACTTAGTGCCAACGTTCTGGTAGAAGTATTGAACAGTATTGAATACATCAGAGATATTGAAACGGAACTCGCCTTTTTTCTTCAATACTTTTTTGCTCATTTGAAAATCCACCAGATGACGAGGCGCTTCCAGGATGTCCGGCGATCCGGAACCGGCACTGATATCGCCCACCAAGTAGATCCGCTCACCGATCCGATTATAAAGAAGCGTTGCGGTCAATCCAGCTTTCTCGAGATCGTATAACAATCCCAGGTTGATCATATACGGTGATTGGCCCTGCAGCGTACGATCGATACCCAATGAAAGATCCTTCACCTGACTCTTGATCAAGGAACCGTTAGCCTGCAGGGTGAAGTTTTTCAAGACATCAACAGCGTCAAGTTTCTTTCTGAATTCAGCCTCAACTCCGAAAACGGTAGCCCGTTTGGCATTTTGATAACTAAACGTACTGGATCCGCCCACTCCTTCATTGAACAATTGCTCGATGGGATTATCAAACCGCTTGAAGAAAGCACCTACTGTCAACACCTCACCTGCACGGGGATAGAGTTCGTACCGCAGATCAAGGTTTCCGATCTTCGTACGAAGCAAGTTTGGATTCCCTTGAACAGAGGCATTCAATTCAAAATCATAGAGATTCAGGAAGGCTAGTTCACGTAACTCGGGACGGATCACGGTTTGTGAGGCAGAGAGACGGATGTTGGTCTTGGTGTTTGCTTTATACGTGGCATTCAAACCTGGCAGGAAGTCCAATACTTTAGAGTAAGTGTGACGTGGGTCCCAGGTTTTCACACTGCCGACCAATTGGTCGTAATGTTCTACGCGCAGTCCCCATACCACCCGCAACTTCTTGGTGAATTGATTATCGAGTTGGAGAAACCCGCCATTTAGAATGGTGTTGGCCATGTAGCGGAACGTACGTCCTTTAATCGCATCGAATCCAAATAGATTATCGGTTCCGTTTCCGAAGTGGATCGGATCGAATACTCGATCGGCAGGCAATAGACGGAGTCCGGGATTATCGATGGTCAGGTAATTAGCAAACAGGTTGGCATCATACAACCGATCCTTGATCTGAAGCATGTATCCGCCTTTCAGGGTTTGTTTTTGTCCCAACCAGTCAAAATTGTAACTGAGGTCGCCACCGGCCGTGTAGATATAATCACTCAGGGTCTGGAAGATGCGGCTGCCGCTTTGCTGAGAAAGTACGTTGGAGATCAGGAGTCGGTAGGGATCGGAGGTTCCGGCCAGACGAGAGTAGGCGATCCGACGTTGATCAGGAATATATCCATCGAGGATGGTAAATGAACCATACCAACGGAACTTAAGCGGATTGGTAATGGTGTGATCACCCGTGAGCTGAGTCGTGAAGAATGTATTTTGCTTGAAGGTGAGGTCAGAGCCTTGGATCTGCTCATCGCGATTGAATTCATCTCCTTCACGTTGAGTTACGGCATTGTTGGAGTTGACATTGATGAGTGACTTTACAGAGATGCGGTTTTGGCTGTTCAATTGCAACGCGAGACTTCCGATGGCACCCACTGAAACTTCCTGCTGATAGCGGGTATCGTTAAAGTTGGAGTTGATCGAAGCAACATTATTAGAGATCGAGTTGGATCGGTTGAGCAATAGAACCCGACGATTGGTTTTGTTATAGTTGACACCGATGATACCCCCGATGCGCTTACCGAAAACATTCGAAGAAAAACTTCCGCTGCTTTGGAAGGATACGTTCATAGGAGCTGATCCGGCGATCGGTGCCCAGGCATTACGCATGGTTTTGCCGATAGCAGTTTTGGTCATTTGTGAAGAAGTATCAAATTCTGCTTTGCGGGTATAACCGGCAGGCAGGCTACGTGTACCATCATCGATACCCAACCAATCGAATCGACCACCTGGATCGCGATAAAAAGTATTGCCGATGGTCTGTGAGTTGAAGCCGGTTCCTACCTGCACATTGAATGAGTTGGTGGAAGGAATGTCTTTGGTGTTCACCTGGATCAGTCCGCCTGCCCACTCACCCGGATACTCAGGAACGAAGGCTTTGTTGATGATCAGGTTATCGATCATGTTGGCGGGGATCAGATCGAAGGAGAAGGTTTTGCGATCGGGTTCGGTACTGGTGAGCAGGATACCGTTCAGCATGGCCTGATTGTATCGATCCGCCAGTCCGCGGATAATGATGAATTTTCCTTCCTGAACACTGGCGCCGGGTGTACGTTTCAGTACCTCACCGGTGTTGCGGTCGGGCGAACGGCGAACCGTCTCGGCAGCAATAACCGAAGCAACGGTGTTCGTGTTGCGCTGAAAAGTGATCAGGGCATTAACGGATTCTTTTCGGGCGGTGGAACCTTTGGTGGTGATCGTCACTCCTTCGCCCACTTTCTCTTTTACTTCCATCACCACATTCAGCTCGTTGTATTGCCCGGCCTTTACCTCCACCTCGCCGATGGTTTTGTTTTCATAGCCGACCGCTGAAAGGGTCAGGGTATATTTTTGTCCGATTGAAAGGCTGAGGGTAAAACGACCCTCAACGTCAGTAATAGTACCGGTATTGGATCCCAAAATTTTGATCGATACGCCACTGAGGGGTTCGTTTTTGGAGTTGGTGATCTTTCCCGCCAGTTTGAGATTTTGACCAAAACTCAAAGTGGTCGAGAACAATAAAACCAATATGGCGAGTAGCCGTCCGCACTTCATGTTCGCAACTTTTGACAAAAGTGGGCTTGGTGTGTAACGGCTGTGTTATGCCAATATTAAGTAGTCGTGAAGTAAATGTTACCGCAATGTTATCACGGCTGGAATTGGATACTCATTCCGCCGGGGAATGATCGGCGATCAAGGACCTGAGAGAATGGCTATCCAAAGGCTCTTTAAATCCCACTTAGTCAACTGTAATCAGCTAGACTCACGGCGGAAGTGTTGATAATAATTTAATGATTTACAGGTGTTTACATATTGAAAGTGGGTCAGCAAGCAATGCACCGGAGCCGTGTTACCAAATCATTAAGTTTGCCTTTTACTCTCTGTAGCCCTAACGCTACAAGTACATTTGGTCTCTTCAAATATTAGACATGTCTGCCCTACAATCGATCCTCAAGATCTTTCTTCCCAAAAACGTCATTTTTTACGAGCTCTTCGAGCAAGTCGCAAGCAACGTGCTCACCATGGGGGGGCAATTGAGAACGTTCGTTGCAGAACCGGATTATGATAAGCGAGCTGCCATCTTACTTCAGATTGAAAACATGGAGCATGCAAACGACGACCTGACCCATCAGCTGTTCACCGAACTGGGGCGGAATTTTATCACGCCGTTCGACCGAGAGGATATCCATTACCTCGCCACATCACTTGATGATATCGCGGACTATATTTACGCATCTGCCAAAAAAATGAATTTCTATCGGGTTAACCCGAATGAAACAGGTATTCATAAGTTTTCGGAGCTCATCGAGCAGGGATGCCAACAGGTCCACAAGGCGGTGATCGAGTTACGCGATATGAAAAACATGCGTTCCATCACGGAGGCATTGGTTCGCATCAACAGCATTGAAAACCAGGCCGATGATGTTTTTGACATGAGCATTGAGCGCTTGTTCGAAACAGAGGAGGATGCAAAGGAAGTAATCAAAAAAAGAGAGATCTATCAGGTAATGGAGATCGCCACAGATAAATGTGAGGATGTTGCCAATGTGATCGAGTCCATCATCATTAAATACGCCTGAGGAACATGACCACGCTGCTGATCGCCATCATTGCGCTGGCCCTTATATTCGATTACATCAACGGCTTTCATGATGCGGCCAATTCTATCGCCACCGTTGTGTCAACGAAGGTGCTCACACCTTTTCAAGCTGTTTTGTGGGCCGCGATCTTCAACTCCGTCGCCTTTTTCATTTTTAAAGATCATGGCGTAGCAGATACGGTTGCTAAGACCGTTCATCCGAACGATATTCCAAAACCTGAAATGCTTTGGGTAATCCTATCCGGACTCACCGCGGCCATTGCCTGGAACCTGCTCACGTGGTGGTATGGTATCCCCTCGTCGTCGTCGCATACGCTGATCGGCGGGTTTGCCGGTGCAGCCATTGCGGCAGGGGGCTGGAACGCCGTCAATTCCCCTGTGATCCTTAAAACTGCCAGTTTTATCGTGTTGGCACCTCTGATCGGTATGATCATGGCGTTCATGATGTCGCTTTGGTTTCTGAACTCGTTCAAGAAAGGTTGGACATCCAAACTGTTACCGATCGGCATCCTGATCTTTGTTGCCATCTTCCTGTACAACAATCTTGAAACTGATCAAGATGTGATCAGCAAGCGTATACACTATAAAACTTACGCACTTCAGGTGTTGTTCTATGCAAAGAATTTCAAGTGGATCTTGCTGGCATTCATCCTCACTGTGATGGCCGTGTTTTCACTTTATCTCAGCAGGCTGAACACCCACCGGGCTAATCAATGGTTCAAAAAATTACAGCTGGTCTCCTCTGCAGCCTTCAGTATTGGTCACGGCGGAAACGATGCTCAAAAAGTAATGGGGATCATCACCGCAGCACTCATCGCCGGTGGTAGTATAACTGAATTCGATCAAATGCCTAATTGGGTGCCCGTTGCCTGTTACTTGGCGATCGGCCTGGGTACCATGAGCGGCGGATGGAAGATCGTAAAAACCATGGGTACCCGAATCACCAAAGTAACTCCCTTTGAAGGGGTTGCTGCAGAAACAGCGGGTGCACTCACACTCTTCATTACGGAGGCGATGAAAATCCCCGTCTCCACCACGCATACCATCACCGGTTCCATCATGGGTGTAGGAGCCACCAAGCGTTTATCAGCCGTGCGCTGGGGCGTAACACTCAATCTGGTCTGGGCCTGGATACTGACCATTCCGATCAGTGCCCTGCTGGCCGGCGGTATCTACGCATTGGTTCGTCTATTCTGATCGCCTTTTGATGGATTTATATCCCGATTTTTGCGGGATAACACATGAAAAAGATTCTTGTCACCGGCGGTACCGGATACATCGGCTCCCATACCCTTGTCGACCTCCTCGAGCAGGGCTATAACGTGATCTCGGCCGACAATTACAGCCGCTCCGATGCACGCATGCTGCAGGGCATCGAAACCATCACCGGCAAAAAAGTCAAGAATTACGCGACCGATCTCTGTTCGCTGACCGACACTCGAAAGATATTCGAGGAAAATCCGGACCTCTCCGGTATCATCCACTTTGCCGCCTACAAAGCCGTCGGCGAATCTGTAGAACAACCCCTCTTATATTTCGAGAATAATATTCAGTCCCTGCTGAACCTGTTGCATTGTGTGCAGGAATACAAGGTCCCCTATTTTGTTTTCTCTTCCTCCTGCACCGTTTACGGCGAGCCCGAATCGATTCCTGTCACGGAAGAAACGCCACTTCGGCCCGCTGCTTCTCCATACGGACTCACCAAACAGATCGGCGAACAGCTGCTCCAAGATTTTGTCAAAGCAACCGATTGCTCCGCCCTATTGCTGCGCTATTTCAATCCCGCCGGCGCACACCCCTCGGCTCAAATTGGTGAACTGCCCATTGGGAAACCACAAAATTTAGTGCCCGCCATCACCCAAAGCGCGCTAGGCGTGATCGATGCCCTTACCGTGCATGGAACCGATTACCCCACACGGGATGGATCCTGCGTACGCGACTACATTCACGTATGCGACCTGGCCCGCGCACATACACAAGCCCTTCAGTTGCTGGAGAAAGAAAATAAAACCCATGCCTGCGAAGCCATCAACCTGGGCAGCGGAACGGGCGTCACGGTACTCGAAGCGATTCGGGCCTTTGAAAAAGCATCTGGACGAACACTGGAATGGACCGCCGGCCCCCGACGCCCCGGCGACGTCATGGCCATCTATGCCAACAACGAAAAAGCCACAAGCCGATTGGGCTGGCGTGCAGCGTATGATGTAGAAGCCATCATGGCCACTGCCTGGGCCTGGGAACAACGCTACCGCAACGGAGAAACGGTGCTTTCCCGCTGATCCTTTTTTCCACGGAATTATTGACTTTTCCTCATTCGTTTTTTCGCGCACCGAATGAAACTACATTTGCGTCAATCTTCCCCCCATGCTCAAAGACATCGTTTCCACAGGCAACAAAGACACACGAAGTGGCTTTGGCGACGGCATCGTAGCCGCTGCTCGCAAGAATCCAAACATCGTAGCCCTTACGGCAGACCTAGCGGGTTCACTGAAACTCAATCAATTCATGAAAGAGTTTCCCGAGCGTTTTTTTCAATGCGGCATCGCGGAAGCCAACATGATCGGCGTAGCAGCGGGGATGACCATTGGCGGAAAGATCCCCTTTACCACTACGTTTGCAAATTTCTCGACTGGACGAGTGTATGATCAAATTCGTCAATCCGTCGCCTACAGCGGAAAGAACGTGAAGATCTGTGCGTCGCATGCCGGACTCACCCTCGGAGAGGATGGAGCCACGCACCAAATTCTTGAAGACATCGGACTGATGAAAATGCTGCCGGGTATGACGGTCGTTGTTCCTTGCGATTATGCGCAAACCAAAGCCGCCACCGAAGCCATCGCGGAAACAGATGGACCGGTTTATCTCCGATTCGGCAGACCCGCCTGGCCCATGTTCACACAAGAATCCGATTTCGTATTAGGTAAGGCGCAATACTTTTCTGAAGGAACCGACGTATCGATTTTCGCTTGCGGTCACCTTGTCTGGAATGCAATCCAAGCCGGTGTCGAATTGGAAGCAGAAGGCATCTCCGTGGAGATTGTCAACCTGCATACCATCAAACCCCTCGATGAGGAAAGCATTATCCGAACCTTGAAAAAAACCGGTTGCGCCGTTACCGCCGAAGAACACAACATCATCGGCGGCATGGGTGATGCCGTTGCACAAGTGGCAGCCAAACACTGCCCCACGCCCATCGAATACGTAGGCACCAACGATACGTTCGGAGAAAGCGGCACTCCCGCCCAATTGCTCAAGAAATACGGATTGGATGTGCCGGATATCGTAGCGGCTGCCAAACGTGCCTTGGCAAGAAAAAAGAGCTGACATTCGTTAAACGAGACGAAACTTAATTCGTCTTACCGATCCATGCCACTGCATTCAGATGCTGAGATCCTGCTGGCTTTTCAAGAACCGGCAAAAAAGGAGTCTGCCTTTACCCAACTGGTACGCAAGTACCAGGAGCGACTTTATTGGCATGTGCGACGCATGGTGGTTGTGCATGATGACGCCAACGATGTGATTCAAAACGTGTGGATCCGCGTTTGGAAAGGGTTAGAGAATTTCCGTTCCGACAGTCAACTCTACACCTGGCTCTACCGCATCGCCACCAATGAATGCCTGAGTTTTCTGGATCAGCAAAAACGAAAAGGAGCTGTATCGCTGGATCAGGAAGGTGGCGTGAACCTTTCTGAACAAGTTCGGGCCGAGCAGTATTTCGATGCAGATAAAGCCGAATGGAAACTCCAACTCGCCATTCAGGCATTGCCCGAGAAACAAAAACTAGTTTTCACCCTGAGGTACTACGACGAGATGCCGTATGAGGAAATGAGCCGGGTGTTGGAGACCAGCGAGGGCGCCCTGAAAGCCAGCTATCACCATGCCGTTAAAAAAGTGGAGGACTACCTCCTGAACCGTTAAACCTTACCTGCCTGTATCTATCTTAGAAGCTGAATTGAACATGACCGACCGTCAAACCATAAATAACGAACTGAAGGACCCTAGGATGCCCTACTCCGTACCCCTAGGATATTTCGAGGGACTGGCCGAACAGGTATTGACCCGGATCCGACAGGAAGAGGCGAAGGAAGAGCTCGGCACCCTGTCTCCCCTGCTGCAGCAACTTTCCAAAAAACAACCTTATTCCACCCCGGTCGGCTATTTTGATTTTCCGGTGAATTTACCGGCCTCCGAACAGGCACCCGTTCGTTCACTTTTCAGCCGAACGTGGATTCGGTACGCTGTAGCCGCCTCTGTGATTGCAGCCGGTATTTTTTTGTGGATGGGACGAGCTGAGCAGCCAACCGGCAACGCCAAGAATGTGATAATTGAGGTGAAACAGGATATTCAGCAACTGAACGAGAAAGAGGAGAGTCTGCTGCAAGAATTCGTTTCGGCCGGTATGACGGGACAGGAAACGGCACAGATCGATATTCAGGAAAGAGCTGCGGATAAGACCCTTTTGGCTGATGTGTCTGAACAAGAATTGAATGAATTCTTGGAGCAATCTGAATTCATCACGTCCACTGAAACAAATGAATGATGCGACGGATCTCGATCATATTATCACTCCTGCTTGTTGCCCAATTAGCTTGGTCGCAACCCCCCGGCCCGCCACCGGAAGAAGTCGGTCCGCCCGACCCTAAATTACCCGAGCGAATGAGTCTGTTTATTCAGAATAATCTGGAGATGACCGCAGCAGAAAGAGAAAAATTCGATCCGGCCTTCAAGAAGTACATGAAAGATTTTGCCAAGGTGCATCGGGAAAACCGAGGCGACCGACTAGTGATGCAACAACAGATGATCGAGCTTCGGCTTCGGTACCGAAAAGATTTCCGTCAATGGTTCGGCGATAAAAGAGGCGATCGGATCTTCCTGGAAGAAGAACGTTTCCGAGGTGAAGTGCTTCGCTTGATCCGCGAGCGTCGGAGAGATCGGGGCGGACCGCCTCCACCACCGGGTGGCCGACGCCGTTTTAGATAAAGGCCCCCTAGCAAGACCAATGCGGCTGCCGGATGTCGTGGTAGAATAATATCGTCCAGTGCTCCTTGGCTCCCTGCTCCCACCACTGCTGTCGTAACTGCTGCGCTTTCTTACCATCATGATCGTATTTAGCCACGAAGCGATGTTTCATTTGCTGCAGCTGAGGTGCTTCATCTCCGCCGAAAAATAATACCTGCTCTCCTTCCCGGATCAGAAATACCTGATGGTGCGGACAATGTCCACCACTATGCATCACTTGAATCGATCCATCGATCCGATCTCCATCCGACACAAAGCGTACCTGGGTGTGATCAACCAAAATTTGAAGTTCATCTGCCGGATATGACGGCATTCCCTTCTCAAAAGCAAACTGTAGTTCCTGCGCTGACAAATAATAAGTTGCCTGAGGGAATGATAGTTTCCGATCAGCCCCTTCGCCGTATGCGATGCCACCTGCATGATCCTTGTGTAAATGGGAAAGAAGGACTTTAGTCACCTCTTCAGGTGCATAACCCAATGCCCGCAGGTTGCGATGAATCTGGAGTTCGCCATCAACCGAAAATCCCAGACCTGTGTCCAACAACAACAAATCCGTAGCGGTTTTAACCACGAAAGGTTGGATCTCGACAAGCAAACTACCGGTAGGTCTTTCCTGAAGTTGATCACGTTCTGTATCAAAAGGAACAAACTCCTTTGTCTGATCGATGGTGAAACTGCCTTCGGATAATGGATGAAAGATCATTGTATTTATCGTAGTACCATTTGCCGATCGGCATCCAGGCGCATGAGGATGAATAATAAAATAGAGAACGTCATCAGGGAGGTGCCTCCATAACTGATGAATGGAAGGGGAATACCGATCACCGGCATCAAACCGATGGTCATGCCGATGTTCACCACAATATGAAAGAACAGTACGGCCATCACCCCATAGGCATAGGCTCTGCTGAAGGTACTTCGCTGTCGCTCGGCGATGGTAACGATGCGGAACAAGAGAAGTAGGTAAAGTCCCAGCAGAATCAAACTGCCCATAAAACCGAATCCTTCTCCCACAGTACAGAAAATGAAATCCGTTCGCTGTTCGGGTACGAATTCATAACGTGTTTGGGTGGCACTGAGCAATCCTTTACCCAAAAATCGACCGCTGCCGATCGCGATCTTGGATTGACGAACATTGTAACTGCTGCCCGTCTCCTTTTTCTTCAATGAAACAGCCGGAGCTAGCGTGTCGGTCCCCTGACGATAGGGATTATCCTTTCCAAACAGATCATAGATACGTTCTACCTGATGCTTCTGCAACACATTCTTAAAAAGAAATGGAACGGCAAAACGCTGAATGCCCACCGCTACAAACCAGATCAGGATGATACTGGTGAGTACTCCCCGGTGGCGCTTGATGGTACGTCGTAGCAGGTAGAGGGCGATCAGTGCACCGGCAGTCAACAGAATAGCCAACAGGTTCGGAGGCAATAGAATGGAAGCCACTACCAAAATCACGCCGAGGATGGCGATCAATGGTATGCTGGCGGGCAATCCCTCTCGATACATGACTAAAAAGAAGGAGGTATATACAAGCGCCAATCCGGTTTCACTTTGTGCTATACAAAGGATCGCTGGAAATAGAACCAAGGCTGCCGCTCGTAGCTGGGAGCCGGTTCGACGAAAATCAATGTCGGGCAGACTCAGATACTTGGCCAGTGCCAGTGCCACAAAGATCTTCACAAACTCGGCCGGTTGAAAATTGAATGCGCCGATGCGAATGATCGATTCCGTTCCCTTGATGCGCGAGTGAAAAGGGAATACCAATAACAGAAAGAGAATCCCGATCGCATAACCCAGGTTGGCGGTGGCCGGGAAAAACTTACTATCGGCGAGTAAGATCACAAATCCCAATAGAATACTGAACAGGAAAAAATAGAACTGTTTACTGTAATCCGTTTTGAAACCGACCCAGCTGGCTAGCATCGGATCGCCTTCCCGGTAGGTAGCCGCGAAAATGGCAAGCATACCGATGGTTGACAAAGCGATCAGGATCCAGCAGATACTCCAGTCTACCCCTTTTGATATGGTTCCCTGTTGTTGTCTCATCTGCTTAAGGCAACCTCCGTGCCGATGGTTTTTCTGTTTTCAGGTATCCAGGCTACCGCTCGCTCAGTCTGATCTTTTTTATTGCGTGCAGGCGTTGCCGGGATAGATCGACGTGTGATGCGTTTCAAGTAAGAACTGTCTTTCGTGAGCTTGAACCATTGACGTGCACGAAGTGAATCCTCTTTCACCTGCAGGCGTTTGAAATAGGCAGGCATGAGGTTGGCCGCGGAGATACGTGCCGAGTCGGCTTTGCTTCGGGTGCTGATGGTGTCATTCAAGTATTTCTCTATGAGGATGCGAGAGATTGGTCCAGCCCAAGTAGCTCCAAATCCTGCATTCTGCACGAACACAGCGATGGCGATCTTCGGATTTTCTTTGGGTGCGAAGCAAACGAACATGGAGTTGTTCGGGAGCTTGATCTTTCGTCCGTCGAGAATGGTATAGTTCTCCGCCGTACCGGTCTTGGCACAAACTTCTATCCCTGGGATCTGTGCCACACGGGCCGTTCCCATTTTAACCACATCACTCATTCCCTCGATCACCGCGCGATAAGCGGTATCGGGAATACCGGTGAGTACTTCGTGTTTACGTCGATAAGGATTCACCAGTGCGGAATCCAGTTCTGTTTCTCCTTCGATCTTCTCTACAAAATGGGGTGCATAGTAATACCCGCGATTGCAGATGATGGCCATGGCATTGGCCATTTGCAAGGGTGTGGTCAGCATTTTATCCTGGCCGATGCCCAAGGTCAGATTGGTGCAGGAGGTCCATCGATTGTCATTCTCCCGGTTGTAGACCGAGGTATCCGCAATATTACCACTACTCTCACCCGGCAGGTCCACGCCCAGCTTCACACCCAATCCGAAAGCATTCATGTATTCACGCCAATGCAAATACCCTTTTTTTACAGAGCCGTATTTGGGTTGGTCGACCGTCATCCGGTAGATGTGGGAAAAATAGGAGTTGCAAGAGTTCGCGATCGCGAGACGAAGATTCGCCGCGTGTCCGCCGCCGGCGTGTGTACAGGCTGGTTTACCATGACCGCAAGCATTGTAACGGCCACCGCAGGGATAACCAAATCCCGGGTTGATCACGCCTTCACCCAGTGCGACCAGTCCGCCCAAGGGTTTGAACGTCGATCCGGGTTCATAGCGTCCGGCAATGGCGCGGTTGAGCATCGGCCCCGTCACATCCAATACCATCCGACTGTAATTGGCGCTTCCACTTGTGCCCGTCAAATCATTGGGATTGTAATTCGGCCCGGATACCATCGCCAATATCCCGCCGGTCTTTGGATCGAGTGCAACCAATCCGCCCACCTTATTACTCATCAACTTTTCCGCCAGCTGTTGCAGTTCGATGTCGATATAGGTACGTAAACTTCTACCGGCTGAGGAAGCTGTATCGAAATCACCATTCTCATAATGCCCCACCAACCGATTTTTATTATCCTTGATCATGTACTGAACCCCTCGTTGTCCCATCAACACATTTTCATAGAAGGATTCTAGGCCTGTCTTACCGATATAATCACCCTGCCGATAAAAGTTACGAGAACGATCAATGTCTTTGCCATCCACCTCCCGTACATAGCCAAGGATGTGCGCACCGGCACCGAAGGGATAATAGCGAAGCGGACGCTCGACCAGATTGAAGCCCGGAAATTTCCATCCATTCTCTTCGAACCTTGCCTGTAACTCTTTAGTCAACAGTCCGCGAAAGACAGAGGGACGAACAGCGGTATTCTTGACGATCGCATCGATCATTCGCTTTCGGAATTCAGCCGTGTCCATCTCGAGCAAGCGACATAACTCCAGCGTATCGATCCCTTTCACTTCAGCGGGTGTCACCATCAAATCATAAATGATGGTGTTGTTGAGAATGGCTTTCCCTTTACGATCATAGATGATCCCGCGTTCCGGATAAATGACTTTGGCGTAGACGGCATTGTCCATCGCCAATTGACGATAACGTTCATCGATCACCTGCAAATAGAAAAGACGAAGCAGGATGATCAGAAATACAACCAGTACAAGAAGCTGGATGCTGCGGCTGCGGGCTTGGTGATAAACGGACATAGTAAGCGAAGGGAATCGCGGTACAAATTACGCATGCGGAGGCGCGTGCTCCAAATCAAATACTGATCAGGCCGTATTGGTTCGGTAAGATTGTTGACGTGGGAAGAGCAGATCGGCCGTGAGGATGAGCAAAAAACTGATCAGGGTGCCCAGAAGTGTCTTCCCCAGGAAGGACCAGAACGACCCTACGCTGAGCCACTGAAGAAAGGTGAGGTAAAAATGGTGAACGAAGGATAAGATGAGTATGTACACCACATAGGGCGCCCACTGCATGGCCTTGACGGCGGGTTCGGGATACTGAAACTCCTGCGTATCGCGGGGCATGAGTATCGTGATCAGGTAGGGGCGCAGATAGGCGATCAGCACACAGGCGGCTGCATGCAGACCGGGTGTGAGGCTGAAATAATCAACCGAGAGCCCAAGTAAAAAGCTCGTGAACAACAACCCCGTTCGGCTCATGGAAAAGGGAAGCCACAATACAAACACAAAGTAGAGGGAAGGCAACACCAATCGATGCAGATGAGGTACTTTATTCAGGAGGTAAACCTGAACCGCCACCAGCAACAGGGCCCGGAAAAAATATCGGATGAAGCCGGTCATGGTTTACGATTTTTGGGGTCCTCGATCCGCTTGCGGGCTTCCCGATTCAGATTCACCTGCTCATCCATTTGCAGGTTCTCCACCACAAACACTTGTTGCAGGTTCCGGAAATTAGCGGCAGGCTTTACTTCGATCACATGGAAATTCGTGCGCTTGTCGGTCGAAAGGGCGCTGACCGTACCCAACATCTTTCCCGGAGGGAAATTGAATGAATAGGTACTGGTGACAACCGTATCGCCGATCTTCAGAAATAAACTTTTCGGAATGCCTTTCAGGATCAGTCGATCGGGATGCGCGCCATCCCATTCCAATGTGCCGAAATCCCCTGTCTTTTTCAGGGCGGCATTTACACGTTGCTGCACGTGCAACAGACTCATGGCCTGGGCGAAATTCGGACTGACGAATACGATCACACCCACGGCAGAACCATCTGAATTCAGCACAGCCATATTTTCCCGAATGCCCTGCGCCGAACCTCGATCGATCTGAAAATAATTCTTCTCCTCATTAACAGTGTTGTAGATGACAGTAGCAGGTCGATACACATATCGACGCAGGCGCTTTACACTATCTAAAGTGATCTCCTCTTTTTCGATCTGCTGGGTATCTACCAACAAGGTGTTAGCAGGAAGCAGTTGCAAAAGTGAGTCGTTGAGTTGATGCACGCGTTCATTCTCGGCACGTAATTGAAAAAAATCCTCTACCCGATCGTATCGACTATTGATCGAGCCGGTGACCTCTTGAGCGGCTGTAAGGAAACGAGCTTCATGAAACCGATTGAAGCTGGCCAGAAACCACCAAGAGATGATCTGCAAAAGCAGAAACAACAGAAAGGTGTGATAACGCCGGATGAAAAGAAGAACGTTCCGCATGGATACTATCGCATCACGAAGGGATACTGACTATAATTTTTCAGCGCGATGCCCGTACCGGTGACCACACTCTTCAGCGGATCATCTGCAATATGAACGGGCAACTTGATCTTGGCACTGAGACGCTTATCCAATCCGCGCAGCAAGGCACCACCACCAGTCAGATACAAGCCACGACGATAGATGTCCGCCGCCAACTCAGGTGGGGTTTGCTCCAGGGCTTTTAGAATAGCTTCTTCTATTTTGAATACGCTCTTGTCCAATGCTTCAGCGATCTCCTGATAACTCACCATGATCTGCTTCGGAATACCGGTTACAAGGTCACGACCATTCACGGCAAAATCAGGCGGTGGATTTTCCAACTCTTTCATAGCTGCACCCACATGGATCTTGATCTGTTCAGCGGAACGCTCACCGATCAATAAACTGTGATAACGACGAAGTGCTTCCATGATGTCGGCTGTGAATTCATCACCGGCCACACGAATGGATTGATCACATACTATACCGGCGAGCGCAATGATCGTGATACCGGTTGTACCGCCACCGATGTCGATGATCATATTACCAACAGGTTCACTTACATCAATACCGATACCCAAGGCAGCAGCCATCGGTTCGTGAATGAGATACACTTCTTTCGCACCGGCTTGCTCAGCACTATCGCGCACGGCACGCTTCTCTACTTCCGTGATGGAAGACGGAATGCAGATCATCATACGCCAGCTGGGTGGGAACAATGGTTTTTTCGGATATACCAACTTGATCAATTCACGGATCATCAGCTCAGCTGCATTGAAATCCGCGATCACACCATCTTTCAAGGGACGCACCGTACGAATGCTCTCGTGCGTTTTTTCATGCATCATCAAGGCTTTGCGTCCAACCGCCAATACCTCTTTGGGATTGTTGCGATTCAATGCCACGATACTGGGTTCATTCACGACAACTTCGTCGTTGTGAATGATCAAGGTGTTCGCGGTGCCCAGATCGATCGCGATCTCCTGTGTAAACCAATTGAAAATGCCCATGAAAATTGCTGAAGATTAATGAAGACAAAGGTTGGCAAATAATCTGAATTTTCAAGGAGGAAAAGCGGATTTCCGAGGGAAAATCCAAATTCAAAAAATCGGAATCAGTAAATTGGTCCATGCCCACATTCAGCCGCATCATCTGGGTGCTGGCCTGGGTCAGTTTGCTGACCGACATGGCCAGTGAAATGCTCTACCCGATCGTACCGCTTTACCTCCAACAGATCGGATTTTCTGTGGCTGGGATCGGATGGCTCGAAGGCTCGGTTCAATTGCTGGCCGGCATCAGCAAAGGCTACTTCGGAAAAAGAAGCGACGAGATCGGTCGCCGACTCCCCTTCATTCAATGGGGCTATACGCTTAGTGCCCTTTCAAAACCCCTGATG
Source organism: Chitinophagaceae bacterium (assembly GCA_947457465.1). Taxonomy (GTDB): domain Bacteria; phylum Bacteroidota; class Bacteroidia; order Chitinophagales; family Chitinophagaceae; genus JJ008. The sequence goes on along the minus strand of CANGWB010000002.1, from coordinate 32,168 downwards.
GGCTGGCTGTCTAATCCGATCTGGATCCTGGGCGTACGGGGAATGGATCGACTAGGCAAAGGGATGCGGACGGCCCCCCGAGATGCCTGGCTGGCACAAGAAGCCGGTCCCAACAAGGCCACGGTTTTCGGTTTTCACCGCAGCATGGATACCTGGGGCGCCGCGATCGGTCCGCTATTGGCCCTTTGTTATCTGTTGTTTCATCCGGGCGACTATGCCACCCTGTTCCTGCTCGCCTTCCTTCCGGGAATTTTATCCGTTCTTCTACTTTTCACGTTAAAGGAGGGCAAAAGATCGGTATCAAAATCTACCCGTGGTGGGTTCTTCAGCTACCTGCATTACTGGAAGGATGCCCATCCTGCGTTTCGAAGAATGATCCCCGCCCTGTTGCTATTTGCACTCTTCAACAGCGCGGATATCTTTTTACTATTGATGGCTAGGGAGAGCATCGGAGCGGACCCGATCAAACTTTGGGACCAAGTCATCCCCCCGGATGCCTGGGTCATCGGGGCCTACATTTTATACAATGCCGTTTACGCCCTGACAGCCTACCCATTGGGCAAGTGGGCACAGAAGATCGGAACCCAGCGCATGATCACGATCGGATTTCTGCTCTTTTCCATTGTTTACTTAGGTTTCGGCTTTCGCCCGGGCGATCAGGTCATTCTCCTTCTTTTTTGTCTGTATGGTATTTATGCAGCCGCCACCGAAGGCATGATCAAAGCGTGGATCACAGAACGAGTTGATCCGAAAGAAACCGGTACGGCACTCGGCTTTTATACTTCGATGGAAAGTATATCGATCTGGCTGGCCAGCGGAGTTGCCGGCACACTCTGGACGGTTGGCTACCCTTCACTACCTTTTTTTACAAGTGCGCTCGTCGCCTTGTTGGTAGCTGTCTATCTGGGCCTATTTATGAAATCGAAAACCCAGTAATTGCTGTGCATCGGATGAGATCGGCGGAATTTTTTCGGAGGCGACCAGAAAACTAGTCAGCCCCGCGATCTCCCGGAAGATATAATGCTTATCCGCTGCTCCTTTCAAGTAGTCTTTGCCGGTACTTCCACCCGTACCCATCCGAATACCGATAATGCGTTGCACCATATTCATGTGCCGGTAGCGCCACAAACTCAACTGACTGTCGATCTCCAATAACACATTCAGCAAGCGGAAGGGTAAGTGCAATAGCGGGTATCCCCGATGCAGCATAATGAACAGTGCCGCGCGACAGGCCCGGGGCGAGAGCGTACGCTCGGTATTTTCCTCTAAAAAGATCTGATCGAAAGCTGCTGCGGCAGATTGTTCTTCGGGTGATAAACTGCTTTTGTAGGCAGCCGTGTAGAGCGGCCAAAAATCAGCGGCCTCCTCATCAAGAAAAGGCATCCGTTCAAGCCAGGCATTCAATAATTGCAAGATGGATTGCTCGGATTCAGCTTTTCGGATCAGCTCCACTTGTTCGGGACGAAGTTGTGAGGTATAATATTCCTGTCCGTGCCGGTGTGCATATTTCAGTCCCAGTTTGGCTTCCAACTCCTTGAATTGCCAGCTCTGAAATCCACTCGCAGGGCGAAGCAGATCTCTGAATTCCAGAAAATCAGAAGGCGTCATGGTTTCCATGATATCGATCTGATTCACCAATACCCGCAGGATGATCGTACAACGATCGAGCCGATGCACCAGCGTCTGCAACTCCGGTGAATTATCATTCAACGCAGGATTCTTCAACAACTGAAGCGCCGAATCCACTTCGGTATGAAGCTGCTTGAACCAAAGTTCATAGGCCTGGTGGATCACTATGAAGAGAGATTCATCGTGAGCGGGTTTTCCCTTTTTGACACTTTCCGGATCCTGCGCATTCAGGATCTTATCGAGTTGGAGATAATCGTCGTAATGCATGAAGGGTTAAGGATGAAGGGTGAAAGGTGAAGGATGAAAGATGAAGTAGTTTAGGGTTGAATGTTAGGGGAACTCGTAGCCGATGTCGCGCCGCAGGTATTTTCCTTCGAACTGTATGTTGGCCTGTTGTGATTGTGCGTTGGCGGCGGCTTCAGTGATGGACTTTCCGAATGCGGTAACAGCCAGTACCCGTCCGCCTTGCGTGACGAGCTCGCCATTTTTTTGTGTCGTGCCCATGTGAAACAAAAGCGCATCCGGATCGAGCGATTCAACCCCCGTGATCGGAAATCCTTTTGCATAGGACTCCGGGTATCCGCCGCTGACCGCTACGATGGTAGCTGCAGCTCTTGGATCGGTCTCCACTCGCTTACCAGCTAACATGCCCACAGCCGTTGCCATCAGCAGCTCCAACAGGTCGGATTCTAAGCGCGGCATCACCACTTCCGTCTCCGGATCGCCCATGCGACAATTATATTCGATGACATAGGGCTTGTCGCTATCGATCATCAACCCAATAAAGACAAAGCCCCGATATCGTATCGATTCCTGTTGCAACCCGCGGATCGTAGGCTTGACAATCTGCTCTTCAATATTCTTCATCAACGCAGGCGTGGCAAATGGTACGGGACTGACCGCTCCCATTCCACCTGTATTGAGCCCTGTATCGCCTTCTCCGATCCGCTTGTAGTCTTTCGCTTCGGGTAATATCAAATAATCATTTCCATCGGTGAGCACGAATACCGACATCTCGATGCCTTGTAGAAATTGTTCGATCACCACTTTGGCACCCGCCGTACCGAATTTAGCTTCGCGGATCATTTCAGTGAACGTCTGCTTGGCAGCGTCATGATCCGTTGCTATCACCACGCCCTTTCCGGCAGCCAGTCCATCTGCTTTCAAAACAATCGGCAAGGTGTGGGCCGACAAATATTGCAATCCTTCCTCGAAATTTTCGGCGTTGAATTCTCGATAGCCGGCGGTTGGAATACCGTGACGGATCATGAAGGACTTAGCGAATGCTTTACTTCCCTCGAGTTGGGCCCCTTCTTTGGATGGACCGATCACGATCAGATCACCGAGCTCATCGGCCGATTCCAAAAAATCAGTAAGTCCGTGTACCAACGGATCTTCCGGTCCGACCAACACCAACCCGATCTGATGATCAGCACAAGCCTTTCGGATCGAAGGGAAATCAGATACAGAGAGGGGCAGATTCGTGCCGAGGGCCTCGGTACCAGGGTTACCGGGCACGATAAAAAGTTGCTGACAAAGCGGACTCTGCTTCATCTTCCAGGCCAGGGCATGTTCCCGTCCGCCGGAACCGAGTATCAATACATTCATAATAACACGCTGAAGGAACGCGCTAAAGATACTCTGAAATGAACGTTTCATTCATTTTTTACTATTTTGTCGAACAATTAAAATCAATTAGATGAGCGACGTAAAAACCTCTACGAGTCACCCGAAAGGACTCTACGTTCTATTCTTCACTGAAATGTGGGAACGATTTGGATACTACTTGATGTTGGGAATTTTCTCCCTGTATATGATGGACAGTGCTGATAACGGGGGTATGGGATTCAGTGCCACAAAAAAATCTGATATATACGGCACGTATCTGGGCTTGGTATACCTGACACCGTTTCTTGGAGGATTACTGGCCGACCGTGTTCTAGGATATCGAAAAAGCATCATCATCGGTGCGATCCTGATGGCAGCCGGATATTTTGGCTTGGCCATGCCCGGTGAAACGACTTTCTACATTGCACTACTCTTGATCATTGTGGGTAATGGCTTTTTCAAACCGAACATTTCCACGCTAGTCGGAAATCTGTACAATAAGCCGGAAAACCAGCACATGAAAGATGCGGGATACAACATCTTTTATATGGGGATCAACATAGGAGCGTTCATCTGCAATTTCGTTGCCGCCTACATGCGGATTAATTACGGATGGGGATATGCCTTTGCAGCTGCCGGCGTAGGAATGATCATCGGATTGATCTGGTTCATAAACGGCATGAAACATGTAAAAGATGTAGACGTGATCAAACCCACGACAGCAGAGGATATGCCGATGGGTCGGATCATTGCCACTGTTTTCATCCCTGTTTTCGTATTTGGAATTCTTGGCTGGATGATTCCCGGTAACATCTTTGGAACAGACGGAAATGATGCGTTCCTGATCGGATGTTTACCCGTTATCGTTTATTACATCTCGCTTTGGTGGAAAGCCAGCAAGCAAGATAAAAGTCCCATAGCAGCGCTGCTTACCGTCATGGCATGTGTGATTGTATTCTGGGCGATCTTCCATCAGAACGGGGATGCGTTGACTGTTTGGGCGGAGGAGTACACTGACCGTGCTCCTTCGGAAAGCATTTCAAACGCCGCCGCGAATTTCGATCTGGCACAAACCGTGAACTACCATGAATCCGTAAACTATCCACCCGATCAATTTGAGGAGTATAAAAAAGGATTAGTGGCCCGCCGTGACTCATTGAAGGCGGCTGGAAATATGGAACTTGCAAAAGAGCTTTCCAACGAGATCACGATAAGAACTACATCACATGAGTATTTCCGGAATCTTCCTGAGAACAAAAGACCTGCCGCAGGCAGTGACCTGAAACTCGTATCGGCCGAATTATTCCAGTCAATCAATCCATTTTGGGTGATTGTTCTCACCCCACTAGTCGTAGGCGTATTCGGTTTCCTTCGCCGCCGTAACAGCGAACCCTCTACACCCGCCAAGATCGCAATCGGGTTGCTGATCACTGCATTGTCAGCATTTGTAATGGTAGCCGCCGCGAAGTCAGTCAACTCGTCTACAGACAAAGCATCTGCACTTTGGCTCTGGGCTAGTTACGGAGTGATTACGATCGGTGAGCTCTGTTTGTCTCCGATGGGACTTTCGCTGGTATCGAAATTGAGTCCCCCCCGCCTTACTTCCTTAATGATGGGTGGCTGGTTCCTGGCGGTGAGTATCGGAAATAAACTGTCAGGTATCCTTTCCGGACTCTGGGAGCAATACCCAGATAAATCTGATTTCTTCCTCACCAACTTCTTCATCGTAATTGTTCCCGCCATCGCGCTGTTCCTATTGCTGAAGTGGTTAAATCGAGTAATGAGAGAGAAGGGTGTGAGCTGAGTTGAAGGATGAAAGGTGAAGGGTGAAGGGTGAATGAGTTTCATCTTTCACCCTTCGTCTTTTAAGCTATTCTATTCATCATCTCAAAATCTGATCCTAAATGAAATCCAAGGGTGTGTAATCTCCTTTTAAAATAGTACGATCATCTACCTGCAACCATTTTCTTAGCACGGTTGCATATACTCGTTGAAAATCGACCTTATGCTTCAGGTCGCCTTCATTGAGGTCTGACAAGTCAGGTAATTCATTCAATAACCCTGCTCGCTTCAATCCCCCTCCGATCAGGAACATGTTGTTCGCTGTTCCGTGATCCGTTCCGCCACTGGCATTCTGACTCACCCGGCGACCGAATTCAGAGAAGGTGAAGAGTAACAGGTCATTGAATCGCCCCTGTTTCTTCAGATCCTCTGTGAAGGCCCCCACCGCATCATTCATTTCTTTGAATAGACGTTCCTGTTGTGCCTGTTGGCGCACATGCGTATCAAAACTTCCCAGCGACAGATAATACACTTTCGTCTGAATATCTGAATATGCCAATGAGGCGATGGTCTGAAAGCTTTTACCTAAGTCCGTATTCGGATAAGTGCTGCGTGACGGACGAAGTCTACTCTGCTTGAAAATATGATCGGCAGAAGACATCGTCTCCGCCAGTGTTTTATACAGATAATCGACTGGCGCTTCGCTATGTTCAGGTGTTGGGGTCGCATTCAATGAACGAAAGAACTGTTCATTCGCGGTACCATATAAACGTCTCGGGTCTTTGACGGCCATCGCCTTTAACTGCTCTCCTTTCATCGATAAGCTCAGTATATCATCCAGTTCAATGGCTCTTGTCAGCGCATCGGTTCCGCAACATTGGGCATCCAGATACCGACCCAACCAACCGGAGTTCCAGTATTGATCAGACCGACTGCCCGTATGCCAGATATCCATGCTGCGGAAATGCGAACGATCCGGATTGGGATAACCGACATTGTTCAGGATGGCCAATTGCCCCTGATCATACAAACTCTTGAAATGGGTAAGTGCAGGATGCAAGCCGGCCTCATCGGTTAGGGATAAAGCCTTGTCTTTGGCGATGCCAAGTAGTGGTCTGGATCGATAGTAAATATCATTGCGAACAGGAATCACGGTATTCAATCCATCATTGCCTCCGCTGAGTTGAAGGATCACGACGATCTTATTACCGGGCGGAACCCATCCGGGCGTTTCCATTGCCTTCAAAAAATTAGGCACAAACAAAGAGGCTGTAGCCAGAGATCCCATTTGTAAAAATTCCTTTCGACGGATGGTCATGGTAACGGATTAACAGAGTTGATATTCGGGTGTACTGAGCACATGAGCCGTCAGCGAACGAAGGCTATTCTCCCGATCGGCCGGATCGATATAGTTCTTGAGTAAAAGAGTCGTGCTCGACTTTTGGGTCTGCAAGAATATGGCAGCCAATCGTTCGGATAATTTTTCATTGGGAATTTTTTCGCAGGCCTTGATCAGGGGCGACCAATCCGTTTTCCCCTCGAATCTTTTCTGCATGCTCTGCATCATGCCCATCTGTACGTCATCGTCCGATTTAGCTTGCAGATTCCAATCATCTTCTCCTAATAGTAATCGAGGTATACGCATTCGCAACATCAGCGACGAACTGTCGATCCAATTTTTTCCGCCGGGCCAACCGGCCACATTGGGTGGATAAAATAATACTTGCCCGAGTCCGCGTTGCAATTGCATGATTCCGCTAGCATCCTCAAACTGCATCGGCAACATCCGTTGCAGTCCCACGATCAACTCTACCGGCGATTTGATCCGTGTACCGATGTTTTTAGTTTCATAAAACCAATCACTGGTAAAAAAATCTTCCAATAGGGGAAGGATCTCATAGCCGTTTTTATAAAATCGTTCGGATAACCATTCGATGTGTTTATTGTCCGGTGTTTCATTCACCAGAAATCGATAGAGTTTGGTGGTGATGTATAGGGCCGTTTGCTTTTGTTCCAGCAGCATGTTCAACACATCTTCTCCTTCAAAATTTCCGGCGCGGCCGAGTATGGTCTTGCTCCCGAAATCATGCTGAAACCGACGAAACACGAATTCGCCTTGAAAATTAGAGGCCCAACCGGTGAATGCACGAGCCGCTTCCTTGATATCCTTTTCTGAATAATTCCCTCGCCCCATCGTGAAGAGCTCCATCACCTCGCGAGCAAAATTTTCATTGGGTCGGTCTTTCCGATTTTGTTGATTATTCAGAAAGTTCAGCATGGCGGCCGAGCGGGAGACTTGCTTCAGCATCGTCCCGAAATTGCCCAAGGCGTTTTGCCGGAGGATGTCGAGCAGTTGTTGCTGATAGAGGACATTCAGGTTGCGGCAGGCAAAATGTCCGTGCCAGAAGAAAGCCATCTTTTCTCTTAGCTGGGCAGCCGAGTTGACCATTTTGCGCATCCAGATCGTATTCAGATCCCGGATGCCGTTTCGATTTCGTTGTTGGAGTTCTTTTCGCTGATCGGCATCGAGTTCTTTTTTGCTGAGTTCGGCAAAGGTTCGAACACCCATGACGAGTCCGTCTATCGCATTGCTCGCCACTTCGATCGGATCGGGACTCTTTTGGGAGGATTGCTTCAGTGCCTGCCAGAATTGATCAGGCTTGTAACGGTCGAGATCGTTCCATTGCTCAACGGCGGGACCAAATCCCGCTCGCCAGAGCAGATGCAGATTTTTTTGTGGATCGGGCATGGTTGATAGATGGAAAGAAAGGTAAATCGTTTAATCCAAGAACGCCTTTTGGCGTATTGATTCTTACATTTTTTTGCATTCCGATCATTTGGGTAAGTTTGGTGTATGCGACCACTACGGACCCTCAAATACGGACTCCCATTTATTTTGTTCCTGGCTGCAGGCTATGCCTTTCAAGTGACGGGGTGGCAAGTGTGGATTCCTATGCTCTTGGTTTGGGTAATGATCCCTTCGCTGGAATTATTGATCGCGCCACGTGCTGAAAATCTTTCTGCTGCAGAGGAAGAAATGGCCCGGCAAGACAAGATGTACGATTACCTGCTGTACCTCTCCGTGCCGATGCAATTTTTCATGCTCTATCAGTTTTTGATCTCTATGCAACAAACCGATCTCAGTGTGTGGGACCGAGCCGGTCGCATTGGCGCGATGGGAATTTTATGCGGAAGTTTCGGAATCAACGTGGCACATGAACTTGGACACCGGGTGAATCGCTTCGAACAATTTCTGGCGAAAAGTCTGCTGCTCACGTCGCTGTACATGCACTTTTTCACCGAACATAATAAAGGTCATCACAAGCGTGTCGCCACTCCAGAGGATCCAAGCAGTGCTCGTTATGGAGAAATGATCTATACGTTTTGGTTCCGTACGGTGATCATGGGTTATCTGAGTGCCTGGCATATCGCGAATGAAGAATGCATCAAAAAAGGCCGCTCCGCCCTGAGCATTCACAATGAAATGATCCGTTTTCAGTTGATCCAATTGTCACTGATAGCGCTGATCTATTGGGCATTTGGCGGATGGGTTTTACTATACTTTATGGCTGCCGCCGGGATGGGCATTTTGCTCTTGGAAACCGTCAACTACATCGAGCACTATGGTCTGCAGCGGAAGGCGACCGGAGAAGGAAAATATGAGCGGGCCATGCCTGAACATAGTTGGAACAGCGATCACATGATCGGCCGGTTATTTCTTTTTGAACTGAGTCGCCACTCCGACCATCATTACCTGGCCAGTCGTAAGTATCAGATTCTCAGGCATCACGACGAGGCGCCACAGATGCCGACGGGCTATCCCGGTATGATGTTATTAAGTCTACTGCCTCCGGCCTGGTTCGCGGTCATGAACCCGCGCGTCAAAAAAATGGCCGCGTAGGTCAACAAGCGTAGAAAAATTTCTACAATCACCGCTCACCCAAACCAACTGATCAGAAATGAAAAGAATTCTTGCCCTATTTGCCGGCATCACGCAGTTCGTAGGAGGCTGAACCCTGAACTTTAAACCCTGAATTATAGAAAAATCCCGGCCTCAGCCGGGATTTTTCTATTAGATACTCTCCGCACCGAAATACCGATGCAAGACTTTCGGTAATCGTATGCCTTCAGGGGTTTGATTATTCTCTAGCAAAGCCGCCACGATACGAGGTAAGGCTAGTGAACTACCATTCAGCGTGTGCATCATGTGGATCTTGCCCTGCTCGTCTTTATAACGCAGCTTCATGCGGTTGGCCTGGAAGGTTTCGAAGTTGCTGACGGAACTCACCTCCAGCCATTTTTCCTGCGCCGCACTGAATACCTCGAAATCATAGGTAAGTGCCGAGTTGAAACTCATGTCGCCGCCACAGAGACGCAAAATGCGATAAGGCAACTCCAGGTCGATCAATAATTTTTCTACATGAGCCACCATCTCATCCAACACCTGATAGCTGATGGTCGGATCTACTAATTGAACAATCTCCACTTTATCGAACTGATGCACCCGGTTCAATCCGCGCACATCCGCTCCAAAACTCCCCGCTTCACGACGGAAACAAGGTGTATAGGCGGTCATTTTCACCGGCAATTGGGCTTGCTTGAGGATGGTATCGCGGTAAATATTCGTAACCGGAACTTCTGCGGTAGGAATGAGATAAAAATTATCGGCCGTCATGTGATACATCTGGCCTTCTTTGTCCGGCAATTGTCCGGTCGCATAGGCTGATGCCTGATTCACCATATAGGGCGGTATATACTCCAGGTATCCGGCCTCTGTATTGTAATCTAGAAAATACTGGATCAGGGCACGCTGCAGCTTAGCCCCTTTTCCTTTGTATAGCGGAAACCCGCTTCCGGTGAGTTTGGCACCGGTCTCAAAATCGATGAGATCATATTGCTTGATCAGATCCCAATGCGGAACTTTCTGCGTGAGCGTTGGCTTAACGCCACCCTCTTTGATCACCACATTGTCCGCCGCCGCTTTTCCTTCCGGAACGATATCCGCCGGGAGGTTCGGAACCTTTACCAGTTCATCCATCAATTCTTTCTCTAACTGGGCCTGATCGTTTTGCAGCGGTTGCAACTGATCCTTAAGCAGTGTTACAGCTTGTTTTTTAGCCTCGGCTTCATCCTTGAGTCCTTTGGCCATGAGCTGACCGATCTCCTTGGAAGCCGCATTGATCTGAGCCAGCAGGTTGTCGCAATCCAACTGCAGCTTTTTACGCTGATCATCCATCCGGATGATATAGTCAACGATCTCAACAGGAGCAAAATGCTTTTTGTGGAGCTTTTGTTTGACTCCACCCGGATCTTGCCGCAACATAGCCATGGTCAGCATGCAAATGCGATTTGGCACAAAGGTAACGCATCTATCTTTGCGTCATGCTTAGAAACGACGACCTGCAACAACGATGGTGGAATCTGGAAGCAGCATTAGTAGAACGATTTGGCAAGAAACCGGACCTGGAAGCCATCCTGTTTCTGATCGGAATCCAGGAATTCGGACAGATCCGGGAAAAATTCAATAAGGAAGAAAAACAGGACCTGATGCATGTGGCCGTTTGCAGCCTATTATCGGCCAGCGGTTATTATGAAATGGAACAGGTGGATACTGATGGATGGCCCCATTTCCGTCAACTCAAACCCATGCCGGCTATGAACCCGGCAGAACAGGAGAATTTCATCAAAGACCATGTTCTTCTGTATTTTGAAAATCAATCTGCGTTATAATGAAATCGATCCGAATCCACCTCCTACTCTTACTATTACTCGCCACTTCCGGATTGTTCGCTCAATCGGATACGACGCTTCGTAAGAAAGATCGAAAAAGAGATGTGAAACTGACCACTACGCAGGGCGTGATGGTGCTGCGTTTGTCAGACTCTACCCCCTTGCATCGCGATAATTTTCTGAAACTGGTCAAAACCGGCTACTACGACAGCACCCTGTTTCATCGGGTCATCAAAAATTTCATGATCCAGGGAGGCGACCCCAATTCAAAAAATGCGGTTGCCGGTCAGGCCTTAGGAAATGGCGGTCCGACTGAACGCATTCCGGCTGAATTCAACCCCAGCCTCTTTCACAAACGCGGCACGCTGGCTGCTGCACGAGATAACAATCCGGCCAAAGCCAGCAGCGGCAGTCAGTTTTATATCGTGCACGGAAAGGTTTTCACGGACGGAGGGCTTGACTCTACCGAAACCTATCGTCTAGAGGGACGAAAGATCCCGATCGAACAGCGGGAAGTATATAAAACCTTGGGCGGAGCTCCTCACCTTGATCAGAACTATACTGTATTCGGCGAACTGGTAAAAGGATTTGAGGTGTTGGATGCCATCGCCAGTACTCCCACCAGCAAAGGTGCTGCCCGTGACCGCCCCCTCAGCGATTGCCGAATCCTGAAAGCAGAACTGATCAAGCGACGGAGGTAACGATCAATCCTTATTTTTGCCCCTCAATACAACCACATGAACTTCCCCGAGCACCTGCGCTACACCAAAGACCATGAATGGATCCTGATCGACGGAAACAATGCTACCGTCGGCATCACCGAATACGCCCAGCGCGAATTGGGTGATATCGTGTTTGTGGAAGTGGACACCATCGGAAAAGAACTGGAAAGCGGTGCTGTTTTCGGAACCGTTGAGGCCGTGAAAACCGTATCCGATCTGTTCATCCCTGTAAGTGGTACCATCACCGAATTGAATCCCGCACTGAACGGATCACCCGAGTTGGTGAATTCCGATCCGTATGGAGAAGGCTGGATGGTGAAAATGACCTTCAGCGATCCGTCACAACTGGATGGACTGATGGATGCAGCTGCCTACACGTCGCTGGTCGGCTAAATCAGATGTTCGCGTTTCTGACTAAATACCGTCCGGGTTATGGACCGGCTATCGGCTGGTTTACGCTCTGTACCGTTTTACTTTGCCTACCCGGATCCAGATTTCCCAAATTCAACTGGCTGTCTCAGATTCAGTTCGATAAGTGGGTTCATATCGGACTCTTCAGCATCCTGGTGGTCATGCTGTGCTGGGGATACTGGAGTCGCTCCAAAATGGGATCAAGATTCTCCACGCCCTTTGCCCTGTTTGCTGGACTGGCTACTGCCTACGGGATCGGTATGGAATATGTACAAGATGGATTGATTCCGAATCGGTCGTTCGATCTAGGAGATATATGGGCCGATGCAGCCGGTGCTGTTATGGGCGGATGGTTCTCGCTTTGGCGTTTCCGAAAAAAATAAACCCCTGTAGAAACAGGGGTCGCAACCAAAACTAACTGCTTATGAGAAAAGAGTTATGTGCTTTTTTCTTATAACGTGAAAGTACATTGAAAAGTTGCCTTCCGTTGTTAACGATTCTATAATTGAGCTTACTTACGTAAAGAAAACATTTACGAATGTGGGAAATACTGACAGAACCGGGTGAATTAAACGTTCTTGGTCAGTTTCTCTGCGTTTTCCGCGAACTGCAATGCATCGATCAGTTCTTGCACTTCACCGTTCAGTACGGCATCTAGATTGTATAAGGTAAGCCCGATTCGGTGATCGGTTACTCGTCCCTGCGGAAAGTTATAGGTACGGATCTTGGCACTCCGATCGCCGGAGCTGACCAAACTTTTTCGATGTCGGGAAATCTCCTCTTCTTGCTTGCGTACTTGCTCTTCATATAATTTGGTACGCAACATCTGCATGGCCTTTTCGCGGTTGCCTAACTGGGTGCGTTCAGTTTGACAGATCACCACCGTCCCGGTCGGGATGTGCGTGAGCATCACCTTGGTCTCTACCTTGTTCACGTTCTGTCCGCCTGCTCCACCACTTCGGGCGGTCTCCATTTTCACATCCGCCGGATTCACTTCTACATCCACCTCCTCCGCTTCCGGCATCACGGCCACCGTGGCAGCAGAAGTATGTACCCGTCCGCTTGCTTCCGTAGCCGGCACCCGCTGCACCCGGTGCACTCCGCTTTCAAATTTCATCGTACCATATACCTCATCTCCGATCACCTCCAATTGCACTTCCTTGTATCCACCCACCGTACCCTCATTCTCACTGAGCACAGCAATCTTCCACCCCCTGGCCTCACAATAACGCATGTACATCCGGAGCAGATCGCCCGCAAACAAACTGGCTTCATCGCCACCTGTTCCGGCCCGTATCTCCAGAATGGCATTCTTATCATCCTGCGGATCCTTGGGTATCAGTAGCTGTCGGATCTGCGCCTCCTGTGTGGTTTGCTTTTGCTCCAAATCGGGCAACTCCATCTTGGCCAGCTCCCGAAGCTCTTCATCCTCCCCGCTCAGGGCTTCCTTATACAAAGCAACATCTTCAAGCGTCTTTTTATACGACCGATAGGCGACGACGATCTTCTCCAAACCCCGGTATTCTTTACTGGTGGCAGTGAATTTCTGGTTGTTACTAACGATCTCAGGGTTCGTGAGGGCAACTCCCAATTGATCAAATCGGGCTTGTATGGCTTCTAAACGGTCTAACATGTAAGGCGGGCAAAACTATGAAGATTACCTTTGCTGACTACAATGAACCTACGCAAATTCCAGGCCGACGAACTGTTCGACGGTAAAACACTACACCGCAACAAAGCCCTGATCACCGACGAATCAGGAACGATAATCGATGTGGTAGAGGCAATGGATGCCGGACCGGACGTATCGATGCATAAAGGAACGCTGGTACCCGGACTCATAAACGCACATTGTCACCTAGAGCTGAGTCACCTGAAAGATGTGATTCCCCCTCATACTGGACTCATCGAATTTCTCTGTTCCGTTGTCACCAAAAGAGGATTTGATCCCGCCGTCATTCAAGAAAAGATCCGACTCGCTGAAAAAGAGATGTACGAGAACGGAATCGTAGCAGTCGGCGACATCGGTAATACCGCGGATACCGCCGCTGTGAAAAGCAATAGCCGGATCCGCTGGCAGAATTTCACCGAAGTACTGAGCTTCACCGATGAAAAGGCAGATGCCTCCGTAGCACATTATCTGCAAGTGGCGAACGAACTCAAAGCATCCCTTCAAACATCATCGATCGAACACCGCACCTCTATCGTACCGCATGCACCTTACTCGATCTCTCCCAGAACCTTCGAATTGATCAACGAGGCCACAGCGGGCGAGGTGATCTCACTGCATAATCAGGAACATCCGGCAGAGGACGATCTCTACAAAACCGGACAAAGCGAATACCTGCGTCTGTTTCATATTTTTGGAATCGATACCTCTCCATTCCCCATCACCGGCAAATCGGCCCTGCGTTCCGTACTGCCGTCTTTCACGAAGGGACAAACCATCTTTCTCGTACACAATACCAGCACTCCGGAAGAAGATATTCTTTGGGCAGAGACGCATGCCAAACAAAACGGCTTGACACTCGTCTGGTGCATTTGCATCAATGCCAACTTGTACATCGAGAATAAAGTGCCTCCAATCGAAAACCTGATCAAACATGGTTGTCACATCGCACTGGGTACCGATAGTTACAGCAGTAACTGGCAACTCAGTATCGCAAAAGAAATGCAGTCCATCCGCACCCATTTCCCATCGGTCGATCCGGTCAGCATTTTACAATGGGCTACCTCCTCCGGCGCATCCGCACTACGATGGGATGATGCACTCGGACATTTCCAAAAAGGCAGAAAGCCGGGCATTGTTCTTTTATCCGAAAATTGGGAAACAAGCCAACGACTACTCTAATATCGAACGCAATACGGGCAAACTGCGCAGGCTTCCGAAATCCGATTGATGTAATTGATAATAACCCTCCATCGATTGGAGCAATCGACGTCGAACGTCCCGATTCAAACGCAATTCGGCCAACTCACGCGGATGCATCACCCGTAACAATTGCAAGATGACCGCTGCATCTGCAGGTGATAAATGATCGGGGTGGATCGGTTGCTCAGCAACAAACCTTCCTTCCCGAAGATCCAACCAGCAATTATCTTCCACCCGATCATCCATCAGCCGAAATCCGAAAAAATAGGAAAGGTGAACGGCAAAGAACAACGGCATATTAGCAGCAACCGTATCAGAAGCGGCGTCGAGTTCCAGTAAACAATCCTCAAAAAACTGAAACAGATCCGGGTTGGGTTCGGGCTGTTTCAAACAACGATGCAGCAACTCGATCATGAACAAACTCACACTGTGTTTGGGTACCGAGGTGAATAATTCATTATACCATACATGCCACTGCAATTCTTTGATGCGTTGAAGGGAGGAAGAAGAATGGTTATATACTACCAGATCGAGCAAGGCACCCGGCTGTAGGAGATTGGCCTGACCACTACCCTTCTTGGTTGATTTTCGAACGCCGCTGACGATATACGACTGCAACCCGAACAGCTCCGTGAAAACTGTCACGATCAGACTCGTATCACCATATTTCACGGCGCGCAAGACCAGTCCCTTTGTTTTATGTAGCGGCGTAGCCATGTTACTCAATGAAAAAGATGCGGCCTGTTTTTTTGGATTTCCCTTTTGAATCGGTCACCAGTACCAGATACGCACCGGTCGATACTCTTCTGCCTGTGTAATCGGTTCCATTCCAAGTGGCTTGTCCGCCGTTTGCTTTTGTCTGATATACCAGACGTCCGTCAAGTTCCGTGATCTTCACCAGCGAACGATCCGGCAACCCCCGAATACCGATCGTTCCGGTATAGCCAGGTGGTACGGGATTGGGGTAGACCAACAATTCCGCATCTGATTCCTCTGCAGCCGTTGCATCGGCTCGATAGGAACAGATCCCTTTGTCTGTTGCAAAATACACCTCACCATATTTTCCATCTACCGCAAGCTTCAGCACATCGTTGCTGAGCAGCGGACTATTCTCCGCTGTAAAATGCTGCAGTACTTTTTCACCGCTGGCATCGATCAAAAAAGCACCGCTCGAAGTAGCGATCCATTTACGATTCGCGCCATCAACCGCTATTTGTTTTATGTTCTGTCCATTGAACAGAAAGCCGGCGAATGGACCGTTCGCCACGACGGGACGAAACGCTTCACAATTCGTGGCATCAAAAGGCGATTCCATACAATCGATCAACGCGATCCCATTATCCGTTGCTACCCACACTACGCCATCTCGATCGATGGCGATGCCATTCACCTGATCGCTTGGAAGATTTCCATTGGCAGCACCGCTGCGAAAACGTCTCCAGCGATCATCGGCCGTAGAAGAAATCGATGCACCGGGATCGTATACAATTAATCCACCTCCCTTAGGTGAAACAATCCAAACGAAACCGAACGGATCGACACCGATCTGCGCCAACGCATTTTCAGGAATAGGAAACGGGGTATTGAACCGATACCAGTTACTGTCGCGCGTACGAACAAGTAGCGGCCGATCCGTTCCATAATTCGATATCCAAAGATTTTGATCCTTGTCAAATGCCAAACCAGAAACCCGATAACTGGTCGGATCACCGATGGCGGGAAATAAAAACCCTTGCTTGAAAAGACGTATTTGATTTTCTTTTTGCAGCTGCATCAATCCACCCCCATAAGACCCAACCCAAAGCGATCCATCACGTGTATCGTTTGCGAGCGTGATCAGATCCAGCACTGAATCCATAATTGGAAGTCGATATCGGTTGTAGTTGGCCCATTCCCCTTCCCGTAAAGCATATAGCCCATCGCCATTGTATTGATAATTCCACGCTGCATTGACGGATCCTGCAGTAGCGAAGAAATGGCCATTGGCCGTGAGGAGTTGTCCGGCTGCAAGACCTTGCGGACTGTTCACTGTAAATGTTTGAGCAGCGCCGCTGACCGGAAAGCGTGAAAGTCCACCGAAGAGATCCGCCAACCAAGCCTCACCATTCATCAATAAAGCTTGGTTCGGAAAAGAAACGGTTACCGGTTGAGAAAGTGTTCGTTGGATGCTGCCATCGGTATTGAGTATGAGTACACGACTTTGTCCGTTTGCTTTGCGTTGACAGAGCAACAGCTTTCCCTCAGAAACACGGGCACTGATCAAGGGCCAGTCGGATCCGTGAAGGATCGTCCACTGATTACCGGAACGACGATAGATCGTATCCCGTACAGCTGCGATCAGGTCCGTCCCAAGTGTTTGCACAAATGAACAAGCACCTGATGGAAGTGCATTGGTGCCGCTGAGCAATTGCCAATTATTCGAATTGGCGGGATTGCTTCCGGATCGAGCGATGGATTTCAATCCCTCGTCTGTGGCAGCATAAAAAAAGCCTGCATCGAAGGCGAATTGTTTAACAGGAATAGAGCGACCACCGGCCCCCAAACGCCAGGTATCGGGAATGAGTTTGCGGATGGGATCCAGCAGAACGATGCCTAGTCCGGTTGATAAATAATAACGTCCATTGAAATAGGTGATCGAATGAATGGTCTTATCACCCACCCCCGTTGCGCGTTTGAGATCAGGAATGTTGAAGCGATCGTCGGGCGTCAGCAGATCGATATTGCTGTTGCTGTATGCGATCAGTAATTGTTCGGATACCGGTTCGAAAAAGATCCGCTGGATACCGGTTTCAGTCAACCCGTTCACCTTACTGTACTGATCGATCTGACTACTCGTTTTTTGAATGGAGAAGAGACTGTAAGGGGTAGCGGCAAAAATCCGGTCAGTTGCTTCCACCACATCGATGGCACTGTTATAGGGCAGATGCTCGCGCCAGCTGCCGATGGCTTGGGACCGCAAACCGATCGGGAACAGAAAAAGCAACATTAATGGGATCGACCAGCGCATGAATCAAAAGTAGTTCGAATTCTTACGTTACGCGGAGGGCTTTTCGTTTCTTTGTGCCTCAATTCAAACGCATGTGGCATCGGCTCGGACAATTCATTCTACGGTATCGTATCTCCTTGTTGATCGTTTTAACCGCGCTCACGGGCTGGATGGGATATGAAGCCAGTCAGGTACAACTGAGTTATGAGTTCACACGGGCCATCCCCACCGATAACCCCAAATACAAAAGCTATCAGGCCTTCAAGGCAAAATTTGGTGAAGATGGTAATCTGCTGGTCATCGGTATTCAGACCGATCGGCTGTTTGTCGATACGGTATTCAACGAATATGCCCGCCTCTGCCGGGAGTTGAAAACCATCCGTGGTGTGGAAGATGTTTTATCGATACCGGGTACGATCGGATTGTATCGGGATTCAGTGGCAGAAAAATTGAATGCCATTCCACTATTTCCGGAAAAAGTATCGGGGCAGGCGGAGCTCGACAGTTTGCGGTCACAATTTGAATCATTCCCATTTTATCAGGGACTGCTGTATAATCCGGAAACGAAGGCCTATCTCACCGGCCTTCGGATCAACAAGGAAGTGATGGCGACGAAAGAGCGGGAAAAAGTCATTTCTTCCATTTTGGATGTGGTGGAGTCGTTCGGACGGGCACAAAAGATCGAGATGCACATAAGCGGACTGCCCCTGATCCGCACGCAGGTAGCCGTAATGATCCAGCAGGAGATGAAATTATTCCTGATCGCTTCCGTGGCGTTATCGGCATTGATCCTGTTGCTATTCTTCCGTTCCGTCAGTGCGATGATCCTCTCCCTCATCGTGGTGGGTATCGGTGTCGTTTGGAGTGTGGGATTTCTGCATCTTTTGGGTTACAAGATCAGTTTGCTGACCGCGTTGATTCCACCATTGGTGGTAGTGATCGGTATTCCGAACTGCATCTACTTTTTGAACAAGTACCATGTTGCGTACAATGAAACGGGCAATCGCGAAAAGGCATTGGTGACCATGGTCGAGAAGATGGGGATCGTCACGTTATTCTGTAACATCACGGCCGCGATCGGTTTTGCGGTCTTTGCCCTCACAGAAAGTGCATTATTGAAAGAGTTCGGATTGGTGGCAGGAACCAATATTTTTTTATTATTCTTCATCTCCCTCATTTTCATTCCGGCTGCACTGAGTTATTTACCGGCACCGAAATCACGCCACACCCGCTACTTGGAAAATCCCTGGATGCGTCGCTGGCTGGATCGACTTGAATACTGGTCACTCAATCATCGTAAACTCATCTACGGGATCACGGCTGTTATCGTCATATTGTCCATCCTGGGTACACTCCGATTACGCAGTGAAGCATTCATCGTGGATGACCTTCCCAAAACATCCAAAATATTTACCGACCTCAAGTTTTTTGAAAAAAACTTCAAAGGGGTGATGCCACTGGAGATCGTGGTTGACACCAAAAAGAAACAGGGTGTGACTCGTAATCTTCGCAACCTGGAGAACATTGATTCACTGGCGCAATACCTGCAATCCGTTCCGGACATTGCTCGTCCGCTCAGTATTGCAGAGGGACTCAAGTTCGCCCGACAGGCTTTCTTTGATGGCGACCCCGGCAGCTATGCGCTACCTTCCTCCTATGACCTGCCCGCACTCATGCAGTATCTGAATTTTCGAGGTGATTCATCCACCGGCAAGTCTTCTTTAGGAAAATTGGTCGGCAGTTTCATGGACAGTACCCGTTCACAGGCCCGGATCAGCGTCAACATGGCGGATATCGGAAGCCGTCGACTACCGGGACTGCTGGACAGTATCCAGAATCGGGCGGAAGAATTATTCAACCGCGATAGTTTGTTGGCGCTGAGCGCCGATTCGTCCACCCGGGCTGAAAAATCAGGCGACTCCACCTGGGGCAAGCGCACCCACTCGATCGAGCTTACCGGTACGAGTGTGACTTTCTTGGAAGGTAGTCGATTCATTATCAACGGATTAAAAGAAAGTATTTTTTGGGCCTTCCTCCTGATCGCCGTGTGCATGCTGTATCTGTTCCGTTCGGTTCGAATCCTGCTAGCATCCCTGATCCCGAACCTGATTCCGCTCTTGATCACGGCCGGGGTGATGGGCTGGGTGGGTGTTCCGCTCAAACCCTCTACCGTGTTGGTATTCAGCGTGGCACTGGGCATTGCGATCGACGTGACCATCCGATTTCTGGTAAATTACAAGCAGGAACTACCCATGCAGGGAGGGGATAGGTTGAAGACCGTGATTGAGACGATCCACCATACAGGCATCAGTATCCTTTACACTTCGATGGTACTCATTGCAGGATTTATCGTATTCTGCCTCAGCGAGTTCGGTGGCACCTTGGCCTTAGGTTGGCTTACCTCACTGACCTTGGTAACGGCAACATTGACCAACCTGGTACTCCTGCCGGCGATCCTGATCAGCCTGGACAGAAATCCTAAGAAATAGGGACCCAAAGGGGGTGGTTTTTTGTTTTTTGGGGGGCAAAAAAAGGGGGATTTGAATCGTCCTTTGAAAAAGGCCCTTTTCCCTCTCAAAAAATCGCCCATTTTTAGTTGATTTTACCTCGATACTGAGTAATTTCAACCGCCCGTAAACACGGGCTTTTTCGAAATCTTCAAAAACTAACAAGAACATGAGAAAACTGTATCTGCTCCTATTGGGAGTTGTGTTCGCCGTGGCACCTGCATTGGCCCAGCGAACCCTTACCGGTAAGGTGACTGATGACAAAGGCAACGCAGTTGCTAATGCATCTGTAGTGGTGAAAGGAACACAATCCGGTACCACAACCAAAACCGATGGAACGTATAGCCTGACCCTGCCGGCAAACGCGCAGGTGTTGGTGATCTCCTCCGTCGACATGATCGCGCAGGAGTTCAACATCGGATCCCTTTCTGTGATCAATGCCACGCTGAAGAGCGAGGATAAGATCATGGAGGAAGTGGTAGTAGTCGGATATGGTACTCAGCAGAAAAAAGCGTTTACCGGTTCCGCTTCCAAGATCGATGCAAAAGAGTTCGCGAACCTGATCACGCCTTCGGTGGACAAACAATTGGCCGGCCGTGCAACGGGTGTGCAGGTGACTAACTCCAGCGGTCTGGTAAACCAACCCGCCCGAATCTTCATCCGCGGTGTCAACTCCATCAGCCAATCTACTGGTCCGCTGTTCGTAGTGGACGGTGTACCCATCATCACGGGTAACCTGGCTGCCACAACAAACTCAAACGCATTGGGTGATATCAACCCTTCCGACATCGAGAACATCGAGGTGTTGAAAGATGGTTCTGCTACAGCGATCTTCGGATCTCGTGCAGCAGCCGGGGTGGTGATGATCACGACTAAGAAAGGTTCAAAAGGCAAAGCCAAGGTCAGCTACGACATGACCATGGGATTCAGCAATACCCTGAAGCGTTTCGACCTGTTGAACGCCGATGAGTTTGTACAGATCTCCAATGAAAAATTCGCCAACCGTGGTTTGGCCCCTCGTGCCGGTGTGAATCCCGGTGGAGTCAATACCGATTGGCAGTCTGTTGCCCTGATCAACAATGCACTCGTTCAAAACCACAACCTGAGCTATCAGGGTGGTACGGCGAAGACCAGCTTCTTCTTCTCTGCCAACTACAGCAAGCAGCAAGGGGTGGTGATCAGCAACTTCAACAAAACTTTCCGCCTTCGTACCAACATCGAGCACGAAGTGAACAGCTTCCTGAAGCTCGGTAACAACCTTTCCGTAAGCCGCCAAGACGATGGTGACCAGAACAACGGATCGAACGCACTGAGCGGATCGATCGCTTCTGCCCTTCGCTTGTTGCCGAACGTGAACCCTTACAATGTGAACGGTAACGGTGGATTCAACATCAACTTCCCCCTCGCGAATTCCATCCCGGTTGGACCAAACTCACAAGGGGTAGATGATAACTACACGAACGTTGCCTTCACGCTCACGCAGAATCGTTATGCCTCTGAAAAGATGCGCATCATCAACAACTCGTTCGCGGAACTTTCCTTCACCAAGCGTTTCAAATTCCGCACGGTACTTTCTGCTGACTGGTTCAATGACTACAGCTTCCAGGGCTTGGATCCCCGCCACGGTGACGGATACAGTTCCAATGGTATCGCATACAACGCCAACCAGAACTTCTTGCGTACTGTTTGGCAGAACTACTTCAACTACAACTTCAGCGTGAAGCGTCATACCTTCTACCTGACGGCCGGTCATGAAGTACAGAAGCAAACCAACAAGTTCATCTCCGTGAACGGTTCGAACGTAGCGGATCTGTTCTTCCTGAAAGAAAACCTGATCTCCGGTTCTGCTTCGAACCAGTCTGTAGGGGGTAGCTTCAGTAAATCCGGTTTTGAATCTTATTTCGGCCGTATCAATTACGACTACAAGAACCGATACTTCCTGCAAGCTTCTATCCGTCGCGACGGACAGAGTTCACTGGCAAAGGATAAGCGTTATGGTAACTTCCCCGGTGTATCCGTGGGATGGCGCCCTTCCGAGGAAGCGATTTGGAAAAACAGTGCTTTCTTGACCAAGTTTTTCACCGATGTGAAACTGAAATACTCGTATGCTAAAGTTGGTAACACCCTCGGAGGTTTCCCCTTCTTGGCAGCCACCTTCGGACCAGCTCCTTACGGAAACCTGAACGGTATCGCCCTGAATAGCATCGGAAACCCTGCCCTGCAGTGGGAAACGAGTACGAAATATGATTTCGGTATGGAGATCGGCATGTTCAAGGGTCGTGTCAACATGACGATGGACTGGTTCCTGAACGATGTAGACAACCTGGTACTGAACGTACCAACGCCTCCCAGTGCCGGTATCCCCGGAAATTCTATTTCTCAGAACATCGGTACGCTGAGCAATCGCGGATTTGAGTTTTCAATCGACCTCTCCGTTGTTCGCCAGAAAGATTTCGGTTGGGATATGAACTTCAACTACTCGAAGATCCAGAACAAGATCTCTAAACTCTACTCGATCAATGGCAACCCTGTTCCATTCCTTCAGAATGGCGCATACAACCTGATCCGTGTTGGAGACCCCATCAACATCATCCATGGTTATCAGTCTGCCGGTGTAAACACCGCCAACGGATTCCCGATGTATTTGAAGGGCGATGGTCGCTTGGTTACGCACAACGTCACCAACGGTTTGTTCTATTTCGTAACCGGACCAAACGATGGCAACTTGTTGCCTGCTAATGCTACTACCATGGGGTTTGCTGACCGTGTGAAACTGGGACAAGGCGTTCCGACTTATTTCGGTGCCTGGACCAACAACTTCCGCTACAAGCAATTCGACCTGGAGATCATGTTGCGCTACTCCGGTGGAAACCAGATCATGAACACCACTGCGCAGGAAGCCTTGTTCAGCCAGAGCTTCCACAACAACGGTAAGGCAATCCTTCGCCGTTGGACCAAGCCAGGTGACGTGACCGATGTTCCTCGTGTATTCTGGGGTCTTAGCAACCAGGTGAACCAGAACAGCATCGCCGTATCTCGTTTCGTGGAGAGCGGAAACTATGTTCGTCTGCAGAACTTGGTGATCAGCTATAACATGGATCGTGATCTGATCAGCCGCATCGGTAAAGGATATGTAGAGAGTGTACGTTTCTATGTGCAGGGACAGAACCTGTTCGTATGGAGCGACTATAGCGGTGCCGATCCGGACAACATCACAGCCGGCGGTATCGACCAAAGCGTATCTCCTCAGATCCGCACGATCTCCTTTGGTATGAATGTTGGTTTCTAATTCAACACCCAATAAACGAACGAATATGAAAAATAAATTGAACCTGCTGATTGTCCTGGCCCTGGGCTCCTTGCTCATGACCGGATGTAAGAAAGCCCTGGAGCTGCAGCCCTACACATCCGTATCGGATGAGGTTGCCTTCAGTACGGCCGACAAATGTTTTGTATCCCTTTACGGGGTTTATGATGCTGCACAAAGCGGCGATTATCTTGGAGGCGCTGGACGTGGATATCCATTCGGAGCGGCCAACATCGAACAAGGTGATGCTCGTGGTGAGGACGTGATCAACATCGCTGCCTTCTACCAGATCACCTACCAGGCCACCTACAATGCCACAGCAGCAAACTGCGAGGGTCACTGGAACTCACTGTATTCACTGATCAACAAAGCCAATGTTTGTATCGATGGATTCCGTGGTGCCGGCTCTCGTGGTGTACTGACTGCTGCTACTGCCTTGCAGTATGAAGCAGAATGTCGCTTCCTCCGCGCCCTTTCCCATCATGAATTGATGATCCACTGGGCTCGCCCTTACCGCGACGGTAACGGTTCACAAGTGGGTGTTCCCTACCGCGACTTTGCGGTGAACCTGCCTTCAACGGTAGACCTGGTTCGTAACCTGCCTCGTGCCGTAAGCGATACGGTTTATCGCCGTATGCTTCGCGATTTGGATTTTGCTGAAACCAACCTGGCAGCGACCCTGACTGGTTCAGCTCGTACCATTCGTGCCACCAGAGCCGCTGCGATCGCGCTGAAAATGCGGATCTATATGCACATGGGCAACTGGCCAGCCGTGATTACAGAGGGAAACAAACTGATCCCTGCTACCATCAACCCGCTCGCACCAACCACTGTTGTTGCTCCGATCGGTTCTTGGGCACTTACCGGTTCTCCTGATGGTCCGTTTTCGAATAACAGCTCTACTGAAAGTATCTTCTCTGTTCGTAACGATGCGATCGACAATACCGGTGTGAATGGAGCCCTTCCTGCCATGCTCGGCGCTGCGAACCTCGGTGCGCGCGGTCTGGTTGCGATCTCTCCGATCCTCTGGAACAATTCCAACTGGCGCTGCGATGACCTTCGCCGCACCCTGCTCTATGTTTCCGGAACCAATGCTAACAATGGTCAGAGCATCTTCACCAATAAATACCGTGATTATGTGGGTCGTTCCGACTTCGCTCCGCAGATCCGTTATGCAGAAGTATTGCTCATGCAAGCCGAAGCAGAAGCTCGTATTGCCTCTGGTGTTTCACAGCGCGCGATCGATCTGCTGAATACCGTACGTAACCGCTCAATCCCCACACCGGCTACTAACCAATACGTAGCAGCCAACTTCGCTACCAATGTTGACCTGGTAAGAGCCATCCTCCTGGAGCGTCGTATCGAGTTCCTCTGCGAGGGTAAGCGTTGGGCAGATATTTCCCGTTTGGCTGTAGAACCTGATTATACAACTAGCGGTATCCCTGCCAAAGCCATCAATGGTGCGCAAGGTCTTGCCATGTATGGTTGTGGTACACCTTATACTCCCGGTCAAGCCGGTATCCCTTATGGTGATTATCGTTTCATCTGGCCGATCCCTGCAAATGAGGTCATCCAGAATCCGATCATCACGCAGAACCCCGGATATTAAGGAGTTCGAACTTTAGACATTGAACTAAAACCCCGGCAATTGCCGGGGTTTTTCTTTGCTACCTTTACCACGCCTAAAAACGATACATGAAAAAAATCCTGCAACTGCTCCTGCTCGCTTTCCTTCTGCAATCCTGTAAAAGCAATAAAACAGCCGACTTTACAGTGACGGGTACATTATCCGATACCACCTTCTCCATCTTATACCTGGAAGAAGTTCGCACAACAGACAATCAACCCTTCGTGGTTGATTCTACTCAGCCCGACAAAAACGGACGCTTTACCCTGAAAGCACCCGCAACGGATGACCACGTCTACTACCTGCGCTCCGACAAACAAGGCTATCCACTTTGTCTACTGATCAACGATACCAAGTCGATCGAACTGGATATCCGCTTCGAACAACTACAAGGAAGAACCATACCGGCCTACACCGTGAACGGCTCTCCTGCCTCCGCACAGGTACGGAACTACACCAACGATCTGAACAAATGGATGATGAGCTATGTGAGTGACCTCATCGCTGCAGATACACTCTCCAAAAAATCCGGAACAACAGCTGTCGTAGATAGCTTGCAACAACGCATCAGCCGTCAATCAAAAGAATTACTCAGCCGCACCGATTCAACCCTCAATGCAGCCATCACGCCCAGCACCTATTTACTATTACTAGGCTTCTATCAAAGCATCGCATCCGATCCCAGCTATCGCCTGACTGCATTTACCTTAGAAGAGATCGCCGCCAACTTGGATAAACTGGCCATCAAGTTTCCCAAGCATGTAGGACTGACGCAGATCCGCGAACAGATCAAAGCCGATATGGTGAAGAGTAAAGGACTGATGGGACAAACCGCGCCAGAGTTCACACTTCCCGATGTAAATGGGAAGGCCGTCTCCTTGAATTCATTCCGGGGCAAATGGGTACTAGTCGATTTCTGGGCCAGCTGGTGCCGACCCTGTCGCATGGAAAATCCGAACGTAGTAGCCGCCTATCAACAATTCAAAAACAAAAACTTTACTGTGTTGGGTGTTTCACTCGATCGAGAGGACGGAAAAGAAGATTGGATCAAGGCGATCAAGGACGACCGGCTAGAGTGGACACAGGTCAGTGAACTCAAATTCTGGAACAGCATCGTTGTTCCGATGTACAATATTGAAGGTATCCCCTACAACGTACTTGTAGATCCGCAAGGAAAGATCGTAGCTGAAAATCTACGTGGTCCGGATCTGGCCAAAAAATTACAAGCCGTGCTGAAATAATGGCACCGCTTTAAAATGAAAAAGCCCCGATCTAGATCGGGGCTTTTCTATACACCCAAAAACAAATCAGAGATCTGCTTTCTTTAATTCACGCGGATAGACCAGCTCGATGTGCATCTCCTTTTTCTCGCGCTGAACATGTACCATCACGGAACGCTTGCTGCTTGTATTTTCAATCGCCCGCTTCAATCCATCCACATCGTTCACGGCCGTCTGATCGAGCGAAACGATTCGGTCGTTGGCCTGAATGCCCGCCTTCGCAGCAGCACTCGTTGGCAGCACTGATAAAACCTGTACGCCCTTTCCTTCTTCTGTATCCTGCACCGACAATCCTATCTTCGGAGCGGATTTTCCAAAAGGACTTGATTCATCATTCTTGAATAAAAATACTTTTCGATTATCGGCTGCGTCCATCATTATACGAGGCATTGCGAGTTCGAACTCCCGGAGTTCTCCTTCGGGCATATCTGGCATGTTGGGCAGTCTGAATCCTTCCACGATTTTTGGTGCTTGTGGCTTGTCCAGCTCGATTGTTGATTTCATCGACTTCTTACCGCGTGTCCAGGCAACAACAACTTTATCACCTGGCTGATGTGCCCCGATGATCTTGATCAACGATTCCGGTCCATCTACTTTTTGTCCGTCTACACTAACGATCCGATCCTCAGCAAGCAATCCTGCTTTTTCTGCCGGTGAACCCGACACCACTTCCTTCACTAACGCTCCGGTTTCAGATTTTTCGGTAGCTACGCCCAGGAATGCACGGCGATCGTTCTCGATCCGGATTTCACGACGCTCTTCGTTGGGTCCTTGCCCCATCCGAAATACTCGCACATCCATTTCCTTTCCACCTCGATCACGGAACTCCTCCAGAGGCATTCCTTCGATCATGATCTTTCCTCCATCTACCTCCACTTTCATCGTCACAGAATCAGCGCGAATAATGGTCGTATCCTTGGAACCGTCGCTGGTTCTGAATGTATTCACCATCACCCTGCGCTCCACCTTACGTGTGCCGGGTGTAACCGTATCTGCTTTTCCAGCCGATTTCGTGGTGATGACAATTACACCATTCTTACCCTCTGTTCCATAAAGGGCCGTAGCAGAGCTACCTTTCAATACATCCATAGAGGCAATTCGGTCGGGCGTAACGGAATTTATATCCGCCACTACTTTCCCATCCACCAAAACCAAGGGTTTTTCACCGTTGAATGAACCATCCCGGATAATCACCCGTGTTTCTGTTTTTTGCTCCACCGGTTTTTGAGCGGCTGCCATCAAACCGAATACCAAGGAAGCGGTCAGAAAAAATGTCGAACGCATATAGCAGTTGTTTACATGAATAATGCAACGAAACTAACGAGCGAGCAGGCATGCCACACCCTATAAATTGTTAAAGAAATGAACTTATAGCACTCGAATGGCCTCAATCACAGAAGCCAATTGGGTTACATCTTGGCCGCCTGCAGTCGCTAAACCAGGCTGACCACCGCCGCCACCTTTGATGATCGGAGCGATCGTTTCCTTGATGATCTTGCCGGCGTTCAGTCCACCCGACTTCACCAATGCCTCACTGATACCGACGGCAACGGATGCTTTTCCCTGTATCGAAGCGACTAATATCACCAAACGATCTTCCCCACCCGTTCGAAGATCATGGCATAATTTTTTCAATCCGTCTGCCGAAGAGACCTCCACCATCGACCCGATGAACGAGCGTCCTTTCTCAATGATAATTGATTTCTCCAATGCAGCAGCCATACCCTGCAATTGCTTTGCCTCCAACCCTTCCAATTGCTTTCTCGTCTGACTAAGATCTTCTTGCAATTGCTCGATAGCTTTAACCGGAGGCGTCGGGGTTTTTAATGCCTCCTTGACAGCGCGCATGGCACGTGTTTGCTCCTGCATCCACAAGATCGCCGCTGCACCACATACAGCTTCAACACGACGAACACCGGCCGCAACCGCTGATTCGGAAACCAGCTTGAATAGACCCAGTTCACCGGTCGATCCCACATGGGTTCCGCCGCACAACTCAACAGAATAATTCGGATCCATCACCACCACCCGCACCACGTCGCCGTATTTCTCACCGAACAAAGCCATCGCACCCAGTTTCAGCGCTTCTTCCTTCGGCATTGACTTGATCACGACGGGAATGTTAGCTCGTATTTTTTGATTGACGATCTGCTCGATCTGCTCAACCTCTTCATCCGTCACTTTTGAAAAGTGTGAAAAGTCGAAACGTAATTGTTCTGCATTCACCAGCGATCCTTTCTGCGCCACGTGCGCGCCCAAGACCTGACGAAGGGCACTGTGCAACAAATGCGTAGCGGAGTGGTGTACAGTTGTAAAAGCACGGAGCTCCGAGTTTACTTGAGCGATCAGTGAAATAGACGGATCGCTAGGAAGTGCCGTCAGAAAATGAATGAACAGATCGTTGTCCTTTTTTGTATCGATCACCTCCCAGCGCTGATCGCCACTGATGAGCCATCCCTGATCGCCTACCTGTCCGCCACTCTCCGCATAAAAAGGGGTTCTGTCCAGCACGACCTGATACGCCGTTTTGCCTTTGGCGGTCACCTTTCGGTACTTGAGGATTTTTGCCGGGCAAGACAACTCCTCATATCCAACAAAAACAGCATTTCCCTCGGATAGCACCACCCAATCTTCCGCATCGATGGCACCGGCTGCACGACTGCGGTCCTTCTGCTGCTTCATCTCTAGCTCAAATCCATTTTCATCCACCTGCAGTTGATTCTCCTGCGCGATGAGACGAGTCAGATCGATCGGGAACCCGTAGGTGTCGTACAATTCAAATGCATCCTTACCGGCTACGGTTTTATTTTTCACGGATCCGATGATATCGTCCATCCGCTTCAATCCTTTTTCCAACGTACGCAGGAAAGACTCCTCTTCCTCTCGTACTACCTTACTCACAAAATCCACCTGCTGATGTAATTCAGGGAATACCTGTTCGAATTGAGTAGCCAACAAGGGTATCAATTGAGTCAGCAGCGGCTGATGATAATTCAGATAGGAATAGTAATAGCGGACAGCGCGACGAAGAATGCGGCGGATCACATAACCGGCACCTGTATTCGAAGGAAGCTGACCGTCGGCGATCGTGAAACCGATCGCACGGATATGATCGGCGATCACCCGAAAAGCAACCGCCTGTCGGGTATCCGTTCCATCGTAGATGACACCGGTGATGGATTCAGTTGCTTTGATCGTACCGGAGAAAATATCCGTGTCGTAGTTCGACGCCTTGCCTTGCATCACGCGTACCAATCGCTCTAATCCCATGCCGGTATCCACATGCGTAGAAGGCAAAGGCTCAAGCGTCCCGTCTTTTTTTCGGTTGAACTGGATGAATACATTGTTCCAGATCTCGATCACCTGCGGGTGGTCTTTATTCACCAGATCCCTTCCGGGCGTTTTCTTTCTTTCTTCTTCTGATCGACAATCGACATGGATCTCGCTGCAGGGACCGCAGGGACCGGTATCGCCCATCTCCCAGAAATTATCTTTCTTGTTTCCGTATACGATGTGATCTTCAGGAATCAACTCCTTCCACTTGGCCAAGGCAACAGAGGATGCCGGAATGCCTTCTTTCGCATCACCTTCGAATACCGTTGCATACAAGCGATCCTTGGGGATCTTGTACACTTTGGTCAGCAACTCCCAGCTCCAGGAGATGGCTTCATTCTTGAAATAGTCGCCAAAGCTCCAGTTGCCCAGCATCTCGAACATCGTGTGGTGATAGGTATCGACGCCTACCTCTTCCAGATCATTATGCTTACCGCTCACGCGCAAACACTTTTGTGTATCCGCTACGCGTCGGTGTTCCGGCGCTTTGTTTCCCAGAAAGAAATCCTTGAACTGATTCATGCCTGCATTGGTGAACAGCAGCGTGGGATCGTTCTTCACCACGATCGGGGCGGAAGGAACAATGGCATGTCCTTTCGACGCGAAAAAGTCTAAAAAAGCCTGTCGGATCTGAGCAGCAGTCATGGTCGTTTTATTCCGGTTTACCGGGTATATTTGTCGACGCAAAGGTAAGCGAAACAAGGCTTTTCTTCCCTTGCGGATTCCCGGTCTATGAAGCGCATCAAATACATATTCAACACCCAGACGCTTCAGTATGAAAAACTGAATACGCCTCTCCATGTACGCTTGCTACGCCTTTTCGGCTTTCTGGCAGCTTCCTTGGTAACGGCCGGACTCATCGCCTTCGCAGCTTTTCGTTTCATCGGTTCCCCGCAGGAGAAGATCTTGCAATCACAAAACCGTTATTTACTCGATCAGTATGAGGGCCTCGCAGAGAAACTAAACGAGATTGAGATTAAACTGGCCGATCTGGAAAAACGTGACAACGAGGTCTATCGTTCCATTTTTGAAGCAGACCCTATTCCTGATAGCGCCAGGGCTCAACTGGAGGCCGAGGCCCTGGAGATCGCCAAAATCCAGCGCATGCCCTCCGATCAGTTAGTGCCCTCCATCCAAAAAACCCTCGAAGCGTTATTGGCTCGAATGAAAACACAGGAACGATCCTATAAAGAGGTTGAAGACCTCATAAAGGATAAAGAAACTTTACTTGCACATACGCCAGCCATTCAACCTGTACACAACCGCGACCTGACTCGGATAGCAAGCGGATTCGGGATACGAATTGATCCGATTTACAAAACCCAAAAAATGCATCAGGGGCTCGATTTTACAGCACCACAGGGAACCCCCATCTATGCTACTGCCAATGGCACCGTCAATTTTTCAGGTAATAGAGGAAATGGTTTTGGCAATTATGTCATAATTGACCACGGCTTCGGTTATCAAACCATCTATGGTCATATGGTTCGTACCAAAGCAGTAACGGGACAAAAAGTAAAACGTGGTGAGATTATTGGTTGGGTAGGCAGCACTGGTAAGTCAACTGGACCACACTGCCATTACGAAGTTGTTAAGTTCAACCAAAAGATCGATCCGGTCTATTTCTTTTACAACGATCTGACACCGGAACAATTTGATCAACTGTTGAAAAGAGCAGCTGCCAGCAACCAGAGTCTGGACTAATTCACGCTCACACATACTTTTCCACACCCGCGTTTCGTTACCACAGAAAAGGCCCTTCCCCCGATACCTTTACCAGGATAAAAATCGGATATGGCCAAACCCCTCACCCAGATCACCTTTTCATTCGGAGACGAGGATACCTTGATCTCGCCACCTCAGGTTACCAAACTGAAGGCGGTTCGACCGAAGAAGCCGGCTCCTGTTCAGGTGATACAGGAAGAACGTATCGAAATGAACAGTCCCCGTTTGGGCATACAACAAACTGCATCGACCGGGAAAAGAGGTCGTCGCTCCCTGCAGGAAAATGCAGCCAACGTCGACCGCATTGAGATCCCAGCCGATGAAGAGCTGTTCAAAAAACAATACTACTCGATCGGAGAAGTGGCCCGCATGTTCCGCGAAAAGCAATCCCTGATCCGCTACTGGGCCACTGAATTCGATGTACTGCAACCAAGAAAGAATCGCAAAGGGGATCGCTTCTTCCGACCCGTCGATGTGAAGAATCTGGTCCTCATTTATGACCTGCTTCGCCGTCGCAAATTCACCATCGATGGCGCCCGTGACTTTTTGAAAAAAGGTGATAAGGCCGAACAACGCATGGCGGCGATCCAGTCCCTCAAACAGATCCGCCAATTCTTTCTCGAAATGAAGGCCACCCTTTGAGTAAACC
>CANGWB010000001.1 GCA_947457465.1 Chitinophagaceae bacterium | reverse complement strand
TTTCTGTTTAGAGAATTTTTGAAAACGACGCATTATAAAATGAGCATACATCGCGGCTGAAATTGGCACAAATTTGATTGTCGATTCTTTTTTTACGAAGATTACTTCCGACTGGTTGGATGTACGTATGATCCAGAAGGTCAAATCTGACGTAGAATTTATCCTTGACTTCTACCACTTTCTGGATCACAAAATGGAACCTTTGCTATGTCGGCGCGGCTCTTCGAATTGCAAAAAACTGATCAGCAAGCACGAAGAGAATTCATTAAACTTAAGAGAACATGGGCTTAGGAGATAGGTGGCATCAATATTTGAGATCAGATCTTAAACATTAGGATTATAAATATGACATGCTTTACTTAGAGAGAATTAACTTTTCTCTTGACTGCTGGATTGTTGGCTACCTCTTCACTTAAATTGTTTTTTATTTTAGGGTTTATTTCCAAAGCCTCTAAAACAAAATCTATATCACTTTTTAAAGTCTCGGAAGCAAATTCAAAGGAAGAATAATCATTTTTTACGGCAGCTATAGCAATCTCAAAATCTTTTCTCAAATCTATTGACGCGTGTTTTAGATTGATTCCACTTGTTTTAACTGCAGCCATTACGATTTTCCTATCCTTTTTAAACGATTCAGCTGCATATTTCAGCGCTTCAAAGTTAAAGCTTCGAACAGCGAGCGTTACAATTAGTTCATCGCTTTTTAAAGAATCTGATAAGAATTCTAACAGGTCGCCATATTCCGAAACTACTAGTTGCGCCAATTCTATATCTCCCTGTAATTTTATTGAGGCATACCTGAAGTTTTGTGGATTAATTGATATTGCTGCTTTTACTACCTCTCTATCGTCAGTAAGGCTTGGGGGAAGGTGCTGTAGCAGCGTATGCCGGCTTTTCATGTTTTGAAGAGCGGAAATAACAACGCTTTTGTTGCTGAGATATGAAGGGGGGCAAAAAGCCAACACACCACCATCAATAGAAAGCGCTTTATTTATTATTTTATCAGTTTTTATTAGTGAATAATTAATAATATATGGATCAGTGTTGAGAATTTCTAATACTACATTTTCATCACCGCGTATTCTTTCAGAAGCATATTTGAAGTTATACGAAGATTGGGCAACTGCAATTTTCACCACCTCAAGGTCGTCCTTAAATTTTTTACTGGCATCGTCAAAGCTAAATTTTATAAGCCCAGTGGGGCGCTTTTTTAATTTATTAATTAGAAGCTTTCTGTTATTGCCTATTATTTTACTTATCAGCCAAAAAGGTATGGTAATAAAAAGCACCGTCACCAATATGAGTAAATACATTTGTTATTGTTTATAATTTAAAAGGCCTGGTTTTTTAAAATTGCCGCTTTTACAGATTAGATATCCTTGTTTAATTTGTACGTCTTAGGGTCTCATTATTTATCTTCTATTATATCCGCGTTCAAGATCTATCTGGGTGTATGGCGGTTAAAAACAATTACCCTTTTCCGCGAGTTCCAATTTTAGACACGAATGGCTTGTTTTGTCTTTTCAAGCCTAACCACACTCTAAAGATAATAAAATGCGCCTATTAAGAATCAGAATCCAACTAACTCATAGTTTGTGCTCCTACCCCCTTGCTGCTCTTGTCGTAAAATACCTTTTTCGATCAAGTCTTTTATGTCGCGAAGGGCGGTGTCAGTCGAGCACTTTGCCATTTTTGCCCACTTCGACGATTTTAATTTCCCCTCGAATCCATCGAAAAGTTTATTGATCATCAACCGCTGACGTTCATTGATCGGCGTGTTTTCATAGGTCATCCAAAATTGATTTTTTCGCATGGTGTTTCGCAAAGTGAGTTCGGTTGTTTGTAGTGAGCTTTTCAAACAAAATAAAAACCAACTTAACCACTCTGTAATATCTCCGCTACTGTGCTGTACGCGTTGTAATACATCGTAGTATTGTTTGCGCTCGAGTAGTATTTGACTCGACATACTATAATATCGTTCCGATGACCCATCAGCTCGTGCCAGTAAAAGATCTGAAATCGCTCGGGCTACTCGTCCATTACCATCATCAAAAGGGTGAATGGTCACAAACCAAAAATGGGCGATTGCTGATTTTATAACCGGATCGATGGATGAATCCTTATTAAACCATTCTAAAAACTGATCCATTTCTGCATGTACCTTATTGGCAGGGACGGCCACATAATGGATTTTTTCTTTTCCCATCGCTCCAGACACGATCTGCATTTCAGCAGTACGATATCTGCCCACTTCAATTTTATACATACCGCTGCGACCGATCGGGAACAACGAAGCGTGCCATCCAAAAAGTCGATCATGCGTAAGCGGCTGTGTATAATGCTGGGTAGCATCGAGCATCATTTCTACAACACCCTCTATATCTCTGGAAACAGAAACCATTCCAGCCATGTTTATTCCCAGTCGCTTGGCGATCGAAGAACGAACCTGGTCATAGTCAAGCTTTTCTCCTTCTATTTCTGAAGACTTGATGACATCCATGGCCAACGTTGACAGCTTAGCCTCCTCTCTTGTAGAAAATCCGAGCGTGCTCATAAGCGCCAACACCTTTCCTTGGAGATTTCGGACCTCTCCAAAGACAGTATTTATGGCCGTTTCCTGCCACTTGAACTCGGTCCAATTCTTGTATTCGTAAATGTATTTGGGCACGTCCTTGTGTGGTTTCTGCGTCGAATACAGGATTTATTCTCCGCATTTTTGCGGTGAATAGAGAAATTAATTGCCGCACACTTTTGCTGCCTTTTGGGGAGTTTTTGCAAATTGTATTTTTAATATGTTGATTTTCATTTGTTTGGGTTCAATTCACAAAACAATAATCCCAGCGCCGAGCCCAAACGGTTAAATTTGCACTACAAACCACACGCGGTTAAACACGAGGCCTCTCCCTAAGTCTCAACTCCGCCACCCATTGCGTTCTACTTACTGACCTTAGTCTCTCACCTTCGAAAACGGATTCGTCCGTTCCGATCAACATATAATATTATGTCGCGCCTTGCCGCCTTGAGCCAACTGATCCTGCAGCACCGATACCGGCTGGGATTCACCTATTTCCTGTTTCTCACCGAGACGGCCGGTAACCTGCTCCGACCCCTTTTTCTCGGAATGGCCGTCAACGATCTGATCAAAGGCTCTTACGCCGGACTGATTTGGCTTTGCATAGTGCATCTGGTTTGGTTAGTGATCGGCACCATCCGTCATCGGCTCGACACACGCACATACTCCGCCATCTATACTTCGATGGTAACACGCTTTCTCGCGCGTCGCTATCAACAAGGTGAAGTATCCAAACTCAGTGCCCACTCCACACTCGCGCGTGAGCTCGTCGATTTCCTGGAATTCGACATGGTATATGTAATGGAAGCTGTCTACAATATTTTCGGATCGTTGATCTTGCTATTCTTCTACGACACTTCGGTGGTGTTGGTTTGCTTAAGCATTTTATTGCCCGTATCCCTGATCAGTTATTCCTATGGCCGACGCATGCGCAAACTAAATCGCATGAAGAACGATGAATTGGAAAAACAAGTGGATGTGATCTCGAGTGGTAACGGACATATGATCCGTCAGCATTACGACAATCTCCGCAAATGGCAGGTGCGCATCAGCGATCAGGAAGCCTGGAACTTCGGGATCATGGAACTGTTGGTGATGGTCGTGATCGGTTTATCAGTGCTGCTCACGAATAAAACTATGGGCGCGGAAATGGAAGCGGGAAGTTTAATCGGTATCTACAGTTACATCCAACGTTTCGTGAGTGGAATGGATACGATCCCGTACACGGTTCAACGCTTGTCTTCCTTGAAAGACATCCTGTTCCGAATGCGTTTGCAGGAAGAAGATTTGCAAACACCTCCGCTGCGCGAAGTCGCCTAATTAAAAATCAGCAGAACCCGGCGTACGAGGGAAAGCAATCACGTCGCGGATATTCGACATACCCGTTACGAACTGAACCATCCGCTCAAATCCCAATCCGAATCCGGCATGCGGGACCGTTCCAAAACGACGTGTATCCAAATACCACCACAATTCCTCTTCGGGAATATGCATCTCTTTCATGCGCGCCGTCAACCGATCGAGCCGCTCTTCGCGTTGTGATCCGCCAACGATTTCGCCGATGCCCGGTGCCAGTATGTCCATGGCAGCCACAGTCTTTCCGTCCTCGTTCTGCCGCATGTAAAACGCTTTGATTGCAGCGGGATAATTAGAAAGAATAACGGGTTTCTTAAAATGCTTTTCGACCAGATAGCGTTCGTGTTCACTTTGCAGATCCATGCCCCAACCCGTGATCTCGTATTGAAATTTCTTTTTCTTGTTGTGATTGCTCTCGCGCAAAATATCAATAGCCTCGGTGTATGTGATCCGTTCGAATTGATTGTTCAACACGAATTCCAACTTCTCGATGAGTCCGAGTTCGCTTCGTTTATCCTGCGGCAATTGTTTTTCTTCATCCGCCAGTCGGGTTGCCAGAAACTCCAGGTCCTCGCGATTGTTTTCCATCGCGTAGCGAATGATGTATTGGATGAACTCTTCCGCGAGATTCATGTTGTCTTCCAGATCACAGAAAGCCATCTCCGGTTCGATCATCCAGAATTCCGCGAGGTGACGAGCGGTGTTGCTGTTCTCGGCGCGGAAGGTGGGACCGAACGTATAAATCTCTCCGAAAGCAGTAGCACCCAGTTCTCCTTCGAGTTGTCCGCTTACGGTTAAGTTCGTAGAGCGACCGAAGAAATCTTCTTTGTAGTTGATGGATCCGTCTTCGTTTTTCGGCGCGGTTCCGTCCATCGGTAACGTCGTTACCCGAAACATTTCACCGGCTCCTTCCGCATCACTGGCTGTGATGATCGGTGTATGCATATACACGAAGCCTTTCTCGTTGAAAAATTTATGCACCGCGAAGGCGAGTGCATGACGAACACGGAAAACGGCCCCGAAGGTGTTGGTGCGAAAACGCAGGTGTGCTTTTTCGCGTAAAAATTCCAGGCTGTGTTTTTTGGGTTGCAGCGGATATTTTTCAGCATCGCTGTCGCCAAGTATTTCGATAGCAGTTGCCTTGAGATCCATTTTCTGTCCCTTACCCAACGAAGGTTCGATCACACCCGTCACTTTAAGAGACGCAGATGTGGTGATGCGCTTTAATAATGCGTCGTCGAATTTGCCGAGCTCCACCACCACCTGAATATTGGTATTGGTGCTTCCGTCATTGAGGGCAATGAACTGGTTGTTTCGGAAGGTTCGTACCCAGCCCATCACGGTGACGGACTGTCCGTTCGGCTCGAGTTTCAGCAGGTCGCTGACTTTAATGCGTTGGTTGAACATAACGGTGGTAAAGATACTGAAG
This sequence comes from Chitinophagaceae bacterium, assembly GCA_947457465.1. GTDB lineage: Bacteria > Bacteroidota > Bacteroidia > Chitinophagales > Chitinophagaceae > JJ008. The sequence continues at coordinate 310,781 of CANGWB010000001.1, read as the reverse complement.
GTGGGCGGGTTGTGAAATCCGGTTCGCAATCGGGTAACATTTTGGTAACCATCCGTTCATATTACGGTAAGGTGCGATCGATAATCTTGCCCAAAATTTTTTAGGATGAAAAACCAGTTTCTTTTGGTCCTTTTGGCTTGCGGTGTGGTACTGATTGGTTGTCAGAAAACCGATTTGTCGCCCGCCAGCACCGAACAAGCCTCCAGCTTTGTGGAGATTGGAACCATCGACATAGGTGATGTGGGTGCCGCAGAGATCTCTGCCTATGACCCGATCTCACAGCGCTTGTTTGCTGTTAATAATGGAACAGTGAATAAGATCGACGTGATCGATCTTTCCAATCCGGCTAATCCCACACTGATCAGCTCTATTCCTATTTCAGGATTCGGCGGATTTGCAAATAGTGTAGCTGTTTCCAATGGTCGCCTCGCGATCGCCATCGAAGCTGCCGTCAAACAAAACCCTGGTAAAGTCGCAATCTTCGATACCCGCAAATTGGTTGAGATCAAAACAGTAACCGTGGGTGCGCTTCCTGATCATGTTTGTTTTTCGCCTGACGGAAATTGGATCCTGACGGCTGACGAAGGTGAGCCCTCTAACGACTACCAGATCGACCCGCCCGGTACCATCTCTATGATTGATGTTCGAAATGGATTTCAGGTTACCACGCTAGGTTTCAAATCCTTCATCACGCAGCGGGCAGCCTTAGTAGCGAAAGGGATGCGGGTGTTCGGACCAAATGGTGATTTTGAAAAAGATATCGAGCCCGAATACATCACTGTATCCGATGACTCTAAAACAGCTTACATCACCCTTCAAGAAAACAATGCGATCGCCAAACTGAATATCGCTACAAAGACCATCGAGTCGATCCTGCCACTGGGTTACATGGACTACAGCAAACCCGGCTTCGAAGCGGACTTCAGCGATCGAGACAATCAGATTGCCTTCAATAGCTGGCCGGTACGCGGACTCTATCTTCCAGACGCCATCGCCTCTATGCAATATGAAGGTGAAACCTATCTGTTTACCGCGAATGAAGGTGATGCCCGTGAATACTCCGCCTACTCAGAAGTAAGACGTGTTAATGCGCTTCCATTAGACCCGGTTGCCTTTCCGAACGCCAGCACATTAAAAACAGATGCACAAATCGGACGCCTCAATGTAACAACAACATTGGGCGATACGGATTTCGATGGTGACTTCGACGCCCTGTATTCACTGAACTCCCGCTCCTTCAGTGTATGGAGCGGCACCACCGGAAACCAGATTTTCGACAGTAAAAACGAACTCGATCAAAAATGTAATCTCTGGTTCACCTACGACGATGCCCGCAGCGACGACAAAGGATCAGAGCCCGAAGCTGTAGTGCTGGGTACCGTCGGCAAGAAAAAAATCCTCTTTGTTGGACTGGAACGAGCTGACGCCGTAGCGGTTTATGACGTGACCGACCCCACCAAACCCAGCTATATCAAACTGTTGGCCAGCGGTGATGCACCAGAGGGACTACTCTTCATCAAACCCGAGGATAATAAAATGGGTCGTAGCTTACTCGTAGTAAGCAGCGAAAATGATGGGGTGATCAAGGTTTTCAGCACTAAATGATGTTTTTGATTTGAATTTCAAATAGATACGCATTTTGTTCAGTCCCGCTTCGGCGGGACTTTTTTTGGCGTTTACCTGATACCCACCGGTAGCAGGTGAATATTATGGGCCTTGCCCTATATTTGCTATCGGAAAGCAATCAATCTTCTCGCTTTCCTCCACTCACCAATCTTTTTCAATTCTTAAGTCGGGTCTCGGAAATTTTGTTGAACCCCCTCCCTTTATTCATTATGATCTCTCACCAGTAACGGCGGAAATACCCCGGAATTGATCGATCCGATCATCCAATCAGCCTTAAATAATATCAGAAAGCGACGATATGAATCCCAAAAAAGAGAAAATGCCAGCTAAAAAAGATGAAAAAGCGCCCGTAAAACGTGGTCGCCCGCGTAAAGCAGAAGCTGCGCCCGATGAAATTTCAGCAGAAAATAGTGCCCCTCCAGCTTCAGCAGCACCTGCTCCGGCAGATGCGGAAGCTCAAATGCGACTGGCTTCAGCCATTCTGCAAGAATCCGATGAACAGCAGCAGTCACAGCAACAGGAACCAGCTCCTCAACAGAGCGGATACCGTCCTCAATTCCAACCGCGTCGTGAGAACCCGAATTTCAATGTGGAGTTCGATGGGTTGATACAAGCAGAAGGAGTATTGGAAATGATGCCCGACGGTTATGGATTCCTTCGTTCCTCCGACTATAATTATCTCTCCTCGCCCGATGATGTATATGTTGCTCCGCAACAGATCAAACAACTCGCCATCAAAACCGGTGACACACTGGTCGGTATGGTTCGCCCTCCGCGGGAAGGAGAAAAATATTTTGCGCTGGTAAAAACCGAAACGATCAATGGTAAGCGGCCGGAAGAAGTGCGCGACCGTGTTCCCTTCGATTACCTGACGCCACTCTTCCCGTATGAGAAATTGAATTTATTCACGACGCCGAGTGATTATTCTACGCGAATCATGGACCTGTTCACGCCGATCGGTAAGGGTCAACGCGGACTCATCGTGGCTCAACCCAAAACCGGTAAGACCATGTTGCTGAAAGCAGTGGCCAATGCCATTGCCGCAAACCATCCGGAGTGTTATCTGATGGTCGTGTTGGTCGATGAGCGCCCTGAAGAAGTTACCGACATGGAGCGCAGTGTGCGTGCCGAAGTGATCGCCTCTACCTTCGATGAGCCGGCAGAAAAACACGTGAAAGTGTCCACCATGGCCTTGCAAAAAGCAAAACGCCTGGTAGAATGCGGACATGATGTGGTGATTCTGCTTGATTCCATCACCCGTCTCGCGCGTGCACACAACACCGTCGCGCCCGCCTCCGGTAAAGTATTGTCAGGTGGTGTGGAAGCGAATGCGATGCAAAAACCAAAACAATTCTTCGGTGCCGCTCGTAAGATCGAAAACGGCGGATCGCTCACCATCATCGCTACCGCACTCGTTGATACCGGAAGTAAAATGGATGAGGTGATCTTCGAGGAATTCAAGGGAACCGGTAACATGGAATTGCAGCTCGACCGCAAGCTGGCTAATAAGCGTATCTATCCGGCCATCGACCTTACGTCTTCTTCCACTCGTCGCGACGATCTATTGCTCGACAAGGATGCGTTGCAGCGCATGAATCTGCTCCGCGTTTACCTGACCGACATGAATACGGAAGAAGCCATGCGTGAATTGCAGAACCGAATGAAAGGAACCAAGAGCAACGAAGAGTTTTTAGCTTCTATGAATCGATAATTCGGATCGGAAATAATAATTAGACCCAGACGGTGCGAAAGCAATCGTCTGGGTTTTTTCTTGCCCACGAATCAAACTACCTTCACGGCCGATGGCTGTTCGTCCGATAGATATTGATACCTTTTTAAACCTCCGAGAATCACATCCCGTGTTGGATGTGCGCAGTCCGGGTGAATACCAACACGCACACATTCCCGGCGCTCATTCTTTTCCGCTTTTTGATGATGAGGAAAGAAAACAAGTAGGCACCGCATACAAACAAGAAAGCCGGGAACTGGCGATCAAGATCGGACTTGATTATTTCGGTCCGAAAATGCGCGCATTGGTGGAACAAGCGGAATCCATCTCTGCGCAGTCCGGTTCTCGAACGCTGCTCGTTCATTGCTGGCGCGGTGGCATGCGAAGCGGCGCCTTGGCTTGGCTATTGGATATTTACGGATTTCAAGTTCATACACTCATCGGGGGATACAAAAGTTTTCGGCGCTGGTCTTTAGCACAGTTTGAAAAAGAATATCCGCTACAATTGATCGGTGGCTACACCGGTTCCGGAAAAACGGACTTGCTGAAAGCATTAAAAAATAAGAAGGAAACGATACTTGATCTCGAGGGCTTAGCTCATCACAAAGGGTCGGCATTTGGAAATATCGGCCTACCCGAACAACCCTCTCAAGAACATTTTGAAAATAAACTCGCGCTGGCACTTCAAAAAGCAGCAGCAGAGCAAACCCCGCGAATTTGGGTCGAAGACGAATCACAAAGGATCGGTCGCGTAAACATTCCGGGAGCGTTCTGGGAACACATGCGTCGGTCATCTGTTTACTTTCTTGATATCCCATTCGAAAAAAGACTCGCCTATATTGTTCAGGGATATGGATCACTTGATGTTCAACGACTCTGCGATGCCACCGATCGTGTTCGAAAAAAGCTGGGAGATAAGAATGCAACGGAAGCAATAACATTCTTACAAAACGGACAGATCACGGAAGCTTTTGATATTCTGCTGAGGTACTACGATAAGATGTACAAAAAATCATTGTTCAACCGAGAGCAGGCCGAGTTGCTGATCCGAAACATTGAAGCCACTGCTGTTCACGAAGAAAACGCCGATCTTCTATTGAAGACAATTACACCATGAGTCAAGTCACGGAAACACCACTAACCTCATTTACCCGCAATACAGGTTGCAGTTGCAAGATCGCGCCGCAAGTATTGGAACAGATCATCAAGCCCGGCTCGGGAATGGATATATTTCCACAGCTACTCGTTGGAAATGAATCGCTCGACGATGCCGCAGTAATGGACCTGGGTAACGGATCGGGCCTGATCGCGACTACTGATTTTTTTACCCCGATCGTTGATGAGCCCTTTGAATATGGAAAGATCGCTGCCGCCAATGCGATCAGTGATGTATATGCAATGGGGGGTAAGCCGATCCTCGCCCTTGCGATCTTGGGTTGGCCGGTAGATACGCTTCCTGCCGAACTCGCAGCTGAAGTGATCGAAGGGGCGCGCGCAGCCTGCAGAGAAGCCGGCATTCCGCTTGCAGGCGGACATAGTATAGATACTACAGATCCGATTTTCGGGTTGACGGTCAATGGAATGATACCGATCGAGGGAATCAAAAAAAATAAAGGCGGCAAACCTGGCGATCTTTTATTTCTCACCAAACCGATCGGCAGCGGTATCGGTTCAACGGCCAGAAAACGCGGTTTATTAAAAGCAGAACACAATGACGCATTGTTACAAACCATGTGTTCCTTGAATCGAATTGGAGAAGTGTTGGGAACAATGAAAGGCATACACGCCCTTACCGATGTGACCGGATTTGGGTTGCTTGGCCATTTAGGTGAAATGACCTACGGCAGTGAATGTGGGGCGGAGATCTATTATGATCGATTGAAATTGCTTCCTGGCGTATCTGAATATATTCAGCAACGGATCTTTCCGGATTCCACCACGCGCAATTGGAGTCGTTATCAGTCAGATGTTCAATTTGAGAAAGGCGTTCCTGTAGCAGAAGCATTCACGTTGCTGCCCGATCCGCAGACCAACGGGGGATTATTGATCGCTGTGGCGGAAGATTCCGCAGAGCTCTTGAAGGAGAAGATGGTCGAATTTGAATTGAATGATCATCTTTTGCCGATTGGGCGGCTGACCGAGATCGGAGCGAAGCGGATCGTTATTCGTCCATCTGAACAACTCTAGATCAACGCGTCGATGGCCTTTGCTAGTTTGTAATCTTTTTCCGTGATCACATTTCCGGCATCGTGCGTGTTCAGCCAAACCTCTACTGTGTTCCAGACATTGGACCACCGAGGATGATGCTGTTGCTGCTCGGCCAACATCGCTACTCTTGTCATGAATGCAAAGGCCTCCGAAAAATCTCGGAATTCGAATTTTCTATAAAGCGTATTGGCTGTTTCTGTCCACATAGTTTCAGAATAAAAGATTCTCTCTGTTTTTCACTTGGTCGATTGTTAGTTTAACGGCCATTTGTACAAACTGTGTTCCGCGAATGGCCTGCATGGTTTCTTCGAGCCAGGCGGGGTCGATCTCATCGCCTTTCATCAACCATAAATAATCCATGTGCTTCAATTCCGGCAGCAGGTATTCGCCGTCAAACTGATTTACATACAGATAATGCTCCAGCATCGACTCGGGTCGACGGTATTCATAGACCTTGAAAAAATATTCTCTTTTTTTTCGGACCAGTCCGATCTCGAGATCATTGATCCTAAAATCCAATTGCAAATGAGCATTCAGGTGCCAAACAAATTGATAGTCGCGAATGGGGGCCATGATGCCGAGCAAACATGCCTCGTCGAAGAACATGTCGTTGAGTGCATCCGTATCGAGAACCAGTTTCTGTGGCCGCTCTGCCATTTATTTACTTTCTAGAAAGTTACGTTTACTTCTTTGGTTTCCTCACCACGCTGATAGATCACTTTTATCGTTTCTCCTTTTTTGAACTTGCCCAACGTTTGCATGTAGCTCTCCATAGAAGAGATCGAATAATCACCAATCTGTAAAACAATGTCGCCTGCGCGGATGCCGGCTTTCTGGGCAGGCTTTCCTTCACCCACACCATCGGCTCGAACACCTTTTCCGGAATAGGTATAGTCGGGCATGATGCCCATCGTTACACTGAAGCGAGCGGTGGTCGTTGTTTGTGTTTCTCTTGTTTTCAAAAAAGCCAGTTTGGGCTCTTGGTTCAATCCGTCAACCGTACGCTCGATGTGGCGAAGGATCCGCACCATCCCTTCGTAATTGATGCGGTCCGCATCATCAGAAGGTTTGTGATAATCAGTATGCAGTCCGGTAAAGTAGAAAAGCACCGGAATGTCTTTTCGATAAAAAGAGGAGTGGTCGCTTGGACCAGTACCGCTGGAGTCGATGCGGATCGATATCGTGTTGCTCGCCTTCGGATCGATCACCTTCGACCAGGCGGGTGAAGTACCGTATCCGCCCAGTGTAATGGATTTGCTGCTGTCGGGCAATCGTCCCACCATATCCATATTGATCATATAATTAACAGCCCTCAGATCGATCGTGGGCTTTTCGGTAAAATATTTTGATCCGTACAGTCCCAATTCTTCTCCGGAAAAAGCAAGAAAGAGATAATTATTCTTCTGTTCTTTTTTTGATTTAAATAAGCGGGCCAATTCAATGAGCATGGAGGTGCCGCTGGCATTGTCATCTGCTCCATTGTGAATTTCAGGCGTGCCGGTGTGTCGGGAATTATTGTCCTCGCCATAACCGAGGTGATCATAGTGTGCACCGAGGACAACCGTTTTTTCAGCCTTGTTATCAATGAAGCCGGCCACATTGTATCCGCGTCGCATGTTTTCAACGAATTCAACTTTCCCCTGAATTCGCATACCACCTTTATCTGCCTGCACATATCGTGTGGCGGCATCCTTTTTTAAATAAACGACCGAGATCTTTAGCGCATCGGACCGGTCTTTTGCATTGAATGAAAGTTTATCGCCGGAAGTATGTGTACTATAAAGGATCAGTCCAGTTGCACCGGCGTCAGCCGCTTTTTTTGACTGCTCATAAACATAGAGGGGGAGATCAAAGTGCGGATTGTTCGCATTGTCCTGAATACCCTCACCGAGATCGATGATCCAAGGCGCTGCAACCTCCCGAAGGCCCGGGATCGGTTCGCCCTGTATTGGTTGTGATCCACTCCAAGGGAAATAGAAATACTCTTTCTCGGCTACTAGTGTATCGCCCTGTATCCACAGATAGGATGCGGACGAAGGTTTTTTTCCTTCTTGCACCTCGAATAGTTGTTCAAATACGTTTGTGCCTTTTGGTTGAAGGCCGATCGAGCGAAATTGCTCCGCTATATAGCTGCGAGCGATCGCCTCCCCACGGGTGCCGGTTCTTCTGCCTTCCAGTGAGTCGGATGCCAAAAAGGAAACGTGTTGCTGAAAGCTGCTTTGATATTTCTTATCTGCGCGCATTATTTTTTTGCTGGCGGGCACACAAGAAGCAAATAAGAGAAGAAAAAGTACGGGGGCGGTTCGATTCGACATGAAAAAAGGATTGGAGACAAAATTACCTTGGTTCGAGTTGAAAAACCGGATTTAATAATGAGTGTTCGCGAATCCGTTCTACTTTTGCGAGGTTGAAATCAACCCCCCTTCATATTGCCCTGGTCGGGAATCCAAACAGTGGTAAAAGTTCACTGTTCAATTGTTTGACCGGAATGAACCAGCAAGTCGGGAATTTTCCCGGGGTGACGGTTGACAAAACCACGGGGCGATTTTCAGCAGGTGATCAGGCCATCGAACTAATCGATCTTCCCGGCACCTATTCACTTTATCCGAAACGATTGGATGAGTGGGTCAGCTATAAAGTGGTGATCGGAGAAGATAAGGGGTTTCGTCCCGATCTGGTGATTGCGGTGGCAGATGCCAGCAACCTGAAGCGGAATCTGTTGCTTTGTTCTCAATTGATCGACCTGAAGGTTCCGGTTGTGATCGTGCTTACGATGATGGACCTGGCCCGAAAAAAGGGAATACAGATCGACATTCCCGCTTTGGAGCGTGAACTCGGCGTGCCGGTGGTGGCCGTGAATCCCCGTAAAGGAAAGGGGGTTGCTGAGTTGAAAAAAACGATACAGTCTTGGTCGGTTCGTTCGATCAAGCAGTCCGCCCGCCCCTTCATTGACTCAAAAGCCCTGGCGCCAGCCGCGGTTGAAGCCACACAAGCATTGTTTCCTGGAATCGGTGAGTATACATCCATTCATTATCTGATCCATCACGAGTCCCTCTCACTTCCGCAACAGGACGCACTCGAATCGATCGAAGAAAAAAACAGTTTTAATCCCACTAAAACACAGGCGGCCGAGATCCTTCAGCGATATGCCCGTATCCGGGAGATCATGCAGGTAGCGGTATCAGAGCCCGATCCGTTGAAAAAGAAAATGGTGACAGAGCGCCTCGATGGGATTCTGCTTCATCGGCGTTGGGGAAACCTGATCTTGTTGTCCGTCTTGTTCCTACTGTTTCAAGCTGTTTTTTGGTTGGCCAAGTACCCGATGGATTGGATCGAAAGTGGATTCGGCCTTTTTTCGGGTTGGTTGGGAGAAGCGTTGCCAACAAATGCCTGGAGCGATCTGCTGATCAACGGGGTGGTGGCCGGATTGGGGGGCATTCTGGTTTTTGTGCCGCAGATCATGATCTTATTTGGGATCATCACACTGTTGGAGGATACGGGATACATGGCGAGGATCAGTTTTTTGACCGATCGACTGATGCGTGGAGTTGGGTTGAATGGAAAAAGTGTGATGCCCATGATCAGTGGTTTCGCTTGTGCGGTTCCGGCGATCATGAGTGCGCGTAACATCGAGAACCGAAAAGAAAGATTGCTGACTATATTAGTGACGCCGCTGATGAGTTGTTCGGCGCGGCTGCCTGTTTATTCCATTTTAACCGGACTGGTGATACCAGAGAAATATTTATTCGGACTCCTGAGTTTGCAGGGATTGGTGATGATGGGGCTCTATGTTTTTGGCGTGGTGATCGCGCTGCTGGTATCCAATATTGCAAAGTGGTTTATCCGGATACAGGAAAAGAGTTTTTTCATTTTGGAGTTGCCCGACTACCGAGCGCCTCGTTGGGGGAATATGGTAACGGTGATGTTCAATAAGGCGAAGATCTTTCTGTTTGATGCCGGTAAGGTCATCATGATCATCAGTCTTGTGCTTTGGGGGCTTTCAAGTTTTGGTCCGGCCGATAAAATGAAAATCATTGATGATCGTTACGAGGCCGCCAAGGTTGCTTCAGTACTTCCGGCAGAACAGATCGAACGGGATCACCAAAGTGCACGTTTGGAAAATTCATACGCGGGTATGCTGGGCCATGCCATTGAACCGGTGATCGCACCGCTGGGTTTCGATTGGAAAATCGGCATTGCGCTGATCACGTCATTCGCCGCACGCGAAGTGTTTGTGGGTACGATGGCAACTCTTTACAGTGTGGGCGAAGAGGATGCCAGCAGTCGCGTGTTGAAGGATAAAATGCGTGGTGCGACGCGACCCGATGGGTCCATTGTGTTCACATTGGCAACCGGAGTATCATTACTCATCTTCTATGCGCTGGCCATGCAGTGTATGAGTACACTGGCAGTTGTAAAGAGAGAAACCCGTAGTTGGAAATGGCCCACGATACAGCTGATCTATATGACCGGTCTGGCCTGGATCATGAGCTGGTGTGCGTATTTACTGTTGCGCTGAGTCGTCTCCCCACTTGTCTTTGGGTTCAAAATAATCCCACAAAAGATCCGCGAGATTTCGAGCAAGAGTCCACGCTTCGTTTTCGTGCGACCAGCGCTGATCGACGTTGTTCTTGGTAAAAATGCAAAACACAAACGGGTGGTTCGGCGCATTCACGATCATGGCCTCACTTCTTGACGCATTCACACATCCGTTTTTACTGAACACTTCGATATAGGGTGGAAAGCGAGAGATGGCTTCATCTTCATCCCAGAAATTTCGTCCCATGGTTCGAAGAATCCGCTCATCTGTCGATCCTGCAAAAAGTTTATTTTGATAAACACGCTCCAGCAGTTCACCCATTTCGCGTGGCGTGGTTTGTCCCCACCCGTACTGTGTCCGGTTCGTTTCACGGCCGGGTGTTCGTGAATTCACGCGTGTTTGTTTCAGTCCGATGCTGTCAAGAATTCGATTGATCCGTGTTCCACCGCCCGCGATCGATTGGAGCCAAAGGCTTGCGGTGTTGTCGCTGGTGGTCATCATCAGCATGATGATTTTTTTCAGCGCGATGCTTTCGTTCGACTTGAAGGATCCAAGAATATCAGATCCGGCATAGAGTAGCGAGTCTTTATAAATAAAGTTGGAGTCGTAGGTGATTTCATTTTTATGCAGTCGATCCATTACACCCAGCAGAATCGGGACTTTTACAATACTGGCGGTCGGAAAAATTGTATCCGCCTGAAAAGTGGCCGTCTTACCCGATCGAAGATCTTTCACATACACGCCCACTACACCCTTGAATCCGGCTAATTGATTCTCGAGTTTCCGATTAAGCTTTTTATCTACGGGTTGCGCATTTGCGAACGCAACGAACAGAAAGGAAATATAGAAGAGGTGATTTCGCATATTATTTTACCTGCATCATATCCAGGACCATGCTGCAAAAGGCGCGGATACCGGTGGGCATGCCGCTGTTGTCTACATAAAAATCGGCCGTGTGATGTGGTGGTGCTTTAGCGGGATCGTTGCCCTTTGGCATACCGCCCAGGTAGAGAAATACAGCCGGGGCTTTGGTTCCGTAGTAAGAAAAATCTTCTGCGCCGGTGACCCACTCTCTCGGTTTCACATTGGCGGTGCCGGCTGCTTTTTCGAGTGAGGGCATAACTTTCTTTAGCAGTTCAGGATCGTTGTAGGTAACCAATGTTTTTGTCTCAATGGTCACCTCGGCGGTGGCGCCGGATGCTTCGGCTATATATTTAGCTGTGTGCTTTATTTTTTCGTGGACTTCTTTTTGCATATCAGAATCCAGTGTTCGAATGGTGCCTGCCATGGTGCAGCTTTCCGGAATGATATTTTGGCGAACGCCTCCATTTATTTTTCCGACGGTAATCACAACGGGCGCTTTGGTGAGTTCGGATTGTCGGCTGACGATCGCTTGCAATCCGTCGATGATCTGTGCAGACACTTGAATCGGGTCGACGCCCTTCCAGGGTTGAGAACCATGACTCCCTTTTCCTTTAACTAAAATGGAAAACCAATCAGCCGCGGCCATGAAAGCGCCGGGTTTGTAGTGGATCTGTCCCGCTTCAATATCTGATTCGATGTGAAAGCCTAATACCATATCCACCTTTGGATTTTCCATTACACCCTGCTTGACCATCAGTGCCGCACCGCCTTCTTCTCCGTCCGGCGCTCCTTCTTCAGCGGGTTGGAAAATGAATTTTACCGAGCCCTGCAATTCATTTTTGAAAGCAGATAATACTTCTGCGGTGGCCATGAGCATGGCTACGTGTGTATCGTGTCCGCATGCGTGCATCACGCCTACTTCTTGTCCGTTGTATGTAGTACGCGCTTTAGATGCGAATGGAATATTGACGCGCTCCGTCACGGGTAGTCCGTCCATATCCGCCCGAAGGGCGATACAAGGTCCGGGTTTAGCACCTTTCAATAAACCGACCACACCTGTGTGCGCAATACCTTCCTGTACTTCGATTCCTAGTGAACGCAAATGTGCTGCAATCAGTTTGGAGGTTCGGAACTCACGATTTCCGAGTTCGGGGTTGAGGTGTAAATCCTCTCGCCAAGCATTTGTCTTCGCAGTCATCGTTTCTACTTTTTGGAACAATCGCTGGCGGAGTTGTTCTTTTTTATCCTGTGCCTGGGATAGTGATCCGGTGATGATACACACTAGCAATAGAAATGACGCGCGCATAAATCGGTTTTGGCTCAAAATAGGTTGTTTTTCCGCTATTTTTAAGCATGTTCCTTCGGCACATTCCCTTTTTACGCGCGGTGGCCTGGCATAGCTTGACGGCTTTTGGCGGACCGCAAGCGCATTTAGGATTGATGCTTCGTCGGTTCGTTCGCAACCGGCCCTATGTGAGCGAGGAGGAGTTGATGGAATACAACTCTTTTTGTCAGCTACTTCCCGGCGCCTCTTCCACACAAACGCTTACCCTGATCGGCTACAAGCGTGGGGGTGTTCCATTGGCGGTGCTAACCTTGTTGATCTGGATCTTGCCCGCCTGTTTTTTGATGGGCGGACTTACTTTTCTGATCGGCCTAGGTATAGGCGTTGAGCGATCTGCCTTTGAATTCATTGCCCCCATGGCGGCGGGGTTTTTGGGATATGCGGCGGTGCAACTTTTTCCATTGGCCGTAAAAAACACGATCACCTGGATCATTTTTGTAATCGCCTGTATCATCACCTATTTATTTTTCGGCAGTCCGTGGATGATACCGGTCCTGATGGTAGCCGGTGGCATCGCTACCAACTTCAGCAACAAACGTATTCCGCAACAACTCGATAAGCCCAAAACCATCCGATGGTGGAATTTCTGGCTGTTCGGGATCATTTTTTTATTGGCGGGTTTTTTCAGTGAAATGGCGCGCAAACAAGATTGGCCCGACCGAAAGCCGATCAACCTATTTGAGAATACCTACCGAATGGGAAGTCTGGTTTTTGGTGGTGGTCAGGTTTTGTTACCGCTGATGTATGAGCAGTGGAGTGTTCGCCCATCCAAGGTGAAGGAAAACAACCCGGGTGCGATCCGAGTAGATCAAAAAGATATGTACGTGGGTATGGGTGTGGTTCGGGCTGTTCCTGGACCCGTTTTTTCGATTGCCGCATTCACGGGCGGAATGGCAATGAAATCAGAGGGTCCGTGGTGGCAACTGTTGGGATGTGTGATCGGCATGGTCGCCATTTTTCTGCCGAGTGCACTCTTGGTGCTTTTCTTTTATCCCATTTGGCACAATCTTAAAAAATATGCTGTCATCTACCGATCGATCGAAGGAATCAATGCGGTGGTGATGGGGGTGTTGCTTGCTTCGGTGCTTTATATATTAGTAGATGTAGTTGGTCCGGTGAACGCCATCAGCCCGGCGCCGCTGTTGGTCTTCATAGCAACAGTAGGGCTGTTGCAATACACAAAAATTCCGGCGCCTCTGATCGTGGGTGCCTGTATCCTTCTCGGCTATTTTTTATAGTAACCGCCACGCTCGATCTCTTCCAATACTTTATCGGGCACCAAATATCGAAGCGATTTTCCTTCGATTGCCAATGATCTTATTTGAGTGGCCGAGATGGGCAAAAGGGGCGCGTCTAAATATGTGATTTTTGCATTATGTGTTTCGTCGATCGGATGGCCGGGTCGATTGTACACATAGATGGGATAGTGCTTGGTAATAAAAGTGAAGTTCTTCCACCGATGAATGTTCTGAAAACTGTCACTGCCCATGATCACCACGAATTCATGCTCGGGATATTTTTCTTGCAAGTGAATCAACGTGTCGCAGGTATAGGATGGGCGTGGTAATGAAAATTCGATGTCAGAGGCCTTTATTCGATCGTCGTTTTCGGTAGCCAGCTGTACCAGGTGTAGTCGATGATATTCGTTCAATAAAGTCCGCTCAGCTTTGAGTGGATTATGCGGACTTACCACCATCCAGATCCGCTGTAGATCTGTTTCATTTAAAATGTGGTTGGCAATGATCAGATGCCCGATATGGATCGGATTGAATGAGCCGAAAAACAGACCGATTTTCATCTACAATATGATGATTATCAATGTATTATATCAACAATGATGTTTTCTGCCTCGTTCAGGCGAAGGCTTAGATGATATCCCGACACCAGTACAGAGATTGGATCCCCCAGGGGTGCTACCTGCTCCAATAAGATCGTTTCACCCGGCACCAGCCCCATTTCCATCAACTTGATGGAAACATCCTCGCCAGCAAAGGCCAGTATGGTGGCTTCCTGACCGGGCTTTAATTCAGACAGTTTCACTCTGCAAATCTACCCTTGATGGTCCGGTTTTCTTTACGATTTTTGAAATAATGTCGACGCCCGCCAAAATCCAGTTCTTCTTTGAGAATAAATCGGTTAGCCTACAAAACCGCACCCTTCTTAAAGCATTCATTCATTCCCTTTTTAAAAAGGAAGGAAAGCGAATTGAATCGATCAACTATATCTTCTGCACAGACAAGCGATTGCTGGAAATCAACAGACAATTCCTGAAACACGACTATTATACCGACATCATCACCTTTGACCTCTCAGAATCCAGCCTGGTAACTGCCGAGATCTACATAAGCCTCGACCGGGTTCGGGATAATGCCCAAAAACAGAAGAACACCCTTCGATCCGAGCTTCATCGGGTTATTTTCCATGGCGCTCTTCATTTGTGTGGATATGGAGACAAAACAAAGGCGGAAATAAAAGCCATGAGAGAAAGAGAGGACTATTATCTGGACAAGTGGGTGAAGAGTTGAGGGTTGAGGGATGAGGGGTGAGCAGATGAGACGTTGGTGGGTTGAGAGAGTTCGGAAGGTTGGGGCCGGGGTGTTTCACGTGGAACGTAAAGTATCGAGGTCCCTTGGGGTGTTCGGCTACCCGACACGAGGTGGATGTGGTCTCCCCAATTAGTTAGATTATTTTGATCGGCGTTCCACGTGGAACATCAATCCGGTCGAGGTGGGTACGGTAGGGCAAATCTGCGCCCAAACTCTTGTTTTGTGGTATAAATCACAGTTTTCTAGTCGATTAAGGTTGTTTTTGTGTTTTATAAACTACTCAACACCTTCTCTCCTCAACTCCTCAACGTAATTTTGCGCCATGTTTCCCAAGTATGATGTAATTGTGGTTGGGGCTGGTCATGCCGGCTGTGAGGCGGCGGCGGCGGCTGCCAATTTGGGGTCAAAGACTCTTTTGATCACCATGAACATGCAGACCATTGCTCAGATGAGCTGTAATCCGGCTATGGGGGGTATTGCAAAGGGCCAGATTGTTAGAGAGATAGATGCGATGGGCGGGTATTCGGGGATTGTGACGGATCTATCCATGATACAGTTCCGCATGCTAAACAGGAGCAAGGGTCCTGCTATGTGGAGTCCGCGAGCGCAGAGCGACCGTATGTTATTTACTCAGAAGTGGCGAGAGATGCTGGAGCAGACGCCTAATCTTGATTTTTACCAGGATATGGTGAAGGGGTTGGTGGTAAAAGAGGGCCGCTGCTTGGGGGTGGTGACTGGTATGGGGCACGAGATTTTGTCCGATGCTGTGGTTTTGACGAACGGAACCTTTTTAAATGGCGTAGTTCATATAGGAGAAAAGAATTTTGGTGGTGGTCGGATGGCTGAAAGAGCCGCTTCGGGTATTACCGAACAGCTTGTTGGGTTTGGTTTTGAGAGCGATAGGTTAAAAACCGGTACTCCGCCGCGGATTGATGGTAGAAGCTTAGATTATTCTAAAATGGAGGAGCAGCCCGGTGATGATCAGGTGGTTGGATTTTCATTTCAGGATGTACCAAAGCCGACCGAACAAAGAAGTTGTTGGATCGCCTATACGGACCCTTCGGTTCATGATGTACTAAAGACCGGTTTTGACAGGAGTCCGATGTTTGCGGGTCGTATTGATGGGGTAGGCCCCAGGTATTGTCCGAGTATTGAGGATAAGATCAACCGTTTCTCTGACCGGGACAGACACCAGCTTTTCATTGAGCCGGAGGGTTGGAATACGGTTGAGATTTATGTGAATGGGTTTTCTACATCCCTTCCGGAGGATGTTCAGTATGAAGCATTAAGACGGGTTCCGGGTTTTGAAAATGTACGCATGTTCAGACCCGGATATGCTATAGAATACGACTACTTTCCGCCCACACAACTAGATTACTCCTTGGAAACCAAGCACTTACGAAATCTTTTCTTTGCTGGACAGATCAATGGAACAACCGGATATGAGGAGGCGGCGTGTCAGGGTTTGATGGCGGGGATCAATGCACACAGAAGATCAAAGGAGGAGAATCCGCTAGTGTTGAAAAGAAGCGACGCCTATATCGGCGTATTGATTGACGACTTGATCAGCAAGGGCACCAAAGAGCCTTATCGAATGTTTACGTCGAGGGCAGAATATCGAACGCTGTTGCGACAAGACAATGCCGATCTACGATTAACTGAGATGAGCTATCGAATTGGTTTAGCGAGCCAGGATCGCATGGATAGAGTAGAGAAAAAATCATCAGCCATTTCAAGTATTAAAGATTTTTTGAATACGACTTCTATTGAGCCGGATGAGGTGAATAATTGGTTGTTGTCGTTGGGGTCTGCGCCAATTGGTGAAAAGCAAAAAGCGTCAAGGATCGTACTTCGCCCTGATGTGGATTTGAATGCTTTTATGGAAACGTGTCCCAAACTGAAGGGGGGCTTACAACAATATGATGTCGAATCGCTTGAGCAGGCGGGTATTCAGATCAAATACCAAGTTTATTTAGATAAAGAGAGGGAGCTAGTGTCGCGTATGGCACAGATGGAGGAGTTAGAGATTCCAGAGCGGTTTGATTATGCGCGGATCGGGTCGCTTGGTAATGAGGCAAGGGAAAAGCTGGAGAAGGTGCGACCAAGAACACTTGGACAAGCAAGTCGGATTTCGGGAATCAACCCAAGTGATGTTCAAATATTGATGGTGTACATGGGTAGATAAAATAAAGGGGGCCTGCATGCCGACCCCCTTTGGTCTCTTCGCATTAATCCGTTGTCTTACCACCGAGGAGTAAAAGCTCATTCACCTGAATTTCGGTGACATACCGCTTATTTCCCTCTCGGTCTTGATAAGAGCGATTGATCAGCTTGCCTTCGATCGCCACCTCTTTTCCTTTTTCAAGAAAGCGCTCGGCGATGTCGGCTAACTTTCCCCAGGCAATCAAGTTGTGCCAATGTGTTTCAGTAAACCTTTCGCCTTCAGCATTTCGGTAATTCTCATTTGTCGCCATACTGAATCGGGCCATTTTTCGGCCACCTTCAAGGGTCCGAACATCTGGACTGTTTCCTAAGTTGCCAATGAGTTGCACTTTGTTTTTTAATGCGTACATGTGTTTCGATTTGTGTGGGATGCCTTACGGGGAATCACCACGGTGAATATTTATTTATTTCAATCGATACGGGCCCATATCGACGCTGTAAAAATGTAAACACCGAAAGGTGGTATTCGTATAAGAAGCATTTAAATAGAAATTACCCGTTTAATTAAACGTTGATGGAAACAAAAATGGGAAGGTGTTGTCTTTTTTGTGGAGATGGCCTAAGAGGAAGAACGGACAAGCGATTTTGTGATGATGTTTGTCGGAATCGCTGGCACAATCAAAGTCGTCGCGCGCCGAAAATGAGCGATCAGGCCCGGAGTATTCAGCGGCAGTTGATTAAAAATCGGGCTATTCTTCTTACGATATTGAGAACACGAAAGCGTTGTTTGGTGAAAAGAGAGGCGTTGATACGTGCGGGCTTTTATTTCGAGGTTTACTCCCACATAAACAGGAGTGGCGGCCGGGTAAAAACATATTGTCTTGATGTTGGGTATAAAAACCGGGGGGGTGGATGCGTGGAAATCGGACTTTCTGGCGAAGGGCTAGGTATTTTTAAGTAGTAGAAATCCAATTGAACCCCTGAAATCAAAAGATTTAAGGTCGTTTGCTTGGAGTGCCTCTGAGTGTGAGGGTAAATTTGAAGTAGAATTCAATCCTGAAAAACCAATCCAATCCATTATTCTAAAGGGGAAACCCAGAAGAACCAGATCCACAAAACTACCCCCGCACACCGCGGGGGTTTTTTATTGCTTTTAAAAGAAAGATGATGCGCCTGTTGTTTGTCTTATTCGTGCTTTTATCGGTTCAGGTAAATGCACAGATTGTTGCAGATAGCATTTGGGGGTTGGATTCCTATTTTGAGGGGTGGTTAGCTGAGTCGACAAAATCTGCCAGGAGTGGTTGCGCAGGTGGTGGTTTATAAATCTACCCGTGTGTTTGTATATAAAAAAGAGCCCGTCATTGACGGGCTCGCTTCAACTTAGTAAAATATCGTAATTAGTTGTGTGTAACGATCTGTGCACCGAGGGCTTGTGCGCCGGTTCCAGCAACCAATCCTCTCGCAAAGACAGTATAGATTTTTCCAGCGGCTAAAGCAACACCAGGAACATTTAATACAGATGCGCCAGCAACACGCACATCAAACGTGTAGGTTCCGGCAGGAACGGGGGTGAATCCCTGGTTTGCGGTAGCGGTGGCTTGTGTCTCAAAGGCACGATTTGAGAAAACCGGGCTGAATGTTCCGCCGGCAAGTGTTCCGACTGTTACAGCAGGGGCATCTGGTCTCAGGTGGAAGAAGCGGATATGCGCCTGACCGGCAGCTGGTGTGGCAAGGTTGTCCTCAACCATGAACGCGCCGATGGATGCGAGACGCTTAAAAGCATATAAAGAATAGCTTTTATCCTTTACAAATGGCAGATCTGCATTTATTACAGTTGTTGTTGTGCCGGCTGCATTTACTTTGAAGTTTCTTGTGCCAGCATTTACAGTCAGGTATCCTGTTGCGTTAGGAAATGTTAATGCGCTGTTATTCACTTTGTTATTATCTACTAAAAGATCAACACCGGGAGCGTCGGGAGAGACGTGGATCACATTAACCTTTGCGGTTTCAACAGGGGCCTCATCCTTATCGCAGGGGACAAAAAACCCAGAAGGGCAATTCCAAAAAGAGCGTTCTTAATTATGGTGTGTTTTGTTTAATATATACTAACTAGTGTTTAAACAATATGTTTATAAAGAATTTGTTTTTTTGTTAAACTGTGTAATCCATTGATTTTGTGGCGGGTTGGGCTTACGTACATCCTACTTTTAACAGACAAAAGGGTAAGAAATGGTTTCAGGGGGACACCGAGGACAAATACAGATCATTCTAGCCTGGTTGGTAGTAGTCGTGGCTGGGTTGTTTGTTCCGTTAATGGATAATGACTCGGCACATCATGCAAACATTGCTTTGCGAATGTATTTGACAGGTGACTATGTAAGTCTGATTGATTACGACGGCCCTTATTTAGATAAGCCTCACCTTCATTTTTGGCTAACAGCATTATCCTATCATCTGTTTGGCGTAACAGGATTTGCATACAAGTTCCCCTCTTTTCTTTTTTCCTTAATTGGCATATGGTCGGTTTATCGATCTGGCATACTGATAAACAATAAAAATACGGGGCTTGTTGCGGCGGTTGTTTACGCCAGCTCTGCCTCCTTTTTATTGTCGCTTAATGATGTGCGCATGGACGCAATCCTCACGTCCAGTGTAGCGATATCAATTTGGCAATTGCTCGGATATCTAAAATTTGGTTCGAGAAGATATATGCTAGGCTTAGCTGCGGGACTTGCAATCGGATTTTGTACTAAGGGACATATAGCGATTGTAATTCCTGTATTGTTTGCACTATTCTACATGTTTTTTAGGGGGGATTGGAAGCCTCTATTCAATTTAAACGTCCTGGGTGGCATTGCGCTATTTCTATTGTTTATATTGCCGGTAGTATACTGTTACTACAAGCAGTTTAATCTACACCCCGAAGTGGTGGTGCGTGGAAAGGATCATATTAATGGAATCCGCTTTATCTTATTAGATCAGTCAATTGGCCGCTACGGAGGTGAAATGGGTGGAGATGGAAAGGGTGATAAGTTATTTTTCTTTCATACATTTTTATGGGCCTTTGCCCCTTGGAGTATTTTGCTAATTTCGTCATTGATAATAAAAAAAGGGGGTAAACAGTTAGGGGTAATTGCAAAATCGGTTATTGGGGTTCTTATTGTTTTTGCTGTGTTGTTAGGATTATCAAGTTTTAAGCTCCCACATTATTTAAATGTGATTTTACCACTAGCCGCTCTTTGTGTAGCTGAATTAACAATTAGGAAAGAAGAGATGGTTCAGCCCATATTAAAGTGGACTATGTGGATCGTTTGGTTATTGATTGGTGTAATATCTTCTCTTGTTTTAGTATGGTGGTTTCCTCAACAATCCGTAATGTTTTGGGTTGGATTTACAGTCTTATTGATTAACATGTTTTATGTCAACAAAAAAAATAGTGGTGGAGATATTATAAATCAAATAAAAAATATCGCTGCTGGTGTGTTTGTTATTTTCTGGATATTGAATGTAGGTTTTTACCCCTCCCTGCTCCGATACCAGGGGGGTAAAGAATTGGCGAGTGTGTTGGAAAATGAAAATTTTAATAAACCTGTCCTATCACTGGAAGGTTTTTATAGCTCATCTTTTTATTTTTATTATAAACAATTGCGAGCGGGAATAGAAATTGGAGCAGTGGAGAATAATGGGTCCTTTTTGCTTTTTGATCAGAAACAAGAAGCTGAGTTAATTAAAAAAGGTATTGTTTGGAAACGAGAGTGGTCTGTAACCGATTATGAAATTACTCGCATTGGAATAAAGTTCCTTAATCCAGAAACACGACAAATCTTGTGTACGAAGCTAAAATTAGTGGAGTTGGTGAATAATTAGCGGTTGGGTTGTATTATGGGTGCATCCTCATTTTTTTCTTTATTCTTTTTTTTCTTCAAGTCGCCGATATGAAGGCCAAGGTTAATGTCTGCTTGTTTGGAGTTCGATAAGAGGGCAGACAGGATGCTTCCTGATCCGACAAATAAGGGTCCGAGGCGTAGTGTAGCACCCATTGTTAATTGCTTAAGGTTATTATAGGTCACGGGTAAGTATAACCCTATCGCCTTTCCCTCATATCGCGGAGTAAGTATAAGAGTAGAATATATAAAAGGGTATTCAGCTTTATTACAATTAAAAAGCCCTATTTGTGTGCCAGCAGATAGATAAAGATTTGATAAAAGATGAAGGTCTCCAAAAACCTGTAAGGATGTTGGTAAACTAACGGGAAGGGTTGCGTTGTTGTTGCTTGGAGAGGGTGCAAAATATGGGCTACTAGATAACACCTCCTTTTATTAAATGATTTTTATCCTCCATTAAAACCCGACCATATGTTAATCCAAATTCTGCCCAACCATTCGTATTGATTCGCATATTATTACCAGCGAAAATGGTATATGGGAAGTTAATCTGATTATTCAGATCATTCAAAATTGTTTTAGCAGATTTACCATCAAGGTCAGTTATTGAAAATTATGCACGAAGTCTGCTAGTAAAGGTAATTCCGGATTTTTCGGTAAGCTTATCTGAAGAGAGGGACCTAATACGTCCACATTTAATTGTCCGCTAATTCGACCATCTCTGCTGAATAAACTGTTCAACACATCATCGGAATTGAACGAACTAAAAACATTACTCAAAGAATAACTGGCTTTGTTATTTTCAAAACCAGCGTTGATTCCAAATAAATTAAGATCGAACGAATAGTGTGAATCTGCTACTTGAGTAGGGTTAAAAAAGACCGACTGTACTCCCGTGTAATTACCCATTCTGGTACCGGGAAAAGATAAAGACTGAGCAAAAGTTGAGATTGTAAAGAAACTCGCCAGGAGAAATAAAAACCGATGGTTTGCTTTTTTCATTTGGCAATATTCGATTAATGATTTTGAAAAATAAAATATCCATCTCGGGTCTCTAAATACTAGTATAAGTAATATATATTTTATAAAAACTCTATTACTATTATATCTGTGGATTTGTTGATAACCTAACCAAACAACAGATAAAAAATTAATAAAGAGCTGAAATAGAAACAGTTCGTAGGATTATATAATACCAATAAAATAAAAATACAACTGTTGATAAGAGTTGAATTTTCACCACCATCCCAAACATCTAGGTCTACTTAAAAATAAACTGACATATTATCGACAGAAGTAAAAATAAAATGAAAGCCAAATCCACACAATCCACAACAAATCCACACCCTAATTGGGGAGAAATTGTTCCTCTTTTACCCAAATAAGTGGGGATTATGGAAGATTACTGTTTTTAAAAAAATTAATTGAAAATCAATGTTTTATAATAAAATATCAGGAGAGGATCGCTTCATTTTAGACAAAAACTAACCCATAAAAACCTATTTTTGCCACCCTAAATAATTGTATTTATGTCTGTTATACAGGATATCCGGGATAAGTATGCAAAGGTTACCGTGGTTCTGATCGCGCTGGCGCTTGTGGGTTTTATTCTGACTGATTATTTCTCTAGTCAATCCCGCGGAATGAGTTCACTTCCTAACACGATTGGTGTGGTGAATGGTAAGAAAGTTCTTTTTGATGAGTTTAATGATAAGGTGACTCAGGAAGAAGAGGGATTGAAATCACAGGGGTATCCACAAACAGCAGCACTCTCTCAACAGGCGCTGGATAAAGCTTGGAATCAGGAAATCAATCAGATCGTATTAAGTCAATCTTTTTCCGATCTGGGTATTTCTGTTGGTAAGAAAGAGTTGAATGACTTATTATATGGTACAAACCCGTCTTCTATAGCGCGTCAGTATTTAAGCAACCCACAAGAGCCGTATAATCCGGCCGCGGTACAACAAACCATCGCCCAGATCAGAAAAAGTGGCGACGCGAACCAGAAGACACAACTTAATCAACTTCTAAACAATATGGTGTTGGAGCGGCAGTATGAGAAGTTTAATGCTGTTTTCTCTAATAGCCTGAACACCCCGAAGTGGTTGGTTGAAAAACAAAATTCAGACAACAGTCGCCTCGCGAAAATCTCTTTTGTGAAAGAGAATTATACTTCTATCCCCGATAGTACGATTAAGGTCACAGATGCTGAGATCAATGAGTATGTTTCGAAATATCCGAAGCAATTCAAACAGCAGGAATCCCGGTCGATCGCTTATGTTTCATTTTCTGCAGCCCCTTCACCCACCGACAGTGCGGCCGTTTTACAAGAGATTTCACAGTTAAAAGAAAAGTTAGCAACAGCAGACAGTGTTGGAATGTTTTTAGCCAGCGAGGGCGCCAATTTCTTTGATGGCTATATCAATGCAAACACGGTGCAGATAGCGGTGAAAGATTCAATTTTTCGCCTGCCTGTTGGTGGTGTATACGGACCTTATTTGGATGGAAACAGCTATGTGGTTGCCCGCATGATGGGGTCAAAGATCCTTCCGGACTCTGTAAAGTGCAGACACGTATTAATATCTAATGATATCGCCAACGGAGGATTTGCGGACAGCCTAGCAGCAGCAAAAATCGATAGTGTTAAGAAGGCTATCGAGGGTGGAGCGAACTGGGGCGAGATGGTAAATAAATACAACCCCCAGTCAGACGGAAGTCGTCAGGCTGCTGGAGAAATGACATTCAGCTCTACACAGATCCAAGATGAAGGCTTTGCTCCTGAGTTTGCCAAGTTCATCTTATTCGACGGAAAGCCGGGCGAGCGCAAGGTGGTAAAAACATCTTTCGGATATCACTACATAGAGATCCAATCATTCATTAAGCCAACTACTCACTATAAAGTAGCCTATCTCCCAAGAGAGATCGTGGCTAGTCAAGAAACAGATAACGCTGCGCTGAACCAAGCCAACGAGTTTGCTGCGGAAAGCCGCGATCATAAGGCGTTCGAAACAAACTACGAGAAGAAGTGGAAGTCGAAGGGGTTCACACGCAACCAAGCACCCAACATTCCATCATGGTCTTCTGAGGTCCCCGGACTCGGCTTGTCGAGAGGATTTGTTCGCGCTATTTATGGGGCTGATCTGGGTGAGGTCCTGAAGCCTGAGCGTATTGAAAATAACTATGTGGTTGCTGCGGTTACGGAGGTGTTGGAGGAGGGAACCATGTCGGCAGAAAAAGCCAGACCTTCCGTGGAGCCGATGCTCAGAAATCGTAAAAAAGCAGCAGCGATTCAAGCCAAGATAGGAGCCATTACCACTCTTGAAGCGGCCGCAACGGCGTTGGGTGGAAAAACGATCGAAGTGGGCGACAGCCTGCGGATGACCGGCACTCAGAATGTGGCGATCGGATTTGAACCTCGCGTACTGGGTGTTGCCTTCAACCCGGCAAACCAAGGCAAGGTGGTGACTACAGCCATTCCAGGACTGGCGGGTGTTTTTGTGGTTCGGGTCGATCAACAATCCACCACCCCTGTTTTAGCCGGCGACATACAAGAGCAGCGTAAGGCTCGGACGGAACAAGCCAAACAAGCCCTTAGCAACCAGTATAGCCCAAATAATCCACTTTCTATTCTGCGCAATGCAGCGGAAGTAAAGGATTATCGGTCTAAGCGTTATTGATCGCACCAATACTAACTGTAGCCCGCCCCTGTTTAGGGGCGGGTTTTTTATGCCCACACCCTCTCGTCGGAAAAAATACTTACAGATGTCGTCTGGTAGATGCGAAAAAAACCAATCCCAAAGAACAAATTTGCAGATGTCTAAAGGAGAATTGATTAAAGAGAAAAGGCTGAGGGAGGGTCTTACACAATCAGCCCTTTCTGAACTGACGGGAATAACCATTAGAACCATTCAGCGAATTGAAAACAACGAGGTTGTCCCCAGCCTACACTCCTTGAAAAAAATCGGCGAGGCGTTGCAAATAGACCTGCTTGAACAGGCTTTAGAAGCGGAACCCCCCAAAAAAACAGATATAATAACCGTTAAATTGACAAACATGGATAAACTATTAACCGACCTAAAAGCGCTTTTTAAAAACCACTGGAAATTAATTTTAAAGGTTGTTTTGGTGTTTTGGCTTTTATCCAACTATACCGAAATCAAAAAGGGCATACTTGATTCCTGGGGCGGAAACTAACCCCGCCAACATTTCTTTAACAAAACAAAGAACCACAACCGATCTGCCGGGACTAACTTTGCGAAACCATGTCAGACGTTCTGATCAACAAGGTAGCGGAAAGCGGACTCATTACGTTGAATCTGGAAGATTGGTATCCGCGCGAAGAGATTTGTGTCTTCGACCTGAAAGACCACCTATTTATGGGGTTGATCCTGAAAGAAAAAGAATTCCGGGAAGCGCTTAAGAACACAGATTGGTCGATCTACCAGAACAAACGGGTGGCTGTTACCTGTTCAGCCGATGCGGTTATTCCAGCCTGGGCGTATATGTTGATCGCCACCTATCTGGCACCGGTTGCTGCGGGTATATACCAGGGAAATGAGCAGGAGTACCGACGCAGCCTATTTCATGAACAACTTCGCCAGATCGAACCAACAATATATAAAGACCAGCGCGTTGTGGTGAAGGGTTGTGGTGACCTTCCTGTTGGCGCCGACGCCTATCTTGAGATCACCCGCATTTTACAACCCGTTGCGAAAAGCATCATGTATGGTGAGCCTTGTAGTACTGTTCCTATTTATAAAAAACCCAAATAAAACAACATGAAAAAGATCTCTACTCTTTTTGTCGCCCTCTTTGTTTTTGCACAAGCATTTTCGCAAACAGCAGAAGAGGTAATCGCCGGCTATGTAAAAGCGATCGGCGGTGAGGAGGCTATTCGGAAAAACACCACCTGGAAGATGACCGCAAAGGTTGATATGGGCGGAATGGAACTGCCGGTATATTTTCTAAAGGCCCCCAACAAGATGAAGGTTTATGCAACGTTTCAAGGTATGAATTTTGTTCAGCAGGCTTTTGATGGGGCTACCGCTTGGAAGACCAACCAAATGACCATGAAAGCGGAGAAATCAACCAGTGAAGAAACGGCCAATCTTGCTCAAGAGCTTATGGAGGAGCCAGACGTAATGATCACCTATAAGTTGCTTGGATATACAGTGGAGAAGGTTGCGGATGAAACCATTGACGGCGCAGCTTGTCACGCCATCAAAATGACAAAAAAGCAAAAAATCGCTGAAGGAAAGCCGGTTGATAATATCGTTACCTATTTTATCGATAAATCAACTAGCGCCCTTGTAATGTCACGCACCGTTTCTCAGGATCCAGCAGCAAAGGGTGCGGTGATCGAAACGCTTTTCAGTGATTACCAAGAAGCGGGCGGAATTTTTGTTCCATTTTCCATGACGATTCGTGTGGCGGGCGGACCCGGCCAGGTTATCAAGTTTGAAAAAGCTGAGGCCAACGTAGCCATCGACGAAAAAGAATTCGCTTACGAAACCAAATAAAAGCTACTATTTATGCGATTCACCTTTCTGGCAGCCACTCTTTTGGCTGCCCTTTTTTCTTCTGCACAAAACAACCTTACCGGCGATGATGTTTTTGGAGATATCCGCGCCAGACAGATCGGTCCGGCCGTAATGAGCGGACGCATCACCGACCTGGAGGGTCATCCAACCAATCCGCGCACCCTTTGGGTGGGAACAGCCGGAGGGGGTGTATGGAAATCAGAAAACACGGGCGTGAGCTTTCTACCCATGTTTGACAAGCACAACCAATCGATCGGCGCCATCACACTCGACCCAACCAATCCCGATAAGGTGATCTGGGTGGGTACCGGTGAGGTGTGGACAAGAAACAGCGTATCTGTTGGAGACGGTATTTATAAATCAACTGATGGTGGACAAAGCTGGAATAAAACAGGGTTAGAAAAGTCCGAGCGCATCAGCGCAATCCGCGTGAATCCCAAAAACAGTCAAGAGGTTTTTGTGGGTGTATTGGGAAATCTGTGGGGCAATAGCACAGAGCGTGGCGTATACAAAACAGCAGATGGCGGAAAGACCTGGGAGAAGGTTTTTTATTTGAACGACAGTACCGGTTGTTCTGAATTAATCATGGACCCAGCTAACCCCAACACCCTCTATGCTGCGTTTTGGGAATTTCGTCGCACAGCTTATTCATTCAACAGCGGTGGATATGGAAGTGCTTTGTATAAATCTACTGATGGAGGAAAGACTTGGAATAAAATCCACAATGGTTTTCCGGCAGGAAAATTGGGCCGGATCGCAGTTGCTGCTGCACCCTCAAAACCTGAAATTCTATATGCGGTAATTGAGTGTGAAAAACCAGAGCAGAAAGGCTTGTACAGAAGTGAAGATGGTGGTGCGAATTGGAAACACCTGAATGCGGACTTTGAATTATCGGTTCGCCCCTTTTATTTTTCACGCATCGTGATCGACCCGAAAAATCCGGACATCATCACCAAGGCCGGCCTAAACGGTGCGATGAGCCGAGATGGCGGAAAAACATTTCGCCCATTTTCAGGTATCCATGCCGATGTGCATGATATCTGGTTTGGTATAACTAATTCGGATGAGGTGATTCTGGGTGATGATGGAGGCGTGTGGCGCAGTCGGGACGCCGGAAACACCTTTGAGCACGTAAAGGGATTACCCGTAAGCCAATACTATCATGTGAGTATCGACAACAAGACACCTTATAATGTATATGGTGGTCTGCAGGATAACGGGTCGTGGTATGGTCCCTCCTCTTCAGTCGGAGGTATTACCAATGGCGATTGGAAACGAATCGGTGAGGGGGATGGATTTCGCGTACTCGCCCACCCCACAAAAAATATCACGTACAGTGAAATGCAGGGCGCGGAGTCGATCTGGAGATACGACATAGATAATAAGTCGTTGAAAAACATCAAGCCCTATCCGCAGTCAGGAGATCCAAAGCTTCGCTTTAACTGGAACACACCCATTTCGTTGAGCCCGCAACAGAGCGATCGCATCTATGTGGGAAGTCAGTTTGTTCATCGTTCCAATGATCGCGGCGAAACCTGGCAACGAATTTCCCCTGATCTAACTACTAACGATCCAAAGAAACAACAACAGGATAAATCAGGCGGACTTTCTGCCGACAACAGTGGTGCAGAGAACCATTGTACAATTTTCTCCATCTCTGAATCTCCCATCGATGAAAAAATCATTTGGGTGGGAACGGATGATGGAAATATTCAAGTCAGCGAAGATGGTGGCGTGAGCTGGAATAACCGTACACCTGGCAACACCATCGTACCCCAAAACACCTGGGTGTACCACATCGAACCCAGCCACTTTAATAAGCAAACAGCTTATGTGGCGCTCGATGGTCACACACAAAACGATATTACACCCTATGCCATCAAAACAACGGATGGGGGAAAAACCTGGACCCGCCTCCCGATGAATGGGGTTAAAGGTTTTGTTCGTCATATTCATGAAGACCTAAAATCTCCCAATTTGTTATTCCTCGGTACTGAGATGGGGCTTTATGTTTCCTTGAATGGCGGACAAGACTGGCTTGCTTTCACCAACAACATGCCTCCTGTACCCGTGCACCACATTGCCCAGGACTCAAAAACCAATGACATCGTTCTCGCCACACACGGAAGAGGTGTTATTATTTTAGACGACATCTCCCCTCTTCGGGAGATCACACCTTCCGTGTTACAGCAGGAAGTAACTCTGTTTTCAACCCCCACCGCACAATTCAACGATGAGGCGGGATTTGGAAAACCGGGTGATGCGGGCCAATACGTTGGCGCAAACCCGAATCGCGATGCGCGCGTTGTGTATTACCTAAAGAATCGGCATACATTCGGAAAGATGCTGTTGGAGATACAGGATTCGAGTGGAAAAAAACTGGCATCCCTTGCTCCTGGAAAAAAGAAGGGGATCAACATCATGTATTGGGATGGTCGGATGCAGGCACCGAAACTGGCGAAGGCCAAGACGTTTGCTCGCGGTGGATTCTTTGGTCCGCGTGTATTACCCGGCAGCTACAAGGTTGTGTTGACAAAAGGAAATCAAACCTATACTGGTAACATTTCCTATGAACACAACACAGCATCTGGCTTTACGTTGGCCGATAAGCAAGCGAATTACCGGTATTCGATGGAGTTGTATAATCTGAACGAAGATGTGGCCTATACAACATACCGAGTCGATCAGTTGCTTGAAAAATGCGATTCTTTATCCAAGCAAAAGGAATTTTCCAAATCTGCGCTTGCGATCAAAGGAAAGCTGGATAAGCTGAAACAGATACTCGTTGTAACTACAGGGGATAATTATGTGGGTTCTGCCCCTCCTCAATTGAAGGAAAAGTTGGCGACACTTTACAATGAGGTTGCCGGCTATCAGGGCGCGCCCAGTCAGAATGAGATCGAGAGCATCAATCAGTTGGCTACAGAAACCAAGAAAGCTATCGCCGACTTGGAAACGATCCTGGAAAAGGATTGGAAGCCTTTCTCGAAGAAGGTAGAAGAGAA
This sequence comes from Chitinophagaceae bacterium, assembly GCA_947457465.1. Lineage (GTDB taxonomy): Bacteria > Bacteroidota > Bacteroidia > Chitinophagales > Chitinophagaceae > JJ008. The sequence continues at coordinate 281,331 of CANGWB010000001.1, read as the reverse complement.
GGGATCCGTTGCCGACCCGAAGATCAAGACAAGAACAGAGTTTTTATCAGAACGATCCTGATAGAATGCTATGAAAGAAGGAGGGGGTGGTTAAAACCATCCCCGCTTTTTCATTACAAACAGCATGATGCCCGGTATAATGAACATCAATCCGATCGCGATGTAGAATCCGTATGGATGATGCGCCGTTGGAATCACGTCAAAATTCATTCCGAAAATACCCCCGATTACGGTGGCGGGCGCCAACAGGCAGGTTACAATCGTCATCACCTTCATCACCTCATTTAATTTCAGATTGACATTGCTGATATAGAGGTCTTGTACACTGATCATTACGTCGCGGTAGTTGTCGCTGAGGTCGACCGCCAACAGAATGTGATCATGTACGTCTTTGAAATACTTGGTGGTTCTTTCTTCCAGCCAATCCGACTCACTCCGCAGAATACCGGCTACCAGATCCCGAACGGGCGATACGTTTCTTTTGATAACGATCATCTCTTTTCGGAGCTGGTTGATGCGCGCCAGTGATCGCTTGTTGCTTTTACGACTGACTTCATCTTCCAGGTTCTCGACCTGATCACCTACTTTTTCCATGACCAAGTAATAATTATCGACGATCAAGTCCAACATAGAATAGAGAAGATAGTCGGCCGATCGTTGACGGAGTTGGCTTTTCGGTAGAGAAAGCTTATGTCGAATGGGATTGAACACATCACGATGGGCGTCTTCCTGAAAGGACAGAACGAACCCTTTACCCAAAATGATGCTGATCTGTTCAGACTCGATGGTTTTCTTTTCCTCATTGAAATAAAGCATATTGAGGAGACAGAAAACCTGTTCATTCATCTCATCCATCTTCGGACGCTGACCGATGCTTAATATATCTTCCGTAATCAGTGCGTGTACGCTGTAATGCGCACATATAGACTCAATATCCTCTTTTCGAATCCCGTCAATATTGATCCAGGACACGGTATCTTTTTCTAAATACGGAAACGCCTCATCGATCTTGGTATATTCCCTCACCTCCAGAGAGTCGGCGGTGTAATCGTGTACGGATATATGAATATGTTCGGCTTCTTGTCGGATGGGTGCGACCGTCGGATTAACAGCAAGTATCTCCCCGGTTCGTTCGGACCCGGCAAATGGATTGCTGGAGAGGCGACGCAGGTAATTGGCCGAACGCTTATTGATCATGTGTTATAGTTTTTCGTAAAGAGCACGAAGACGATCCCGCGTCATTTGTTTTTCCCAGTCTTTACCCAGCGCGTTTTCCCAAAGCGGTTTCATACCCATTGAAACATCGATCATCTTATTGAATTGATCGTCATTCAATCCGCTGCAGATCCCGGCTGGAATATCGATCTTATTTTTTTCTACCATGTATTTGAACTCTTTCACGCCGGCTGGATAGAATTCTTCCAGGTGATTCATTACAATACAGTTTCCGATCCCATGCTTGGTGCCGAGTAGGTAGCTCAGTCCGTAACTCACTGCATGCGCCACTCCAACTTGCGAATAGGCGATACTCATACCTCCGGCGTAGGAGGCCATCATGAGTTGGTCGTCAGACTCTTCATCCCACATGGCTTTTTCTACAAATACTTTTCGACAAAGCTCCAGCGCCTTCTCACCGTAGCTTTTACTGAATTCGTTCAAAAAGGTTCCTTCCAGACTTTCGATGCAGTGAATGTAACAATCCATTCCGGTGTAGAAGCGCTGGTTCGCCGGCGCGTCTTTGGTCAGTTCGGGATCCAGAACGATCTGATCGAAAGGTGTGAAGTCGGAGTTCATACCGAGTTTTTTCGTAGGACCGGTCAATACGGTTGTTCTTGAAACTTCTGCCCCCGTTCCACTTAATGTTGGAATACCAACTTTATACACGCCCGGAACTTTTACCAGATCCCATCCTTGATAGTCTGCGGATGAACCGGGATTGTTCATCATCAGAGAAACCGCCTTGGCCAGGTCCATGGTAGAGCCACCTCCGATACCGATCACTCCGCTGATGGATCCGAATTCCTGTTTCAATCGAGATGCCAACTCGTCGACATAGATCGTTTTGGGTTCGGTGGTCACATCTACATATAAAATGATGTCGTTGTCTCTCAGGGGAATTCGGTTGGGAAGAGATTTTCCTTCAAAATAATGATCGACCAAAAAAACCATGGGCTGACCGGCTTTTCGGTGTGGGTTGAGGATCTCATCGAGTTGTTCGAACGAGCCTCTTCCATACACGACGTATCCGACCAATTTGAAGTTTCTGAATTTCATTCTTTGTCTGTTATAAAAGTTTTGCGGCTTTATGGAGGTCTTCCGGTGTATCGATCTCAACGCCCAGATAATCAACTGTCAGCATACGGATCGGCATTCCATTTTCAAGGAAGCGAAGACATTCTACTTTTTCAATCGCCTCGAGTGTTCCCATCGGCCAACTGATAAAATCCAATAGCGCTTGTTTTCGAAAGGCATATACGCCGATGTGTTCGTAATAAGCAACCGCCGTATTGGTATCTCGAGGAAATGGAATGCGACTTCTGCTGAAGAAAAGCGCATCGTTCTTTTTGTCGATGGCTACTTTGACAAAATTCGGGTCGTCGATCTCTTCGGGTTTTTCGAGTATCTGCATCATGGAGGCGACGGAAACTGAAGAATCGTTGAATAGGCGGATCAATTTCTCCAGTGGGTCTTTCTTTATGAACGGCGTATCACCCTGGATGTTGATGATAATATCGGTGTTCAGGTCGATCGCCGCCTCGGCAATTCGGTCGGTGCCGCTTTCATGTGATTTTTGGCTGCGGAAAACGGATCCGCCGATAGATCGGATCTCTTCTTCGATCTCATCACTGTCTGTTGCCACTACGACCTCCTCAAACAAGCTGCTTGATTTGACGGCCTCGAAGGTGCGCCGGATGACGGAAACACCACCAAGTGGTTGCATAAGTTTACCCGGAAATCGGGTGGCGCCATATCGTGCGGGTATCAGAGCGGTGACGATCATGTTGCAAAGCTATTGGTAAGTGGGCAACTGATCTTAAAAACGGGCACGATTCCGATCACTCTTTATTCTTTCTGAATGGAAATGCCATCAGATCGCCGATCGATTCGTCTTTTTCAGCAGCGTAATAGCGGTCGAGACCATATCGTATCTCTTCGGGGGGCAGGTGAGTCCAGGTGCAGAACAGCCGGTCCCAGATAGAGAACACTGCCCCGTAATTACTATCGGTATAGGGCTGTTTCCAATGATGGTGAACCTTGTGCATATTTGGTGATACAAGCAGCCAGGATAGTGCCTTGTCTGCTTTTTTCGGAAGTGAAATGTTCGCATGCGTAAAGGCGGTCGACACTACCACCAGTGTTTGATAGATCATAACAGTGTACATGGGCGCTCCGGAGAGAAAGATCAATAACAGGAAAAATATGCCTCGCAGGAGGCTATCGCCCGGGTGGTGACGAAGGCCTGTGGTTACATCCACTTTCGTATCGCTGTGATGGATGACATGGAAGCGCCAAAGAAATGATTGATTGTGCATGACCCAATGTACCAACCAGCTGCTGAAGTCAAGTGCCAGCACACCGATCAAGATTGTTGCCACGATACCGGCTTGGCTCCAGTAAACGATACCGAATGAGGCCGACCGACACCAATCGGATAGCTGAATGATCAGAACAGCCAAAGCTGTGTGCAGGATGAGATGAAGTACGGTAAATGAAAAATTCACTGCGGCATGTTGCCATTTAGTTCGCTTGTAGGATAGTTTCACTAGTGGGATCGCTCCTTCCAGTATCCAGAAAAAAACCAATCCGCCCACGAGCAGTCCCAGCCTCTCCAGCGGACGCTGTTCCAGTGATTGAAAATATTCGATGAAGGAATTATTCATGATCAGGCGATGTTTTCGCTTTCAGGATTTTCATTAAGAATTTTCTCGGCTATTTCTACTTCCTCATTCAGTACGAATAATTTGATGCCGCCGACTGCGAGATTCAATAGTGGGTCGATCGTTACAGTGTGTTCATCTTGTAGATGTGCATTTATGCCAGCGTGGAGAAGCTTCCCCAGCGCGATGTGGGCGGGCACATAGGTATCATATCGGCGGATGCAGATAAAGGCCATTCTTAAAAATAAAAAATCCCCTCGAGTTGGAGGGGATTTCTGATGATTTGTATCGGTTATTGATTCAGCATGAGGGGCATGACCAGCATCAATACTTCTTCATTGTCTGCTTGTGCTGTGGGTCGGAGGATTCCGGCTTTGGTGGGTGTGGAAAGGGAGACGACCACCTCTTTTCCTTCGAGAGCTCCAAGCATCTCGATCAGGAATTTTGCATTGAAGGCGATCATGATGTCCTCTCCGTTGTATTGACATTTCATGCGCTCATTTCCTTCCTGGCTAAAGTCAATGTCTTGCGAAGCGAGTTGAAGTTCGCTTCCCGAGATATTGAGGGCGACCTGGTTGGTGCTTTTGTTACTGAATACATTCACGCGTCGGAGGGCTGACTGGAATTCATTCCGATCAACGGTGAGCGTGTAGGGGTTCTCGGCCGGAATCACCACCTTATAATCGGGGAACCGCGCATCGATCAATCGGCAGCTCATCTGGGTACCGCCGTGTTTAACAAACAGGTGATTGTTGTTGTAGCTGATGGTGATCTCGTCGTTCGTATCGGGGATCGCCGCTTTTAGCAGGCTGAGTGGCTTTCGAGGAACGATGAAGGAGTCAGACTTTGGGCATTTCACATCGGTTCTCTTGTATCGAACTAAGCGATGTGCATCAGTGGCGACACATTGCATGCCTTTTTTGTCCAGCTCAAAGAAAACGCCGGTCATTGCCGGGCGGAGGTCGTCGGTGCTGGTTGCGAACAGTGTTTTGTTTATCGCGGTGACCAGTGCATTGGCCGTGGTAGTGAAGCTGGTGGTATCATCTGCAACAGGTTCCTTGGGGAAATTGTCGGGGTTTTCGCCCATGACTTTGTATTTCCCATTATCGCTCGTGATCTCGATGCCGAAATTTTTGTCGATGTTGAATGTGAGCGGCTGATCGGAGAGGTTTTTGAGCGAGTCGATCAGAATTTTGGCCGGAATACAAACACGACCCGATTCTTTCGCATCGATATCAACTTGAACGCGCATGACCGTTTCCAAGTCTGTTGCCACGACGGTGAGTTGATTTTTATTGATCTCAAACAGAAAATCTTCCAGAATGGGCAATACGGTGTTTGCATTGATCACACCGGAGATGTGTTGAAGTTGACGAAGGAGTGTAGCGGAGTTTACCAGAAATTTCATGTGGACGATTTGGGGATTAACCAAGGCCACGAAACTACATATTTTTGGCCCTTTCCGGGAGTGTGGGGGATTACTGGTGGATTACCCGTTCCGGCTGTTGAAAAATCTAAACATGGCTCCTTTTCGATCTGGTAAAAAAGCTACTCCAGAGCAGGCTTTTCAACTCCTCAAGCATTTTTGTGGTTACCGGGAGCGGTGTCATGAAGAGGTAAAGGAAAAGCTCCGGAGTGTTGGGGTTTGGGGTGCCGATCAGGACACCCTCATTGCAAAGCTGATCGAGGGCGACTATTTAAACGAAGAGCGGTTTGCCCGAATTTATGCCGGAGGGAAGTTTCGTGTCAACAAATGGGGCCGAAACCGGATCCGCTATGAGCTGAAACAAAAGCGCGTCAGTGAATATTGCATCAAAAAGGGATTAAAGGAGATTGACGAAGAGGAATACGTGGCGGTGTTGACCCGCCTGACCGAGAGTAAGTATAAAAGCCTGTCGGGCCACAAGGCGATCCGGCGCGATAAGACGATCAGCTATTTAATGGGAAGGGGGTTTGAGTCGGATCTTATCCGATCGGCGTTGAAGTCGATCGCTTCCGAGGGCGAATAAATACGGACACCCGGGTTCCTTTTCCGGTTTCGGATTCAATCTCTATTCGTCCACCGATCCACCGAACAAGATCTTTAATGATGAGGTAGCCAAGTCCGTGCCCGCTTCTGCTTTCATTTGTTTTGTTGTGCACCAGCGCATCTTCTTTCAATAGGTGATCGATCGTTTCTTGTTTCATGCCATTCCCTATTTTTACGGGCAGATGCAACCCCTTCCGATCGCTGTTCTTCAAACAAAATTGTTTTGGGAAAACCCGAAGCAGAATCTCGAGCACATGGAGGGCCTTCTGAGACATCTCCCCCCAAAAACATATTTGACTATTCTCCCGGAAATGTTTTCGACCGGATTTTCGATGGACCCGATCAGCTATGCGGAAACCATGGATGGGGAATCTGTTCATTGGATGAAGCGGGTGGCGGCCGATAAAAAGACTATTCTAGTGGGAAGCCTGATGATCAAAGAGGGCAATAAATATTTCAATCGTCTTTTGTGGGTGTTACCGAACGGAGAAATTGGACAATATGACAAGAGACATCTATTCGCGTATGCGGGAGAGGATGAAAAATATTCACCCGGTCAAAAAAGACTGATCGCTTCGGTAAATGGCTGGCGCATCAATCTTCAGATCTGTTATGATCTTCGTTTTCCGGTATGGGCCCGTCAGCGATCCACCTATGATGAGGATGGAAACTTTCAGCCTGAATATGATGTTCTTGTTTATGTGGCCAACTGGCCAGCACGAAGAGCGGAGGCCTGGAAAACACTTTTACGCGCTCGTGCCATCGAAAATCAGTGCTATGTGATCGGTGTGAATCGGATCGGTTTAGATGGTAAAGAGATCGATCACAGTGGTGATAGTTGTATCATCGGCCCCACCGGCGAAATCCTTCATTCCTGTGAAAGCAGAGAAGAATTGTTTTCAACTATACTGGACCCAACTCTTCTGCTTGAAACTCGGGAACGATTCCCTTTTCTGCGGGATGCAGACGGATTTATGATCCTTTCCGACGAGCTGCCTGAATGAGCGATTGCGTCACGCGCATTTTATTGTCGAAGTTCTGTCGAATGGACTCCATTGTGGCACCCACTTCTACATCCGGAAAAATACCCCGGCCACTATTCGGCAGATTTTTATTCATCACCATCCGAAACAAGGGAATTTTTAGACGGATTCTGGTGTTCGGTAATACAACGGTCGGAATCTCCCAAGCCGAATTACCATATGCGCCTCCACCCGTTTCCTCCCCAATCACGGTTGTGCCCGACTGTCCTTTTATTACATTGATGAAAAGCGTGGTAGCTGAAAAACTATATCCGCTTGTCAGGATATACGTTCTTCCCTCAAAATGATTTTTCTTTTTAGGTGAAAAGCGGTGGCGTTCAAAGTAGCCGAAATGATACAGACCGTCTTTTCTCTTTTTTGTCAGCAAGGGCATCATGGCTTGAATAGCCCAGTTGTGTTGGATATACTTTCCATATTTAGAATGTCGGCGTATCGCGTACAGGGAGTCAGCCACTTTGAAGGGACTTTTGGCGATGTAGCGTGTCAGCGCCGTTGAATTACCAACTCTTCCTCCGCCGTTATTGCGAACATCCAGGATCAGATCTGTGATCTGATTTTGTTCCAGCAACTCAAATCCTTTTTTGAAAAAGCGACGCAATTTCCCATTCTCTCCGAATGAATTAATGCGCATCAATGCCTGCCGATTGGCCGTATCGATCTGCAGCGAACGGATCCGCTCGAGTGCCTGAACTTTTTTCTCTTTTCTTGATAGGCTGGGTTGCGGACGACGAGCGGTGGTATCTTTCTTCGGCAGATATAAGCTCCTTATAACCGTTTGCTCCTGACCCTGCCGATCTATGTACTTAAATGTCAGTTGCGAGGATGTATCGATATAGAGTCGGTAGTAATTTCCAAAACTGCCCCATCCGCTGAGAATTTGATCGGGATGGGTTCGATTGAATCCGTCCCCGGAAATATATTCGGATAAGGTGTCAATGATCTTTTTGGCAGACCGGCCATTGATCGATAGAATCTGAACGCCTCGATTCAATACACTGTCTTTTGTATCGAGGTTTCCCAAGATCATCATCGTGTCTTTCCAGCATTTCACACTTATTGGAAAAAGTGCTCGGATGACAGCGGTATCGTTTTGTTGCTGTATCGATCGAGAGGATTGGATCGTGGTGTGTCCGCATCGGATCGATGAAGTAAGTTTTCGCAGTTTTTTTCTAAGATCAAACTCGGTCAGTGAATCGTTCAGTTCGCGATAAACGCCTTGAAGGTTTCGATTCCATTCGTCCCGGCTCTGATACCAATACAACCCGGGATGGTGGGATTCCAAAACGCCCTGCAGCACCTTAACATCCTCTTGAAGGGCGGACGGTGAAAATTTTTTTTCGGGCGAGTAATGCATCCGTGATGTTCGGCAGGAAGCAAGCACGCACAAACAAATCCAGAGAGCGCAAATTCGGGTTTGCATACTTATTTGTAGTGATTCCACCCCTGAGCCGTGATCACATGTTTGTTGCCACCTTTTGTGTGGATATGTGTTCCTTGTTCGGGTTCTGTCATATAGCCGACAACACTGATCTGTTCGTTCAGTATTAGTTTTTCGTAATCGGCCTGAGACACGGTGAAAAGCAATTCGTAGTCTTCTCCTCCGCTGAGGGCGCAGGCTGTTGGGTCGATCTCGAACTTGAAGGCTGCATTGCGCATGGCTTCTGCGATGGGAATTTTTTCTTCGTAGAGGACACAGCCCAGTTGACTTTGTTTGCAGAGATGAAGGATCTCGGAGCTGAGTCCATCGCTGATGTCCATCATGGATGTTGGGCTGATCTCGGCGTCATCCAGAAATTCAATGATGTCTTTGCGAGCTTCAGGTTTCAGTAGTCTTCCCACCACATAGGATTCTCCTTCCAGGTCGGGTTGTACGCCCGGGGATTCCAGATAGATCTTCTTTTCTCGTTCTAAAAAAAGCAATCCAACATAAGCACCACCCAGATCACCACTCACACAGATCAGGTCTCCTTTCTGCGCAGTATTTCTTTTCACATATTTATCGGGTGCCACTTCTCCGATCGCGGTGACCGAGATCATGAATCCTTTTTGAGAGGCGGTGGTGTCTCCGCCGATCAGGTCGACACCGTATTTCTCACAGGCGGCATATACTCCTTCGTAAAATTCAGTAACAGCCTCTACGCTGAATCGATTGCTCAACCCCACGCTCATCAATATCTGGGTGGGTATGGCATTCATCGCATAGATGTCTGACAGGTTCACCACCACACTCTTGTATCCGAGGTGTTTGAGGGGTGTGTACATCAGGTCGAAGTGTACGCCCTCGAGAAGGAGATCGGTTGAGATCACAGTTTGTTTCCCGAAGTGATCGATCACGGCGGCATCATCGCCTACACCAACAACGGAGGATGCTTGCTTCAGCTCAATGTTTTTTGTGAGGTGTTCGATCAGTCCGAATTCGCCAATCTGACCGATCTCTGTTCTTTCTTGACTCATAGTTGATGTGTGTTGTTGAGTACGCCCACTAGTTGATCGTGTATATGTCCGTTGCTGGCCAGTACGGGATGTTCGTAAATAGTGAATGCTTCTCCTTGGTGGTTGGTGATGGTTCCGCCCGCTTCTGTTACCATGAGTGCGCCGGCGGCACTATCCCAGGGCTCGAGCTTATGTTCATAAAATCCGTCGAATCGTCCCGCAGCCACCCAGCACAGATCGATCGCTGCGGAGCCGATGCGTCGTACCGGAACTCCTTTTTTCACAAAGCGGGCGAATACATCGAGTGGACCGTTCGGCTGGTCGATATAAACATATGGAAAGCCGGTTACGAGACAGGCCTTGGCAGCGTTTGTTTCTGAACTTACCTGTATGCGTCGGTCGTTCAGAAAGGCCCCTTTTCCTTTTTCGGCAAAGAATAATTCTTTGAGGTGGGGATTGTATACTACACCCATGATCAATTCACCATTCTTTTCTATTCCGATGGAGACGGCGTTCAGGGGAATGCCGTGTGCGAAATTCACCGTGCCATCGATGGGATCGACGATCCACTTGAATTCATCGGTCCGATCGGTGGAACCCGACTCCTCTGCCAGGATCATGTGATCGGGGTAGGCAGATCGAATGACCGCCAGAATAGCCTTTTCGGAGGCATGGTCGGCCTCTGTCACTAAATTATTTACACCTTCTTTATTATCGATCCGGAACTCACCATGGAAATACCGAAGGATCTCTGCGGCCCCGGCTTGAGCGGCCTCGATCAGGGTGGATTGGAGCATGAGCAAAGATATCTCTTCAGCAACCTTGTTCGTGCTTTGAATTTTGCGGAGGGGACTAAATGAATTTACTTCGGTCTTTCGATCATGCCGCTTCTTTCTATCATATTGGTTAATTACCGGGTGCCTCACTTTCTTGAACAGTGTTTATTGTCTGTTCGGAAGGCTTCGGTTGGTCTGTCGGTGGAGGTGATCGTGGTGGATAATGCCTCCGGCGATGGATCGGTGGAGTGGCTGACGCCTCAGTTTCCAGAAGTCCGCTTTATCAAATCCGACCAAAACCTGGGCTTTGCCAAGGCCTCTAATTTGGGGTATCGACAAAGTCAAGGGGAATATGTTCTTTTTTTGAATCCGGACACGCTGCTTTCGGAGGATAGCCTTCACGGATCGATCAAATTTTTAGAAGACAAGTCAACTGCCGGCGCACTGGGCATACGAATGATCGATGGCACTGGTCGGTTCCTACGCGAATCGAAGCGGGCCTTTCCAGATCCGGCAACCGCTTTTTATAAGATCATCGGACTATCTTCTCTTTTTCCGCAGTCGCCTCGTTTCGCAAGATATCATTTAGGACATTTATCATCCGATTCGAACCATCCGATCGATGTCGTTTCAGGCGCCTATCTGATGGTGCGCCGTTCTGTATTAGAGGCGGTCGGATCATTTGACGAAGATTTTTTTATGTATGGTGAGGATATTGATTTGAGCTACCGGATTCAGCAAGCAGGGTTTGTCAACTATTATTACGCCGGATCAACTATCCTTCACTTTAAGGGGGAGAGTACACAAAAGCAAAGTTTTCGTTACGTTAAACTTTTTTATGGCGCCATGAGTCGTTTTGTGCGTAAGCATAAACTACATGGCGGATTGTTCAGCGTCGGTATACAGGCGGCGATAGGCTTACGTGCGATGCTTTCGTTTTTGCGTCGCGTGATCCAACAGATCGGTATACTGGCATTGGATTGGCTTTTGATCCTTTTTACTTTTTTTGGGGTCCGTTATTTCTGGTCTACCACCATCCGCCCCGAAGTCATCTATCCGGCCGATCTGAAGCTGCAAACAGCACTCATCGCACTATTATTTTTTTTAGTGGCGCTACTACTGGGATTACAGAAAAAACCCTTTCGATGGCGTCATTTTTTTCGATCTACCACTCTTTCGGCAGCCGTATTGTTGTCTGTTTATTCATTGCTTCCGGAATCGTTTCGATATTCCAGAGGAATAGTTTTATTTGGGTCTCTTTTTTCTATCGCGCTGCTTGCTGTCTGGCGAAAGCTTTTATTGAAATCGCATCTTCTTTCCTATTTCACCGAGGAGCGATTACAGTTTCCGGTTTTATTGATTGGAGCCGATCCAAGTCGTCGTGCGATTCAATGCCTCTATCCCGAAGCGTCTTCTGCTGCAATATTCTATTTGCCACCGGAGGGGTCAGTGCGGCAACTAACTGAACAGATGAATGGATACTATTCGCTTATCCCGTTCACGGATGTTATGTTTTGTACCGACGATCTTTCTTTTGACCAGATCTTTATGTTGATGAAGTCCTGGGGCCCTCGGTTTTCCTACCGATTCCATACATCTGATTCAGAAGCGATTCTGCCACTTAGGAAGGGGTGATTGATTATCTTCGTGATCGTTTATCGATCTACATGGCGTCTATCATCGACATCAAGCTTCCTCGGGCTATTGCAGCGGCATTGCGGATACCGGCCAATGACGCTCGTCGTCAACAATTGCGGGTGTTGCGTAAGCTTTTGCGAAAGGCGCGTTTCACTGAATTCGGCCAGCATTATCGCTTCGATGATATTTTGCTGAGTCGTCACGCCGGCAAAAAGTTCCAGGATCTGGTACCTATACACGACTATAATTCCATCTATGAGCAGTGGTGGAAAAAGACACTTGATGGTGTACCGGATGTTGCGTGGCCCGGTAAGATCAAATATTACGCATTGAGTTCGGGTACTTCTGAGGCGGCCAGTAAGTATATTCCTGTCACCCAGGAGCTGGTGCGTAGCAACATGATCAATTCGGTTCGTCAATTATTAAGCATCATTCGATATGAAGAGGCCAACAAGCGGGCAATGACCAAAGGTTTTTTAATGCTTGGTGGGGCCACCGATCTCAAGAAGGGGAAGGCGGGTTGGTATGCGGGTGATCTGAGTGGAATTCTTGCTAAAAAGAGACCATTTTGGTTTCAGACATTTTATAAACCCGGTGGACGAATTGCGGCCATAGCCAATTGGAATGATAAGCTCAATGAGATCGTAGAGCACGCCAAAGAGTGGGACATCGGCTATATCGTGGGTGTTCCGGCTTGGTGTCAGATGTGTATGGAAATGATCATCGAGCATTACAAGCTTAATAATATTCACGAGATCTGGCCCAATTTCAGCTTCTTTGTACATGGAGGTGTTGCCTTTGAGCCGTACAAGAAGGGATTTGAAAAACTGCTAGGTAAGCCGATCGTATACATAGAGAATTATTTGTCCAGCGAAGGCTTTATCGCTTACAAGACCCGGGAGCAGGCAAGGGGCATGCAGCTCATTCTCAACAATAATATCTTTTTCGAATTCATTCCGTTCGATGAGAAAAATTTTGACGGGGACGGAAACCCCAAACCCAATGCTGAAGTCAAGATGATCCACGAAGTGGAGTTGGGAAAAGATTATGCGCTGTTGATGAGCACCAATGCCGGCACCTGGCGGTATTTGATTGGCGATACCATACGTTTTGTCGACTTGGAACATCACGAAGTGGTGATCACCGGCCGAACCAAACATTTTTTGAGCCTGACCGGTGAACACCTGAGTGTTGACAACATGAATAAGGCCATTGAGCAGGTGAGTCATGAATTCAACGTGAGCATTCCAGAGTATACGGTGGTTGGTTTCCCCTACGAGAATTTTTTCGCGCATCGCTGGTATGTATCAACGAATGATTCGGTCGATCCGATCGCTTTGCGTGACAGGATCGATGCCACTTTACGCGAACTGAACGATGACTATGCGATCGAACGGGACAGTGCGTTGAAGGAAGTATTTCTGGAGGTATTGCCGGAGGAGACATTCATGCAATTCATGGAGTCGAAGGGAAAGATCGGCAGCCAGCACAAATTCCCCCGTGTGATGAAAGGAAAAATGCTCGCCGATTGGGAGGCATTTCTGAATCATCGCAAATAATATGTCCAAAAAACAACCCCCAAAAGAGTTCTGGCCAAGGGTTTGGTGGACGACCAAGCGGGTGTTGTTATTTTTCTTTGTTTTTCATCTCACTTATGTAGTCGTCTTGCGTTGGGTTGATCCACCCATTACCATTACACAGTTGGTGAATTGGGTGCAAGGCAATGGGCTAAAACGAGATTATGTAGATCAATCTGAAATATCAGCACAGGCGATGCTGGCGGTGATGGCTTCGGAAGATCAACTTTTTTATCAGCACGCCGGTTTCGATTGGGAGCAGATCGAGTCGGCGATGAAGCACAATGAGCGAAAGCCGAATAAGATCCGTGGAGGCAGTACGATTAGTCAGCAAACTGCCAAGAATGTTTTCTTATGGCAGGGCCGAAGTTATTTTCGGAAAGCACTTGAGTTCTATTTCACTTTTCTGATCGAATTATTCTGGGGCAAAGAGCGGATTTTAGAAGTCTATTTGAATGTGATCGAAATGGGGCGAGGCGTATTTGGTATTGAAGCAGCAGCTCGTCATTATTTCAACAAACAGGCCAGTCGGTTGACGCGCCAAGAAGCGTCGATGATCGCCGCTGTTCTACCCAGTCCTAAGCGATACAAGATCAAGCCGCTTTCCAATTATGTAGCCGGTCGGGCTCGTTTCATTCAACAACAGATGAGTTATCTCGCACCTGTGCCCGAGATCCAACGCTTGTTGCGTAGCGGTGCCAAAGGAACTTATTGAGTTAGGGTCAACCGGATCTTTCGGCTATTATGTGTAGGCGGTAGTCTCGGAGCATTCAAGGCGAATATCAAAACATATTCTCCGGCAGGTAGTGGGTCGGCCAATGCCACATTAAAATTTATTCCTTCGCTCGACCGTGAGAATATGTTTTCATCGACCATCCAATCTTTCAGCCACTTTCCTTTTTGAAATACACCAATACGTATGGATTCGATTTGGCTTCCTATTTCAGACATAGTTGATGGCTTGATTGATGATGGTGTGCGAAATTCTCCGGAAATACGGATTGTATCACCTGACCGAGCTTTAATCTCATGTTCATATGGTTCAAACCAATATTTAGATGTACCCTTGAACGATGAATCTATTCGGTAGCCAACCCATCCCAAGGGTGTTTTTATCGAGTCGGTATAGCGGTTCATGTCATAGATATCGACAATAGCCACTTTCTTCCCCTGCATCGAATCTTCGATCTGCCAGAAGTTGTAGTTGTTTCTTCTTTCGCGATAAAAGTTAAGTGAGTGTGTGGGTTGTCCGGAGTAGAAAGCATATTTCGAGGCGCGCTGATAGGAGTTGAGCCACACAATGGGTACTCCCCCGGTTTTTTTATTGAGTGTTTCTGGCCAATTGCTCCAGCTGTGTACGCGGGAGGCGATGGCTTTTCCTGGGAGAAAGTCTATGATTAGTCCGATGCGTAATACTAATATCAGGACCAGTCCGGGTACTAGTAATCTGTAAATCCAGTTTTCCCATTTCAGTTGCTTGCTTATATATCCGTGTGCCATCAAGATCAGGGGGATCAGGGCTGGGGCGGTCCAGTTGCCCTCCACTCTTCCTCTGAATGAACTAAGCAGAAAGAATAGGTAGATGCCGATCGCAGTGAATCGAAGGGCTCGTTCGAAGGGTGACCGAATGCGATAGAAATACGCGGCGGGTAGCAGCAAGAGTCCGATGAGTGGTCCGGGTAACAAAAGCTGTCCTACTAGATACTCAATCGTATAAGACACCTTATATGGATTGACATTACTTTCTTGCAAATGGTATCGGAAGCTTACCCAATCGTGTTGATATTGCCACCACAGGTGCGGGGTGAATAATAGGAACGCTAAAAGGCCGGCTGCGTACACAAATCCGGATCGGAAGAGCTTTATATTAGAGATCAATGTGAAGAACAATATCAAAACCCCGTGATACTTGCTATATAGTAAGAAGGCAGCACTCAGTCCCAGCCAAAGTGTATTAGTCCAGTTTTCATTATTCAGAAAGCGGTTGTAACGGAAAAAGAAAAAAGCGGTGAAGAATAGCAGTGGAATATCGGGTACGGCCAGGAATCCGCCGACCTGTAACGCGATCATTGATAATGCGATCGAATAAAAAAGTCGGGGATGTTGACGAAGGGTCATTTTCTCTAGTAGCCAGATGGTTCCGGTTGATAAAAAAACGCATAGCAGTCGTACGCCTAATTCATTCGGAAAAATCCAGTATCCTGCGCGAATGAGTAGCGCGGTCATCGGTGGATGATCGAAGTATCCCCAGTCGAGGTGTTGGCTGAATACCCAGTAATAGGCTTCATCATCGAGCAGTTCAGTATTGGCAGCTTGTATCAATGCTACGAGTAGCCACAGCAGGTAGAACAGTGGTTGAAAGGATCGGACAGAAGGTGTATTCATGTTCTTCAATGTGGTGTAGGATGGGAAATGATATTGTCAATGGCTTTTATGGCGCATTGAAGTCTTTCTTCTCCCGATCCGCTGACCAACGCCCAGGGGGTGGATTGATTCACCAGCAGATCTTTGTACATACGGAACAGGGTCTTTCGTGTATCTAGGTCAGGGTATTCGCGGAGTTCGTCTTTTGTCCATGGCAGGTCGACGTTGCACAATAAGTACAAGTCGTATTTTCTCTTGAGAATGTTATCGAGTACGAAGCGGTGACATTTACCAAATACGAATTCGCACCAAACTTTCATGACGTACATATCCGTGTCGATGAAAAGGGGGATGTTGCCTCCATTTTCTAATAGGGGAAGTGATTCGTTTTCGAGCTTGTCGCAGTATTCGTCTTCCAGGTTCAGCTGACCCTCTGCAATAGTCAGCAGGTCTTCGTAGGTATAGTTCGTTCCATTTTGGAGCAGCCAAGCCCGTGCATATTCCGGGCACCAGCGGGTTTCGTAATGCTGTGCGAGTTGTTCGCAGAGCGTTGATTTGCCTGTACTCTCCGGACCAATGATGACAATCTTTCGGATCATGAGGTTGCGCGTTTTTTCCAATCGGCCAAGCCGGCGATGGCTAGAAAGAAAAGGATCAGATAATATAAACTAGTCACCACGAGGCCTTTTACAAAGTAAAGCGGAATCGAGCAGGCGTTCGTGGCGATCCACCAGTACCAGCTCTCTACTTTTTTCCGGGTCATTAGCCACATGCCGGTGAATGCAGTTGCCGCAGCCAGTGAATCGGCCCAGGGGATAGCACCTTCAAAGAACCAATTTTTCAGAAATTGTATGGAAATGAACAGTGCCACGAAGCATCCGGCGAAGAATGCGATCTGTTGTCGGCGTTCGGTGTTGCTGCTATGACTTACTTGTAAAATAAATTGCTTTTGTGTATCCCGTCTTGTCCATTGATACCACCCGTAAATACTCATAGCGGTATAATATAAGTTGACGGTAGCTTCTCCTGCCAGGTGTGCGTCGAGGCTGATCCATACATAGAATAAGGTGTTGATCAGTCCCACCGGATACACCCATACCGATTCTTTCTTACTGAACCATACGCTGATGATTCCGGCCAGTGCAGCAATGAGCTCAATGGGTTTCGTTGCTTGAAACCCTTCGATCAGTTGATTATAGATGTGCTGCCACATGTGATAACAAAGGTAATTGTCCGTAGCTGATGCCCATCATCTGACGGAATGTATGCCATCATTGATAGCCATCGGGGCCGCCTGTAGTTTGCGGTTCATTGATCATCAAAACATAAACTCATGAAAAAACAATTTTACGCATGGCTGTTGATCTTTTTACCGCTATTGGTTGGAGCTCAAGAGAACAAAGAAACCACCCCAGAAAAATATCAGTATCTGGCATTGCATGTGGGTGCCGGCTTTCCGGCCGGAGATTTTGGAAGCAATAACCTCGACAATGAGGAGGCGGGCTTTGCTAAGACCGGTGTGAACGTAGGGTTACAGTATGGATACAAGCTCGGTAAAAACCTGGGTCTCGGGGCAGGCGTCTTTTACAATTTCTTCAATGCGGCTAAGTCTGTGGCCATACCCGACAATGGTGGAACGATCAACGTTAGTTTGGATCATTGGCAGTTTTATGGACTGACTGTTGGTCCGACCCTTACGATCGATCTGGACGATCAGGTTTGTTTGGATCTGCGAGCGATGGCTGGAGTTGCAACAGCCAACACGCCTCGGATCAAATACCAGGGTACTGCTTTATTGAAGGAAGATTGGAGCACTACCCCTGTAATGCAGGGTGGGGCGAACATCCGTGTCAAAATGAATGACTCTCGGTTGTTCATTTTTGCAAACATGGATTTTACTTATTTGTATCCTGACTTTACTGTTACATCCTATGACAATTCCTTCACAGAAAAGATCAAGCAGCGCATGTCCGTTTTGAACCTGACCGGTGGTGTGGGTTTCAGGCTCTAACGCATCCTGTTTGTACGGAGATCTCCCGGGAAACCGGGAGATTTTTTATTTATGCAACTTCCGGAGATGAAACCACAACATCCCAAAGCCCCTTTCTCAACCGAAGTGCCTGCTCGCAGGCAATTGCCGCTTCCTCCCATTTTTTAGGATCATCTCCGCAAAGCTCCTGAACCATTTCAAGCGCTAATTGGCTATGGTGATCGCCGTCAACTTCAATATGTCGTTCCAAGTAATATCGGAAAGTGTTTGTTTCCTCAGGATAACGTTCGGATAAACGTGTAACCAGTTCATGGAACATGTCCGGAATCAGGTCCTCCCGTCCGAATGTGAATACCGCGGCTTGTACGTGAACAGGCGCGTTTTGGATCAACGAAAAAGTAAAAGAGCAGAAATCACGAACTCCATCAGGCAGGTCGGTTTTATTTAATGCATCTGTTATCGATGTGCCCGCTTGGCACTGACCGATCAGCGCCCGAATCGGACCGCTATCCGCACCCAATTCATTCATGGCACGCAGGTACAATTCAAAATGACTGATCCGGTTTCCTCGCGGATCGATGTCACTTTCCTCACCGGTAACGATCTCGTTGATCAAATACCGGCTATTGGCTGAGCCCACCGGAACCCAGGGGTTGTCGATACAGGTCAGGTTTCGCTGCAGGCTTTTTAATAAACTCATGAAATCCCACACGGCAAATACGTGCACCTCGGCGAATCGCCGAAGGTCGGAAAGAGAACTAAGGGACTCATAAAGAGGGTGTTGTACTATTTCCTGCCGGATCGGATCGATTTTCTCTTTTAATACTTGGACCATGCCACGATAACAAATTTGGACTCAAATAGTTGATTTTTTTGAACCATCGATAGTCGACATTAAAAAGCCCCGAGAAGATCGGGGCTTTTTGTATCAGGTAATTTTCTATTATTCAGACTCGGCGACTACTTCCTTTACTTCGGGGATCATTCTTTTCATCATGCCTTCAATGCCGGCTTTCAAAGTGATCATGGAAGAAGGACAACCGCTGCAGCTTCCCTGCATGGCCAGGCTGACCGTTCCTTCAGAATAACTTTTGAACTGAATAGCGCCTCCGTCCATTTCAACAGCGGGACGAACGTAATTATCGAGCAGTTCTTTAATACGTTTTACGACATCATCGTCATCAGCGGATACCTCATTACCGCTTTGTTGCGTCCGACGTTGCGCCATTTCCTCTTCGTTGATGACAGCTTTACCTTCTTCCAGATAATCTTTCAGGAATTCACGGATGGAAGGAATCACATCATTCCAGTCGGCGTCCGCAGTTTTGGTAAGCGTCACAAAATTACTGGCGATGAAAACAGCCTTGATGAACGGGAATCCGAACAGTTCAGTTGCTAGCGGGGAGGGTGTGGCAGATTCCACATCAGGAAAATCAGCACTCTTGCCGGGATAGAGGAGTTTGTTAGCGACAAACTTCATCGTCTCCGGGTTGGGGGTCATTTCCGTATAGATGCTGATGATGGGGTTACCGGTCTTGATCATAATAATTCTATTGGATGCAAAAATAACGCAGAAACTGTGCCCGAAGTTTAGGGGGACAGGAATACTATTGGTAGAAAGTAGAAGGTAGAAGGTTTAATGGGTAAGGGCAGGGAAAGGGGTTATTCAGCGGAAAAACGTCCGGTTTTTTTAAGAAAGCGGATCAACACATAAACGGCCGTGAGTCCCGACAATGACCCGATCAGCCAGGTATTTCTGCATTCTGGGTTGTTTCCGGTGAGATTCGGGTGATTGATCAGCAGCAGCAAGGCAATTCCGATGAGCCAGATGAATTGAGTGGTGTGCTCTTTCAGGATCCATCGTTTCCAGTTGAAGCTCATGCTGCTCAGTGTGGAGGAAAGTCCGCTGATCTTTGGCCACCAACGATTTACGTCTTTACAATAGGCATCGAATCCGCTACCGAATTTATTGCGAAGAAAATCTTCCTCTGCCAGTACGATCGCCTGATAGATGAAAAGAAACAGGGGGATCATGATCGCAACGTAGTAAAGCGAGTTGGCCAGAATGCCTACGCCGAGTAGCATCAAAATATTACCAACATAGAGGGGGTTGCGGCAATGACGAAAGATCCCTTCGGTCACCAAGCCTTCAGCATAGGGTTTGCCTTCTTTACCGCCGCGTACGATATAGGCGAGGCCGATGGTAAGTCCGCGTACGAGTTGTCCGACAATCGTTACGGTCAGTCCGATACCGATTGACCACAGGTCTACCGTAGCTGGAAAAAGAGTCGGAGAGGGAAGAAAAAGGGCCGCATAAAAAACGATGAACAGCCAGTTTCTGTGTCTGAAAAAGAAATTACCGATTGCGACCATGGGGATCATTTTTTTACAGCGATCAGTCCGGCAAAATTGTACCACTTGAAAAACACTTCGCAATGGGCGAATCCATGATCGCGTAGCAGAGCGATGTTTTCGCTTAGTTTATAAGGAACGAGCACATTCTCCAGTGCTTCTCTTTTTTGCGAGATCTCCATTTCACTATAATCATTTCGGCGCTTATAGTCGTAGTAGTATTCTATGAAATCCCGATTGTATCTACTGTCTTCGGCCAGTATCTTTTCTACGAGGATCAATGCTCCACCCGGAACCAGTCCCTGATAGATGTCGCGCAGCAATTTTTCTCGGTAAATGGGGCGTACGAATTGAAGAGTCAGGCACAGCACCACTACGGAAGCGTTGCTCACCTCTACACCCTTTCCCAGATCGGCACACCGGAGATCGTAGTTTCGGGAGAAGCCTATTTCCATGAGCTTTGACTTGCACTTATCCAGCATTTCCTGCGAGTCGTCGATGCCGATGAAGCGGATATTCGGATCTACCAGCGTATTCATACCGATGAGCGTGGTGCCGGTGGAGCAACCCAGGTCATATACGTCGGTTCCGGGCTGGGTGTGATCAGCGGCCAGCTCGGCCACCATTCGCTGGATCTCTCCGTAGAAGGGAACGGATCGGCTGACCATATCGTCAAATACTTTGGCCACGTTGGCTCCGAATTTGAAGTCACTGGCTTTCTCGATCTCTGTGCGAAATACCTGGTCTTTGCCCATAGTGTTAAAATTCATTTGCAAGGTAGCGATAAAAAGGCCCTATCTGTTTTGTCGGGGTTATATTTGCCCTGATTTTGGGTCCTTGGTGTGAAAATTCCACCAATGGCGATCTAAAAATAAAACCACTTACTATGCAGACCCGATTGTTTCTGTTTTCGACGCTGACCCTCCTTTCTTTAGGTTCCTGTGTCAGCAGCAAGAAATTCAAATCCGCTCAAGCCGACTTTCAGCAACTGGAAAGCAAGTACAAGACCCTCGAGGGCGACATGAACGAGTGCGCCACGGAGAAGGCAACCCTTGCCCGTCAAAAAGAAGCTTGTGAGCGTGAGAAGGCATTAATGGCTACTAAGATCACAGAGCTGGGCGACCAGGTTGAATTCCTCAAGCAGAACAACAACCAGGCGATCAAGCAACTGGAGACGATGTCGGTGATCTCCAGCCAACAGGCGGAGAGCATTCGCAAATCCATGGATAACATGGGCGCGAAAGATGCCTATATCCAGACCCTGCAGCAGCAAATGGCGAAAAAAGACTCCATGAACATGGCGTTGGTTATGAATTTGAAAGGGGCCATTGGAAATCTGGATGATCAGGATATCAATATCAAGATTGATAAGGGTGTCGTATACATCGATATCTCAGATAAATTGTTGTTCACTACCGGTAGTTATGACATCAACGAGAAAGCGAAAGGCGTGCTCGGTAAAGTGGCTACTGTTTTGAAGAATCAGCCCGACCTGGAATTCATGGTTGAAGGCCATACCGATAATATTGCATTCAATGGAAGCGGTCCGATCAGCGATAACTGGGACTTAAGTGTGAAACGCGCCACAACCGTTGTGCGTCTGCTGCAAAAACAATATGGTTTGGATCCGGCCAAAATGGTTGCTGCCGGACGAGGTGAGTACAGTCCCGTTGCAGACAATGGCACTAAAGAAGGTAAAGCCGCCAATCGCCGCACTCGTATCGTAGTGTTGCCTCAGTTGGATCAATTCTTCAAGTTGTTGGAGACACCGAAATAAGTCGAGCAGAAGAGACCAATAGACGAGAAGGCCAGGAGATCATCGGGAATTTTCCATCCCCGTGGTTGCCTGGCCTTTTGCTTTTATGTGCTGGGGTTCTTTTCTTCAAAAGCCCCGGACTCTTTGTTTTTTCGCACGTTCCCTGCATGGAAGTAACGACCATTCATCGCTACATAAACGCCCGGAGGAAGTGTTTGGGCAAAGGCCAGTGCTGAGCTCAGGTTGAATAGCCCATCCGAACTGCCGAATTTGATCGGGATCATGGCGCCGGTGAGTACGATCGTTTTCCCTTCGACCTGGTTTTTTAAATATTCAGCCGTATCAGCCATGGTATCGGTGCCGTGTGTGATCACGATCTGCTGTTCTTCGCAGGTTTTACATTGGTGTGCGATCAGTTCACGGTCCCCATCGGTCATTTCCAGGCTATCGACCATCATCAGTGTCCGTATTTCCAGATCTAAGCGTGCACGCCCCATTTCCAGCAGGTCGTGAAGGTGCGTGTCCTTGAAATAAAGCTGTCCGGTTAGCTCATTGTATTCCTTATCGAACGTACCTCCGGTGATGAATATCCGAATGCCCATATGCAAGCTTTGATCAAAGGTAAATCAATCATGCGGGAACGAACACTCGTTGGGATGTCTAACAAGTTGTATTAAATTTTTTTCTTTGAGACATCAGGCCGCATTCGGTGGGTACATTTGTAAAACAAAAAGGCCTTTCCGTAGAAACGGAAAGGCTCTAACGATTGCTTGCCATATGAAAAAGAGGTAAATGCGTTCAGTTGTTAACTCCTCTACCCTTGCATCACGAAACAAAACTAGCGATGCCAAAACGCGGCCCCAAGCCAAGTTTCTTTTCGAACAAGGATGGCAACCCGCTGTTTAAATAGTTGAAACGCCTACCCATCAGGGGTTTCAACGAAAACCATCAATGATGTCCAACCGCCCTGTTGAAGCCTTGTTCTTATTGATCAAATCGCTGGAAAAAGCGGAGAAGCGGCATTTCAAGCTCTATATAAACCGCTCCTCGGCTCGTACCGGCGAATTGAAGGTGGTTCGATTATTCGATCTGATCGACAAACTGCCGTCATACAATGAAGAATCGTTGCTCAGGAGGATGCCCGGAGTCACAAAATCACAACTGACCAACCTCAAGACGCATTTGTATCGAGAGATCCTGGCAAGTCTGCGTTTATTGAAGCGAACCGACAGTATCGATCTGGAGATCAATGAGCTCTTCGATTACGCACACATACTCTATAAAAAGGGATTATTTCTACCCAGTCTTCGGATGATTGATCGGGCCAAAGAATTGGCCAGGACCTACGATAAGATAAATGTGCTACCGCAGTTATTATCCTTGGAAAAGCGCATTGAGGGATTGCACATCACCCGCCAGGTCGAGTTTCGGGCGGATGAGATTGCACGGGAGTCTACCGAAGTAACAGAGCAGATCCATCGTGTTTCTCAATTGTCCAATCTGGCACTTAAATTATTCAGCTGGTTCGTTCAGCACGGACATGCCCGTGATCAATCGGATGAAGCGGCCGTGCGCGTATTTTTGCAAGAGCATCTACCCGCAGATGCCTGGAAGTACGACGGCTTCTATGAACGCCTATATCTCTATCAAAGTCTTAGCTGGTATGCCTTCATTCGGCAGGATTTTATACAGTATTATCGGTATGCTCAAAAATGGGTGGAACTGTTTGAACAGGACCCCACCCGCATTCGCATCGAAACAGGACATTATATAAAAGGACTCCATACGTTATTGAATGCCCAGTTCGACCTACGCCATCATCGGGCCTTCCGAAAAACACTGCAACAATTGGAGGACTTATCGAAAACAGAGCGGATTCAGGCGAACGATAATTTTCGCGTACAGTGTTTTATTTATCTCTGCACGGCACGAATCAATGGACATTTCATGGATGGCAGCTTTGCAGCAGGGGTGAAACAAATTCCGGCTATTGAGGCTGAGCTGAATTCGATCGAGTTGTTCATCGATTCACATCGGTCATTGGTGTTGGATTATAAGTTTGCGATGCTTTGTTTTGGCAGCGGTGATCCTGCGCGCAGCATCGACTATTTGAGAAAGATCATTGACTCGCCAACCAATCTGCGTTATGACCTGCAGTGTTACGCAAGACTTTTGCATTTGCTGGCCCACTATGAATTGGGTAATGATTCATTGATGGAATCATTGACAAAATCAACCTATCGCTTCCTGGCTAAAATGAAAAATCTGACGGCGATCGAAGAGGCTATGTTTCGCTTTCTGCGCAAGTCGCTTCCGCTTTCGCCGCGACAACTCAAACCGGAATTGGAAAAGTTCCTTGAGGAGATCAAACACCTCGAACGCGACCGTTTTCAAACGCGGGCCTTTGCCTACCTGGACATCATTTCGTGGTTGGAGAGTAAGGTGCAGGGCAGACCGATGGCTGCCGTTGTTCATGATAAGTTTCTGGCCAGCAAGCGTGCCTGATCTTTGCCCGATCAAATTAATCCACATTTCACCCCTCGGCCCCTTTTCACAGTAACTTGCGAGCTATGTCTGCATACTTGAACGGATTGAATGAGCGCCAGCGGGAAGCGGTGTTGCACAAAGACGGACCTATCATGATCGTGGCAGGTGCCGGAAGTGGAAAAACGCGTGTTCTCACTACGCGCATCATACACCTGATGGCAGAACATCAAGTGGATGCTTTCAATATTCTTGCCCTAACCTTCACCAATAAGGCGGCTCGTGAAATGAAAGAGCGTGTCGAGCACATTCTTGGCAGTGGGGAGGCAAGAAATTTATACATCGGTACGTTTCACTCCGTTTTTGCCCGGATCCTACGTTTTGAAGCGGATCGAATCGGATATCCTAAACATTTCACGATCTATGATACGGATGATGCGAAGAGTGTCATCAAAACAGTGTTGCAGGAATTGAATTTGGACGACAAGCAATACAAACCTTCAACTGTTTATAATCGTATTTCTTCCGCCAAGAACGCGTTGATCGGTCCGGATGAATATCGAAACGATTATGGCTTACAGCAAGAAGATCTTCGTGCCAACCGTCCCATGATCGGCGAGATCTTCGAGCGCTATTCGAAGCGCTGCTTCAAGAACGGGGCTATGGATTTCGATGATCTGTTGTTGAAGTTCTATGAATTGTTGAGAACCGTTCCGGAATGTTTATCGCGCTATCAACACAAATTCAAATATATCCTGATCGATGAGTATCAGGATACAAACCCTGCTCAATACGAGATCATCAAACTGCTCGGCGCCATGCACGAGAATGTTTGCGTCGTTGGTGATGATGCACAGAGCATCTATAGTTTCCGTGGGGCAACGATTCAGAATATTCTTCAGTTTCAGAAGGATTATGATCAGGTCAAGGTGGTGAAGCTGGAGCAGAATTACCGAAGCGCTCGAAACATTCTGGATGTAGCCAACGAAGTGATCCGACAGAATAAGGGGCAGATCGAGAAGTCGTTGTTTACGGATAATCCACCTGGCGACATGATCCGCTTGGTGCGTACGATGACTGATAATGACGAAGGAAAATTCATAGCTGATACGATACAGGAATTCAAGCTCCGTCAACATTTTCAGAATAAGGATTTTGCGATTCTATATCGAACCAATGCGCAAAGCCGGGCTTTTGAGGAAGCGCTTCGTCGAATGGGATTGCCTTATACGATCTATGGAGGCATTAGCTTCTATCAGCGAAAAGAGGTGAAAGACTTGGTCGCGTATCTGAGGTTGACGGTCAACCCTAAGGATGAGGAGGCGCTGAAGCGGATTATTAATTACCCGGTACGCGGAATTGGAAAGACCACGCTTGATAAGCTGATCCTGGTTTCGAACAGTACGAATACGTCTGTTTGGGAGGTTTTGTTACAGGCACGTGATCATGGGTTTCGCGCGGGTACGCTAACAGCACTGGAAGATTTTGTGACGATGATCCGAAGTTTTCAGAGTATGTTGGCAAACAACAATGCATATGATCTGGCTTTTCATGTGGGTAAGCAGACCAACTTGGTCAAGGAGCTTTTTAATGACAAGAGTACGGAAGGCGTTCAGCGATATGAGAATATCCAGGAATTGTTGAATTCGATCAAAGAGTGGACGGAGAGTCCGGATAATGAGGACGGCGAGTTGGTTGACAAAACCCTGGGTGCTTACCTGCAACAGATCACTCTGCTGACGGATGCTGATGCGGCGGATGAAAATGCTGATACCATCAAGATGATGACTATTCACGCAGCGAAAGGGTTGGAGTTTCGCGGTGTTTTTGCCGTTGGGTTGGAGGAGTTGTTGTTTCCGAACGCCATGGCGATCAATACGCGAGAGGAATTGGAGGAAGAGCGAAGATTGTTTTATGTAGTGATCACTCGTGCCAAAGAGCGTTTGTGGATCAGTTATGCCAACACCCGTTATCGCTTCGGACAATTGGTGCATAATGAACCGAGTCGTTTTTTGGATGAGTTGCCAACGGATCGGGTGGAACGTTCTTCGGTCGGACATTCAGCTGCGCCCGGTACTCGCTGGGGGGGTGCTGCTGCGAATCAACGCATGCGTGGTTGGAAATCTTCAGACGATGGGGGATCTGGTCCCGCGCAAACACAAGCAAGGTCCTATTATCAAGAAAAATCAAGCCCCGACACTTCCAGCTGGAAACCGACAAAACCGGTAGCACCAAAGGTGGTGACACATACCCCTTCGGCTGATTTTCAAGCGAGCGACACCTCTGATTTGCAAGTTGGCCAACGCGTCGAGCACCAAAAGTTCGGATTTGGGGAGGTCATGAAGTTGGAGGGTTCTGCACATAATCCCATTGCTACGGTTCAGTTCGAGCATAATGGAGAAAAAAAGATCATGTTGCAATATGCCAAGCTGCGGATCGTTACCTAGATAACTAATCGTTCATGCCAGCCTCTAAAAAAACACGAAAACGGCGGTTTTTCCTTTGGACAATGGCCGTTTTGATCTTGTTGTTAAGCCTCGGGTGGCTCTATTATCAATCTCGATTCAGTTGGTGTCAGCGGAAGGTCCGATACCCGGCATTTGGTATCTCCTTACCAACTGGATACTTAATCCATGGTATAGATGTGTCTCGGTATCAAAAAAATATAGACTGGAACGCTGTTGCCGAAATGAAAATTCGCTCGGTCCGTATGGATTTCGGTTTTGTAAAAGCAACGGAGGGTGTCACCTATACAGATCCGCTTTTCAAGCGTAATTGGCAGAGTATGGAACGCACCCGTATGGTAAGGGGCGCCTATCATTACTTTAAGCCAAGCCTAGACGGAAAAAAACAGGCGGACCATTTCATTCGTCAGGTAGATCTGAGGCCTGGGGACCTTCCTCCCGTTCTAGACGTGGAAGAATTGGATAATGGATCACCTGCCCAATTGGTAGAAGGGGTTAGAAAATGGATCGATCGTGTTGAGCAACATTATAAAGTGAAACCCGTCATATATGCCGGTGCTGACTTTTATAACAAATACCTGTTTGCTCACTTCTCTAAATACCCACTGTGGGTCGCCCATTACTATCAGCCTTGTGAGCCACGGGTCCTTAGTGGATGGAAGTTCTGGCAACACAACGACAGAGGCCGGATAAATGGAATTGCCGCCCCAGTTGATTTCAATGTGTTCCATGGCTCAAGGGAGTCGTTCGACGCGCTTAGAATTAAAAGAACAATTCCATAGGTACGCTGTTATGACCAATAACACATCAGTATGGAACAAGGCTGGGATCCGGAAATAAGTCGCTTTTTTGTCCGCATCATCAATGCGATCGCGTGGACGTTGATCTGGATGATCGCATCGGCGACATTCGGATTCTATTTCGGACTGGCTTTTCCGGAACGATTTCCTTTGTGGATTTGTCTGATCTATTATGCCGTTGTGGCGATCGCGTTAGCTGCTTTGATACGCTATCTCAGTAAGTTGAGACAGTTGAGGTAGTTTAGACTAGCTGCTGTGGTCTGAAATTATCACCCACTCTCCGTTGATCTTTTTCATCAGCAAGGTATAGTGTCCGCCGATATCGCCGATGGTTCTTTTCAGGTGCCATTTTCCTACAATGGAATAATATTTTGATGATAAACGTTTGATCTCGATCAGCGTGAATTTCAGTTCTCCCATCGCTGTTTTATCGGGATAACCTTTTTTGTAATTATTCAGTGTTTGCTGCCAGCCGTATGTGATCCCCGATTTTCCGATGAACATCAGCGAATCGTTTTTCCAGTATCCTTCCATGAATCCTTCTATATCACCTCGGTTCCAGGATTCGGTTTGTTTTTGTAATAGTGCGCGTATTTCGGTCTCTTGTGATTCGGCATGGAAAGAGATCGCCATCAACAGACAAATGATCACAAAACGGTATTTCATATTGATATGGTTAAAACCTTCAACCCTAGTGGTCACAATCTTCCGCATGCGCATGGTCGTGTATCCGACAGGAGCGATAGTTCCGCACATGAGCGATTACGATGAGGAGAACGGCGGGTGCTAGCAGCCAGGGCTCGTAGCTGATGAAAAACTGTTTGGTCACCAAAAAAGCCGACCCAATGTAAAACAGGATCAAGGGTTGAAGGCTGTGGTGATGTTTTCGGTAGCCATGCCAGAGCGAATAGGTTCCGATTCCGACAGAAAGGGCGATCATCCCAGCCTCAAACCAGATGTTGTGGATGATGTTGATGCCAAAAAGGGGCAGGGAGGTGAAAAAAATTGGCAGTAAGGCACAATGGATGGCGCAGGCCAGTGAAGCGCCGATTCCCCAGGCATCCCAATTGATTTTACCGAACACCTTACGAAAGTACAGAAAAGCAACATGGTTGCAAAACATCGTCGCGCGCTTTTGTACCTTTGTAATACCATGACAAAAAAAGGCTGGATATACCTGGGTTTTTTCAGTGTACTCATCGGGTTGTTTTATTTTTTGCTGACGCAATTGATTCCCGGCTATTCAACCCCCAAGGTGACCCCGGTCAGTTATGTTCGTCCCTTCCGGTTCACCGACCAGGATGGTCGCTTGGTCACGGAGCAAGATTTTCTGGGAAAAGTATACGTGTCAGAGTTCTTCTTTACCACCTGTAAGGGTATTTGTCCGCGTATGAATAACAATATGCGCACAGTCTATGAAGCATTCAAAGACGAGCCGAACTTCAAGATCATTTCGCATACGTGCGATCCGGAAACCGATTCCGTTCCACAATTGAAGAAGTACAGCGATTCGATGAAAGTAGACACACGCAAATGGGTATTTGTGACAGGCAGAAAAGACAGCTTGTATACGGCTGCCCGGGTGAGTTATACGATTGACGATCCGGCGAATAATCCGGCCAATATAGATGATGATTTTCTCCACACGCAGTTTTGGGCATTGGTGGATCAGAACGGAGATGTTCGAAAAGTGATAGACGGATTGAAGCAATCCGAGGTGAATGAACTGATCGATGCTGCTCGTAATTTCTTGAAAGAACCACCGTTGAAAAAATAATAAGATGTCATCTGCCCGGCAACAGGAAGCCATTACATTACTCAAGGCACATTCGCTCAGTGTGACGGATGGGCGTACGGATATCTTACTATTATTTATCAGCCGTAAGGGGGCATTAGCTCATTCCGACATCGAGAAGAAGCTGGGAGACCGATACGATCGGGTAACCATCTATCGTACCCTACAAGCTTTTGTTGATAAAGGATTGATCCATTCGATTCCCAGCAAGGATAACAGCATTCGATATGCGCTCTGCAAAGATGATTGTGCGTCCGGTCATCATCACGATCATCATATTCATTTCGTTTGCAAGACTTGTGACAACACCTATTGTTTAGATGAGGTAGCGACGCCATCGGTCAAATTGCCGAAAGGTTATACCGTCAATCAAGTGGAGATGGTGGTGTCGGGGGTTTGTCAGGCTTGTCAGTGACTGATCTTCTCGAGTTCAGCTTTTACAAAACGCATCAAGTTGCCGATGTGATCGGGTGACAGATCGAATTTTAGTCCAGCCAACTTAAACAATTCCGGTAAGGTTCGGGTACCTCCAGCTTGCAGCGCGGTTCTATAATGATCAAGTGCTTCTTTCGGATTTTTTTGATACTGTTGCCACATGCCGATCGCACCGAGTTGTGCAATACCGTATTCAATGTAATAAAATGGCACTTCAAACAAATGCAACTGACGCTGCCAGAGGAAAGATCGATATGTTTCTGTTCCGCTGATGTCGAGAACGGGGGATGTGTAGTCGCGCAAGATTCGTACCCAGGCTGTTTCCCGATCTGACCGACTGTGTCCGGGATTCAGGTAAAGCCAATGCTGAAAGGCATCGATGGTAGCGATCCAAGGAAACAAAATGATGACGCGTTCGAGTTGTTGTTGCTTTGCTCTTTTCAATTCTGCAGCATCGGAGAAAAAGTTATCCCAGTGATCCATTGTAAAGAACTCCATGCTCATACTGGCAACTTCAGCCATCTCCGTCGGGTATTCTTTGAATCCATTGAGTTCGAGCGGGTGGCTAAGAAATGAATGCACCGCGTGCCCACTCTCATGCACCATAGTGGTAATATCATCTAAGGTGCCGGCCGCATTCATGAATATGAATGGTGCACCGGTTTCAGCGAGCGGACAATTATATCCGCCGGGTGCTTTGCCTTTTCGGCTTTCTACATCTAAACGTCCCATCTCCAGCATGGTGGATATGCAATTGCTGAAGTATGGGTCTAGTTTCTCTAGGCAACGAATCGTTTTATCGATCAATTCGTTTCCTTTTTCAAAGGGTCGGAGCGGCTTAGTACCGATCGGTTCAGCTTCCAGGTCCCAGGGTCTGAGGCGATCAACACCCAACTCTTTTCTTTTGGCCTCGAGCAACTCATTCACGAGGGGCATTACTTGTTCGCGTACCGCCTCGTGAAAAAGTTCACAGTCCTTGGGTGTATAATCAAACCGACCGAGTTCGGCGAACCGATAGGCACGGTAATCCGTAAATCCGGCATTGATCGCTAGTTGTTGTCTTTTGTCGAGTAACAGCTCGAAAAGTGTTTCAAGTTTGTCGCGGTCTTGAGCGCGACGTGCAGCGATCTTATGATATACCGACTCCCGCAGTGACTGATCCGGGTCCTCTAAAAATTTTGAGGCTTGTTGAAGTGTGTATTCTTGTCCGTTGACCTCGATGCTCATTTTTCCTGCGATTATTCCATACTCCTGTTGGGCCACGTTCAGCTCTGACTGTATGGGAACATTCGATTCGTGAAAGAGCTCGATGTTTTTTCGGATGTTACGCAGATAAGTGAAGTACTTGTTTGTGTCGAGCTGCTGTGTGATTGGACTATCGATCAGTTTCCGGTTGAGGCGATCGGCAACCGGCTGTATCATAGGTTGAATCTTCTTCATGAAGAATTCAAAGGATGATGTCAGTGCAGGATCTTCCGTATCGCAAGTCATTCTGATCTGTCGCCAGCTGGCTTCCTCGCTGATCACCGCTTCCAGCTCGCTGGCATCTTTCAGCCACTTTTCCAGTTCTAGCACTGTGGAAAGTGGTCGGGATTCAAGTTCCTCAAAATAGGGCGCCAAGGTTTCCCAAGAGTCAACGGTGAAGGACTCTGGTAAATAGTTCCTGGGCGTTTTTTTGATGAATGAAGTCGACATCTTATTCGTTGGTATCCGTGTTTTCGGGCTCACTGAGTTTTAGTTCAACCTCGTGTTTCTGAAGTACCGCAAACCATTTCACCATCTTTTTCATGTCGCTTCCATAGACTCGATCGAAATCAAACGCCGGATAAACTTTTTCAAAATACTTTTTGATAGCATTAGCGTCTTTTTCATTCGGCAAGGGGGTTCCCGCCTCTTTCATAGCCTTGAACACCTCAATGAGGTTAGCATTATCTGCTTGCGTGAACACCTCGATGCTTTCCAGGTGTGAGAATTGGTGACTGCGGTTTGCTGCAAAACGGGTTTGTCCGTCATCCAGTCCGCGTACAATGGCACCATCAGATTTAGTGGTCAGTAATTCAAACAATCCGGGCAGTCCGGATACCGCCACTAGTTTATAATATTCCATTTAAGGTTATTTAGCGTGGCAAGATACCCCCGATTTGTGAGAGCGCCTCTAATTTTAACGAGACCGAATGGAAAAAATCCTGAAATTCGTCTAATATAAAAACAACCCTATGAAGCGGATTTTACTCCTGATCACCATACTTACCATTACCTGTCATGGTTTGATCCAAGCACAAGGTTTCGGATTTGCTCAACGCGCAACCGTTGAGGAGCGTGTTAAACGAATCACAGAGAAATTGGACAGTGCATTCAAGCTGGATGCCGCCAGACTTTCCATGGTCGATACGGCTCTTAAGGTTTTATACCGTGCACAGGATGCAAAAAGACAAGAGATTATGAGTAGCGACACTCGACCGGATCGGGAGACGATGATGGCCGAAATGAAAAAGTTCTCAGATGCGCAAGATGAGATCATCGGATCGGTGCTTTCTAAAGAGGAGTTCGGTATCTGGAAAGAAAAGATACAGCCCTCTATGCGTCCTCGCGGAATGGGTGGTCCTGGTGGTGGTGGGCAGTTCCGGGAACGTAGTAACCAATAGATATTGGCGGTTAATGCGCTTCCAGCCAGTTTTTCCCTTCTCCGCATTCTGCGATCACCGGCACTTCATTCGGTAATGGAAGGGCAGATTGCATGCAGGATAAGATCAATGGTCTGAGTTCAGCTAACTCCTCTCGGTGTGCATCGAACACGAGTTCGTCGTGTACTTGGAGGATCATCCTACTTTTCATGTTGGCTTTTTTCATTTCTGCATGCAATTTTTGCATGGCCAGTTTGATCATGTCTGCTGCTGTTCCTTGAATCGGAGAGTTAATGGCATTTCGCTCTGCAAATCCGCGAACGGTAAAATTCGACGAGGTGATATCCTTCAGCCATCTTTTTCTACCCATCAATGTTTGAACATATCCGTGTTGTTTGGCAAAGGCGATGGTATCGTCCATGTATTGTTGAATACCGGAGAATTGTTTTTTATAATTATCGATTATCTCCTTTGCTTCTGTTCGAGAGATACCCAAATTGTCCGCTAACCCAAACGCACCCTGTCCGTAGATGATCCCGAAGTTGACACTCTTCGCCTTGTATCGCATTTCTTTGGTAACGTCCTCTTCTTTGATATTATACACTTTTGCGGCGGTGGCCGTATGAATATCCGTTCCGGATCGGAAGGCGGCACACATGTTCGGGTCGCCGCTGATCGCCGCTACGATGCGCAGTTCGATTTGGGAGTAATCGGCCGATACCAACACATATTCTTCACTTCGAGGAATGAATGCTTTCCGTATCTCTCTTCCTCTGTCGGTTCGCACTGGTATATTTTGCAGGTTCGGGTTGTTGCTGGCCAGTCGACCTGTTACCGCCACAGCTTGTCCGTACGTCGTATGTACACGTCCGGTTTTTGGATTGATCAGGGCTGGTAGGGCGTCAACATAAGTTGATTTCAGTTTCGTTAATTCACGAAAGGTGAGAATGGAGTCAACAATATCATGTCCTTTTGCAGCCAGTTTTAGCAGCACATCCTCGCCGGTTTGATATTGTCCGGTCTTAGTTTTTTTCGCAGAAGGATCCAGCTTCAGTTTATCGAACAGCACTTCACCTAATTGCTTGGGAGATCCCAGATTGAATCGCACCCCCGCCTCCTTGTAGACTCGCTCCTCTGCCGCTTTGGCATCTCGCTCCAATTCTTTGGAGTATTCGTTGAGGAATTCAACATCCACCCGGATACCTTCGTATTCCATATCGGCCAGCACCTTTACGAGCGGATTTTCTACTTTTTCAAATACGTTATCTACCTCTTTTTGTTTTAGCAGGGGTAGGAACCTTTCTTTCAGTTGAAGAGTTATGTCAGCATCTTCTCCTGCGTACTCTTTCAGTTTTTCTGCCTCTACGTCACGCATGCTACCCTGACTCTTACCTTTTTTTCCGATCAGTTCTTCAATGTGTATGGGCTCGTATCCCAGGTATTTTTCACTCATCGAATCCATGCCGTGTTTTCCATCTGGTTCGATCACATAGTGTGCCAGCATCGTGTCGAAGATCGGTCCGCGTATATCAACGCCCATCCATTTCAATACGAGGAGGTCGTATTTGATGTTTTGTCCCACCCATGATTTTGCCGGATTTTCAAATAAAGGTTTGAATCGGTGGATCAATTCCTTGCAGGCGTTGATGTCATTCGGACAAGGAACGTACCAACCAGCGCCTGTTTGAACAGAAAATGCGAGTCCAACCAGTTCCGCTCGATTCGCATCCACATCTGTTGTTTCTGTATCGAAACAGATCTCATCGTGTTTATTCAACAGGTCGATCAGTTTGTTGATCTTTTCGTCACTGTCAACCAGCCGGTAATCATGTGGGGTGTTGTTAATATTTCTGTCAACGCTAAGATGAACCTCTTCTATTGCAGGGGCCTTTTCGGTAACAGCCGGTTCAATGATGTTTCCGAAGAGGTCTGTCTGAACGCCTCTTGGTATTTCTTTTTCGATCACGGTTGGGACGGCTGATGGAATGTCTTCTCCAAGCAAACGTTTTCCGAGTGTACGGAATTCAAGATCGGTGAATACGTTGCGCAGCGCTTCTTTATTCCATTCTTTCAGTCGGAAGTTCTCTTCATGAAAAGCTACCGGAACATTTGTGAGGATGGTGGCGAGTTTTTTCGAGAGAACGGCCAGCTCTTTTCCATTTCGGACTTTTTCGCCCATGGCTCCTTTGATCTGATCGGCATTGGCCAGTACGTTTTCAAGCGTTTCAAATTCGGCCAATAGCTTGGCAGCTGTTTTTTCTCCTACACCCGGAATGCCGGGGATGTTGTCAACGGCATCACCCATCATACCCAGCATGTCGATCACCTGGTCTACGTTTTTGATGTTCCATTTGGCGCAGACTTCTTCGGGTCCGAGTATCTCGACTCCATTACCTTGGTAGGAGGGTTTATATATTTTGATCTTGTCAGACACCAGTTGTCCGTAGTCCTTATCAGGTGTCACCATCATCACTTTATATCCGGCGGCTTCTGCTTGTTTGCTGAGGGTGCCGATGATATCATCGGCTTCATAGCCGTCCATTTCTATAATCGGAATATTGAATCCTCGTATGATCGCTTTGATATCTGGAACCGCCGCTAGGATGTCTTCCGGAGTTTCTTGGCGATTAGCTTTATAATCAGCAAAATCGGTGTGTCGCTCTGTGGGAGATTTGGTGTCGAAGCAAACGGCTAGGTGTGAAGGTTTTTGTTTGTTGATCAATTCGACCAGTGCGTTGGTGAATCCGAATTGTGCGTTGGTATTTTTACCGGTGGAGCTGATGCGGGGGCTGCGGATAAGTGCATAATAGGCACGGAAGATCAGAGCGAATGCATCGAGTAGAAAAACGCGTTTATCCATGTATCAAATGTACAAATGAGGGAGCCGGAAGGGGATTATTTTTTCTTCTTTTCGATCAGGTCCTGCAGCGCGATGAGGTCGTCTCGAAGTTTTGCCGCCTCCATGAAGTCCATATCTTTTGCGGCTTTCTCCATGCGCTTTTTCAATGCCCTGGCCTGTTTTTCTAATTCAGCGACCGACATTTCTTCAACCGACCCCTCGTAAAGTATAGAATCTTCTGCAGCCAAGCTCTTAGTTTCGGGTTGTACATACGGATGAGCGGGGTCGTACGTCTTGATCTCCAGGACCGATGTTTGTGCGAGCACATCCAGGGTCGACTTAACAACGGTGGTAGGTATGATGCCGTGCTTTTCGTTGTATTCCATCTGCTTGGTTCGACGGCGACTGGTTTCTTCCATGGTTCGCCTCATGCTTTCTGTGACTTTGTCTGCATAGAAGATCACCAATCCTTTTACATTTCTTGCTGCGCGACCAGCGGTTTGTGTCAATGATTTTTCATTTCGCAGAAATCCCTCTTTATCGGCGTCGAGTATCGCGACCAGTGATACTTCCGGTAAGTCAAGTCCCTCGCGCAGCAGATTCACACCGACCAGCACATCTATTTTTCCCAAACGAAGGTCGCGTAGGATCTCAACGCGCTCCAGGGTGTCAACATCACTGTGAATGTATTTAGATCGAACCTCGATTCGTTTGAGGTATTTGTCCATTTCCTCAGCCATGCGTTTGGTGAGTGTGGTGATGAGTACGCGATCGCCATCTTTTACGCGTCGGTCGATCTCATCGAGTAGGTCATCGATCTGGTTTTTTGTGGGTCGGACTTCAATGGGCGGATCGAGTAGTCCGGTCGGACGAACCACCTGCTCTACGACCACTCCTTCGCATTTGTCCAATTCATAGTGGCCTGGGGTGGCGGATACGAATACGACCTGCTTGGTAAGTGACTCAAATTCGGAGAAGTTCAGGGGTCTGTTGTCAAGCGCCGAGGGAAGTCTGAACCCAAAATCCACCAGATTTAGTTTTCTGCTGCGGTCGCCACCGTACATACCACTTACCTGTGGAATAGTTTGATGGCTTTCATCTATGACCAGCAGAAAATCTTTCGGAAAGTAATCGAGTAAGCAGAATGGGCGTGTGCCGGGCCGGCGTCTATCGAAAAAGCGGGAGTAGTTCTCAATGCCCCCGCAGTAGCCAAGTTCCCGGATCATTTCCAGATCATAGTTCACCCGTTCGCTCAGTCGCTGTGCCTCCATGACTTTATTCGAGCGTTTGAAGTAATCGACTTGTGCAGCCAGTTCATCTTGTATTTCGTAGATGACTTGTTGCATGATGTCTTTGGGTGCGACGTACAGGTTGGCCGGAAAGATGGCGGCACTATCCATTTCTCCGATGCGCTTTCCGCTCGAGAGCTCAAGTGTTTCGATGCTTTCGATCTCATCTCCGAAGAAGGTAACTCGATAGCCGTAGTCGACATAAGGCAGATTGATATCTACCGTATCTCCTTTTACTCGGAATTGACCTCGGTTAAAATCGATGGTGGTGCGCTGATACAATGAATTGACCAATGCATGCAGAAACGATTGACGGGAGATCGTTTGTCCTTTTTGGATACGGATGATGCCGTTCTCGTATTCGGTGGGGTTACCCATTCCATAAATGCAACTGACGGAGGCAACGACGAGAATGTCTCTTCGTCCGCTAAGCAGGCTGGTGGTTGCCCGTAACCGAAGTTTATCGAGCTCCTCATTTATGCTGAGGTCTTTTTCTATGTATATGTTACTGACCGGTAGATAGGCTTCAGGCTGGTAGTAATCGTAATAAGAAACAAAGTATTCTACCGCATTGTCGGGAAAGAACTGTTTGAACTCGCCATAGAGTTGGGCCACCAATGTCTTGTTGTGAGTCAGTACCAGTGTAGGTCGCTGAATATTTTGAATAACATTGGCGATCGTGAATGTTTTTCCGCTTCCGGTAACACCGAGCAGGGTTTGGTATTTCTCTCCGTTCTCTATGCCTTCTGTCAGCTGTTGAATCGCCGAGGGTTGATCTCCGGCTGGTTCGAACGGACTATGTAATTGAAAAGGCACGATGCAATTTACTCAATGGTGGTTGAGGCAGGGGAATAAAAAAACCGGCCAAAGCCGGTTTTGAAGTAGAGTCGGTTATAATTACTTAAAGTCGCTGCTTACGGTGATTTTTGTTTCGTTAGCGATTTTTCCTTTTGTGCCTACATCGATACCGTAGTCAGACAATTTGATCGTGAAGCTGGAGCTGCTGCTGATGGAACCTTTGCTCACCACGATGGTGGCGGTAGTGCTCAGTGGGTTGGTTTTGTCTTTGATGGTCATGGTGCCCTCTACCGGTACGGTGTAGGAACCATCTTTCTTGAAATTTACTTTGCTTAGATCGGTGATCTTTCCCTGGAAGGTGAATAGGGGGAATTTAGCGGAGTTCAGCCAGCGCTCTTCATTGAAGTGTTGCTGGATGGTGGGGTTGGTGAAGGCAAAGTTGTTTACGGCGGCTTCGAATCCGACCTGACCAGTCTTTGTATCCATCATGCCCACAACTGTTTTGTTTTCTGCTTTAGGAAGTGCATCTAAAGGAGTCGTTGCATCGAAGGATACGATGGCAGATGTGGTTGTTTTGGATTGAGCGGTTGCGGTAAGGGCTGCAAAAACGAATGCTGCAGCGAAGAAGATTTGTTTCATTGTATGGGATTTAAAATTGTTGAATAAGGGTGGCTCGTTTGAATTGAACAGAACGGCTGTTCAGTATCCGGCTAAATATGCTGCCGCTGCAGGAAGCTCGGATGGATACACTATCTCCTGCTTTCAAGCTGCGGGTGTTGTTTGCATCACCGGCCTGAAAATCGAAGATGAGATAATCGCCCGAGTCGGGTGCCTGGATCTTAATATTGGCACTGGTATCGGCCCATTCGATCGAGCTGATGCGGCCTTTGAGTTCGATGATGCGGTCGCGGTAAGTTGTATTGGCCAGTGAGTCATTTTCCCGAAAGGCCTGCAGCATGTTGAGTGCGGAAAGGGAATAATCTGCTTTGACTTGTTTCGTGTCCTCGAATTTTTCCGTGATCAGGTAGTAAGCGATGCCTCCTCCAATGCCCAGGCCTAGGACAAGCAACGAAATGAATATCCTGACCCGGATTTTTTTAGTGAACGGAAGCTTCATGTTTGTTTAACGTTTTGGGGCCCAAAAGGTTGTTTTGCAAATATACGATGTTCAAACATTGAATATGCGTTATACTCAAAAAATAACCCCGGCCACGATTGACCGGGGTTGTTAACCCATCTATATACAACGAAGAAGCTCTATCAGCTGTTCTGCATTTCCTTGATCTTCTCGCGGATCTTGGTTTCGATCTCATTGGCGAGTTCAGGATTGTCGTGCATAAGTTGTTTGACAGAATCACGACCCTGACCCAGTTTGTCGCTGTTGTAACTATACCAGCTGCCGCTTTTCTGAATGATCTCCAGTTCAGTTCCCAGGTCCACGATCTCCCCTGTTTTGGAGATTCCTTCTCCGAAAATGATGTCGAATTCAGCGGCCCGGAAAGGAGGGGCGACTTTATTCTTTACCACTTTCACTTTTACGTGGTTACCGATCGCTTCGTCACCATCCTTTACCTGTTGGGTGCGACGGATATCGAGGCGTACGGAGGCATAGAACTTGAGAGCATTACCGCCGGTGGTGGTTTCAGGATTACCGAACATGACGCCGATCTTCTCGCGCAGCTGGTTGATGAAAATGCAAATGGTATTGGTCTTTGCAATGGTAGCTGTCAGTTTTCTAAGGGCCTGACTCATCAGGCGGGCATGTAAGCCCATCTTGCTGTCTCCCATTTCACCCTCGAGTTCGCTTTTGGGAACCAGAGCGGCTACAGAATCGATTACCAATACATCCAACGCTCCTGAAAGGATCAGGCGGTCGGCGATCTCCAGTGCCTGTTCGCCATAGTCGGGTTGGGAGATCAGAAGATTATCGACATCCACACCCAGTTTTTTTGCATAGTTGCTGTCAAACGCGTGCTCGGCATCGATGATGGCACACATGCCGCCTTTTTTCTGGGCTTCTGCTATAACATGTGTAGCGATGGTGGTTTTTCCGGATGATTCTGGTCCATAGATCTCGACTACCCGTCCACGGGGAAGACCACCGATTCCCAAAGCGGCATCTAATCCGATCGATCCGGTGGAGATAACTTCTTGTTGCATTTCGGCCCGCTCATTCATCATCATCACACTACCCTTACCGTAGTCTTTTTCGATCTTATCCATCGTGAGTTTCAGGGCCTTGAACTTCTCCGCCTGTGGGGAGGTTTCGGGAGCTTTTTCTGTCTTTGCCATAAGTGGTTTTTAAAAGGTCGTAGCCTGTTGGCTGAATGTTTGACAAGCCAAAACTAATGTATTTAGCAAATAAAAAACTAATATTTTTGGATTTATTTTCCCGAAAAGACGGGGAAAAACACGGACGCACTAAGAACGTTTAGGGGGTTGAGAAGGTTTAGCCAGGCCCAGTTGGGTGGATTTACAACTATAGAGTGAGCTGAACATAAATAAAAGAATAAGGAGTCTGTAGTTTTATATGCGCTTTGTGTTAAGGGGGTGGGGAGCAGTGATACTTAGGAGATGATGGGCTTACAACAAGTATGCAGCTACCGCTTTCGAGGCACACCAAAAAACACTCTTTTTAAGTAAGGGTAAATGCCTACAATACATATCTGTATTATATATGCTGAGAATTATCAGCATCTTCGTAAGGTACTCCCTAGTAAATCTGAAACATGTCAATCATCAAGTATGCCTTGGTTTGTGCAGATGACGATCCGATCGTGCTGCAGATGCTTGGCTTTCAATTGGAGAAAATAATCGATCCGAAGGTTACTATTTGTGAGTTTTTCACCGCTCCGGAGGACGTGTTGCCCGGGATCGATCAGTTGAAAGAGCAGGGGATTGAAACGCTATTTCTGATCGTTGACTATCAAATGCCCAAGATGTCAGGTGCGGATCTGATCCGTTTGGTAAAGACCAAATATCCGCAGATCAAGTGCCTCATGTTGTCTGGACAGGCAAACGCCATTCATGTAGATGCCCTGGCCGATGAGAACTATCTGGAATCTTTTTTGCCTAAACCTTGGGAAGAGGGAGATCTGTTCCAATTACTGGAGCCGGTGCTTTCTCTTAAATACGAGCGGAATTTTCTGCTTCCCAATTCCCCAAACGCCTGATCGTATGCGCAAGCTTGCCATATTGTTTTACCTGTTGTTGCCTTTTTTGATGTGGGCACAAAAACCAACCACGCAGTTCAATGGATTTGGTCATCTGGAATATTCCATGGACTATAGCGATCATGCTGATTCCTATTTTTCCATCGGGGAGCATGATTTTTTTGTTTCCTCAAAATTGAATAACAAGATCTCTTTTCTGGGCGAATTCGTCGTTCGTTATAATGGTTCATCCGGAACAACCTTTCTTCCGAGTATCGAACGCGGATTTCTGAAATTCAATTATAAGAACAATCGCAATCTGATCGTTGGAAAAATCCACTCGCCGGTCAACTACTGGAATGATGTATACCACCATGGCCGATTGTTCTTTCCTGTGATCGATCGTCCAAATTCTTTCTCTTACCTGGTACCTCTTCATACGTTGGGGGTACAGTTACAGGGACAAAATCTTGGCAAGTCCAATTTCGGCTATGATATCGTGATCGGAAACGGTATTTCGTCCAGTGATGCTTTCAACGATAATGTCGATATGTCTCTGACGGCGGCTTTTCATTTCAAGCCCAAGGAGGGTATGCGCATCGGGGCCTCTTACTATTATGACCTGCTTGAGCAAAATATTTCAGGGGTACACAGCGGCCACTCCTCCCCTCGTTCACACTATTCCGGTCCGCTGTACAAAGGCCGACTGAATTACCATTTGATCAGTGCCTCCTACGCTAATTTTAATGAGAGCTGGGAAACACTGAATGAATTCACTTATAACGCCACGCATACAGATTCGCTGGGGCTCGCCAGTAATTTCGCCAACTTCCTGTACATCGGTAAGCGGGTGAAAGAAAAACATGTGCCCTATGTACTTTGGGATTTCATGCACATTGCCCATAATGATCTGCACACATACGAGTTACAGACAAATAAGTTTGCGATCGGTTACAAATATGAATTCAGTCCGTTCATAAACATAAAGGCCCAGATCGAACGGTTTACGGACGGAAACCACCCGACCACGCAGGCACACCGCGATCGAACCTCATTACGTGTTCAATTTGCCTATGGCTTTTGATGAGTAAACTACATCACCATATAACAATAGGATTCTTGCTACTGGCAGGAATGTTGTTTAATGCTGACCTATCTGCTCAACAAGCATGGGGTGAATTGACTGTCATTGGAAATAAAACCGGACAAACGCAACTAAAAACATCGGAGGCGCGAAATATTTTTCGAGCTAAAACCACGACCTGGCCTAATAAAATTTCTGTTACGATTGCGCTTCCCTCACCCCAAGCCCATACTGCTGAACCGGTTGCCAGATTGATCTACGGAACCAATCCGGCTTCTGTTCAGAAATTCTGGTTATTGCAGGTGTTTCAAGGTCGATCCACTCCGCCCAGCTTTTTTGATACCGATCAGGATTTGATCCAGTTCGTTCAAAAAACACCTGGTGCAATCGGCGTCATAGCCAGCAGTACACCGGTGCCCCCCACCCTCACCATCATTTCTATTCAGAACTGACGCATGCGCCGTTTTTATCAACAGATCTCATTCCGAATCTGGTTTCCTTATGCCTTGGTGCTCCTGATCTTGATCGGATTTGTAACGGTCAATTATCCCAACCGGCAGGCCAGACTATTCAGGGAAAATAAAGAGCGCGAATTGAGGGAACTTGCCAAAACCGTTGCGTTGGGTGTTGAGCTTTCCCTGAGTGCCAATGATTTTGAAGGATTGAAGCGGACGGTTGATTTTGTTTCCGCATCCAATGACTTTGAATTCGTATCCATTTTAGAAGAAGATACGATTACGAAAAAAGAAACCGTATTTGCCACCTTCCCGAAACTGCCTGAATCACAGGTGCTAGTTCGTGATGAGAATAAATATGTTTATCAGAAATTCGATTTCACTACATCTGAATTTACAGGTTGCATCCTGATCGCTGCCTCTCGGGAGAAGATCGATGCGTTGGTTTGGGAGCTCAATCGTCCCGTTTATGTCATTCTGCCTCTTGTATTTGTCGTCGGACTTATCGTGTTCTTTTTCATAGCCCGTCAGATCACACGACCCATTTTTGCCCTAACTGAATCTGCGCACAAACTGGAAAAAGGGAAATATGACATCTCTATACCGGGCCTAACCAAACAAGATGAAATCGGCGAGCTGAGTTATGCTTTTGATTCGCTGCGAAAAGGACTGATCGAACTGCGTCAAAAAAATCAACAACTCACAACGGGGCTTGAATCAGAAGTACAACTACGTACGAAAGATCTGAATGACGCCTTGACGCGATTGGAAAAACTGAACAAAATTTCAAAGTTTGGGTACTATACATATTATGTAGCGGAAGACAACTGGACACACTCCGATTCGATCAACGACATCATGGGGTTTACCCCGTCCTATCCCCGAACATTTGCCGGTTGGGTAGAATTGATTGTTCCAGAAGATCAAGAGGTGATGGCTGCCTATTTTAAAAATCTGATTGAAACACAAGAGCGAAATCCGGTTCTAAGAGACTGGCAGATCATACGGCCGATCGATGGACAGCGACGGTGGGTAACGGCCACAACGGATTTTGTATTGGATGCACATGGCAAAGTTGTTAGCTTTTCAGGAATCATTCAGGATATCACCGATCGAAAATTGATCGAAGAGGAGATAAGCCGCCTGTCACTTGTTGCAAAATACACATCCAATCTAGTAGTCATCACCGACCCACACAGAAAGATCATCTGGGTCAATGATAGTTTTGAAAAACTTACGGGCTTCTCAAGAGAAGAGGTCATCGGTATGACGCCGGCAATATTTCAATTTGAAAAAACAGACCCGGAAACCAGAAAATACATCCGCGAATGTCTCGAACAAGAATTACCGATCAAGAACGTTGAAATTCTTAACCGGGGTAAGTACGGCAATGAATATTGGCTGAGTCTGAACATCGTGCCCATGCGTGACGAGAGTGGAATTTTGAGAGGGTACATTGCCGTGGAGTCTGATATTTCTGAACGGAAAATGGTCGATATCGCCTTGCGTGACAGCGAACTTCGTATGCGACAGACCATGGATGCGGCGCTCGATGCCATCATCATCATGGATCTGGAGGGGGTCATTCGCTTCTGGAACCAACCTGCTACTAATATCTTCGGGTTTACCAAAGAGGAGGCTATCGGCGTACGCTTATCGGAGTTGATCATACCTGATCAATATAAACAGGCTCACGAGCGCGGTATGGCACATTACCGAAATACCGGAGAAGGACCGGTACTCAACAAGACCATTGAAATTACCGGACTTCGGAAGGGCGACATTGAGTTTCCGATCGATATTTCTATCGTACCCATCGACCAGGATGGTATTCGTCTTTTCTGTGCCTTCATTCGAGATATTACCGTTAGGAAGCAGCAAGAACAGATCCGTGAGGAGGCACAGCAGGCCCT
Organism: Chitinophagaceae bacterium; assembly: GCA_947457465.1. GTDB lineage: Bacteria > Bacteroidota > Bacteroidia > Chitinophagales > Chitinophagaceae > JJ008. The sequence continues at coordinate 237,362 of CANGWB010000001.1, read as the reverse complement.
ACTTCGCAACGAAGAAGAGCTTCGCAAAATGAATGAAACACTGGAGCAAAAGGTACTCGAGAATACGAAGAAGAATCTTGACTTGTCCCGCATGATCGTGGATCAGGAAAAACTCGCAACGGTCGGAGAGATATCTGCCGGTATTGCGCATGATCTGAATACGCCGCTCAGTTCCATAAAGGCCGGTGCAGAAAGTGTTTCGTATTCGTTGGAAACCCTGATCGGACAGCAGGTATCGCAGGCTGATCCCGAATTGCTCTCAGAGGCGTTATCCCTCGCTAAGCCCATTGTGAAGGATATCTATTTGGGCGGATTGCAGCTTCGTGGGGAATCTCAGCGAATGGAATCGTATCTACGCTCTTTGCAGGAGGCCAGCGGATTGTCGGATGAATTGCGTTCGCAGATGGCCGATAAACTGGTGCGTTGTAGAATCGCTGAAGAAGATTCGGATTCGCTACGCCGTATTCTTACCTCCCGCGACCCCATCGCTGTACTGAATCTTATACAGCAGATACAAACCATTCGAACGTTACTCGACAGCATTCGTATATCCGTCGATCGTGCCAGTAAGGTGATCCGTGTTGTGCGATCCTTCATCAAAAAGGATGTTCAGTCTTCTCAGCAACTCATTCATTTGCGCGACAATATTTCTGTCGTACTCAATATTTTCCAATACGAACTGAGAAGAGATGTGACACTTGATTTCAGCGTGGATCCGGATCACATTGTCATGGGGTACGAAGTGAAATTGTTTCAGCTTTGGTCGAATCTGATCAAGAACGCTCTTGATGCCATGGATGAGGAAACGGATAAGCAACTTGTCATACGGTCTGAGAAAACAGCTGCAGGGGTTTCTGTCTCTGTTGAGAATACAGGACCTGAGATTCCGGCATCAATAATCAGCCAGATCTTTCGGAAGTTTTTTACCACCAAACATCATAAAAGCGGTACGGGACTTGGGCTCAGCATCGTTAAAAATGTTGCCGATGAGCATGGGGCAACCGTATCGGTTCAGTCTGCGAATCGCCGAACTGTATTCACGATCACGTTCCCTTCGGCTGATGCATGATTTTTAGTAAATCACTTGTATGGCCAACATGGTTGCTGCACCTAACAGGTATCCTGCAACTACCTCCATCTGGCTGTGATCTGACACCTGTAAACGAGCAACACCGACGGATCCTGCCCAAATACAGGCAACAGGTAAATAGATGCCTGCTCCATACGAATGCTGCTGTGCCCAGAGAAAAAGAAAGGTGACAATTAGCCCGGCTCCGATCGTATGCAAACTGATCTTCATGCGTACGTTTATCATCAGGGCGATCCAGGAGGTTGTCCATGTGGCCAGTGCGAATCGAACCAACTCGATCGGATGGTCTGGTAGGTTTTTCCATACGTACCAGATCCAGAAGTACCAAATACCGATGGCTATCAACGGGATCACACGTTCCCGTTGTGTTTTCAGTTGAACAGATTCCAGGAATCCCAAGGCTTTCAAGAGCCCAACTGTCACCAGCGGAAAAAAAGTATATAAGGTAAATGCTTGTCCGAGAATCATCCAGCGTTGTGCGGGTCGGAATCCTAAAAACAAGGTGGACGTGTCACTGAAAAGAAGAAAGGCAACCAGGATAACCGGCTGGAATACCGGATGGAAGATCCATGAGGTGATTGTTGAAACGGGGTGTTTTATTATGCTTGTCGAGAATCGCTCCATGTGATTACATTCTATTCTCTCAAAAGTATTGATTCATTTCATCAGTCGGGTGCCAACCTTACACAGCCGAGTATAAATTAATTGCTATTTTTGTTGAGTATTCGAAAGATAAAGCATCATATTATGAAAATTGTCAGTAAAGCCGATCTCAATCGTATTTTGCTGTTGTTCTTATTGAGCATTTGTTCGATTGCTTCTTCTTTTTCGCAATCCCCCTATGTCAAAAAATATCAGCCGGTTGCGGATTCACTTTCCAGACAATACGGAATTCCCACAGGTGTAATTCTTGGAGTTGCCATCATTGAGTCGGGTTCTGGCACGTCCCGAAATGCGCGCCTGCTGAACAATCATTTCGGTATTGTAGGGAAAAATAACGTGCTCAAAACGCATGGAATCAAGACGATGTATCGTCAATTTCCAACTATCGAAGACTCGTATGTCGCTTTTGCCAAATTGGTCGCTTCAAAACCCTATTACGCCAAGTTGAAAGGGAATCCTTCTTGCGAGGCTTGGGTTACTTCCATCAGCAATTATGGCTATTCTACCCAACCGGCAGCTTGGCGGAAAACCATCATGAACGCCATTCGAAAATCGGGTTTGATGAAATAATTCAACCTTCAACAATACCCACACGTGAGAGAAATACTTTCTTTCCTCTACAATCCCTCTTTATCTGAGTCATCTGCCCTTTGTCTGGATGATACTTATTTTTCATATAGTCAGCTTCGGGAACGTGTTTTTTTGATCGCAAGACACATCGACGCACACCAGCTTCGTAATTCCATGATTGGCATTTATGTGTCCGATCATATCGACACATATGCTTCAATATTGGCTGTTTGGATCACCGGAAATGCTTATGTACCCCTACACCCAAGTTATCCATCAGGCAGGATAGAGTCCATTCGGGAAATGGCCGACCTTAAACTTGTTTTATCTACAATAGAGGACGTTCCCGGCATCTCCGACAAACCGGTTACTACGAATACAACTCGTTTGTCTATAGAGGGCTTGCCTCCTACTTACCCATTGATCGAGCGTTCGCAAAATGACCTTGCGTACATACTGTTTACCTCCGGTAGTACCGGGGTCCCCAAAGGAGTACGGATCAATTGGGGCAATTTACAATCCTTCCTTCGTCACGTAGATTCGATGCATCTGGGGCTGCCCGAACAGGCTCGTTATTTGCAGATGTTCGAGTTCACCTTCGATCTTTCAGTCGTATCCATTTTACTTCCACTCATTCATGGTGGAACGATCTACCACGTTTCTTCTACCCGCGTTAAATACCTAGAGATATATCGTTTGTTAGAGGAGTACGAAATTCACTTCGCCATCATCGTTCCATCCGTGTTGGCGATGCTGCGGCCCTATTTCGACAGCATTTTGCTTCCGAACCTTCGCGTGATGGCGCTTAGTGGAGAGGCGGTTCCACTTGGACTCACACAGGCGTGGCAAGTCTGTTGCCCCAATGCTCAGTTTTATAATTTCTATGGGCCCACCGAGTGTACAATTTTTTGTACTGTTTACAAAATTCCTCGCTCGGAGATCAAGAGTCATAATGGTATTGTGTGTATCGGTTCTCCTACGATTGATTCAAAGGCTCAATTACGGGATGAGTCAGGCATTCTTACCTCCTCCAATCTAAAAGGAGATCTTTGGATCGGGGGTGCGCAAACCTCTCCCGGATATATTCATATTGAGGAATTGAATGCGCGTCTTTTTCTTGAATTCGAAGGCATTCGTTACTACAATACCGGCGACATTGTCATTCAAGACGATGACGGGGACCTTTTCTATCTGGGAAGAAAAGATCATCAAATAAAACTAAACGGCTATCGGGTCGAGTTGAGTGAGGTTGAGTATCAGGCAGAGCAGCATCTGAAACTCAAGACTGCTGCCATTGTGTCGACCGATCAGAAGGGGATTCACCATTTGATACTTTATGTTGAGGGAACGGAAATCGATAGTGAAACCATACGTGCTCAATTGCAGAAGGCGCTTCCAAAATATATGCTTCCCGAGACCATCTTATTGATGCAAACATTTCCATTGAACCAAAATGGAAAGCTGGATCGAAACCAACTGCGCAGTTTATATGAGTCGAACAGCCCACAATAGTAATATTGTATACCGACGGGCGCAGCCTGCCGATAGAGCATTCTTGGCTCAAACCATCATTGAGGCTGACCAAAGCGGTACAGAAAGAAGTGCATATGGGGTGTTGTTGAATCTAAATCGGTATGAGCTGACAAGTTTATTTATACAAATATTCGACTTGGAAATAGCAGGGTTTGAGTTTGATGAGAATTCATTTATCGTGGCTGAAAAAGATGGCGAGCCGGTTGGGGCATGTGCAACGTGGGTAGAATCTGCCGACGGTGTGCCTTCTTGGAATAAAAGAATACTCTGTTTCCGGGAGCTTCTGCCTGCTAATAATTATGACCATTTTCGGCAACTGATCGAAAAAGGAGGCGGATTATTACCACCCCGATCGCCACGCGCGGCTCAACTCGAGTCGGTATATGTTGTTGAAAAATGCAGGGGAATGGGGATATTGTCTGGTATGTGGTCAAGACAGGTTGCTGATATCCAGACAAGTCATCCCGATGTTCAAGCCTTTCAAGTCATCACCTATGCTAATAACGACCGCGCCATCCACTCATACCAAAAACTGGGTTTTGTATCGTGGTCTAAGACTAGTATCTCAGCGCCTGAACTAGTCGATCAACTTCCCTTTTCAGAAATGGTTTTAATGGAAAAAAAGGTATAAACATGGATATACAAACTAGATTACAGGATTTGTTTCGCGTTGTTTTTGATGCGCCGAACTTGGAGATTCGTCCGGATATGACTGCCGGAGATGTTGAGAAGTGGGATAGCCTGACGCACCTACTGATGATCGAGCGGGTAGAGGTAGAGTTTCAAATAAAATTCAAGCTGAAAGAACTGATTAAGCTAAAAAATGTAGGCGACTTAATGCAATTGATCCAAGAAAAAATTACCTGAAGGTATGAATAGTCGTCCCGGCTTAATTTTTTTACTGTCATTACTATTATTCAGTTCTGCGCTGCACTTTTCTGTTCGGCAGTGGCCCATAGAATGGAATGGATATACACTTCGGGGTTGGAGTTGGCGCGATAAATCTGTTGATACGACGGATGCCCCCAAAGCCATAAAAGCAGAAAAACCTGATTCAGTTGTTTGCAAAAAAATAGAACTGTTTCCGGAGAAAACGCGTGAAGAGATCGACCGTTATGTAGATAGTTTAGAAAAGTTCCTTTCGCGGCCCCTTTCCGACAGCGTGTTGGTCGAGTCGCCTTTTTTAGTCAATTGCCAGCGCCCTGACGGAACGTTCCCCCTGGATAATTTTTTTCAGTCGCTTCATACGTTATCTGTTGACTCTAGCGACTTGATTCGAGTGGCACATTATGGTGATTCACAGATTGAGGGAGATCGATTGACCGATCAATTGCGGATTTTGTTTCAAGATGCTTTTGTCGGTAACGGAGTGGGTTTTGTTCCTCTTGTTGACATCACCGCACCCGTATCGTATGTACGTCAAACAGGAAAATCATGGACACGCTATTCAATCTTTAATAATAAAACCAAGAAATATCCTTATGGTATCGGAGGAACATGTTTTTTATACGATTCCTCACAGACTGGTACCATTGGCCTACAATTGATGCGTCAATATCAGGTGATCAAGCTTGCTTACGGTAAGGGTTCTGCTCAAAGTTTGCTGGAAGTTTATTCCGGTACGAGTCAACAAAAACTGGCGACCCACACACTTGATCAGGAATCCGACTTCAATCTCTTGACTCTTTCTGTTCGATCCGGAGAAGCTCGTTTGAACTTTCGTTTTACCGGTCCGCCCCCAGTGATCTATGGGTTCTATTTCGATCCGGTTTATGGTATTCAGTTTGATAACTATGGTTTACGTGGTCAGGCCGGTGATGGTCTACAACTGATCCAAGAAGAGCATTTTCGGAAAATGAATGCGATCCTCAATAATCGATTGACGATTCTGGAATTTGGAGGAAATGTGGTACCGGGCCTTCGAAATGAAAAAGCGATCGCCTTATACGGCAATCTTTACAAAAAAACATATGGATATGTTCAGCGCGCAACAGATAGTATTTCTTTATTGGTGATTGGCGTTAATGATGTGTCAAGGTCAACAGGTGGGGGCTATAAATCTTATCCTAACATCGGGGCTTTGCGATACGCACAACGGCAACATGCCGTTGAACAAGGGATGGCATTTTTTGATCTCTTGCAATGGATGGGAGGTGAAAACGCCATACAGGTGTGGTATGATCGTAAGCTCTCGAGCCGTGATGGCCACTTCTCAAACAGAGGACGCGCCCTTTTAGCGCGGGCCATTTTTCTATCACTGATGTATGAATACCGACAGTTTCTGAAACGAAAGCAGATCGATGCCCCGATCTTATTTCCGTAAACCACCGATCAAACTAAAAATCAACCGGCATGGATATCTGGGACTCGCTTCGATCTTTTCTTGCCTATGATCCGGAAAGACCGATGCTTTTACAGACTACTGGTTTTTTCATCGTCTTTTCTTTCTTTTATGCGATTTATTCTTCACTGAATAGTGAAAAGATCCGTACACGTAATGGCCTTCTTTTATTTTTCGGACTTTTTTTCTATTATAAATTAAGTGGCTGGTTTGTATTGGTTCTATGTGGGTTGGCTTTTTGTGATTACTACATGGCCATCACCAGCGCTAGAGCGTCTAGGTCCCGCGATAAGAATCTATTATTGCTACTGTCTGTTTCTTTAAATATCGGACTGCTTTTTTATTTCAAATACACTAATTTTTTCATTGGCCTTTATAATGTGTTCGCTTCCACGAATCCGGTAGAACCTCTTGCCATTCTCCAACCTATCGGGATCAGTTATTTTGTATTTAAGTCGCTGACATATTCAATCGATATACATCGGGAAGTGATTGAAGAGCCCGAGCGGAATTATTTCCGATATCTCTTGTACGTTTCCTATTTCCCAAATATTCTAGCTGGTCCGATCACAAAGGCTCGTGATCTGTTGCCTTCATTCAATAGTACTGTCAGCATTACAAGAGATATAATTTCTCAGTCTGTATTTATTATTTCCATTGGTCTTATAAAGAAGATTGCAGTGGCGGATTATCTGGCTGCAAATCTGACGGATCGTCTTTTTGAAAGCCCACAATTCTTCTCATCATTTGAATTATTTATCGGTGCTTTTGCCGGTTTGTTTCGCTTGTATTTTGACTTTGCGGGCTATACGGATCTCGTGGTTGGACTATCACTTATGATGGGTTATCCAATAAAGGGCAATTTTAATCAACCTTTTAAAGCGGAAAATATAACTGGATTTTGGAAGCGTTGGCACATTACACTATATGATTGGTTGAATGAATACGTGTATCAACCAATTGCGTTTCACCTTCGTCACTTAAAGCTAAAAGGAGTCATTCTGGCTGTATTTGCAACATTTCTCATTTCTGGAATTTGGCACGGAGCGAACCTTACATTTATCTTGTGGGGTGTATTACATGGAATTGCCATTTGTTTTGAGATTGCAACGGCGGGCATGCGAAAGAAAATTGCTGCAATCGGTGGTAAATCGTACAAAGTATTTAGCGTGGTTGCCACGCTTCTTTTCCTTGCCCTCACATCTGTGCTCATCAATAGTTCAGATATTAATTCTGCTTTCGGGTATTGGGCAAAAATATTATCAGGTATTGATTTTACCCTGTTTTCGGATTGGTTTTCGATCTACCAGTGGCCAGCTATGGTGTTGATCATAGCTGTATTTTCTCAGTATCTCCCCGTTCGCTTCTATACCCTACTGTCTAAGCAGATTACTCGATTAAGTATGTGGTTACTGGGGCTTGGCTTTGCCTTTCTAGTTTGGGTTTTATATCAGCTTGTCCAAACCGAAGCGATCTCATTCATTTATATCGAATTTTAATTTTCTTTTAAATGATAGTGCCCTACAGCTCCTTTCGTAATCGGGCAACGGGAAGGTTCAATTGTTCACGGTATTTGGCTACAGTTCTTCTAGCAACGGTATAGCCGCGTTGGACTAGTAATTCTGTCAAATGATCATCACTGAGCGGATTTTTTTTATCTTCTGTTTCGATCAGCTCCGATACGATCTTCTTCACTTCCCGGGTGGAAGCTTCCTCACCGCTTTGAGTTTGTACGGCCTCGCTGAAAAAGAATTTGAGTCGGTATGTACCGAATTCAGTTTGTACAAATTTGCTGTTAGCCACTCGGCTGATAGTAGAGATATCGAGTCCGGTGCGGGCGGCGATGTCTTTCAGGATCATGGGACGAAGGGCTGTTTCGTCACCCGTCAGAAAAAATTGTTGTTGATATTCAAGGATCTGATCCATCACCAAGGTCAATGTCTGTTGACGCTGCTGAATCGCATCGATGAACCACTTAGCGGAGTCTATCTTTTGTTTGATGAATAGAACGGCTTCTTTCTCCGATCGATTTTTTTTACTGCTCGCATCGTAATGCTTAAGCATTTCTTTGTATTCGGGGCTGACTCGAAGTTCAGGTGCATTTCGGCTGTTGAGGGTCAGCTCCAGTCGGCCCTGGTTATTGATCACGAAAAAGTCCGGAATCACATACTGTTGTTGTTCGGTCCCTTCACTTCGTCCGCCTGGTTTGGGATTCAATTTGGTGATCTGTTGTAACACGGATCGAAGCTCTTCATCGCTCATTCCAAGATCACGTTGCAGCTTATCGAAATTCTTGCGGGTGAATTCTTCGAAATACTGCTCGATGAGTTGTTTCGCTTTTTTTACTTCCTTCCCTTCCGCTTCCAAGCGTCGGAGTTGTATCAATAAACATTCTTGTAGATCGCGGGCGGCGATGCCGGGCGGATCGAGTTCTTGCACGCGTTTCAATACGGCCCCCACGAGTTTTTCATCTACGTATAGGTTTTGTCGGAAAGCCAGATCATCTACGATGGCTTGAAGGTCGCGGCGAAGGTATCCGTCTTCATCTAGGCTGCCGATGATTTGTTCGGCTACCTGTTGTTCGGTTTCGTTCAGCTCGAGCCAGTGCATTTGGTCGAGCATCAATTCATAGAAACTGACAGGGGAGGCATCTTGAAAAGTTCTGTCTTCAATGTCCGATGAACCATTTGCTACTTGCAATTTGTATTCAGGAATTTCATCTTCCCCATCTTGCAGATAATCGCTTACATCGATATCGTTGTAGATATCGGTGACAGGATCTTCTACGGATTCATCGGGCGAAGCATCGTATTCATCTGTCGTGGAGGTTGTTTCTTCCGGGGTCGACAGCTCCCACTCAAGTGCGGGGTTTTCTTCCAGCTCCTCCTTGATACGGGTTTCGAGGGTGGCAGTAGGGATCTGCAGCAGTTTCATCAGTTGAATCTGCTGAGGGGAAAGTTTTTGCTGCAGTTTGAGTTGCAGTCGTTGTCCGATGCCCATGTGCGGACAAAATTACGTCAAGCTTTTTGCTCAGATGGCTTTTTCGATCACCTCACGCATGCGGGCACCTTTTTCGCGGATCTGTTCTTCTGTCCATAGTAAACTGATCGAGGTCGAAACACATCGACTCATGATGGCATCGCTGATGGGGAAGTCTTTATTCGCTTCGGCTTCTATCCGTGTGCGCAGTTCGGGTGAGAGGCTGTTCAGGGTCAACGCGTTTTTAAGATGATCCCACTTGCGGATGTAGTGCCAGTTGTTGTTGTACCAGTAGAAATTGCCTGCTAGAATTCCTGCCTCCCGAAGGGCGTCTACCGCGCGTTGTGTTTGTTCGGCAGTAGGGAGGAACCAACTGATGAAGCTGCAACTATCACCGGCTGGATCAGGTACGCGGCGGAAACTGATTCCCGGGATCTCGGAGAGTAGGGACTTCAGCAGGGTGTGATTTTTTTTCTGTGTTTCAAGGAATTCGGGCAGGCGACGGATCTGTGCCAGTCCGACCGCTGAGTGTAATTCAGAGATCCGGAAATTATATCCGATGAAGGGATGCAGATCGGCTCCGCGATCAACACCCAAGTGATCGTGTCCGTGATCGGTGTACCCATCGCTTTTTACGTAGACTTCCTGGTTGTTGGTCATTACCACACCGCCTTCTCCGCAGGTCATGGTTTTGACGAAGTCGAATGAGAAGGTACCCGCATCACCAATGGTACCGAGTTTTTTGCCTTTGTAGGTACCGCCTATACTTTGACAGGCATCTTCGAGTAGCCAGAGGTTGTGTTCGCGACAGATTTCTTTAAGTGCATCCAAGTCGGCCATGCTGCCACACATATGAACCGGCATGATGGCGCGGGTACGGGAGGTGATATTCTTGCGTACGGAGGCGGGATCGAGTGTGAGTGTATCATCGATCTCGGCGAGTACAGGGATGGCTCCAACGCTGATCACCGCTTCGAAGGAGGCAACAAAAGTGAAACTGGGCATGATCACTTCATCGCCGTAGCCGACACCCAATGCACTGAGGGCGGTGGTAAGGGCGGCTGTACCACTGGAGGTGAGTTGTGCGTAGTGGCAACCGAAGGTTTCACAGACGGCTGCTTCCAGCTCTTTGGATTTCCAGTGGCCTTTTCGCGCACCATCGAAACCATAGCGCATCAGGATACCGCTATCGATCACATCCATTAATTCTTTACGTTCCAGGTCGCTCCATTTTTCGTATCCGGGCATGTATGATAGTTTAGGAAGTTTAGAAAAGTTGAGAGTTATTGAATGGACCAGGTTTGGCCGAGTGAGCGCGTGATTTTTCTTTCTCTGGCAGCACTTTCTTCGTTGGTTTGATTGACGGCAGTGATCCAGTAATGGACAGTACGGTCTTTTTCATCGAGTGTGTCAGTCCACCGAAGATTTGTCTGAGCCGGCAATATGGCCGCGATGGTTTTCGATTTATTTACATCCCCCTGTTTATACACGACGTAGTATTTTATGTTGGCATTCTTTTTTGCATCGTGATTGATCTCAAGAGTAGCTTGTTTACTGTCGGCCGAGGCGATGCCTGCTTGTGGGGAAGCGGGTTTGCCTTTGCTTAGCCAAGGAGTAGCGGGGATCAGTGCCGGCTCTTTGTAATAATTGTTTTGGAGACTATCGTTCCATCCATTGTAGTTTTTCTCAAATGATTTGCTGCTGAAGTAGATGCTTCCTTGTACGTTCGGGTTTTCGCGCAAAAGTTTTATCTGGTTCGGCAGTTCATTCGGGTTTTTCCATTTGATCGAATTGTTCTCTCCGGCTCGGTAGATGCCGTGTCCGATGTAGACATGTTTTCCGTAGCTGTGCTTGCCCCACCAGTCGAGAAGTTTTTCGTAGGCGATCTTATCGTGTCCGATCTCGAGGTAAAGTTGAGGTGTTACGTAATCGATCCAACCTTTTTTCAACCAGAGTAGAATATCGGCATAGAGATCGTCGTAATTGGTGACACCGGCCTTGCTGTCGCTTCCATCCGGATGCTGTGACCGGTTGCGCCAAACACTGAAAGGCGATATACCAAAACGACATTCCGGTCTTTCGCTTCGTAGTACGCGGTGGATAGCGGTAATGATTGAATCACAGTTGCTTCGACGCCAGTCATCCTTCGCTAACGTTGAACCTGAATTTTTATAACTTGTTTCGTCCGGAAATTCTTTTCCGGCGATGCGATAGGGATAGAAATAGTCGTCCATGTGTATCGCATCTACCGGATATCTTTTTACAATGTCGCGCACCACGTCGGTGACGAAGGCTTGTGCTTGTTTGTTTCCGGGATCGAAATATTTTTTATCACCATAGGTCAGAAACCATTCCGGATGTTTACGCGTAATGTGATCCGGCGCGATGGAAGAGCCATTGATATTGAATACGGCACGATAGGGATTGAGCCAGGCGTGGAATTCCATGCCGCGCTTATGTGTTTCATCGATCATGAACTGAAGCGGATCGTAGTAAGGGTTGGGGGCCTCTCCTTGTTTGCCGGTGAGGAATTCACTCCAGGGTTCGAGTGAAGAGGGATAGAAAGCATCTGCTGCGGGACGGATTTGTACAACGAGTACGTTCATCCCGTTGCGTTTATGCAGATCGGCCAGTCGAATGAAATCTGCTTTTTGTTTTTCGGGGTTGTTGGTCCGCGTTTGGGGCCAATCGATGTTGCTGACGGTGGCGATCCAGACCCCGCGAAATTCAGATTTGGGTTGTGCTTGGACGAGGGTGGTGGTCAGCAGAAAAACAGCGAGAAGGTTGAGTCGTTTCATCATGACCCAAAATTACGTTATTCTCTTCCTTGGCGGATCTTATCGAGCAGTTGATTCAGCTCTTTAGCTTCTGCTTCGTTCAGACCTTTAACAATCTCATCCATTTCATTTTCTTTGAGATCGATCCGTTCCAATAGTTTTCGGCCTTTGTCGGTGATCTGAACATCAACGAGGCGACGATCGGATTCGCAGGTTACTTTTTTTACCAGACCCTTAACGATCAATCGGTCGACAATGCGACTGGTATCGCTCATTTTTTCAAGCATACGATCGCGTATGGCTTGCGTGGAGAGGGGTTTGGGGTGACTTCCTCTCAGGATGCGCAGGATGTTGAATTGTTGCGGCGTGATTTCTTCCGGGTCGAATATCGCTCGTGTCTGTTCTTTCAGCCAGCTGACGGTGAACAGCAGATTCACCACCGCCTTTTGGTGTTCATTTCGAAATTTGGATTGTTGTATGTCTTGCTCGAGCGACACGTGCGTTTGGGTTCAGCGATGAAAGCCTAAAGTGGGTTTAAGGAATAGGGCCCAGATGCTTCTAAACCCTACTCTCTAAACACTAAACTAGCTATTGTAGTAGAATTTTTCTTCTACGATCTTACCGTCTTTCCAACGCTGTACCGCCAGTTGGGTGTACGTACGGGATCCAAAGTCCTTGTGGGTATAATCGAAGAACCACTCGGATACGGATAGGCCCTCGCTTACGATGGTGTTTAGGAGCTTGGCGCCTCGGAATTCAGTCAGGCCGGTAACGAAAAGCTCTTCGAACTTCCGGTTTTCAGCCTTTCCGACGCGGGCGGGGTAATCGTTGTCCTGCATCACTACGTTTTCATCATAGAATTTGTCGAATGCCTCCAGGATTTTTCCCTCGAGGATCATCTGGTTCAATTCATTGACCAGGGATTTAAGGTCTGCCATAGAAATAAAGATTTGATTTAAGTACAAAATTAATGTTGCAACATTGAAAAAGCCAAATCTTTATTTAACCCCAGACTTTAGTGCCTTCGGAGCAGTTGGCGCAGATGTCGATGTTTTTGCGGCCTTTCCAGAGTTTTTGCCGGAAAGATTGATATGCCGGGGAACGCCAGATCTCTTTGAAGGAGGTTGCTTTTAGGTCGCCCAGTCGGTGCGTGGCGTCTTTATCGAAGCAGCAGGGGGCTACGAGTCCGTCCCAGGTGATCACGGGGTCTTGCCAGAGTCGCCAGCAGTGGTTGGCCATTCGACCTTTGAATCGGGTACCGGTTGTTGTCGTTTTGTAGCGGCTGTATTTATCAATAGTAGGGATCAGCTGGTTCGGATCGTTTTCGTAGTCGTAGACTTGAGCGGTTTTCAGCCAAACGGCATCGACCCCGATCTCTTTGCCCAGTTTTTGCACTTCATCGATCTGATGTTCGTTGGGTTTAACAACGAGGAATTGAAAGATGATAAAGGGGGTTGTGCTTTTCAGTTCTTTTTTCCAGCGAACGATGTTTTGTGCTCCTTCGAGGACTTTTTCCAATTTGCCACCGACTCGGTATTGTTGGTAAACATCCTGTGTGGTTCCATCGATGGAAATGATCAGTCGATCCAGTCCGCTTTGTACTGTTCGTTTTGCATTTTCATCGTTCAGGTAGTGAGCATTCGTTGAGGTGGCGGTATAGATTTTTTTATCGGCCGCATATTTCACCATCTCTAAGAAATCCGGATTGAGATAGGGTTCACCTTGGAAATAGAAGACCAGGTAGGTAAGATCGCGCTGCAGTTGGTCGATGGTGTTTCGAAAGAAATCGGTTTTGAGCATGCCGGTGGGGCGAGTGAAGGCACGTAGTCCGCTTGGACATTCCGGGCATCGCAGGTTGCAGGACGTGGTGGGTTCGATGGAAAGAGAGAATGGATTTCCCCAATGAATGGGTCGGCCGAGGCCTTTGCTGAGCTGGTAACTGGTCCAGAGAAGAAGAAAATTGCCGATGCGGCGAAGCGTCAATTTGGACAGAAAATTCAGGGCATCCCTTCGGTTCAATCGGCTCATGCATTAAAAATAAAGCAGGGATACTGATTCTACATAAAATCAAAAGCCCGATATAGAAATATCGGACTTTTTGTTTCATCCATCCTTGATGTGTCCAATCAGACGTTTGGTCTTTTGTCTACTATCAATCCGTGCCGGGATCTAGTATGGAATCTTTTGGATTAGACGCTCATAGGGGTAATTCAGTTTGGATATTGGATCGGTTTCTTGAAGGATATTGGTTGGTTGGTTTTTGATAGGATGTCAATCGCTTGACAACACAAACATATCCCAACCTTTCGGTGCACACCTGAATTGAATATCAGTTTCTTGCTAAATCAGGGGTATTTCCTATATCGATATTTCCATCGATGCGTAGAAATACGAGCGAAATTTCGATGTTAAGGCTGCCGGAGCTGAATGATTGTATGAACTCAGGCCCCACGTTGACGAGACAGGAACTCGCTTGAGTAGATACGAAGCAACAAATTGAAGAGGGATATAAGAAGTGGACCAAAGATCAGTCCGATGAATCCGAACAGATTCAAACCAATGATCACACCGAATACAGTTGTGAGCGGATGCACATCTCCTATTTTTCTCAAGAGGGAAAAACGTAGAACATTATCGACTGTTCCGATAATACCAAATCCATATATCGCCATGGCGATCCCTTGTCCGATGGCACCGTCTGCTAGAAACATAACAGTGAGTGGAATATAGGCAAGTGCGGCTCCGATCACGGGGATCATGCCCGCGATGCAGGTCACACCGAACCAGAACAAGGGCTCATCCACGCCGATCAACCAATAGCCGAAGAGTCCGACTACTCCTTGTGCCACAGCCACGACTGGGATGCCGATGGCATTCGATACGACCATGGTATGTATCTCTTTTTCCAGTCGCTCTACGTTTCGGTCTTGTAGGGGGATGTAGTCATACAACACTTTTTCCATTTCACGGCCGCTCACAAACATGAAGTAGAGGATGAAATACATGAAGAAGATTGCAGTGAGTCCGTTGAAGGTGGCCCCCAGTATCTGTGGCATGAAGGTGCTGATGGTGTTTCCGATACGAGCGATGTTCTCATCACTCAGTAACTCCACCTTATAGCGCAATTCAAAATCAGCGATGGTTTCTTTTATGGCAACGATCCATTCACTGGCATGAGAGACGGCATAGGTTACTTTATCATACAACATATCTACCAGCATCCAGATTGGCAGCAGGATCAGGATCAGAGATACGAACATCAGGAGCAGCGCGGCGGCACCGGGTCTCCATTTTCTCTTTTCGCTCAGGAAAAACATACTCTTGCGAAGCAGGATATAAAGGGTGGCAGCACCCAGGGCGGCGGGCAGGAAGGTGTAGAGTTCGATGAAAAGCAGAATGCCCAGTCCGGTTATTAGTAACAGAAATACGATCTGTCGGAGTCGGTTTTGGTCGATCGTGTTGTGCATAGGTGAGAATTCCGTTTCAAATTAGTGAATTCGATTCATTCTTGGCAGGCTGACCAACAGCAGGATGATGGCAGACGGTACTCAGCCTATCATTACGTTCCGGGTGAGATATTGCCATATAATTCAAAAACATGAAAACATCATCAAAAGTAGCAGTGGCCCTTGGGGTCGGATTGGCAGTAGGTGGTTTGCTCGGTGTTTTATATGCACCGGCCAAGGGAACAGAAACACGGGAGAAGTTTCAACGGCAGCGTAAAAAATGGCGAGCGCAATTCGATCGAGGGGTGCGTACCGGGCAGGACTTGCTCGCAAAAGTGGCGGAGCGCATGGACGAGACCGGGGATTAAAAATCGTACCTTTCATACATGCTGGATGAAATAAGAAAAATCGAGTCGTTGATCGATGAGGGTAAGCGCTACGTGCAGACCCGCATCGATGAAATGAAATTGTCGGCAGCGGATAAGTCTGCCCGCATCCTATCATTGACCGTTTCTGTATTTCTGACCGCAGCGGTTTTCTTTCTGTTTTTTGTACTGATCGCCGTGGCATTGGCTCTGTTTGTGGGCGATTGGCTGGGTAGTCGTGGACTTGGATTTTTGATCGTGGCGGTCATATCGCTGTTGGCTGCCTTCTGGATCTGGATCAAGCGGGAACGTTGGATCCGTCGGCCCATTCGCAATGCCTTGCTTCGTGTGCTGTTCGAAGAAGAAAATAAGCATGAGTAGTCCAAAACCTTGGGAGGATTTTGAAACGTACAAGCTTCACTTGAAGTTGCGTCGTTTGGAGCAAGAGAAGCGTTTGCGGGAGGATTGGGATTCGCTTGGTCGCTCTTGGAAGGAAAATGGCGAATGGATCCGGAAGCAAGCTGATCTATTGTCGGGCGCGAAGGCAGAGAATCTGATCTGGGGTCCGGTTGGGCGTTTCGTGATCGATCTGGTCAGGGATAAATTGTTCCGATCAAAAAAGTAATGGTAAAAAGAAACCCCGACGATCGTCGGGGTTTCTTTTGTAAGGGCATATTACAAATCAGCCCTAAATAGGGTAGTTCACTTATTAAATTCACGTAATTGGACTTGACTATTTTCGAGGAGATTTAATCATGCAACATCCCCGCTTAAAGCGCTTGTTGGAAAAATGGCAACAGGAAGGCCGCTCTTGGCCGGAGGGGATGACAGATCTATGCGAAGAGATCAGCCGGAACTTTTATGAGTTTGATCGCGAGAAAATGATCATGGAGCAGTCGATCGCTGCTTCACAGGAAGACTATGCATATGCCAATCAGCGTCTTTTACAGCTGAACCAGGATTTGGAACGTCAGGTTGCACTGCGCACCAAAGAGAAGGATATGCTGGCCGATTTTCCATTAGAAAATCCGAATCCGGTTTTTCGGATCAATACCAATGGTCACATCGTTTATCAAAATCCACCGTCGCTCTCCATGCGGGTGGTCGAATATCAAAGCAAGGCCTATCTGATCGCCGATTTTCTGGAAGCCTTTCCCACCCTGCTCAAAACTGCGGCCGGAAATATGGAAGTCAAGTCCGAGGGGAGGATATTTTCAATCACTTACAAGAAGTTACTAGATGATGACATCAACCTGTATTGCTTGGATGTGACCGATCAAAAGCATTTACAGGAAAGGGCATACGATAATTTCTATCGGCTCAATAATTTTTTGGAGTCTACAGATGCGGTCTATTATATCATTTATAAAAATCATCCGGAGAAAAGCTTTTTTACTTCCCGCTGGCCATTGTTCTTTGGTTTCAATCCGACTAAAACGTCTCAGCCATTACAAGAGCGACAAAAAAGTATTCTGCCGGCCTCTTTAGACGCGTATCAGGAGGCCATGCGTCAGTTAGACTTTAGTGGACAGGCCACTTTTAAGTATCAGATCGAGAATGCCGTAACACACAAACAGCTTTGGTTAGAGGAGGAGGTGAAGAAAAAATTCGATCCGTTTTTGAATGATGAGGTGTTAACGGGGCGCATTACGGATGTCAGTGGCGCAGAGTTTTACAGAGAGTATATTCTGGAAAGTGAGAAGCGATTCAAGCGTGTTACGGATTCATTACCGGTGATGGTTTGGGTGTCTGATCAAAACGACTTGGTCACCTATTCAAATGATAAGACAAAAGAATTCTTCGGCTTTGCCTTAGAGGATATGAAAGGACAGGAGGATTTTGTTCCATTGGTCCATCCCGATTACCGAAAACTCGCTATTGAGGAATGGGGGCAGAAGGTCAAACGTCGGGAGCCCATCGATGGTGTATTCAGCATCAAAGGACAGGATGGAGAATATCACTATATCCATGAGATTGCCGTCCCTCGATTTCTGGAAAGCGGGCAATTCGTAGGATATATCGGAGCCTATTTCGACCTCACCAAAGAGTATCAATATCAAAAAGAGCTCGAGGCGGATAAGCAGCAGTTTGAATTGATCGCCCAAAATTCCAGTGATGTTACCGTGATCACGGATTGGAAGGGAAAGATCTCTTATATCTCGCCTGGTGTGAGTCGATTACTTGGATATACGCCGGAGGAAATCAAGGGTACGAGCTTGTACGAGCTGTATTGCGAGGAGTGTTGGAAAATGCTAAAACCTCGGTTTGCCAAAAAAGAATTGCAGGGTACCGGCATCAAAACATTCACATTCAGATTAGTCAAGAAGGATAAAGGGTTGCTTTGGGTGGATACGGCGGTACGAACCATTGACTCCCCTACGGATAAAAATCAAAACCTGCTGTTTCATATCCGTGACGTGCACGAGCAAAAAATGGCCCATCAGGCACTCGAGTCCAGCGAAGAGAAATATCGGACGCTGTTTGAGAATATGGATCTGGGTGTACTGGAAGTGGATCAGGAAGAGCAAATAATTTATGCTAACAACGCGATGGAGCGCATTACCGGATATACGATATCCGAAATGAAGGGACAGGTGGCTTCACGTTTATTTATAAATAGCGAGGAGGATAAGAAGATATTGTCCGAACAGGAACGGGGTCGAAAAAAAGGCAAGGAGTCGATTTATGAGTTAAATATGACTCGTAAATCCGGAGAAATAGCGAGACTGGTGATCAGCGGTGCGCCCGTATTTGATGTGAATGGAAAGGTGCGGGGTTCGGTAGGCATTCACTGGGATGTTACCCGTATCCGTTCGATGGAACAGCAGTTGCTGGAGGAGCGTATCAATCAGGAAAAATATATTTTGGAAGCCAAGCTTCAAGCAGAAGAAGACCAACGCTCTCAAATAGGAAGAGATCTGCATGACGGGGTAGGACAAATGCTTGCCTACATGTCTCTGTTCCTGAACATGATCAAGTCGAAGGCTGTATATGATCCGGTTGATATTGCGCAGCTAGAAAAGACCGTAAAACAAACCTTGGAGCAGGTACGTACGCTGTCTCGTACGTTGGCGCCACCCGCCATCCGTGACTTGGGATTACGCGATTCTGTGGTAGAGCTTGTGGATAGTTATGGCATCCTCACCAAACCCGTATTCAAACTAAAGGTATATCCACAAGCGGAGGATGCGCGCATTACATTGGATAAGAAGATCGTGATATTCCGAGTATTGCAAGAGTTGCTCAATAACACATTCAAGTACGCGGATGCAGATACGATTTCGATACACCTGTATTTCAAGGGTACCGATCTGCATATGGATTATGTCGATGATGGAAAAGGTTTCGATATTACCAAGATCCAGAAGGGAGTGGGCTTGGACAGTATGCGATCCCGTATCGGATTCTATAAAGGACTGATTGAGATCAGATCTGCTCCGGGGAAAGGAACAAAAACATTTATACAATTGCCAAGTGAATAATTATGTCAACCAAGATCAAGATCGTTATCGCTGATGATCACGTACTCATTGCTGAAACCTGGGCCACCCTCATCAACCTCGATCCGGCCTATCAGGTGATTAAGGTATATGACAATACACAAACCCTACTCGATGAGGTGGCAGATCTGCAACCTCAGATCGTCATATTGGATATCAATATTTTGCCGATATCGGGGTTGGATGCGGTCAAGATGATCCGGGAGAAATCACCCAACTCCCGCACCATCGGGGTTTCCATGCACAATCAACCCTCTTTCGCCAAGCGCATAATCTCTAATGGGGCAATGGGCTACGTCACCAAGAATTCTACTAAGGATGAAATGTATAAGGCGATCAATGAAGTGATGGAGGGTAAAACCTATATCTGTGCGGAGATCAAAAATCGGATCACGCAAAATATTCTGATGGAAGATGATGAGTCGGCCCGACTCAATTCACTTACCGACAGGGAGATCGATATCATTAAATTGCTGAAGGAGGGATGTACAACCGAGGAGATCGCGGAAAAATTATTCCTCTCACCTCGAACGGTGGATACGCATAGGGCTAAAATTCTCAAAAAACTCCAACTGAAAAACTCTCTTTCACTGATTAAACTCATAAATGAGCGTTTTCCGGACCTGTAGGTTTGCTCCATGCACCCTACTATACATGTACTGATTTGTACCAACGACGCAGAGACCGAGTTAACACTCCGCTCCTTTGCCGACAATCATCCCGACATTTCGGGTATTCAGATGGCCGAAACGTGGACAAAGACTCTTTCGGAGGCTGTCCATTTTGATGTCCTCTATCTCGACGCCAGCCTCATTCCTTCCCCAGCGGCATTGAATCTGATACCGGATGGCGTATCTGTCATTTTATTGGCGAAGAATTCAAATGAATGTCGCCGTTATCGCGGTACACGCGTAAGGAGTTGTTTACTCACACCCGTTTCTTTAGAGTCGTTTCAATGGACGATCCGTTCCGTACAACCTATGTACGCAGCCGAAATGGCATGAAAAAAGGCACCCGAGGGTGCCTTCATTCAGTTAAGCAAAGCGTTGCTTAGCTCAGGTTCTTAGCCAAATGCTTCGCCATGTCGAACATGGATACTTGGCTCTTACCACCGAATACGGCTTTGAGCTTCGCATCTGCGTTGATCATGCGCTTGTTGGTTTTGTCCTGCAGCTTGTTCGTTTTGATGTAACCCCAGATCTTCTTCACCACTTCGGTGCGGGGCATAGCCTTGCTTCCGACTACAGCAGCCAGGTTGGCGCTAGGTGTCAGGGGCTTCATGAAGGCAGCAGATGGTTTACGAGCTGACTTCTTCTTAGCTACTTTTTTTACGGCTTTCTTAGCCACTTTCTTAGCAGGCTTCTTTGCTGCTTTCTTCGCTACTTTTTTAGCGGGTTTCTTAGCCACTTTCTTAGCAGGCTTCTTTGCTGCTTTCTTGGCGGCTTTCTTTTTGGTTGCCATGGTTAAAGGTTTTAGAATTTAAATGGGTTTGGGTTACAAACCGATAACAAATATAGAGTAAATCCATTCCCTTCCAAGAGAGAACAAATTTTTTCTCCGAGGGAAATTATCCTCATTCGGACCGATTTCCCTTGTGAACGGGAAGGATTTTGTTGTTTTGCACTCCAATCGTTCACCATGACCACCGACCTATCCTGGCTCTCTCGTACGCAACTTCTCATTGGGGAAACTGCATTAAAGCGACTTGCATCATCACATGTATGTGTGGTCGGTTTGGGTGGGGTGGGGTCCTATGCCGCTGAGTTTGTGGCCCGCGCCGGTGTTGGAAAAATGACTATCATCGACGGTGATGTGGTAGATCCCACCAATAGAAATCGACAGCTTCCGGCATTGGCCACCAACCACGGTGAGTCCAAAGCATCCATTATGGCCGAGCGGCTGCGCGCCATCAATCCTGAATTGGAATTGCATGTGATCAGTTCTTTTATACGTCCCGAACAAGTGCTTGATTCCATTGCTGAAACGCCCTCTTATCTCATTGATGCGATCGATAGCATTACACCCAAGATCACCTTCATTAAGACGGCCCTCGAGCGAAAGATCCCCCTGGTTAGCAGTATGGGCGCTGGCGCGAAACTCGATCCGACTCGTTTGCAGGTGGTCGATATTGCAGAAACATTTAATTGCCCTTTCGCCCAGCAGATCCGGAAGCAATTGAAAAAACGATTCGGTATTCGACGCGGACTCAAAGTGGTTTTCTCCCCGGAAGAACCGATCAAAGAGAGCTTAATGCTGACGGACGGAACAAACTTTAAAAAGTCCGCCTACGGAACCATCTCCTACTTGCCGGCTGTATTCGGGGCTGTATGTGCCTCCGTCGCGATACGCGACTTGAAGGCTGAGGGATGAAAGATGAAGGGTGAAGGATGAAAGGTGAGAAGTTAAGGGGATGAGAAGTTGAGTGTTCTCTGATTTTGCTCAGCCGATCAATTCCTCCGTGTTTCCAATTTCGGGCTCATGGAGCAAATACTCTTCAAAGATCGGGCAGATGCTGCCGCGCAATTGATCCCCAAAATTCCTTTAGTTGATCCTGATAAGCTGGTCGTTTTAGGGATACCTCGGGGAGGGGTGCCTATCGCATCACAGATCGCGGTTGCACTCCATGCCCCGATGGATGTGTTACTAATAAAAAAGTTGACCACGCCCAATAATCCGGAGTATGCCATCGGAGCGGTCGGCTTGGAGGACTCCTGGATAGATGAAATACAATTAATATCTAAAGAAGAGCTTGATCATCAAATCCAACAAGCACGACAGCTGCTGCGTGAACGCAACAGGATCTACCGCAATGATCGACCCTTCCCCCAACTGAGCGGCAAGGTCGTATTACTAGTAGATGATGGTATTGCCACCGGTCGAACCCTACTTCATGCGATAAATATAGTACGGTCCAATAGCCCCCAGGCGATTTGGGTGGCCGTACCGGTCTCCTCCCGAGAGGCGGCCGCTCAAATAGTGCCCTTGGTTGATCGTTTCATTTGCCTGCATCAGCCGGAACCTTTCATCGGGGTCGGCAGATTTTATCAGTTCTTCCCTTCTGTCAGCGATCGGGAGGTTCAAGGCGCGATTTATGCTAACGAATGTTAACAATAAAACAACAGAACATTGTTACTAATGTGTACGTAGTCAATGATTAATATCCAATAGTGAGTCCCAATCTCAGTGAATACTCTTTGGTGGAGGCCTTGTAGAATTTGTAGTACAATAGGGGCTTGAATTTTGATTCAAAACTGCCTGAAAATAAATTATATTTAACACTTAGGTAATCGTGCCCCTTTTGGCTGTTTCGAGGGAAGTCTTCCGGACCCGTTTTCCATGACTTTTATTTGAATGCAGTTCCGCAAAGGGGCGAGACTACTGCTTTATAAAACCAAAACTCCCTTCGTTCTTCAGCATGATCATTTCATGTTTGCATGCGATCTATAGACTACTTCTATCGTCCAATCAAAATTGATTTTATGAGAAGGTTTTTCCCGTTTGTCATCAGTTTGTTTGCCTTGATCGTTTCATTCTGTATTCCGAAGCAATCGTTGGCTCAAGTGGACATTAATATTGGTACCGGCACGGTAGGGAATGGAACTACCACCTACCCATGTCCGTTGCAGGATTTTTATGAAGGCTCTCGCATGCAGTATCTCTACCGCGCGTCTGAGTTAACGGCAGCTGGGATGGGACCCGGTCTGATTACAGCCATCAAATACAATGTGGTATCGGTTGGCACAGCCGGTGTGATCGAAGCCTATCAGATCCGTATCGGACATACGACCTCCACTTCATTGGCTACTGCTACTTGGGATGCATTCTCTGGTCCAACCGTTGCAACAGTGGCAACCAACTATCAACCGGTTCAGGGTGTGAATACATTCACGCTCCCTTCTGCGTTCAACTGGAACGGAACCGACAACATTCTCGTTGAGGTTTGTAATGGAGATGCAAACACCGCGGCGGGAACCCTCTTTACTGAAAATCCCGTTGTTCCCTGGACTACCGGATTGTCTTTCAACGGCTCCCATAATTACCGTGCCGACGACCTGGATAATCTCTGCGGTTCAACCACCACCACTAACTCAGGGTTACAGACAAGTCGTCCAAACATCACTTTTGTCTGGACGCCCGCAACTGCTTGTGCGGGTGCGCCTACCGGCGGTACGGCAGCGGCCAACCCTATTTTTGCCTGTGCCGGACAAACCATCAGTCTTACCCTGAGCGGGCAAACCATTGCTTCCGGCATCACGTATCAATGGCAATCTTCTCCTGATAACACCAACTGGACTAATATCGCCGGCGCCACCACCTCCTTCTATAGTGGAACACAGGTAGTGACTACCTACTATCGTTGTGTGGTTTCTTGTACGAACAGCAGCCAGTCGTCGAACAGCACGTCCATCCTCGTCACTACACCCGGACTTGTTTCCGGCACCTTCACGATCAACAGCGCCCTTCCTACAGGAGGCATCAACTTTGCCAGTTTCAATGATGCTTATAATTATATCAAGTGCGGTATCAACGGTCCGGTTACTTTTAATGTAGATGCTGCTTCCGGCCCCTACACCGAACAACTGATCATCACACCCGTATTCGGTGCATCCGTCACCAACAAGATCACCTTCAACGGAAACGGACGACAACTCCGCTTCCTCTCTACCAATACCAACGAGCGGGCTGTCATCAAACTGAACGGTGCCGATCATTTTGTGTTCGATAGTTTACAGATTACCGCTACCGGAGCAACCGCCACGGAGTTTGGATTTACCGTACAACTGATCAATGATGCCGACTCCAACACATTCCGCAAGTGTACCATCGAAGCCAATGCTGTTTCGACCAGCACGAACTTCACCCCTGTGGTGATCAGCTCCAGTGCAACTTCTGCCAGTGCAACCGGTAGTGCTAATTGTGACGGAAACACATTTAGCGACAATACAATCATCGGCGGATATTATTCCGTCACCAATGTGGGCAGCAGCACCTTGGCCAATCAGAACAACCGATTCATCCGAAATAAAATACAAGAGTTCTATTTGTATGGGTTCTTGATGAATGGAACTTTCAATTCGCTGATCGAGTCGAATGATATCACTCGCCCGACCCGTGCCAACAGTGCTACTGCTATCTATGGTATTTATTTCACCGGACTCAGCACCAATGCTCGTATCAACGCAAATTACATCCACAGCCTATTCGATGGGGCAACTACCACTACCAATGACGCATATGGCATCTATACTACCGGAGTGGATGCCTTGGCCGGTCTGGAAAACCGGGTCACCAACAACGTAATCTACGACATCAAGAGCAATGGATCGCTCTATGGTATTTACAACTTGAGCTCAGATAATATTTTCTACTACCACAATACCATCTCTTTTGATGATGCAGCCAGTACAGCCGTAGCTACTGAGCTGACCCGCGGCTTTTATCAGACAACCGTAGCAGCAGGTATTGAATTCAAGAACAACTTGATCTCGTTGAATCGCGGTGGAGCGACTGTGCGTGCCGGTATACATGCGGCATCCACGGCCAGCGTCATCGCTTCCAATAACAATAATATTTATTTCACCCCTTCTGCCTCTGCGAATTATGGCGTGTGGGGTACAGCCAATCAGGCCACCTTGGCTAACTGGCAAGCGGCATCTACACAAGATGCGAACTCTGTAATCATCGATCCATCTTATCTCAATTTTGCTATCGGCAACTTGCGGCCTACGGCTCCCACACTGAATGATCTAGGAACGCCTGTGGGTGTTACATCCGATATCTTGGGTGCTCCGCGCAGTGCTACTACACCCGATATCGGTGCCTGGGAGTTTACGGTACCGGCTTGTGCAACACCACCGACAGCTGGCGATGCAACGTCGACTGTTTCCGCCCCGATCTGTCCCAACGAACCGGTTTCACTCGGATTGATCAATAACTCATTCGGTACTGGGCAGACCTATCAGTGGCAATCGGCGACCAGTCTTGCGGGTCCATGGACTAACATCGGTACCTCACAGAACAATCCGAATTACAACCTGAATCCGACTATCACCTTGTACTATCGCTGTGCGGTTACTTGTTCCGGAAACACAACCTTCTCTACACCGGTACAGGTATTGGTGAATGCGTTGTTCCCTGCTGGCACCTACACCATCAATCGAAATCAGCCAACTGCGGGTACTAACTACAACAGTTTCAATGCGGCTTATGCAGCCTTGCGTTGTGGTATCGCAGGTCCCATTGTATTCAATGTGGTCGCTGGTTCTGGTCCGTATAATGAACAGGTGAACATGACCTTTGTACAGGGTACATCGGCGGTGAATACCGTTACATTCAATGGTAACGGTGAAACCATCACCTTCCTTTCTACCAATACGGCTCAGCGTGCTGTATTTAAATTGAGCGGAACGGATTATTTCATCTTCGACAGTTTGAATGTGGTGCCGCAGGGAAGTACGGCTACTGATTTCGGATATGGATTCCATCTTACCAATGGTGCCGATTCCAATGTGATCCGGAAATGTACAATCACGCTGAATACAACTTCTACGTCGACTAACTTCGCAGGCATCGTGAACAGTGCGGGTGATACACCTACTACTTCCGGCCTGAACGAAAGTGATGGAAACATCATTGAGAAGAATACGATCATCGGCGGATACTATGGTATCACCCTGGTGGGTAGTACTACCAATGCGGTAGGCAATAACAAGATCATCGATAATACGATCCGCGACTTCTATCTATATGGTACATACCACTTGGGTAATTTCAATACGCTGATCGAATCCAACCGGATTACGCGACCTAACCGCGCCACGCCAACCACATTCTATGGTTGTTATATGACCGGCCTGAATACGAAAGTCAGCATCAATAAGAACCGGATCTTCAATCCATTCGGTGGGGATCCGGGTAGCACGTCGGCCTTCTATGGTATTTATTTAACGGGTGCCGATGCGCTTAGTGGCTTGGAGAATGTGATCAGCAACAACGCCATCTACGATATTCGTTCTGCTGGTGCCCTCTATGGCGTGTATAACAGCAGCTCTGATAATGTATGGTGTTATCACAATACTATCAGTTTTGATGATGCAGCGGCCTCCACAACTAGCCTCGCCTATGCATTCTATCAGATCACAGCTGCTGCCGGACTTGACTTCAAGAATAACTTGATCTCCATCGCTCGTGGCGGACAAGGAACCAAAGTTGGTCTGTACTTCGCAACGGCTACGACCACCTACACTTCCAATAACAACAATTTCTATCTGACAGCTCCCCAATCTCATGTCGGCTTTGATGGCACCAATCGTACCACATTGGCTGCTTGGCAGGCGGCCACCACACAGGATGCGAATTCTGTCACCATCAACCCATTCTATACAAACGCGGCAACCGGCGACTTTAAACCTCGTAGTGTTACACTTGATAATAAGGCTGCACCCGTGGGCATCACATCGGATATCATGAATGCTCCTCGTAGTGCCACCACGCCCGATATCGGAGCTTGGGAGTTCACTGTTCCCAACTGTATTGCACCACCGGCCAGTGGTGCTGCTACGGCCACACCGAATGTGGGTATGTGTATCGGTACTCCGATCCTGTTGGATCTGAGTGGTAACTCTGCCGGTGCGGGTCAGACTTTCCAATGGCAGGTTGGAAACTCTGCAACCGGTCCGTGGACCAACCTCGGTGGAACTCGTCTGTTCGCCGACACAACGATCCTTGCCAGCGGTAGCTTCTGGTATCAGTGTGTGATGACTTGTAGCGGACAGTCGGCCACGTCGACACCCGTACAGGTGACTATGAACCCGCCATTCCCTCCGGGCGTGTATACGATCAACAATACTCAACCGACTAACTATCCAACCGGCGTGAACTTCAACTCCTTTGTGGAAGCTGTTGCGGTGATGGATTGTGGTATCGGTGGTGCGGTTACGTTCAATGTTGCCCCCGGTACGTATACTGAGCAAGTTCGTATTCGTCGCATTACGGGTGCATCGCCAACTAGTCGGGTTACCTTCCAAAGTGCCAATGGGAATGCCACATCCGTGAATCTCACATTTGATGCTACGCTGGCTACAAGCAATTATACACTTGAACTTGACAGTGCACAGTACATCACTTTCCGCGGCATCACCATCACAGCTACCAACGCAACCAACGGGCGTGCGGTTGAATTTGCCGGCATTGCCTCTTTTGACAGTTTATTGAATTGTCGGGTTATTGCACCAGTGGGAACCGGAACCGGTACCACGGTTGCCGGTGTTTTCGGAAGCCTGGTGGGTACTAACAACACGATCAAAGGAAACACCGTGATCGGTGGTACGCAGGGTATTTATTACACCGGTACTTCTGCTACCCTGGTTACATCGAATAATAACATCGATAGCAATTTCGTTTCCGGCTTCAATAACAACGGGGTGTATGTAGGCAACAGCAACTTCACGTCTGTCAGCAAAAATGAGGTTGCGTTACTCGATACCCGCTCGGCGATCGGATACGGGGTATATGCAAATAACTTGGATTCTGCCTACCAGGTCAATGGTAACAAGGTGATCGGTGGCACTACCACTCAAACATCATATGGCATTTATGGAACCGGATGTGGAGCCGTTCAAAACACCGGTAGTGTTTCTAACAATAAGGTGATCTTGAAAAGTACACAGACGGCTGCTGTATATGGCATCTATTTGACAACCATGCAAGGTAATTTTACCCGCAACAACGTGATCAACGTTGGATCTACGGGTGCTACTTTGTACGGACTTTACGGAACTGGTGGAAATGGCGGTGTGAAGTATTATAATAATACCGTTGTATCCAGTGGAACCGGCACCGGTACAACCAATGTGGCGGCATATTTCAGTCACAGCACCACCACTGCCGGCGTATCTGATATCCGTAATAACATTTTCTATAACTCCGGAGCAGGTCGCGCAGCTTACTATGTGAATGTATCCGCTATCTATTCGGATTATAATATGTTCAAAACAAATGGTACCACCTTGGTCAATTTCGGAACAACCGGATATGCAACCCTGCAAGATTGGCGCAATGCACAGAACTGGGATTTCAATTCCATTTCCTACACGCCCGCTTTTGCAGCAGGAGATGAATTGCAGCCTGATCCGACGAATCCTGATGTGTGGGCCATGCACGGTCGTGGAGAACAGCTAATTGATAATAACGTTGACATCAATGGCGCCGCGCGTCCGACTACATTGACTGCCGGTGTACCTGACCTCGGTGCTTATGAATTCTTGCCGACGGTAACACCACCGGTACTGCCTGCTACACCGGCCGCGCCTGCACCGGGCATCACGCAATATTATATGTTCGGTACCGATACCGTACAGAAGATCACTTGGGGTGCTACGGTTCCTTCTACTGTAGATATACGTCGTTACTCCGGTGTCATTCCTCCCGGACTGGCAGCGGGTCAGGCGTCCATGTATTATTATACAGATGTATCGATCTCCGGAAGTACACCGACCGGATTTACCAACCGTCAGTATTATATCGATCCTTGGATGCGTAATATTCCAAGAGAGAACACGGTGAAAATGGGACGTACCGTTCCGGCCGGCACTTGGTTTGTATCTTCAAACAGTGCCGTAGATGATCTGATGAATGTGATCACCGAACCGAACCTCAGCTTCCTCGGAAGATTCACCGGTATGACCGACGGTCAGGCTCCGCCACCTGCCGCACCGCCTTCTAATACGCTCGACACTTCGAACCGTGGTCGTCGTTTCTGGGTTGGTTATGGACATCACTACAGTTTTGACTTCTCGAATTCACAGTCAATGGTACTGTATTTGAGTGCGGAGGATTCGGCGAATGTGACGGTAAGAGTCAATGGCACTAACTGGATCCGTAACTATGCGATCCCGGCGAATACCGTTCGGGTGAGCGACCTCATGCCGGAGAACGGATTGGTTGATGCACGTCTTACTGATGAAGGCTTGTTTAATCGAGGCATCAGCATTGAAAGTGATAAACCCATTGTTGCGTATGCGCACATTCTGGATGGATCTACGTCCGGTGCCGGATTGTTGCTGCCTACTGGTGCATGGGGATATGAGTACACTACACTAAACTCCAGTCAGTACTATAGTAATAACAGTTATTCATGGTTTACGGTGGTTGCGGACAGAGATAGTACGCTGGTAGAGATCACGCCAGCAGTAGCTACGAAAGGTGGTCGTCCGGCTGGTGTTCCGTTCCAGGTATATCTGAACCGTGGACAAGTATATCAGGTCATGGGTACTGTCAGCGGATCTGCCGGAACGGATATGTCGGGTAGCCGCGTGAAATCTATTCCCAATGCCAGCGGCAAATGTTTCCCGATCGGTGTATTCTCGGGCAGCAGCCGTACAGCGATCTGTTATTTCTCGAACGGAGACAACTTCATTCAACAAGTATTTCCGAATCAGGCCTGGGGAACCAAGTATCTGACATTCGGTACGGCGAATTCAGCATCCAATACACAGTACAATTCGAACAGATGGCGTGTGATGGTGAAAGACCCGACCACGGTAGTACGTCGTAATGGAGTGATACTTAATCCGGCTACCTTGGTGGTGCCCGGTAATTATTATGAGTTCGGTATCACAACCGGTACGGGTCCGAGTACGGCCAGCTATATCGAATCTGATAAACCTGTGATGGTAGCGCAGTACATGATCTCTACCAGCGCCAATGAGTGTCCGGGTTTGGCTGGTCCAACTGGTAACGGCGACCCTGAGGTGATGTATATCAGTCCGATTGAGCAGGGTATCAAGCGCGCGGTATTTTACTCGACCAATCAGTTCTCGATCAACAATAATTATATCAATGTAGTGTTGCCGACTGCCGGACTTAGCTCCCTCACTATTGATGGCATCAACACATTCACCGATGTATTTGCACATCCGGCCTTGCCAGGCTATAGTTGTGTGCGACACAATCTGGGTGGTGCAGCGGCCCAGCACATCATTCAGTGCGATAGTGCATTCAATGCGATCACCTACGGATTGGGATCAGTGGAGAGCTATGGTTATAATGCGGGAACATTGGTCAAGAATTTGAGTGCGTTGCCGACGTTCAACAACGTATTCAATACCGGTGCGGCTAGTTCATATACGTGTAAGGGAACTCCGTTCCGTATCACAATGCAGATATCGCTTCGTCCGACAAAACTCGAATGGCAGCTCAGTGGTATTTCAGCACTGACGCCCAATGCGAATGTGACGCAGAACAATCCGGTGCCGATCGATTCGGTGGTGGTGAACGGACGTAAATTCTATATCTACACCTTGCCACAACAGTATACGTTTACACAGACCGGTACCTATTCAATTCCCATCAAAGTATACGATCCGAGTTTGGAGGGATGTGATGGTTCAGTGGAAGTGAATCTGAACATCAATGTGATCGCGGCACCGCTCACGAACTTTACCGTCAGTGGAAACGGATGTTTGGGTACACCGCTTCAGTTTAACGGTACGTCTGTCCCCAGTAACAACGTAGCGGTCAACTCATGGAGCTGGAATTTCAACGATCCGCCAACGAACGGCACCTCTATCTTGCAGAACCCGCAATACACGTTTGCAACGCCGGGCACTTATAACGTTCGTTTGCGTGCAGTAGCGGCTGACGGTTGTATCGGTGACACGACCAAGCCGGTCACGATCAATCCGCGGCCGACGGTTGCCATCACGCAGGATACCGTATATGTATGTATCGGAGCCAATGCAACCTTTACTATTCAGAATCCGGTTGCCGGCGGTGTATATAACTGGTATAATGCTGCTACGGGCGGAACGCTTCTTGGTACGGGTACTACGTTTGTGTTGAACAATGTAACGGCACTCACATCTGTCTGGGCCGAAGCGGTGATCAATGGTTGTCCGAGCAGTACCCGAGATCGAGCCTATGCAAATATTCTTCCGAATCTGGTGGCCCCAATTGCTGTCGTGGATTCAGTAGGCACCAGCATCATTGTATGGCGCTGGAACGCCGTTGCGGGTGCAGCTTCTTATCAAGTATCCATCGATAATGGTGCTACCTGGATCACGCCTTCTTCCGGAACACTTGGATTGACTCATACCATTACGGGTCTGCCATTGGGCACATCTGTTACGTTGCGTGTTCGCGCCAATGGAGGATGTATTCCGGCAGTATCGGGTCCAGTGACTGGGCAGACCGTGACCGAACAGATCTATATCCCCAACAGCTTCACGCCGAACAATGACGGATTGAACGACGTGTTACAGGTATACAGCAATGTGATCCGCAGTATGCGTTTCTCTGTGTACAACCAGTGGGGCGAGCGAATATTTGAATCAACTAACCAGGCACTGGCTTGGGATGGTAGCCACAAAGGGCAACCACAGCCATCCGGTGTTTATATCTATGTATGTGACATCTTGCTTCGTACCGGAGAACGCGTTCAACGCAAAGGCTCCGTGAACCTGGTGAGATGATGAAGTAAATATGATGAGACTTTCGAATTGGTACCGAGCGGGGAGATTCCTGCTGGCGGTTGGCTTGCTGCTGACCGCCAACGGTTCGCTCTTTGCCCAAACGGCAGTTCTTTCCAACAGAGGGAAAGAATTCCGGGTGGGCTATGGGCACCATCAGTTCATGGAGCCAGGGCAAAGCAACGCGCAGGACATGGTATTGTACTTCAGCGCAGAACAAACTGCCAATGTGCGCGTCATCGTTAAAGGAAGAACACTGATCTGGGATTCGGTATATGTAGTGCCTGCCGGAACAGTATTGGCTTCACGGCTATTACCCAAAGGAGTGAACACGCCCACTAATAACTATGGTGCGAGCGTAACCGGATTGGATTGTCGCTTGTTCGACCTACCGGTAAGCTTCGGTGGATTGGGTTCCGAGAATACGTTCAATCGATCTGTTCACATTATCAGTGATGTGCCGATTGTTGCCTACGCCCATATTTTCGGAAGCGTCTCCTCCGGGGCAACAATGTTGTTGCCGATCGAATCTTGGGGATATGCCTATACTTCGATCAACAGCTATCAGGTCAATGCAGGCGGACCGGGTTATTCCTGGTGTTACACGATTGCTAAGGAAGACAATACACGAATTGAGGTTATTCCTGCTGTCACCACCCTCACGGGTAAACCCGCCGGCGTTCCGTTTTATGTAAACTTGAATAAAGGCGAGATCTATCAGTTCGTTGCTCCATCTGATGCTGACGGAAACGGACCACAGCTCACCGGATCCAGGATCAAATCGGTGGCCAATGCATCGGGTGATTGCTACCCGATCGCTGTATTCTCCGGAAGCAGCCGCACCCGAGGGGAACTCGCTTGCGGAACCGGCTCGGGTCGCGACAACGACATGCAGCAATGCTTTCCAACTCAAACTTGGGGTAAGCTATACCTTACCGCTCCATTCTCTACGGCAAATTCTGTCACGGCGATCAATGCTTCTGTCTTCATGATCTCCGTATATAAGGTTGCTGTGAAAGAGGCTGGTACCGTGGTGAAACGAAACGGCGTAACACTCACCGGTGCCGTGAATGGCATTTATCAGTTCACCAGTAATACGGCTGATGTCATCGAGGCTGATAAACCCATTGCAGTGGCGCAGTTTATGTCCGGATCGGCAACTTGTAACCCGGGCAGTCAGGGTGATCCCGAAATGGTGTATTTGAGTCCGCTGGAACAGTCGATCAAGCGGATCGGATTTTATCGAAATAACCGACAGTCTATCGTTGTGAATTATGTCACCATCATCATACCGACCAATGGTGTTTCATCGCTTCGCATCGATGGTTCTTCCACGTTTAATCATGTATATCCCCATCCGAACCGTCCGGGTTATTCGGTGGTGGTAAAAGGATGGCCTTCAGCACAGGCCCAGTGCGTTGTGACGAGTGACTCTACGTTCACAGCTATCACCTACGGGCTCGGTGGTGCGGAGAGCTATGCTTATAACGGTGGTGCGTATCTGAATAATCTTAGTGCGCTCAGTCAATTACAAAACACGCCCGATCCGAATACGCCAGTGCACCTCTTTACTTGTCAGGGTACTCCCATCAAGCTTTCTGTGTTGATGGCGTATCAACCTACTAAGCTGGATGTGCTGCTGAGTGCTTTGGGCAGCAGCATCACCCCGAATACCGATGTGATACTGAATAATCCGGTAGCTACCGCAACTACTTTGGTTAACGGTGTTCCTTATTTTCAATATGAGCTGCCGGGCACCTATGTGTTCAATGGCGTGGATACTTTCAATATTCCGATAAAGGCCTATAACCCGAACATTGAGAATTGTTACAATCGCGACGATCTTTCGATCGCCATCATTGTAAAGGCCAAGCCGAAGGCTGATTTCACTTATACACACTCGGGATGTACGTTGGATGCTGTAAACTTTACTGGTAGCTCACCGACACCCAACGGATACAATGTGCAAACGTTCAACTGGACATTCCCCGGTGGTGTGACGGCAAACGGACAAAACCAGGTTCGCCTGCTTCCCCCGGGAATCAATGATATTCGGTTGTCGGTTGTTACGGCCGACGGATGTGCTTCTGATACACTAAAGCGGATCACCGTATATGATAAGCCGCCGGCTGAATTCAGAGTGAACCCGAGCCAACTCTGCGTAGGTACTTCCTTTACGCTTGTTGATACCTCCAGCGCCTCCATCGCGGTGAATTCTTGGTATTGGGATTTTGGCAATGGCGTCACACAAACAGTCACGACCGGACCTACCGTTACCTATACTTATCCCGCTGCGGGCACCTACACGATCAAGCACGTGACCAAATCCAGCGCAACCTGCGTTTCTGATACTGTCACACGCACCGTAACGGTGTTCCATAAGCCGACCGTGAACTTCACCAACAATGCCTCTGGCTGTCTATCGCCCGCCGGAGTGGTTCAATTCACCGGAACAGCCTCTACACCGGATGCACAAACCTTCTCGGGTTACAATTGGAATTTCGGCGACCCCAATGCGAACGGATCCAATCCGAATACATCCACGCTGCAAAACCCTTCTCATAGTTACCAACAAGGAACTTATACGATCAAGTTCTGGGCTACTACCATCAATGGATGTGTAGATACCAGTACACAACTGCTGACGTTTAATCTGAAACCGGCCATCACCTATACTGCATTAAATGCTGTTTGTGAAAACGCACCGGCATTCTCCATCGCCTCTGCAAACGTCACGAATGGAGTGACAGGTACAGGAGTGTACAGCGGACCGGGTACGACAGCAGCCGGACAATTCAATCCTGCTTTGGCCGGATATGGTACACATACAATTAAATATGTATTTACATCGGCTGCCGGTTGTGCGGACTCGGTAACGCAAACCATATTGGTTCATGCACGCCCGCGTACCAATTTCACGATCCCTGCCGGCGGTTGTTTGCCTGTGGGTGGATTGGTTACGTTCACCAATACTACGAATATACCGGACGGACAGGGTGTAACCTGGCTTTGGAACTTCGGTGATCCGAATGCGAGCGGATCGAATCCGAATACCTCCACACTGCAAAACCCATCTCATAATTATGGCGATGGAACCTATTCGATCAAACTGGAAGCGACAACGGCCAATGGTTGTTTTAAAGACACCACTATACAGGCAACGTTCAAAGTGAAACCATCGCTGAGCTATGCAACGCTTAGTCCTGTTTGTGAGAACGCTCCTGCTTTCTCTATCGCCAGTGCTACAGTAACCAATGGTGTTACCGGAACGGGAGTATATAGCGGAACGGGTACAACCGCTGCCGGACAATTCGATCCGGGTGCTGCTGGTCCGGGTATACATACCATCACGTATACATATACGAGTAGTGGAGGTTGCGTGGCTACAATCACTTCCACAATACAGGTCTATCCGAGACCAACATCCACATTCACGCTCTCCGGAAACGGTGGCGTTTGCTTGGGTCAGCCGATCACCATTACACCAACTGCCACAGTATCCTCGGGAAGCATCACTACCTGGAGTTGGGACTTGGGTAATACCCAAACGCCTGTCAATACGAACGGCAACCCCTTCAACGTCAATTACACGCCTGCCGGATCGTACACGGTGCAACTGACCACTACCAGCAATAATGGTTGTATCAGTCTTGTTACCACACGGCCGGTTACCATCAATGCATTACCCGTTGCAGATTTTGCCCTGCCGACAACAGCGGTATGTATGCCTGGTGGCGCTACCAATTTCACCAATCAAAGCTCAATCGCCGGTGGCGGAATCCTGAGTTGCCAGTGGAGTTTCGGTGATGGAAATACATCTACTCAAACGAATCCGTCGAATGTATACGCCTCTATCGGCAATTATCCTGTTACCTTGGTGGTGACTTCAGCAGCGGGATGTACGCACTCGATAACGAAGACGATGAACAACTTCGTTCAAAAGCCTGTGGCTTCTTTCCGTGTCAGTCCGGCCGAGATTTGTCAGGGTGCCGATAATCAATTCACCGATCAGAGTTCGGCATTCACCGGCACCATGCAAAACTGGAATTGGAATTTCGGTGATGGTACAACTTCTACGGCTACCAATCCTGTCAAGCGCTATACATTGCCCGGTAATTATAATGTTACGCTGACTGTTACCAATACAGCCGGCTGTGTATCCGATCCGTTCGCGGTTCCGGTGATCGTGCATCTACAACCGGTGATCGATGCAGGCATCAACTATGTGGTACAACAAGGCACACAATTGACCTTACGTGCCACAGCGAATTCACCCACGCTCTTATTCCAATGGAGCCCGCCCGTTGGGTTGAGCGATCCTACTGTATTGAATCCGGTGCTTACAGCGGTGCAGGATCAAACGTATACGTTAACAGCTATCGGTGATTTTGGATGTCGGGCTACTGATCAGATGACGGTGAAGATCCTGAAGCTGGTAACGGTGCCCAATGTGTTTTCACCAAATGGAGATGGTATCCATGATCTTTGGAACATCCCGAATCTGGCTGATTATCCAGGCTCTACTGTGGAGGTATTCAACCGGTATGGACAATCCGTTTTTTATTCGATCGGATACAATACCCCTTGGAATGGCGCCCGCAATGGGCAAGCGCTTCCGGTGGGCACATATTATTACATTGTTCAACTTAAAAATGGCTTCAAACCCCTTAGCGGATCGGTGACCATTCTCCGATAAGCGACGATCAATTTTTTATATGACCAAAACTTTCCCGATGAGCATTCGAACTCCACGCAAACTGTTGCCCTTACTGGCTCTATTTGTGGCCGGATCAACGATGGCACAGGTTGATCCGCATTTCTCTCAGTATTATGTTTATCCGTCCTGGTTGAATCCGGCACTGACGGGTGTATTTGACGGAGAGTACCGTGCCTCTGGTGTTTATCGCACGCAATGGGGATCGATTACTACACCGTTCACCACTTTTGGCGCTACCGGTGAATTTGTAACCGGCAAAAACATCAATGTGGGTGCCAGTATCCTGAAGCAAACAGCGGGTGATGGCGGATATGGATATACGACCGCCTACGGAAGTGTTTCTTATACCGGAGTGAAATTCGGTCCGGGACTTACCAAACGTTTGACATTCGGATTGCAAGCGGGTATGATACAGCGTCGCTTCGATCAGAGTAAGATGACCTTCGGTTCGCAGTGGAATCCGGTATTCGGATACAATCCTGGAAATCCTTCAAATGAAGTGTTGAGTCGTACCGCTGCATCTGCATTCGATATCGGTGCGGGTGTATTGTATTTTGATGCTAAGCCCGGCAAGAAAGCGAATGTGTATGGCGGCCTTTCCGTTTCGCACTTGACGCAGCCGGATGACAAGTTCGGAGCAACCGGTGATGCACGTTTTCCGATGCGCTATACTTTTCATGGTGGGGTGCGTATTGCGATCAATGATCAATTCAGTGTAACACCGAACCTGTTGTATCTGAAACAAGGAACTGCTACTGAGAAAATGGTAGGGGCCTATGGTCAGTATAAGGCTACATCGGATGTAAATGTCTTGATCGGTGCCAACTATCGCTTTCAGGATGCGCTTGCACCTTTCTTTGGTTTCACGTATCGGAATATGATGCTGGGGGCTAGTTATGACATCAATACCTCAAATCTGGGTAAGCTGGTGAATGGCGCCAATAGTTTTGAGATCTCTTTATCCATCATTGGCCGCAAGTCTACCAAAACGCCTGAAGTAGAATTTGTTTGTCCCCGACTCTAACCCATTACTCTCCTGCAAACACTGCGTATGAAAAGAATTATTCTAGTTTTCGGTTCGATGGCCTGTCTGTTCAGTGCCACTGCTCAGTTCGTGGTCGATTACCTGAACGGTGCTAATGATTATTATCGTAAGGGCGATTATGCCTCTGCGGTGGAGTATTATGAAAAGTACCTGGCTGGTCCAGGTGCCAAACAGATGGAGGAGTATAATCCCTACGCGCCTCAGAAATCAAAAAGTAAGACTTCGAAGAATGCCTTCGATCCGATGGAGGTGAAGTTTCGGATGGCAGAGTGTTATCGCCATCTCAATTATCCTTCTAAGGCAGCACCGATTTATAAAGAGGTGATCGATTCAAAATCCAAGTCACAGCCATTGGCTGCTTATTATTACGGACAACAATTGCGTGCGTTGGGGAAGTATGAGGATGCCGCTAAAGCCTTTCAGGGATTTTTATTCGATTATCAAGTAGATGACACCTATCGTAAAAGTGCTCATCGGGAGGTGAAAAATTTAGCTTTTGTTCAATCGGAAATGAAGAAGAAAGGGCTGCAGTATTACACCCTCAAGAAATCTCGCTATCGACTGAACATGCAAGGGGCTAGTTATGCGCCTGTTTGGATCGATAACAATACGTTGTTCTTTACCTCCACGCGATCACTCGATCCGGATGCAAAAGGCAAACAATATGTGAATCGAGTTTTTCAGGCCGTGTATCAGCGCGATAAGGATACGGCGATCGTTCGTCCCGTTTATCTGCCACAAGCTGGAGAGATGCATCAGGCGGCCGTTGCCATGATGCCCGACGGAAAGACGATGTTCTTTACGGGATGGTCTTTGAAAGGTGATAAAAAAGCTACTGTGATCTATACGGCAAAGAAGGATGGTGGTGAGTGGACGCAGCCGGTATTATTGGGCGAATCCATCAATGCGGCGGGCAGTAACAATCAGCAGCCGCATGTGAGTGCCGATGGGAAACATCTTTATTTCTCCAGTAACCGTGTCGGTGGAAAGGGCGGATATGATATCTGGGTCGCTGCTATTGAGAATGGTGTGCCCGGAGCGGTAAAGAACTTGGGAGCGCCGGTGAATACGGCGGATGATGAGCAGGCTCCTTTTTATCATGCAGCCAGTGGATCGCTGATCTTCTCTTCCAATGGTTTCGTTGGCATGGGCGGATTTGATTTTTTCCAGAGTAAGGGTACGGTCGATAAATGGAGTGAGCCGATCAACCTTGGCTATCCGGTGAACTCGATCAAGGATGATATTTATATGTATACGCGCGGAACAGCCAAGAATATTCTATCGGATGTGATTCTGAGTTCCGATCGGGATGCGGCTTGTTGTTTGGAGCTGTTTGACCTGCAGCGTCGTATACCGGCTCGTACGATCAAGGGCACGGTGGTGTCTTGTTCCGATCGCAGGCCTGTACCGGGTGTACAAGTAGAGGTACTTGATGCAGCAACGGGTAGTGCCATTACTCAAAAGCAAACCGATGCAGCCGGAGAATACCAGGTCGTGTTGCAGGATCCACGTCCTCTTAAGTTGATCGCGAAGCGTGGCGGATATGCAGATACGGTTTCGATCATTCCGGTGCCGGAGGAGATGGACATCGATCAGTTGGAGTTTGCTGCCGGTGCATTCTGTATCCGTCAATTGCCGCCGCCGATTCCGCCGGTGGGAACGATTGTTGAGATTCCGAATATCTTGTATGACTTCAACAAGGCATCGTTGCAATCTGTTTCCTTCCACGTATTGGACTCGCTGGCTTCTTTGCTGACTGCTAATCCGAATACGGTGATCGAGATCCGTTCGCATACGGATAATATCGGTTCAGATGCCTATAACCTTGACTTATCAAATCGTCGTGCTAAATCCGTGGTGGATTATCTGATCACGCGCGGTGTGAATGCTGCACAGCTGAAGTCGAAGGGATATGGGGAGACATTGCCGCTCGAGCCAAATAAGATCAAAGGCAAGGACAATCCGGCAGGTCGTGCGAAAAACAGACGTACGGAGTTCAAGGTGTTGAAAAATTAAATAAACTGAATTACGTGAAAATGATCCTGCAGCGGGTATATCGGTCGATCGCAATTACGGCATTGCTGGCACTGGCATTCGATGCCGGTGCACAGCAAAAGCCTCATTATACGCAGTATATACTGAATCAATATATCATCAACCCAGCTATCACCGGCATTGAAAGCTATGTGGATCTGAAGGCCAGTCATCGCCGTCAGTGGGTGGGCATTCAGGATGCGCCGGTTACCAGTTATTTTTCTATCCACGGATCATTGAATAAGAAAAGCAGCAAAACATCACCCACCTCTTTTCCCACGCCTGGAGAAAATCCAAGAGGGAAAAGTTATTGGGAAGAGTATGAAGCGCCGGATCCGCATCATGGCATCGGCATGCAGGTAGTACAGGATGTTACCGGTCCGCTTAGCACCCTCTCTGCACAAGCAACCTATGCGTATCATTTGCCGCTGAACACCAACACTACACTGGCGGCGGGATTGGGTGTGGGCATCAATCGGATCGGATTGGATGCAGCCAAATTGAATTTCGGGGATGTGACCGTCGATCCGGTGGTATTCACGTCGGGCATTTTGAATAAGACGCGGTTGGACATGAGTGCCGGACTCTATTTGTATTCATCAGATTATTTTGTGGGCTTGTCGGCGCAGCAGATCGTTCCGCAAACCATCGACTTTTCGGACGGATATATTCGTCCGCAGA
Source organism: Chitinophagaceae bacterium (assembly GCA_947457465.1). Classification (GTDB taxonomy): domain Bacteria; phylum Bacteroidota; class Bacteroidia; order Chitinophagales; family Chitinophagaceae; genus JJ008. The sequence continues at coordinate 197,154 of CANGWB010000001.1, read as the reverse complement.
CCGGAAAGACGGTTCCGCATTTATTTGCTACGGCCGGATTCCGTGCGCTACTCGGAGAGAATTTCAATCTGATTCCCTCCCTGATGGTGAAATATGTTTCGCCACTTCCGGTTCAGGTGGAGGGCAATTTCAAATTACAGTTCCGTGATTTGGCTTGGTTGGGCGCGAGTTATCGGCATCAGGATGGTTTTGCCGGTATGCTGGGCGTGAATATTTCTAATATTCAAGTGGGGTATGCATACGACTACACGACTTCACGTCTGAATAATTTCAGTAAAGGGACTCATGAGTTTCTGATCGGCTTCCTGATCGGCAATAAGTATCCGGATGGGTGTCCGAGGAATGTGTGGTGATTTCTTGTTCCTTGTATCCTATTGATTTGGCTTTGTTGCTTCTAGGGTTAAAATTGTAAACCCAGACCAATTTAATTTTTTATCAGCATCAATTGACAAATCACCTGGGAATGCATCGAACAGTCCTGCATTTGTGTATTCTTTTGTGAACTTGGATATAAGAATTCTATTAATCAAGAACTTGGCTCCGCTATTTTGATCATACTCGATTGTGTAGGGGATATTGTTAAGAACGGTTGTATCTTTCTCAGTGCGTAGTTTATCAAAGGTTTCGATATTCTTGGCTTCAGCTTTAAATCGATCATAAATTCGCCCAGAGGGAAGATGTCGGCTAACAAAGTCGATCAATAATCCATTTTTGAATTCAAATCTGTATTCGTCATCTTTATCCAGTACCAGGGTGTTTCCGTTAAAATGGCCCTCTTTGTTGAGAGATCCGTTTATCTTATAATTCCCATCAGTGTATTCGAATGGTCCAATAATTACGTTCTCAGCGAAATTTAATACTTGTTTAGACGTTGCCATTTTACCATTTTTGGTAACGCTTGAGTTTATTTCCCACTTCCCATTTGCTACACCATTTAAGTATACTCCTTTGAAGGTACGGCTTAGCGTTCCGCTGGTGCTTACGATCTTTATATCAACCTGCCATAAGCCGTCTTTTTTAGATTCCTTGTATTTCCCTATAACATTCACTGAATAGGTGATACTCTGGACGCGATTCGCCATTTTATTAGTGCCGGTGTATTTAAAACTTCCTTGTCTTACTCTATTGTAGTCCTTATCCTCATAATAAGTATAGGTTGCAGTACCCGTCAGTAAGCCAGGGTTAAATAAATTGAATTCGTAACTATTAATATCGTAGTTGCCGGAGTATGTTTTTAGGGATTGTGAATACAAGTTGATATTTGCAAAAATCAGTCCGACAAGTACAAATAACTTTTTCATATTATTTTAAAAATACTTAATTCTATTAATATATTGAAATATGACTTTGGATATTTTTATATAAAAATATATTATATATACATTTGTTATGTCATGGAGTTAACAATATAAAAACCACTTGAGATGGAGTTTCTGATTGGGTTATTAGTCCTTGGACTTATTGTTGGCCTCTTCACTCGTAAAAAGGGCGACAATACTATGGACACGCTCAGTGCCGGTTGTTCGACCTTGATTTGGATATTCTTTATACTTTTTTGTACTGCATTATTTTATTATTTGTTCTGGGCCTAATCACCTCATCGTTTCCTAAAGCTATTCACCCGTACGCGCACGTTCTCCCGCACGTTCATATAGTAGAGATTGATATCCCCTGCATGGTAATTGGAGGTGCGGTAGAGGAAGCTCCAGGGGAAGCGGGGTTTTTGGGTGAACACGTATCCCCCGTCGATCTGGGCATCGGTGGTTCTCTTATAGATCTTATTGTATTTATATAGTACGCTGCCTATATTCTGCTGTCGGGATATGAAGGTGGTATCGGTGGTCCAGCTGATGGGGTTGGTGACACCGATCGAAACCCCGTTTTCTTTTTTCTTATATGGAGGCTCATATCCTTCTTTGAATGTGCGCCAGCTACAGAAGCATCCGGTTTGCGTAGGGGTGGTGCAGAGCGGGATGGTAGTGAACTGATCGTTGCGGATGGGCCATCCAATCACATAGGCTGCAACCAATTTAGATTGCAGCGGTTTTCCGTCGAAGAATTCTTTCAGTAGCAGTGAGCACATGAGTGCACCTTGGCTGTGACCGGCGATGATGATGGGTCGACTGTTGTTTTCTTTTTCCAAATAATATAGAAAGGCGCTGCGAATGTCTGCGTACGCCAGTTCGAATGCCTGTCGGGCTTTGGCAGTATCGGTTGCATAGAATTGTTGAATATGTCCCTGCCGATAGCGCGGCGCATACACCCGGGCGTAAGCATTGAATACGCTGGCTTGATATAACATGGCGCTGTAGTCAGTCTTGGCATTCAGGTAGGCATCGTTCAGATCGCCGTTGAGTTGACTGGCTGTTTCTTTGGAGGTGTGGGTGGTGGGGTGTATATAAAATACATCCACCATCTGATCAGGCTTGATAGAGCGGAGGGGTTTGGGAATGCTGTCGGATGGGTCCCATTTAGCGGGATGGGCTGCCCAAGAACTCAATTCAGCGTAGTTCGGGCGACCATCTGAGGTGACCGGTGAATATTTTTTGGAGAGTTTGAGGTATTTATCTGAGCAACCAGAAATGACTGAAATCAGGGCGATTCCGGCTAAAAACAGTGTATTTTTTGTCATGATCGGTCAAAAGTCGGGTTATTTTCCCATAAAACGCATTATCCCACTACCGGATTTAGTCAGGCAAAAAAATAAATTTAGTACTTTGTATTGCATAGTACTAAAAGTGTCCTATGTTTGCACCTGAAATCGAAGCGTATGAATATTGAGAACACACAGAGTCAGATGCGGAAGGGCACCTTGGAGTACTGCATTTTGGCGGTGATCCGGCGGGGGGAGGCCTATCCCAGCGACCTAATCGCGGAATTGCGGGGGACGGGATTGCCGATACTCGAGGGAACCTTATATCCTTTGTTGACCCGGCTGAAGAATGCGGGTTTATTGTCTTATCGCTGGGTAGAGAGTCCGTCTGGTCCCCCACGCAAATATTTTTCGCTCACGGAATCCGGTCATGCTACGTATGCGGAACTGGAGCGGACATGGAAAGAATTATCGGATGCGGTGGCATCGATCACCGATCCGCAACGATCAACTCATCATATTTAATCAATACAATCATCAACCATCAATCATGAAAAAGTCAATTCTATTCCTTGTCGTTACCATGCTGGTTTCAGGCACCCTCCTGGCACAATCTGATACACTTCGGTTGGATCGAATCCGCGTGGTATTTCCCGGAAAAGTTCAGGTAGAAGAACAAGGTCCGGCTAAGCGTTGTCAGCTTCGTTTGGCAGACAGCTCGGCCAATTTTCAAGTGATCTCGATCGACCTGAGTACGATGGGACTTGATGAAACCACCGCGATCGCCATGCAGGCGGAGCAGGCCTTTTGGGATCAGAGTCGGGATGGACTTATTGCGCAATTGGGATCTGACGCCAAGCTCATCAAAGACGAGATGATCGACTACAAGGGCTCGAAGGTGATGCAGATGCATATCGAAAGACCTGCTAAAGAAGGTGGGGTCAATCTTCTCACACTTCGCATGTTGATCGTAGGCACCTACATGATTCAATACGGACATACGGATCGTAATGGAAAAGCCGATGTACAATTACGGGATCAATTCCTTGCTTCCCTTCAGATCAATTAATCAGATTCGAAATCAAGTTTTATGAAGAAGATCATTCAGATCAATCTCAGCGGTCGCGCTATTTCCATCGAGGAACCGGCCTATGAAAAATTGCAACAGTATATCCAACAGCTGCGTCAGCATTTTGCTTCGGAAGAAAGCAAAGAGGAGATCCTGAACGACATCGAAGGACGTATCTCAGAGTTGTTGCAAGAGAAATTGCAACGCGGACTGGATGCGATCACGGAGACCGAGTTGGAAGAAGTGATCGTCTCGATCGGCCGTCCCGAAGATTTTTCGGAAGTGACGGATTCGAATGAATCCGCGGGCTATACACAAGCTACTTCTCAACAGAAGCGCTTGTATCGTGATACGGATGACAAGATACTAGGTGGTGTTTGTAGCGGGATCGCTTCGTATTTCGGAATCGATCCGACCATTGTCCGGTTGTTGTTTGCCATCATTACATTCGGCGGGTTCGGTACCGGTTTTCTGATCTATATCGCGTTGTGGATTTTATTGCCCAAGCAATCCCTGCGCGGTCAGTCCGCTCGTCGGTTGTATCGCAATCCCGATGATCGCATGCTAGGTGGTGTAGCTAGCGGATTGGCTGCCTATTTCCACGTACCGGTACGCAACTTGCGGTTGATATTCGCCGCTCCGATTCTTGTCAATATGATCCTGAGCTTGTTGGACATTTTCGATGACTCCATTTTTGTGAGCATCGGATTCGGCAGCTTGACGGGCACGTTTGTTTTGGCCTATATCATACTGTGGATCATCTTGCCTGAAGCATCGACTACCTATCAGAAAATGGAGATGCGCGGGGAGAAAGTGGATCTGAATCGGATCAAGCAAAATGTAAAAGAGGGCTTTGATCGATTGGAAGGAAAAATAACGAATTGGGGAAGCGAAGTGGAGCAGACGGCTCAGCAGCTTTCTGAAAAGTTTTCCGAGCGTAGCAAAGGATTTTCTGAGGTGCGGTCAACCGGTCGGAGTGTATTGCATGGCATCGGTTCTGTCATTCGATTCTTCATCTATCTTTTTCTTGGAACCGTCGCGTTTGCCTTATTGGTCTCAGGTGCAGCGATCTTATTTGCCGGGTTTGTAACCTTGCCGGCCCAAGAGTTTTTCTGGACCAGTAAGATGCAGCAGTGGGGATTCTGGATAACGGTCTTTTTATTTTTCATTGTTCCTGTATTGTTTCTGTTCATTTGGCTGATCCGACGTCTTTTTCGTGTACGTGGGAAGAGTCCGGTGCTGAGATGGAGTTTTGGTATTCTGTGGACCTTAGGTTGGATCGCACTATTTTGGACAGGCATCAGTGTGATACGGGATTTTGAACATAAAGCCACAAACGTCAGTGATGTAACTGTTTCGAGCAGCAGTATGAACACACTGACCATCGATCAGTCTGCTCCTCCGTTCGAATACACGGGCACTTGGCAGTGGATCAATGGTGATCCACAGGGATTTGATATCACGCGTGATACGTTTAAGATTCCAGCCGTGCAAATCAAGGTTGAGAAAAGTCCCGATACGCTATTTCATGTACGAGTGATGAAGTTTGCCTGGGGTCGAAACCCGCAGCTGTCGAAAATGCGGTTGGATAAATTTGACTATCCGGTTTCTTTTAAAGACAGCTTGTTGGAGGTAGCACCCGGTATTGTTGTAGGCAGGGAGGAGAAGTACAGAGGTCAGCACGTAGAGTTGTGGCTACAGGTGCCCGCGGGGAAATCCGTTCGGTTTACTGATGCCGCATTGAAGAATAAATCCTGGGCATTTCAACCCGATTCACTTTACACCATGGAGTCAGATGGCGATTTGTCTTTATCTCCAGGCAATCGGGTGCTTTAGTCAAGTTGGCTTTCCGTTACCTTTGCGGTCAACAAAAGCCATATGAGCATCAAGAATACTCCCTTTACCGACAAGCACATCGCATTGGGCGCCAAGATGGCGCCTTTTGCCGGTTACAATATGCCTATTTCCTATACGGGCATCAACGATGAGCACCAGGCAGTTCGTCGCAATGCCGGTGTATTCGATGTGAGTCACATGGGCGAATTCATTCTGAAAGGCCCTAAGGCTCTGGATCTGATCCAATTTGTGACCAGCAACGATGCCTCCAAGCTGAAAAAAGGAATGGCGCAGTACAGCTGCTTGCCCAATGATATGGGTGGCATCGTGGACGATCTGTTGGTGTATTGTATTGAAGAGAACAGCGTGTACATGTTGGTGGTGAATGCCTCTAATATTGAAAAGGACTGGAATTGGATACAGTCGCACAACCGGGATAAGGTGGAGATGCACAACATATCGGACAAGACCGGTTTGTTAGCGATACAGGGACCGAATGCCACCAAGATTTTACAGTCACTCACGGAAATGGATATCCTCAACCTGAAGTATTACACCTTTGTGAAGGGACGTTTTGCCGGGGTTGATAATGTATTGATCAGTGCTACCGGTTATACCGGAGCGGGCGGGGTGGAGATCTATTTTGATGATCAGGAGGGTGCAGCTGACAAGATCTGGAATGCGATTTTTGAAGTGGGTGGTCCGCTTGGACTCAAACCCATCGGTTTGGGTGCCCGTGATACCCTTCGTATGGAGATGGGATTCTGTTTGTACGGAAACGATATCGATGATACCACCTCACCGCTGGAAGCGGGATTGGGTTGGATCACGAAATTGAATAAGGAGGCGTTCATGGCGCATGATTTTCTGGAGTCGCAGAAGCAGCGGGGCGTGGCGCGGAAGCTGGTTGGCATCGAAATGATCGATAAGGGCATTCCCCGTAACGGCTACGTGATCTGTGATGTAAATGGTCATCCGATCGGACATGTCACCTCCGGTACACAATCGCCTTCCTTGGGTAAGGCCATTGGGATGGGATATGTGAAATCGGAATTTGCATCAATTGATACGCCTTTGTTGATCCAGGTTCGGGACAAACAATTACAGGCGCGTGTAGCAAAGATCCCATTTCAGTAAAACCGGTGCTTCGGTTTCTTACATTTGTTGAAGCATGCAAACCCTTCATTTCACTACGTTCATACAGCAGTCGGCTGAGGTTGTTTTCGACCTGACCCGTCATGTAGGCTTACAGCGGGATGCACTGTCCGACTATCATCAGGAAGCCGTTGCCGGAACCCGGTTTGGTTTATTGAATGCGGGAGAAACGATCACCTGGCGGGCCCGTCATTTTTTTCGGGATCGACTGTTGCGCTTACGAGTGGTTGAAATGATACCGTCCGATCGATTGATCTTGGAGCAGGCAATGGGGCCATTTCTATCCTTTCGTCAAGAACGATATGTGAAACCTTGCGAAAATGGAACAATTCTGATCGATCTGGTGCATTACGAGTGGAAGCAGGGCAGGCTGGGGCAGATCGCCGATCGTTTATTTCTTGGCAGCTATCTCGAGCGTTTGTTGAATATGCATATTGATGCCATTCGGAAAGCCGCAGAAGGTGGCCGATGGAAAACCTATTTAATGAAATGAGTCAGTCAAAACCCTCCCTACATACCTGTTTATCCCCTGCGCTATTGCATTTATATGATTTAGCCAACAGCGTGGTGGTGATCATCGATGTATTTCGGGCGACCTCTACGATCGCCTCTGCCCTTCATAATGGCGCTCGTTCGGTGATTCCGGTTGATTCTGTGCCCAAGGCGATCGAGATCGCGAAGAGTATCGATGGCATTGCTGCCGGTGAGCGGGATGGTATGATCGCAGAGGGGCTGCAGCATGGCAATTCACCGCTTGAGTACTCTCGCGACTTCATTGGGAATCGCATATTGGTACTCACCACTACCAATGGTACCCGATTGTTGCAGATGGCGCTGGATCGGAATGCTGATACGATCATCAGCGGTTCTTTCCCGAATCTTTCCAAGGTCTGCCAGTTTTTATTGGATTCCGGGAAATCGGTTATCCTGGGTTGTGCGGGCTGGAAGGATCGTTTTAACCTGGAGGATACCATGTTTGCCGGTGCGGTCATCGATCGGATCGGGGACCATTTCACGATCCATTGTGATTCATCTCGCATGGCGGTTGATATGTACCGACAGCAGAAAGCTGATCTGATCGGATTTGCTCCGCAGTTGACGCATTATCATCGGTTGGTGAATCGATTCGGGCTGATCAAGGACATTGAGTTCTGTCTGACCATTGATACGGCGCCCGTATTGTCGGTATATCGGGATGGAAAGTTGGTCGCGAAGTAATTGTACATAACTTATTGCCAACTTCCTTCGTAATCTGACAATCTTTCGCATACCTTTGTCGGTTGCCCTTTTTGAATCGGGGTGACGACAAATCGTTTCACCCCTTGGCTTTACCCCACCTCCTCAAACCCATCTATACATTAGGTACTGATGAAACCATTCGTCGGGGTAAAAAGATCCATGCCATCGGGTATGCTGAACTAGCCGATTATGATGATCTATTCGGTACGGCCGTTTTTCGAGTCAAGGATGACAATTACGCTACGTCGTATAAGGTCCACATTCAGCAGTTCAAAGATCCCTCCACCACTTCCCTTCGCTGTACCTGTCCCTATAACATCGGAGACATATGCCGACACGAGGTAGCGGCGTTGTTGCAACTGCAAGAGTTGCTCGACCGAGGTCAACTGCGCACGGGGCATGCTTCATTCGACCAGCGACATACGGTGGCCAAGATGAAGCAGATCGAACTGAAGACTTTGCGGATGCTGTGCGGACAGGAAGTTTTCTCTGCGGCAGAGAATTTTCTCCGTACACAGAAAGCGCAGATCGAATTTGCGGAAAATGAAACGATCAAGGCCCGTGTGGCGATCGATGGGCAGTCTTATCTCGTCATGATCCGTAAGAATGAGGAGCGTTATTTTGATACCAGCTGTGATTACGTGGATGAGAAGCATGCATTATGTCTCCCGAAAGTGATCGTATTCCTGCAATTGCTACACACGCATGGTGCTAATTATTTCGATAGTATTCGTAATTGGGATAAGGAGAAAAACAAACTCCTGGAGGCTTATGGCTATTCATTGAAAGATGACCTCACGGACAAGTTTGAATTCACCTACAAAGAGGGCAAGCCATTCCTTCGGGTATTGGATCCTTCGATCAAGCGAGTGGCCCCGGTGGCAGCGGTTCCGCGAACGAGTGTACTGCAGCCTAAACCGATGATGCCTTCCCCGGTGATCGAAGCAGAAACCAGTAAGCCTGCATTGCTTCACGCTCGTCGCATCGGTGTGGTATTCGCATTTAATAAAAAGACCTATCCCTATTTTACTGTTGAGGTTGTATTGGGTGAGCCCAATGATTCGAGTGATGGATTTGCCGGTAAAGTAGAAAAATTAGACATCACCCGACATGTTTCGGGGGTTGATATCTCAGAGCGTGATCAGGAGCTTATCGGTCTGCTGCGTAAAATGCAAGCCGCCGAGATCAATAAGTACGTCAGTCGCAATTCACCTTTTTCCGGGATCTGGGAAAATATTGTGCAGCAGGAAGATGAAGATTTACCGGAGGACACCCGGGATCTGATCACGGAGTATCTGTTGCCGAAGCTGAAAAAACTATTCTCTGAGTTGGATGCGGGTTGGGCGTATTGTTTGCCCCCGGGTAAATCATTCACGACTGCTCATTTGCAGCCATTGCAATTGGAAACACAGTCTGCTCAGTTGTTGCTCTCGGTCAAGAAGAATGGTCAGTATCAGGTATCGGCCCGCATGAAAGCAGGTGCAACCGAATTGTCGATCAGTGAGCAAGAGTATGACACCCCCTTGTTTTTTGTATATAATCATCAGGCCTGGCTTTGGCCCGATAAGGATCGGATCCGGATGGTGGAGCGGTTTCGGTCGAATGGGAAACAAACGGTGACTGTTTCCGCCTGGCCGGATTATTTAAAGAATGAGTTGGTTCCACTGGCTCGTCAATATGCGATCCAATTCGATAAGGGGATCATGCAGGCGGTGAAGGATGAATCACCGGTGTTGAGTTTATATCTGGCGGAGCGTAACGATCACCTCATTTTTCAACCACGCTTTTCTTATTTGGGGTATGAGGTTACGCCGAATGACCGAGATGAATTGATCGTACCGCAGGGTGAAAAAGTATTGGTGATCCAGCGTCGTCGGGATAAAGAAGAAATTTTCATAGATCGGATGAGGGCGCTACATTCGGGATTTGTGTACGAGGATTCGACACAAACACTAGCCCTCAAAGGAACCGAGATCCTGAAGAACAACTGGTTTTTCTTATTCGTCGATGCGATGAAGGAGTTGAAAACACCGGTATACGGATTTGAATCGCTTCGAAGTTTTCGTTTCAATACGGCCAAGCCACAGACAAGAGTCTTCATTAGTAGTCACACCGACTGGTTCGATGCCAAAGTAGATATTTTGTATGGCGATCAGCGGGTGACGGTTGCCGAGGTGAAGCGAGCACTCGCGAACAACCAATCTTTTGTACAATTGGATGACGGCACGCTTGGAATCTTACCGGAAGAGTGGTTGAAAAAATATGCCTTGTTATTCCGTGTGGGAGAAGGAAAGAACGATCAGCTGCGTTTGTCGAAATATCACATGACGGTGTTGGATGAGTTGTATGCGCAGCGGGATGATTCGCAGCAGGAGATCGAGTTGGAGGAAAAATATGAACGCATTCGAGAGCAACATCAGATCGCGTCAGTCGAGCCCTCTGAAACATTGATGCCGATTTTGCGTCCCTATCAGGTTTCGGGATTTCAGTGGCTGAACTATTTGAAGGATGTGGGCTGGGGGGGTATCCTGGCGGATGATATGGGATTGGGAAAGACGGTACAGGCGTTATCGATGCTGGAACATTTTCGTCGGCACGAAGGAAAGCTGAAAGCCTTGGTGGTTTGTCCCACGACGTTGATCTATAACTGGGAAAACGAGATCCGTAAGTTCACACCGGCGCTGACGTATCGTATACATCATGGTGCCAACCGCATCCGCACGGCGGAGGCATTGGCTGAACCGGAAGTGACCATCACCACCTATGGAACATTGCGAAGTGACATCAAGCTTTTGAGTGCGCTACAGTTGGATTATGTACTGCTGGATGAGTCTCAAGCCATCAAGAATCCGGCCAGTAAAGTAACAAGAGCGGCCGGACTCCTGCAGGCCAAACATCGTCTCTGCATGAGCGGAACCCCCTTGCAGAACAATACTTTCGATATCTATGCCCAGATGCAGTTTTTGAATCCGGGTATGTTGGGCACGATGGAGTTCTTCAAACAGGAATTTGCCATCCCGATCGATAAATTAGGAGAGGTCGACAGAAAAGAACACTTACGCAAGCTGTTGTATCCGTTCATTCTTCGTCGCACGAAAGAGCAAGTCGCTAAAGATCTTCCGGAAAAACAGGAGATGATCCTCTATTGTGAGATGGAAGAAGAACAGCGTTCCATTTACGATGCTTATCGAAATGATTATCGAAATCAGATCCTCGGTTCCATCGAGACGCAGGGCATTCAAAAATCACAGTTGACCATCTTGCAAGGATTGATGAAGCTTCGTCAGATCTGTGACTCACCGGCGATACTGAATGAGAAGGATAAGTTCGAGAACCATTCCATCAAATTGGAGGAATTGGCTCGTGAGTTGATGGAGGGTATCGGCACGCACAAGGCCTTGGTCTTTTCTCAGTTCTTAGGCATGCTGGGATTGATCCGTGACCGGTTGACTGAATTGAATATTCCGTACGAATACTTTGACGGCAGCACCAGTGCGCCGGATCGGGAGAAGGCTATCCGTCGTTTTCAGGACGATGATTCCGTTCGAGTTTTTCTGATCTCGCTGAAAGCGGGTGGCGTGGGATTAAACTTAACGGCGGCTGACTATGTCTACATCGTCGATCCCTGGTGGAACCCGGCTGTGGAGCAGCAGGCCATCGACCGGACACACCGGATCGGCCAGACCAAAAACATTTTTGCTTACCGAATGATCTGTAAGGATACGATCGAGGATAAGATCCTGCAATTACAAGAGAAAAAACGGGCACTGGCCCGAGATATCGTTTCCGATGAGACCGGATTTGTTAAATCCCTGTCCCGCGAGGATGTGGAGTACCTGTTCAGTTGAGAGATGAAGGGTGAATTCAAGGCCTAAAACCTTAATCCTCAGTTCCTATTTTCATCTTTCATTCTTCATCTTTCAACCTGTTCGGCTTTCAAATGTTAAAATCACCTTACCGGAACAAGTTCAGGCATCAAAATGCGTCTAACTTGCGGCTTTTACCATCAATTATGAGAAATTTATATAGCTTATTTGCCCTGCTTTTCTTAACGCTCAGTCTGAACGCCCAGAAAGTGGACGGCTCTATTCGAGGCCGGATCCTGGATTCAGCATCCGTTCAGCCAGTAGCCGGGGCTACCGTGAGTTTGATGCAGGCGAGTGACTCCTCTTTGGTCACTTTTACAGTCTCCAATAAAAACGGACAATTCGAGTTTAAGGGGATCCCTTCCGGATCGTATAAGGTTGTGATCGCTCATCAAAGTCTGGAACCATTTCAAAAATTGATCGAGATCACAGCAGATAATCGGGCAGTAGAGTTGAACGACCTGAAGATTGCTCCGAAAGTCAAAACGCTGGCTGGTGTTGTGATCAACACGGATGCACCTGTGCAGATCAAGGGTGATACGGTGCAGTTCAAGGCGGATGCCTTTAAGACCCGACCCAATGCAACGGTGGAAGATCTGCTAAAGAAGATCCCCGGCGTTCAGGTGGATAAAGACGGCGGCGTAACCGCACAGGGCGAATCCGTTCAGAAGATCTATGTGGACGGAAAAGAATTCTTTGGCAATGACCCCAAGCTCGCCACCAAAAACCTGACGGCTGAAATGGTGGAAAGTGTGCAGGTGTTCGATGATATGAGCGAGCAGTCTCGTTTCACACGTGTCGACGACGGAAGCAGAAGCAAGGCCATCAACATCAAACTGAAGAAGGATAAGAATAAAGGCGTGTTCGGCAGAGCGCTGGCGGCACATGGTGATCAGGGACGTTATGAGGGGAATATGAGCGCCAATATTTTCAATGGTAATAATCGTTTGTCTGTTCTTTTCAATGCCAACAACATCAATAAGCAAGGGTTTTCATTTTCTGATATCGTGAGCTCCATGGGTGGATTCAGTGCCATGGGCGGCGGTGGTGGTGGCGGCGGATTCGGCGGTGGTGGTGGTGGCGGCTTTGGCGGCGGCGGCGGTGGCTTTGGCGGAGGAACAGTCACGGTCACTCGTGGCGGAGGCGGTTTCGGTGGATTTGGTCCGAGTACCGGTCCGACTGGCATCACGACCTCTTTATCGACCGGACTGAATTTCAACACAGAATATAAATCCAAGCTCAAAGCCAGTGGTAGTTATTTCTTTTCGAATACCAATAATGAGCAGCGACAGGAGACTTATCGGCAGACCTTCTTCCCAGGCGACTCGATCGCGTATCTGAACCGCAATAGTTATTCCGATAACACGAATCAGAATCATCGGGTGAATATGCGTATCGAGTATTCGATTGATTCAATGAACTCTATTCTCTACACACCGAGCTTGACCATTCAACGTTCGGATAATTTCAATGAAGACAGTTCCTGGACACGTTCCGTTTCTCCGACCTTGAATTATCTGGCACTCACCAGCAATACTGTCAATACGAATGTGCGTGACGGATTGAATGCCGGTAATAACTTGCTCTATCGTCGTCGTTTCAATAAAATCGGAAGAACCTTTACGTTGGGTTGGAACAACACCTATGGCGAAAGTGAAAGTGAAGGATACAACCGGTCTCCGATCTATTTCTTCAAACCGGATGGCAGTTCTCAAGGCGGACTGAACCAGAACCAGCAGAATTTGCAGAAGACCTTTACACGGAACAATGTGTTGAGTACGTCTTACACCGAACCGCTGGCTTCCAATAAGGTCCTGGAGATCAACTATGCCTATACGCTGAATAAGAATACGTCTGATCGTCGAACCTTCAATTACAATACACTTACTAGCGACTATGACATTGTGAATTTGTTGCTTACGAATCGATTTGAGAATACGTTCGAGGCCAGTCGCTTCGGCGCGAACTTCCGGGTACAGGAGAAAAAGTATAATTACCAACTGGGTGTTGGCGTACAGCGGGCTACACTCACCAGTGACAGCTATCAGGCAATCCTGGCAAAGGATTCAGTTACGAAGCAGTCGTTCACGAATTTCTTCCCGCAGGCAAGTTTCAACTGGACGCCCAGCCGTACAAAGGGCGTTCGTTTCAATTACCGCGGGCGTACCAATCAACCGAGTGTAACGCAACTGCAGGATGTACTCGATGTATCCAACCCGCTGTTTGTAAGAACCGGTAATCCGGCACTCAATCAGGAATTCAGTCACAATGTGAACCTGAACTACAACAGTTTCAACATGATGACCTTCAAATACATCGCGGCGAACATCAATGTCAATGCGGTGCAGAATAAGATCGTCAACAGCATTGACACGCTTCGTAAGGGAATTCAGCTGACTCGTCCGGTGAATCTGAATGGAGCCGTGACTTCTTCTGCTTTCATCACGGTCGGTATTCCCTTCAAAAATCCCAAGTTAAAAGGATCGAGTCTGAATTTCAGCTCTTTTGTTTTGTATAATCGTGATGTGAGTGAGTTGTATAAGCAATTGAATGTTGGTAAAACCATCACGCTGACCCAGTCGGCCGGTGCCAACTTCAATCTGAAAGAGAAGTGGGATATCGCTTTCAAAGGCAGCCTCTCCTATTACAACATCAAGTATTCGGTTAATACGGCCCTCAATGAATCGTATCTATCTCAGACCTATTCATTTGATGTGGCGTATACTTTCCCGAAGAATTTCATCCTGTCTACCGATATCGATTACTTTGTCAATACCGGACGGGCAGCCGGATTCAACCAGAACATTCCACTCTGGAATGCAAGCTTTGCTAAGCAATTCCTCAAGAAGAAGAATGCTGAGTTGAAATTCAGCATTAATGACCTGCTGAATCAGAATCAGAGCATTGCCCGTAATACTGGCGATAACTATTTCGAGGATGTACGCAGCATGGTACTCCGTCGATATTTCATGGTCAGCTTTCTCTTCAATCTGAACCGGATGGCCGGAAAGAGCGCACAACCTCAGATGCCTCGCTTTATGGAGCGGAACATGCGGGATGTGCGGATCAACTAGACAAGAAAACTATAATACGAGGAGGCTAAAGACCAGTAAACCATAAGACCAGAAGGGCGAAAACATCATTCGGTCTTCTGGTCTTTTGTCTTTTAGTATCTTAGCTAAAATCATTTTTTATCAGATACGCATTCTTTTTAGCCGCATTCCTTCCCTTCCTAGCCTTTGGTCAGCTCCGGATTCCCGGAATGAAAAATGAATTAGCAACGGCTGTTAAGCAGGTGTTGGAGGATTTTCCGAACGGCTATAAGAATTTGATGGGGGAGCCGGGCGACAGCAGCTTCGAATCAAAGATCAAGATCGAGGATGCGGAAGGTGTTCAATTTGTGCAGCACTCGCAGTATGGTCGCAGTGTGGTGAGCTGGCAGGCTCGTCTGTTTACGACGGAAGACCATGATCAGGCCCGTAAAAAATTCAAGGCTGCTTATCAGCAATTGCAGGGCTTGTCTGTTAAGTTAGGGGCCCGTTCTTATAAGTTGCGCAGTGCCTATGATGTGCCGGACTTGAATGAAAAGTTCACCGCATTAATTTTTGAATTGGAACCTTCAAACAGTTATACAGAGCCCATCAAAGTTGAATTGCAAATGCTGTTTCAGATACCCATGGAGTGGGCGATTGGTGTGCTGGTGTATGAGCGAGACCGTAAGGATACGGAGCCGGGGCGCATCTTACGATCATTTTAGAGTAAGGGGGCCAATCCCCTGAATGGGGCATTATTCAATCAGCCCTTTATCTGTGACATCTTGACCTGTTCTTTTTCCCATTTCTTATCCCAGTAAAAAGTTCCGAATGGTACGATCGAAGCGATGAAGGCGGTCAGTACCCAGAGAAAGGAGTGTTTTGCTTCCTGCCGTACATCGAGTGCCAGTATGCCCATGGCAACGAAGAGAAATCCATGTATCGAGCCGATGATCGTCACGGCCATCGGAAGGTCAGCTGCATATTTCAGTGGCATAGCGATACCGAGTAGTGCTAAGTAGGAATATCCCTCCCACTTAGCGATGAGACGAAATCGCTGATAGGCTTTTTTCATGATCAGTAGGCGATTACTTGTTCTTCGATGTTGGCTGGTATCTCCCGCCACTCGTACTGCTGGTTTCTAAGTTGCGGTTCAAAGCCGGCTTCACGTATGGCGTCTTGTATCGTTTTATACGTGAAGCGATGTGGGGCGCCAGCTGCACTCACGACATTCTCTTCGATCATGATCGATCCATAATCATTGGCACCTGCATGCAGGCAGATCGCTGCGGTCTGACGGCCTACTGTCAGCCAGGAAGCCTGAATATTGATGACATTCGGCAACATGATGCGACTGATCGCGATCATCCGGATGTATTCTTCCGTTGTAGTCAGATTTTGTACGCCTCGAATCTTTGCCAGCAACGTATCTACATCCTGGAAGGTCCAGGGAACGAAGGCAAGGAATCCTTTGGCGGTAGTTGGTTTTTTGGCTTGTACGTCGCGGATCTTGATCAGATGTTCGAATCGTTCTTCAAGCGTTTCGACATGCCCGAACATCATGGTCGCGGAAGTCGTAATGTGTTGGTTGTGCGCCTCGTGCATGATGTCGAGCCATTCCTGTGCGCCACACTTACCGTTACTCACCAAACGACGTACACGATCGACCAAGATCTCTGCGCCTGCACCGGGCAATGAATCGAGTCCGGCTTCTTTCAATGCCTGCAACACTTCTTTATGTGTACTCTTTTCCAGTTTTGTGATATGGGCTACTTCGGGTGGACCGAGGGCATGTAGTTTGATGTCCGGAAATTCTTCTTTGATCTGTCGGAAGGTGTCGACGTAATATTTAAGTCCTAATTCAGGATGATGTCCGCCCTGTAACAGCAATTGATCACCCCCATAACGAAGTGTTTCACGGATTTTTTCCCGATAGGTATCCATATCGGTGATATACGACTCGGGGTGACCGGGGATGCGATAGAAATTACAGAACTTACAATTCGCAATGCAGACGTTCGTGGTATTCACGTTGCGATCGATCTGCCAGGTCACTTTACCATGCGGCACCTGTTGTTTACGCAATTCATCGGCGATGTGGATCAGATCGGCCAGGGGGGCATGATGATAAAGATGCAACCCCTCTTCAAGCGTGAGGAATTCGAACCGGGAGGCTTTACTATAAAGATCTGTGAGATTCATGAGACAAAGGTAGTTGAAAGATGAAGGATGAAGGATGAAAGGTGAAGGATGAGATTATTTTTGCTGCAAACTTTTCTGGTATTTCACCGTTCACCTTTCATCGTTCAACCATTCCGTATTCTGATTGTAAATTCATTACATGCGTGTTGTCAATTTGTTCACAGGTCTTATGTTTTTCGTATCCGTGGCTTCCGCGCAGGAGACGCCGGTTCAGCCATTGACGCGTATTCCCTTTTTATCATTGACCGGTGGGGTAATGATCGTGACGGCACAGATGCCTCCGTTTCCGGATACCTTGCAGTTTATTTTTGATACAGGCAGTAGCGGTATTTCGCTTGATTCTTCCACAGCGGCCTATTTGGGACTGCAGCCGGTATATTCAGGTTATGCGATCCGGGGCGTAGGGGGTATTCGCAAAGTACCTTTTGTGAACGGTCGTTCTCTGCAACTCGGATCCATCCGAGCAGATTCGTTGGATTTTCATGTGAATGACTACTCTGTGCTGACCTCTGTTTATGGTGTTCGCATCGATGGCATCATCGGTTATTCATTATTGAGTCGCTATGTGATCCGGATCGATCAGGAGTTGCAGCAGATGGATTGGTTTGCTGCTGGGGTGAATGTTTATCCGCGCAGAGGGTATCGGATGAAACTGGAGATGGATAAACTCCCCAGCCATGCAGCCTATGTGCAGGATGTTCGAGGGGAGCAGTCACGGTTTTTGATCGACCTGGGTGCAGGATTGAATCTATTGTTTTCTCGTCGGTACGTGCAATCCAGCGGGTTGTTGGATAATACGCGTAAACGATGGATCAAGTCCGGTGAGGGTATCGGTGGTCGGATCGAGATGGAGTTGACAACCATGCGACAATTGCGGATCGGTCCCTACCGGTTCCGTCAGGTGCCCATCAATATTTTCGATGATGATTTTAATGTCACCAATTACCCGGAGTGGTCCGGTCTCATCGGAAATGATCTGCTTCGGCGTTTTCAGGTGATACTTAATTACCCGGCCAAGGAAATGCATCTGCTTCCCAACCGATATTTCAGCGATCCATTCGATTATTCTTATTCCGGTCTGGAGCTTTATCTGGTCGCCAATAAGATCCGGGTGGGTTATCTGGCTCCGGGTTCACCAGCCGCTGCTGCGGGTTTGGAGCTGGGTGATGAAGTGGTTGCCGTTAACAAGAATTTCTCCGGTATACTGACCGAATACAAGTTTCAATTGCAAAAAGCGGGGGAGCGGGTACGGATCATATACCGTCGCGATGAAAAGATCGGAGAACTCGAGTTCCGGGTGCTCCGCATTCGGTAGTTTTGTACTTTATCAGTATGATCTCATTTGAACGTTTTGAATTATCGAACGGGTTGCGCGTGATCGTCCACCCCGATTTTACCACGCCTAATGCGGTATTGAATGTCATGTATGATGTGGGGGCCCGGGATGAGGATCCGGATCGCACCGGTTTTGCGCATCTGTTTGAACATTTGATGTTCGGCGGCTCCGTGAATATTCCGGAGTATGATGAACCCTTGCAACGCGCCGGTGGTGAGAACAATGCCTATACCACAAACGACCTCACTAATTATTACATTCAGTTGCCGGCAGTGAATCTGGAGACAGCGTTTTGGTTGGAGAGCGACCGCATGCTGTCCCTTGCTTTCAGTGAGAAAAGCCTGGAGGTACAACGGAAAGTGGTTTGCGAAGAATTCAAGGAGCATTATATCAACAAGCCTTATGGCGATGTGTGGCATAAAATGCGTTCTCTCGCGTTTACCAAACATCCGTATCGGTGGATGACCATCGGTAAAGAGTTGAAGCATATTGAGGAAGCGACATTAGCGGATGTGAAAGCATTTTTCAAGAAGCATTATTGTCCGGCCAATGCCGTGTTGGTGGTGGCTGGTCCGGTGAAATCAGCCGATGTTCGTGAGTTGACGGAGAAATGGTTTGGAGATATCCCCTCCGGTGTGAAATACAACCGGCAATTGCCTGTTGAGCCAGAGCAAACAGCTGCTCGTCGCTTGGTAGTTGAGGCGGACGTTCCGCTGGATGCACTGTACATGTGCTGGCATATGCCGGGCCGCATGGAGGCAGGTTATCAGGCAGTGGATATGCTCACGGATATATTGGGCAGTGGCGCGTCATCTCGTTTGCATCAGTCACTGGTGAAAGAGCAGAAATTATTCAGCAATGTAGAATGTTTTCATTTTGGATCTACCGACAGGGGACTGTTAACCATCGAGGGGAAACTGGTAAAGGGCGTGACGCTGGAAGCAGCAGAGCAGGCCATACAAAAAGAGATCGACAAGATCTTACAAGAAGGCATCAATGAAGCAGAGCTTCAGAAGGCAAAGAATAAAACGGAAAGCATGATCGCTTTTGAGGATATGAGTTTGATGAACCGTGCGACGAGTTTAGCACACTATGAATTGCTGGGGGATGCGAACATGATGAATACAGAGTTTGCCCGTTATGCGGCGGTGACCACAGAGCAGCTGATGGAACAGGCAGTAAATATCTTCCGGACAGAAAATATGAATGTAATGCAGTATCGGGCTAAAACGGCTGGCGTATGAGTATTGACCGTATGATCGCTCCGAAAATCGTTGATGCAGTCGATTTTGAATTGAGCTTACCGAAGGTGGGGACATTCACGCTTCGCAATGGTGTTCCGGTCTATGCATTCAACGGCGGAGCCGAGGAGGTGATGTCGGTGGAGTGGGTATTCTGGTCAGGCAACAGTTATGAATCGATGAATCTGGAGGCGGCCACAGCTAATTTTCTTTTGCGTAACGGTACCTCAAAACGAACCGCTTTTCAGATCAATGAATTCTTTGAATATCATGGTGCCTTTCTGCAGCGAAACTGTTACAATGAAACAGCCACTTTGTCGCTGCATGGATTGTCGAAGCACATGGACACCTTGTTGCCTGTGGTGCGGGAATTGATCGTGGATTCCGTGATGCCCGCGGATGAACTGGCGACTTACGTGCAGAACATGAAACAGCGTTTGTCGGTGAGCCTGAAGAAATGTGATTTTGTCGCCGGACGCTTGATCGATACGTATTTGTTCGGAGAAGACCATCCCTATGGTCGGTATACTAAAGCGGAAGATTTCGACCTGCTGAATTCCGAGCAATTACTAAGCTTTTACGATCGATACTATCGAAATGGGGAGTTCATGCTGTTTGTGGCAGGGAAGTTGCCAGCCAATTTTCGAGAGCAGCTCGACCGTTATTTCGGTGACCTGCCGAATAAAAAAGTGGATCGTCCCCTTCACGCGATACAACCAGCAACTCAGCACCGATATCGGATCGAAAATGATCCCAATGGCGTACAAGGAGCAATCCGGATCGCACGTCCATTTCCAAACCGGACACATCCCGATTTTCAGCCGGCCATGATCCTGAATACGCTTTTCGGCGGATTCTTCGGCTCGCGCCTGATGAGTAATATTCGAGAGGACAAAGGATATACCTATGGCATTCATAGTTATTTGATGAATCTGATGCAATCTTCCGCCTGGATGATCAGCACGGAAGCCGGTAAGGATGTATGCGAGGCGACGATCCAGGAGGTATATAAAGAAATGCGGGTGTTGCGGGAGGAGTTGGTGGATGAAGAGGAATTATCGCTGGTGAAAAACTACCTGATGGGCTCGCTATTGGGTGATCTAGACGGACCGTTCCAGATCATCGGTCGCTGGAAGAACCTGATATTGAACGGTTGCACGGATGAATATTTTTATCAGACGATCCGGATCATCAAGTCGATCACACCTGAACAGCTTCGAACCCTCTCTGCGCAATACCTTCGGGAGGAAGAGTTTTATGAACTAGTAGTCATTTAGTTGACGGATGAAAGGTGAAGGATGAAGTGTCCTTTAAGCCATAAACTTGTTTCACCCTTCATCCTTCACCCTTCAACTATCTTTGTGCCATGCAATTCGACCGTAAGCAACTTTCCAACGAAGAATTGATCCGATTTTACCGGTCTATTTTATGGCCGCGAATGATCGAGGAGAAGATGCTGGTATTGCTTCGTCAGGGGAAGATCTCCAAGTGGTTCAGTGGCATCGGACAAGAAGCGATCGCCGTTGGCGCTACACTGGCACTTGATACGGATGAATGGATCATGCCACTGCATCGCAATCTCGGTGTATTCACTACCCGCGATATGCCCTTGAGTAAATTATTCATGCAATGGCAAGGGCTGCCTTCCGGCTATTCAAAAGGTCGCGAACGAAGTTTTCATTTCGGCACACGTGAGCACCATATCTGTGGTATGATCTCGCACTTGGGGCCACAACTTGCCATCGCAGATGGAGTGGCACTCGCGCACAAGCTTCGTCAGGAAGATAAAGTGTCGTTGGCTTTTACGGGTGATGGCGGTACCAGCGAAGGTGATTTTCATGAGGCATTGAATGTGGCAGCTGTCTGGGATCTGCCGGTCATTTTCATTATTGAGAACAATGGATATGGATTGAGTACCCCGGTTAATGAACAATACCGTTGTGAATCGTTGGTCGATAAGGCCAAGGGCTACGGAATGGAGGGGATTCGTATCGATGGAAATAATCTCTTAACGGTTTACGACACGATCAAAGGGGTACGGGACTATTGCATCCGCGAGCAGAAACCATATCTGATCGAGTGTATGACCTTCCGCATGCGCGGACATGAAGAGGCCAGTGGTACCAAATATGTACCCGGACATTTATTTGAGGAGTGGGAAGAAAAAGATCCCGTCAAGAATTATCAGCGTTGGCTGATCGAGCAAGGTGTGTTGACGGAGATGAAAGTGGCCGAGATCCGCCAGTCATTCAAGGATGCGATCGAGTCTGAATTGGCAATCGGATTTCAGGCGGCCGGTGTTTTTGCAGAGGAATCGGTAGAGTTGGAAGACGTGTATGCTAAAGCGTCCTTCCCTGTTCAAGAGTCAGCGTTCAGTGTAGGAGAAAATTCGGAGTTGCGAATGATCGATGCGATCAAACAGGGTTTAGAGCAGAGTATGGAAAAGCATTCCAACCTGGTGTTGATGGGACAAGATATTGCGGAATATGGCGGGGCATTCAAGATCACGGAAGGGTTTGTGCAGCAGTTTGGTAAAGAGCGAGTTCGAAACACACCGCTTTGTGAAAGTGCTATTGTCGGAACCGCATTGGGTTTGTCGCTCGAAGGATTCAAGAGCATGATGGAGATGCAATTCGCTGATTTTGTAACGGTGGGTTTCAATCAGATCGTGAATAACCTGGCGAAGATTCATTATCGCTGGGGGCAAACAGCCGACGTTGTGATTCGTATGCCAACGGGCGGTGGCGTGGGAGCCGGACCTTTTCATTCACAGAGCAACGAGGCTTGGTTTGTGCATACGCCCGGATTGAAAGTGGTTTATCCCAGTACGCCTGCTGATGCAAAGGGCTTGTTGATCGCCGCGATCAACGATCCGAATCCGGTCATGTTCTTTGAGCACAAGGCTCTTTATCGATCTGTCAGCGGTCCGGTGCCGAATGAATATTATTCCATCGAGATCGGTAAGGCCCGTATCGTACAGGAAGGGGATGATGTTTCGATCATCACCTACGGTAGCGGTGTGCATTGGGCCATGGAATATGCCAAATTGAATCCGAACCTGTCGATTGATATACTGGATCTGCGGACCTTATTGCCGCTGGATTATGATGCGATTCGAGACGCAGTTAAGCGTACGGGGCGCGTATTGATCTTACATGAGGACACGTTAACTGGCGGTATCGGCGGTGAGATCAGCGCCTGGATCGGTCAGCATTGTTTTGAATATTTGGATGCACCGGTGATGCGTTGCGCTTCCATGGATACACCAATTCCCTTCAGTATTGAATTGGAACAGCAGTTCATGGCCAAGTCCCGGTTGGGGGCTACGATGGATGCACTACTTTCCTACTAACCGATCAACGGCTTTGGTTTCGGAGTGATTTTCCGCTGCGCGTTCCGTTGTGTTTGGCTTGATCGACGGTGAGTGATCCGTTCACGATCACATATTCAAATCCGATCGAATAGGCATGTGGTTTTTCGAAGGTGGCGAGATCGTTGACGATCTTTTCATCGAATACCACAATATCAGCGGCCATTCCCTCTTTGAGTAGTCCGCGGTCTTTCAGATTGAACTTTTGAGCTGGTAGGGAGGTCATGCGGCGGATCGCTTCTTCAAGTGAAATGATCTTTTGTTCGCGCACATATTTTCCGAGTACGCGGGCGTTCGTGCCATAACCACGCGGGTGTGGTACGCCTTCATTCAGGACGCGGATGCCCGCATCACTGGCGATCATGTTGAATGGATACTTCATGATTCGTTTGACATCTTCCTCGCCCATGCCATGAAATACGGCGCTGGCGCCTCCGTTCATTTGAATTTCCATGACGATCTCGGCTTCCTCTTTCACTTTATGTTTTCGTCCTTTCATCAAATTGATCTGCTCAATACTTTTTCCATTGTAAGTCGAGTCTGCATCATAAGAGGCCACGACGGCGTAGCTGAGATGTTTGAGTCCGCGTTTTTTCAAACGGTCTTTAATGCTGGCGATCACTTCTTTTCTGATCTCCGGTCGTTGTAGTCGGGCGCGGATCGAATCTTGTCCGTCGGCCAAAATATGATCCGGGAATAGGGTGCTGATGGAGGTACTGCTGGCGGTGTAGGGGTATTGGTCGATGGTCACATCTTGTCCGTTCATACGCGCTTCCTCTACCATCGCCAATGTTTGTTTACTTCTTCCCCAGTTCTGTTGGCCGCTTAATTTGAAATGCGAGATCTGCACCGGGATGTTTCCTTCTTTTCCGATGTGCAAGGCTTCTTTGATGGCCGGTACAACGCTATCGCCTTCACTACGTATGTGGGTAGCGTATACGCCATTGTATTTACCGGCGATAGCCGCGAGTCGAACGACTTCTTCTGTGGGGGTGAAGGTACCGGGGATGTAGATGAGTCCGGTCGATAGACCCACCGCACCGTCTTTCATAGCCTTTTCAACGATGTATTCCATTCGCATCCTTTCATCGGGGGTGGCGTTCCGGTTGGCTCTGCCCATCACGTCTCTTCGCACATCGTTCTGTCCGATCAGGCTCGCGACGTTGATGGATAGCTTAAGGGAGTCGATCCAGTTCAGGTATTTTCCGATGTTGACGTTTGAGAGTCCGCAGTTGCCGGTGATGCAGGTGGTTACGCCATCGTAGAGAAAGCTTTGCGCTAGTGGGTCCTTTTTTTCATCATCTTCTATGTGCGTATGTACGTCGATGAAGCCGGGTGCTACGATCCGGTTTTGTGCATCGATCACGCGGGTGGCTTGTCGACGTAGATTTTTTCCGATCGCTTCGATCTTTCCGTTTCGGATGGCGATATCGGCATGATACCAGGAGTTGCCGGTGCCATCGACGATCCGTCCGTTGATGATCAACAAATCAGGCTGATCATTCTGTGCGAGTAAGGTTACGGGGAGGAGTAACCATCCGATCCATTTAAGCATAAACCACAAAAATTATCCGACAAGTTAATTCATTCTTCGTTGAGAAGCAGTCGGGTGGTGTAACGCGGGTCGGGTGGGAGTCCGTATCGAAAACGGTAGTGTGCTTGTTTGATGTAGAGGCGGAACTGATAGTCATCTGCTTCTTTAGCGAAATCGTAGGAAGGACGGAAGACTCTTACGAAGCTGTCGAGTTCGGGTGGTTCCAGCAGCGTGAGTCGGCGTACCAGTGCTTTATTGAAACGGAAGTCGATGAATTTTTCTTCTTCTTCCAGCAATAGTCGTTGTTGGAAGGAAAGCATGCTTTTATTTCGGCGGAATCGGAACATGTTGATCAGTTCCTGCAGATCGAATCCCATACCCATACCGTATTGGGGGCTTACGGTTTTGATCTTGGGTTTTTGGTAGTTGAAGATCTTGGCATAATCCAATCGGTTCTGAAGGGAATCTTGTCGGTAGTTGCGGGGTCGGATCTTCACTTCTCGAAGTACCGGTACGTTCACTTGCAAGGCCACATCGAATTGAAGCGGGTTGGCGATGCGCAGGACCGGAAATTTTTGTGTGTTTTTGCCGAGGTAACTGAACGAGATCGAATCCGATTCGGTGACACGGATCTGGTAGAAGCCTTCCACATTAGTTAGAGTCATGCGGCCGGAGGTCGATTGTACGGTAACGGCCTCCATCGGATAATTGCGTGAGCTGTCGAGTACATATCCTCTTACAATATATTCTTGTGCGAGCAATACACCGCAGTTCAGGAGAAGAAGCGTAAAGAGTATATATCGTAGCGAAGTGGTCAACGGAAGTGCAGGATGTTTATGAATCGATTGAGTCGTTGCGTTCGTTGAAGTATTTTTCAATAACAGGCGGATAGTAATTGTGTTCCAAGGCGAGTACGCGCTTACTAAGTGTTTCGGGCGTATCGTTTGCTTCAACCGGACAAGCTGCCTGAAAAACGTGATCACCATTATCATAATGCTCATCTACCCGGTGGATCGTGATGCCCGATTCGGATTCCCGAGCAGCCAGCACGGCCCGGTGAACATGGATACCAAACATGCCCTGCCCGCCAAACTTGGGCAATAGGGCCGGGTGGATGTTCAAGATCCGGTTCGGGTAGGCCTTGATCAGGGTGTCGGGTACTTTCCACAGAAATCCCGCCAGGATCAGTCCGTCTATATTTCGTTGCTGAAACTCGGGCAGGTATCCGTCCCATTCACTGAAACGCTCACGGGACATATAAATTGATTCAACACTATGATTTTCAGCAACTTGAAATACACCTGCGGCTTTCTTGTTGCAAGCGATAAGGGCTATTTCGATATTCGAATGGCCACCGAAATATCGGAGGATGGCATCGGCATTGGAGCCTCCGCCCGAGGCGAGGATCGCTAATCGGGTCATGCGTTTTTTCTTAATCCCAGCTTTCCAGCCAATTTGCCGATGTAGTTAAGGAAGAAGCGAAATTGACCCATGGGCACACTTACCAGCAATACCATGATTGGCCATAAAATAGTGACAATCAATAAGTAAAGTAATCCCCAATACCAGACTCCACCCAGGTTCAGGGCGTCCATGGCCCATTTGGCTACTTGCCCGGTCAGGCTACCCCCCACGGCGAAGGTGACCAAAATCAGGGCCAGTTGTATGCCGTTCACTTTCCATTTTTGTTGCAGTCGTTCGTACCAGCGCATAGGGGGGTGTTAGGTGGTGCAAAGGTCCGGAATTTCGGCCGATTTGTTTGGCTTTTCCGGTTTGCGAAAGCCGGAAAAGAAGTTGACTGCTTAAACGGGCTGAAGCCTACCAAAGGCGCTGAGATGCAAGGGATAAGAACATAAAAAAAAACTTAACCACACCGAGTATTTTCAGCGTGGGGGCTTATTTTTGCGGCGATTTTCGACAGAATATCCACATTCCTACCAATAATCGTGTCTATGAACCTCCAACACGTGCTTTTAAGACGTTTCTCGATCCTTCTGATCTTATTGTTCTCCTGTTCTCATTCAATGTTTGCGCAGGACATTGCCGCCGGTAAGGCTTTGTTCATGGGCAAGTGTGCCTCCTGCCACAACGTATTGAAGGATGGAACAGGTCCTGCTTTGAAGGGTCTGGAAGAGCGCCACAAGTGGGCAGATCATAAGGAGCTGCAAGCTTGGATCAATAATCCTGCTGCCTATATGGCTAAGGACCCTTATACGCAGGGACTGAAAGCCAAGTATGGTTCAATGATGACCGGTTTTGCCGAGATCACCCTCGCAGATGTAGACAATATTGTGGCTTACATCAATGACGCAGCGATCGTGAAAGTTGCGCCTGCTGCTGCGAGTGGACAAGCACCGGAAGGTGATCAGAACGCTGTTCTTTTCGGAATCATATCATTGGTATTGGGTGTGATCGCGCTGATCCTGATGCAGGTCAATAGCAACCTCAAGCGCATGTCGGATGAAGCGGATGGATTGAAAACGCCTGCTCCGATTCCATTCTATCGTAGGAAATCAAACATCGCCCTGATGTCCATTGCCTTCTTTGTATTCGGTGGATTCATGGTGGCAAAAGGAGCGATCGGAATGGGTCGTCAGAAGGATTATCAACCTGAGCAACCTATTTATTATTCTCATAAAGTGCATGCCGGCATCAATCAGATCAACTGTTTGTATTGTCATGGCAATGCCTGGGAGAGTAAGCATGCTGCGATTCCTTCCACGAATGTGTGTATGAATTGTCACAAGGCGATCAGCACCTATGAGAAAGGGCCGAAGTTGTTTGATGAAGAAGGAAAAGAGATCAATGGTACTGCCGAGATCGCCAAGTTGTATAAATATGCAGGATTCGATCCAAGCAATCCGAATCAGTGGGATCCTTCCAAGGCGAAGCCCATCGAGTGGGTGAAGATCCACAACTTGCCTGACCATGTATATTTCAATCACGCGCAACACGTGCGTGCGGGTAATGTACAGTGTCAGAGTTGTCATGGTGAGATCACTGCCATGGATGAAGTGAAGCAGGTAGCTGACCTCAGCATGGGTTGGTGCATCAATTGTCACCGCGAGACCAAGGTGAACTTCAACTACGACAGCACCGGCGGTAACAAATTCTATAGCTTATATGAGAAGTTCCATAACGATATCCGCAACGGGAAGATGGATAGTGTGAAAGTGAAGGATATCGGCGGACTGGAGTGTCAGAAATGTCACTATTGATCGCAACAGGAACTAAACGAAGAAACCAGAATCTTACAAACTGTATTCCATGAGCCAAAACAAGTACTGGCAGAGTTTCGGAGAAGTGAATTCGGGCGAATCCTTTCGTCAGCAACATCAGGATGAGTTCCGCGAGGAACTGCCTTTCGAAGGTTTTGACGGTGGATTGGCGGAAGCCAAGGCCCCTCGTCGTGATTTTCTGAAATACCTCGGATTCAGCACGGCAGCAGCCACGCTGGCTGCGAGTTGCGAGATCCCGGTGAAGAAGGTCATTCCGTATGCAAACAAGCCGGAGAATCTGATCCCGGGTGTGGCTCAGTATTATGCTACCACGTTTGTACAGGAAGGAGATGTGGTGCCGGTATTGGCGAAGGTGCGCGATGGTCGCCCGATCAAGATCGAAGGAAATCAGCTGACAGGAAGTGCTTTTGCGCATGGTGGTACATCTGCCCGCGTGCAGGCTTCTGTGCTTGATCTTTATGATACACATCGTCTGCGTTACCCGCAGCAAAAGAAGGGTGATGCATTCCAGGAAGTTCCTACGTACGAGCAGTTGGATAAAATGATCGCCGAGCAAATGAAGGCGGCTGGCGGCAGTGCAGTATTGTTGACCTCTACCTTGAATTCTCCCTCCACACAAGCCATCATCAACGGATATAGCGGATTGAAGCATGTTCAGTACGATGCGGTTTCTTATAGTGGTATGTTGCTCGCCAATGAGGCTTGTGGTTTCGGAAAGCAATTACCCGGATATGATTTTGCTGCAGCGGATGTGATCGTGAGTTTGGGTGCTGATTTTCTTGGAAGCTGGCTGAGTCCGGTTGAATTTGCAAAAGCTTATTCAGCGGGTCGTAAGATCGATGCGGCGAATCCACGCATGAGCAAGCACTATCAGTTCGAAGGTTATCTCAGCTTAACCGGTGCCAGTGCCGATGAACGTTATGTTCATCGTCCTTCTCAAACCGGTGCGGTTGCGTCAGCCTTATTGTCGGCGTTGAATGGCGGAGCGGTTGAGTTAAGCGATGCCAAGCTGAAAGCTGGTATCGAGAAAGTAGCAGCTGATCTGAATAAGAATAAAGGAAAAGGACTGGTCGTTTGCGGAAGCAACGACAAGAATGTGCAGGTGGTGGTGAATGCCATCAATCAGGCCATCGGTTCGTTCGGTTCTACCATCGATTGGAAAAGTACCGTGAATTATCGCAAGGGCATCGACACCGATATGAATGTATTGGTGGCTGCCATGGAAGCGGGTGAAGTGGGAACGCTGATGATCTATGGCGCGAACCCTGTATATAATTATCACGACGCTGCTCGATTTACGGCTGCGTTGAAAAAAGTGAAGGTGACCATCAGCTTCAATGAGCGGATGGATGAGACCACGGAGCATTGTCAGTTCAGTGTGCCTTCACATCATTATTTGGAGAGCTGGGGCGATGCGAACCCGAAAGCGGGCGTGATCTGCTTTCAGCAGCCTACCATTCATCCGTTGTTTAAAACGCGTCCCTTCCAGACATCTCTGTTGAAGTGGAGCGGCAATGACACGGATTACGATGTTTATTTCAAGAATTACTGGAATGCCCAGCCGGGAGGTGAAGCAGCTTTCAATGAAGGTTTGCAGAACGGCTTGCGGGAAGAGGCATCCCAAGGAAAAGGTCCGGGTAACTATTCTTCCGGTTCATTGGCCGGAGCAGTTGCTGCGATCAAGAGTTATGCAGCGGTGACTGGTACCGAAGTGGTGCTCTATCAGAAAGCGTCTATCGGAAGCGGTATCGGTGCTACTAACCCCTGGTTACAGGAGTTGCCGGATGGTATCAGTAAGGCCACGTGGGACAACTACGCCTTGATGAGCATGCCGATGGCGAAGGAGTTGCTGGGACTGGATCTGATGAAAGGTCCCGAGAAGGACATCAACAATTATGAGTTCTATCCACAAAAACCGGTTATCAAGATCACGTTGGGCAAGAAAGAAGTTGAATTGCCTGTATTGATCGTACCGGGTATGCAAACCAATACCATTGCGATCGCGGTGGGTTATGGTCGTGGTGAGAAATTAGGTAAGACAGCAGCCGGCGTAGGACAGAACGCGTATGTGTTCACTTCCTTCGATGGCACGACGGTTTCCTATCAGGGCACTGTTACGCTGGCCGATGCCGGACGTAAGCACAAAGTGGCTACCACGCAGATACACGGAACCTATGATGATCGTACAGAGGTGGTTCGCGAAACCACCTTGGCGACGCTGGTGAAATATCCGAATACGATACCGGATTACCGTAACCATCTCGAAGAGGCGTACGGTAAGGGAACGGATACAACGGATTTCCGCAAGAATGCAACGTTGTATGGTTCACATGCACAGCCGGGTATCAAGTGGGGCATGAACATCGATATGAATGCCTGCTATGGTTGTGGCTCTTGTGTGGTTGCTTGTAATGCAGAGAATAACGTTCCTGTTGTAGGTAAGAGTGAAGTACTTCGTTATCACGATATGCATTGGTTGCGCATCGATCGCTATTTCGTGAGCGATGCAGCGGATCCCAATCAATTGAAGGGTGTGGTGTTCCAGCCGATGATGTGTCAGCATTGCGACAATGCTCCTTGCGAGAATGTTTGTCCGGTTGCGGCCACTAACCACAGTGCAGAGGGCATCAACCAGATGACCTACAATCGTTGTATCGGAACTCGTTATTGCGCCAACAACTGTCCATTTAAAGTACGTCGTTTCAACTGGGCTGATTATACAGGAGCAGACAGCTTCCCGAACAACCGTGATCAACAGGTGGTCGGTAAGTTGGATCCCGTGATCGAGCAGATGAACGATGATCTCACGCGCATGGTATTGAATCCGGATGTAACGGTTCGTTCCCGCGGGGTGATCGAAAAATGTTCGTTCTGTTTCCAGCGTTTGCAGGCTGCTAAACTGGAGGCGAAGAAGCAAGGTCGTCCGCTCGCGGATGGCGATGCGAAGACCGCTTGTCAGACTGCTTGTTCAGCCAACGCGATCGTATTCGGTAACGTACACGATAAGCAAAGTGAGATCACACAGGTGCGTGCAAACAATGCCAGCCGTAGCTACTATGTATTGGAGCAATTACATGTGTTGCCCAACGTGAGCTATCTGGCGAAAGTGCGCAACACGGATGAGTTGATCGAACCGGCCACGCATCATGCGGCAGCTGCTGAAGAGCATGCACCTGCCACACATGGTGAAACGGCTCCGCATCATTGATATTGAACCTTGAAAGAGAAAGAATATGGCATCACTTCGGTATGAATCGCAAGTCAGACAACCCCTGGTAGACGGCACCAAGGATTATCATCAGGTGACAGAAGACATCTGTCGCCCGGTCGAGGCCAAACCTTCGCGGCTTTGGTGGATCGGATTCCTTGTCTCTGTAGCCTTGTTGCTGTTCGGAGTTGTCTCCGTCGCTATGGAGGTTACGTATGGTACAGGGCAGTGGAACCTGAACCGTACCATCGGTTGGGGTTGGGACATCACCAACTTCGTATGGTGGGTCGGTATCGGTCATGCCGGAACATTGATCTCCGCGATCCTCTTGCTGTTCCGTCAGGGATGGCGTACTGGGGTGAATCGTGCAGCGGAAGCGATGACCATCTTCGCGGTAATGTGTGCGGGTCAGTTCCCGATCTGGCACATGGGTCGTGTATGGAATGCGTTCTTCGTTCTTCCTTATCCGAATACACGTGGTCCGCTGTGGGTGAACTTCAACTCACCACTTTTGTGGGACGTATTCGCGATCTCAACTTATTTCACAGTATCACTTCTTTTCTGGTACTCCGGATTGATTCCTGATATGGCGACACTGCGTGACCGTGCCAAGAAAAAATGGGCGAAGCTTTTCTATGGTGTGGCGGCTTTCGGTTGGACAGGTTCCACCAAGCACTGGCAGCGTCATGAGGCATTGTCGCTGGTGTTGGCCGGATTGAGTACCCCGCTTGTATTATCTGTACACACCATTGTATCCTTTGACTTCGCCACTTCTGTCGTTCCCGGTTGGCATACAACGATCTTCCCGCCTTATTTCGTAGCGGGTGCGATCTTCTCCGGATTTGCGATGGTGCAGACCCTCCTGTTGGTAACGCGTAAAGTATTGTCGCTGGAAGAGTACATCACCATCGAGCACATCGAAGTGATGAACAAGGTGATCGTACTTACCGGTTCGATCGTGGGTATTGCTTACCTGACCGAGTTGTTCATGGCTTGGTACAGTGCGGTGCCTTATGAGTGGTATGCGTTCAAAGAGAACCGTTTGAATTTGAATAGTCCGTATGGCTGGAGTTATTGGTTGATGATGGGTTGTAACGTATTGTCGCCCCAGATCTTCTGGTTCCGCAAAATGCGCCGTAATCTGTTTGTGACCTTCTTCATGTCGATCCTGGTGAATATCGGTATGTGGTTCGAGCGTTTCGTGATCATCGTAACCTCCATTTATCGTGATTACCTGCCTTCTTCCTGGAGTACGTATTACACGCCTACTATCTGGGAGGTCGGGTTCTACCTGGGAACCTTCGGTTTGTTCTTCACCTGTTACTTCCTCTTCTCTAAATATTTCCCTGTTATTGCAATCGCTGAGATCAAGCACATCTTGAAAAAGAATGGTTCGAATTTCAAGCAGGGCATGTCGAAGGAGGAGAACGAATCACTTGATGCATATGCTGACAAGCATGTGCACGGTGATCATCATTGATTTGTTAACCGGTACACCTGGGGTGTGCCGCAAATAACCCGAAAGGGAGATAAGTTATGAGTGTACAAAAATTCGTGGTCGGCAACTTTTACGACGAGGCGGTTCTGTTCCCCGCTGTCAAGAAGGTGCGCCGTGCCGGTTACAAGATCCACGACGTGTTCACGCCGTTTCCGATCCATGGTTTGGATCATGCGATGGGATTACGCGACACCAGTTTGCATACGGCCGGATTCATTTATGGGATCACGGGTACATCTACTGCTGTCGGATTCATCACTTGGGCGCTGACGCTGGATTGGCCGATCAATTTTGGTGGTAAGCCGTTTTTTGCTTTGCCCGCCTGGATTCCGGTGACCTTCGAGTTGACCGTACTGTTTGCAGCGGTAGGGATGGTACTGACGTTCTGTTATCTCTGTCAGCTCGCCCCTTTCGTGAAAAAAGATCATTTCAATCCTCGTTCTACCGACGATACGTTCGTGATGGCTGTTGAGTGTACGGATGCCACGAATGAAGCGGAAGCGATCAAGTTCCTGGAGAGCGTGGGAGCGAAGGATGTGACTGTCATGGAGAAAGAGACCGGCTGGTGGTTGGGTCGTTACGATCACGACACCATGCGGTTTCAAAAATCCACCAACGCCTAATATCTAATACTGAATTTGATGAAACGTATATCGATCTTTTTCGGAGTGCTGACCACGGCAGTGGTGTTGATCGGATGTTCCAATGTGCGTCGCGATCCCGGTACGGTTTACATGCCGGATATGTCTTACAGCCGCGCGTATGAAACCTATGCATCTACCGAAGCATTGACGCAAGCCGGTGTTAATTATACCGCTACGCCTGTATCCGGTACGATTGCTCGGGGCGAGATGGCTGCCTATCCGTATAAAAATGATTCAGCCGGTTACGCGATGTCTGCTTCTGTCAAGAATCCACTTGATGTAGCAGCGGTCGATCTCAAAGAAGCCGAGCGTTTGTATCTGGTGAACTGTGGTATCTGTCATGGTAAGAAGTTGGATGGAAACGGTCCGCTTTGGAACGACGGTAATGGCCCATATCCCTCCAAGCCCATCGCCTTAGTCGGTGATGCGAAGTACGAAGCGATGGCGGAAGGAACCATGTTCCATTCGCTGACCTACGGAAAGAATGCGATGGGTAGTTATGCTTCACAACTCAGCACCAAACAGCGCTGGATGGTGATCACGTATGTGAAGAGTAAGCAAGGAGCTAAAGCTGCGGCTGCTGCTGCCGACAGTACTGCTAAATCGATGTAAGAAAGAAAAGAAACGACGAACAAAAACGAATACTGATGTCAACACGCGATCAATTCATTGTCCCCAAGCGTTACAACACCCTCGCAATCTCCTTGATGGCTGTGGGCTTATTGGCTATTGGCGCCCTCTGGTTTTCTTATGGCGCCAAAGGTGGTCATGAAGGTGCCCGCTTCTGGGCCTCTCTGCTGCAGAACAGTGTTTTCTTTCTGCTGGTAGTGAATGCTTCTATGTTCTTCATCTGTGCTACCACACTTGCCTGGGGCGGATGGCAGATGGCTTTTCGTCGTGTGCCCGAGGCCATCTCAGCGGTGGTGCCGGTGATCGGTGTGATCAGTATGGGTATCTTGTTTGCGATCGTGTTCGGCGGTGATCATACGATCTATCACTGGACCGATACCCATCATGTGGCCGGTGATCCGGTGTTGAATCACAAAAAAGGGTTTTTGAATAAAAACTTCTTCGCAGTTGTTACCGTGCTTACGATCGGCCTTTGGTCTTTACTCGGTTGGAAAATGCGTCAGCTTTCTCGCAGCCTGGATGAGAATCCGATCACGGATCTCGAGGGTCGCAAAAAATACATCTGGAACAATACGGTTTGGGCTGCCTTGTTCGCGGTGGTATTCGCGCTCACGGTGCTTTCTTCTACGCCTTGGTTGTGGTTGATGAGTATCGATGCACATTGGTACAGCACCATGTACAGTTGGTACACCTTCGCCAGCACGTTCGTATCCGGTATGGCCTTGATCGCTTTGTTCGTGATCTACCTGAAGAACAATAATTACTTGGAGTATGTGAACAATGAGCACCTGCATGATATCGGTAAGTTCATGTTCGCCTTCTCGGTATTCTGGACCTATCTGTGGTTTTCGCAGTATATGTTGATCTGGTACGCCAACATTCCGGAGGAAACGGTTTATTTCAAACCACGTGCACAGGGTATCTACAGCGGCATCTTCTGGTTGATGTTGGTGATCAACTTCATTGCGCCGCTCTTGATCCTCATGACCCGCGGTGCGAAGCGTAATTATGGTACGGTGGCTTTCATGGCTGTCCTGATCATTTTCGGTCACTGGCTCGATTTCTATCAGATGGTATTCCCGGCGGTCTCTCCTGATCATGTACCGATGATCGTGTATGATTTCGGGGTGGCGTTGTTTTTTGTGGGACTGATCCTGTTTGTGGTGGGTCGGGCCTTGACAAAGGCGCCTTTACTGGCCAAGAATCATCCGTTCGTGAAAGAAAGTCTGATCCATCATACCTGATCTCCTAAACGAATTCAACTAATTCCAATCACGTCCTAGAACTTTACGTTATGCAAGTCTTATTCATCATTGCGATCCTGGTACTGGCTTTCGTGATCATCTTCCAGATCTCCAAGGCCAGCGAGTATGTGGCGGTATTGCGCGGTTGGGAACGCACCCGTAAGCAGACCAATCGGATCAATGCCTTTATGCTCCTGGCATTTTTGGTGCTTGGATTGATCGGCGTGTATCTCTGTAACGAAAAATTCAAAGGCCGTATTCTCGGCGAGCCGGCCTCCGATCATGGTGTATTGGTTGACCGGATGTTGTATGTGACTATAGCCGTGACGTTTGTGGTCTTCCTGATCACGCAGATCGCCTTGTTCTGGTTCTCTTATAAGTATCAGGAGTCTGATGACCGGAAGGCTTTTTTCTATCCGCACAACAACACACTTGAATTGATCTGGACGGTTATCCCTGCCATTGCCCTTACGGTACTGGTTGGATTCGGGATCGTTTATTGGTTCCGGATCACCGGTGACGCACCCAAGGATGCGATGCAAGTGGAAGTGGTCGGTAAGCAGTTCGGGTGGGAGTTCCGTTATCCGGGAGCTGATGGCATCCTCGGTAAAAAATATTTCAAGAACGTAGATCCGGCGGCGGGTAATCCGGCCGGACAGATCTGGGAAGATTCAACCAATAAGGATGATGTTTTTGTGGAACAGGAAATGCACCTCGTGGTGGGTAAGCCTGTGAAGCTGGTCATCGGTGCGAAGGATGTGATCCACGATGTGGGACTGGTTCATTTCCGCATGAAGATGGATGCGGTACCCGGTACACCCACTACGATGTGGTTCACCCCGAAGTACACGACCAAGGAAATGAAAGAGAAGACCGGTAATCCGGATTTCGTATATGAATTGTCTTGCGACCAGATGTGTGGTAAAGGTCACTGGAGTATGCGTGGTGTAGTGGTAGTTGAGACACAGGCGGAGTTTGATGCCTGGTTGGCTTCGAAGAAACCGCAGTACCTGGTCGCGAATCCGGATAAAGATCCTTCTAAGAAAAATGATACACCTGCTGCGACAACCAATGCCGTAGCAATCAATTGATAAATCCATCCAAGAACCTGTCAAACCAAATGTATGAGTGAAGTATTGAACCAACAGGCAGCTGTTACCGACGGAGCACATGTAGCTCACCCTCATGAGCAGGCGCATGAGCATCATCATGAGACCTTCGTATCGAAGTATATTTTTAGTATGGACCACAAGACCATCGGGAAGCAATTCCTGATCACGGGTATCGTGTGGGCCATCATCGGCGGACTCTTCTCGGTCCTCTTCCGTTTGCAATTGGGCTATCCGGAAGAATCGTTTCCGATCCTCGAAACATTTTTCGGTGAGTGGGCCAAAGGCGGACAGATCCAGCCTGAATTCTATTATGGTCTGGTGACCATCCACGGAACCGTACTCGTATTCTTCGTATTGACCGCCGGTTTGAGCGGAACCTTTGCGAACCTACTCATTCCACTGCAAGTAGGAGCACGTGATATGGCTTCGCCGTTCATGAATATGCTTTCTTACTGGTTCTTCTTCCTCGCCGGTGTGGTGATGTTGAGTTCCATTTTTGTGCATACCGGACCTGCTTCCGGTGGTTGGACCATGTACCCGCCACTCAGTGCCCTTCGTCAGGCCGGTGACGGACAAAAACTCGGTGCCGACCTCTGGCTGGTGAGTATGGCGTTGTTCATCATCTCTTCCTTGTTGGGTGGATTGAATTACATCGCTACCATTCTGAACATGCGCACGAAGGGAATGAGTATGACCCGTATGCCGCTCCCCATCTGGGCGATGTTCTTCACGGCTATCTTGGGCGTATTGTCTTTCCCTGTATTGTTGTCCGGTGCTATTCTGTTATTGTTCGACCGTAACCTCGGTACTAGCTTCTATCTCAGCGATATCGTTGTGAACGGAGAGATCCTTCCGAATGAAGGTGGTAGTGCGATCCTGTATCAGCACTTGTTCTGGTTCCTTGGTCACCCCGAAGTATACATCATCCTCTTGCCAGCAATGGGAATGGTGTCGGAGATCTTGTCAGTGAATTCCCGCAAGCCCATCTTCGGATACATGGCGATGTTGGGTTCCTTGTTTGCGATCGCCATCCTCGCCTTCTTGGTATGGGCGCACCACATGTTCGTGACCGGATTGAATCCGTTCCTTGGTTCGGTATTCGTTCTATTGACGTTGCTGATCGCGGTGCCGTCGGCCATCAAGGTGTTCAACTGGTTGACGACGATCTGGCGAGGTAATATTCGCTTTACGCCGGCTACCTTGTTCGCGATCGGTTTTGTGAGCTTGTTCATCTCTGGTGGATTGACCGGTATCTTCCTCGGTAACTCTACCATCGATATTCATTTGCACGATACGATGTTCGTCGTGGCGCACTTTCACATTGTGATGGGTGTGGCATCATTCTTCGGCATGTTTGCCGGGGTTTATCACTGGTTCCCGAAAATGTTCGGTCGTTACCTCAATAACACGATGGCTTACATGCATTTCTGGGTAACGATGATCGGATCGTATTTGATCTTCTGGCCGATGCACTATCAGGGTCTGGCGGGTGTACCTCGTCGTTATCTCGATAAGCGCGGCTGGGTATCGTTCAATGATTTTGCGGATCTGGACAAGATGATCACGGTTGTATCGATCGTGGTGTTCGCCGTTCAGCTGCTGTTCGTATTCAACTTCTTCTATTCCATATTCAAAGGTCGTAAGGTGCGCACGCAGAATCCTTGGGGTGCGAATACGCTGGAGTGGACTACCCCCATCAATCCCGGACACGGGAACTGGGAAGGTGACATTCCGGAAGTTCACCGTTGGCCTTATGATTACGGAAAGGATGGACGTGAGTTCATTCCTCAAACCGAGCCGGTTAGCGCGCAGGAGAGCAAGTCTCATTGATCGCAGACCGACCGATAAAACATTCAGCGTTGGCCAGACTTCGTGATTATTGGACGTTGACCAAGCCTTCGCTGAGTATCCTGGTGGTGTTCAGCAGTGTGGTGAGTTTTATGCTCACCCGCGGTTACGAGTCGTTCGCCGACCCGCTCTACCGGATACTAACGCTCTTTGTCAGTGGATTTTTGGTAACAGGCAGTGCTAATGCGATGAATCAGTGTGCTGAAAAGGACACCGATGCCGGAATGAAGCGAACCGCTTCCCGACCCATCGCATCCGGTAGAATGTCGGTACAGGCCGGATGGATCTTTGCGATCGTGACCGGTGTATTAGGTGTAGGTTGGCTCGGTTGGGCCTTCAATACACTTACGGCTGTGTTGGCTGCCATCAGTTTATTCCTCTACGCATTCGTCTACACCCCAATGAAGAAAGTCAGCTCGATGGCTGTTCTCATGGGTGCGATCCCCGGGGCCTTGCCTTGTTTGATCGGGTGGACAGCGGGTGAGGGTGAATTGAGTTTGGGAGGATGGATCGTGTTCGCGTTCCAGTTCTTCTGGCAGTTTCCGCATTTTTGGGCGATCGCTTGGGTGGCTCATCGTGATTATTCGGCTGTAGGATTCAAATTGCTTCCGGCCGATCAAGGTCCCACCCGCTTCACTGCGTTGCAAACAGTTTTGTATTCACTGTTGCTGGTGCCCGTTACCTTGTTGCCTTATTTCTCCGGGATCTGTGAGTATGGTTCTGTGAGCGGACAAATAGGGCTTGGATTGGTGATCCTGTCGAATGTTTTCATGATTGCTCGTTGTGTGCAACTCTACAACGGCATGGATGTGAAGCAGGCCCGCCGTGTGATGTTTGGTAGTTATTTGTATTTACCTGTTGTGATGCTGAGCTGGTTGCTCAGTAAAATAACAGTCGGATAAATGGATAGATGGATCGAAGATGAACATGAGTATGACCAATAAGACAGAACAAAAGCGCATGCATCCGCATAAGTTCACCCTTTGGGTAGCTATCGGAAGCTTGCTGATGATGTTCGCCGGTCTCACCAGTGCCTTCATTGTGAAGAGCAATCAGGTGAACTGGAAGCCTGTTACCATGCCCGTATGGTTCACGGCCTCCACCATTCTCATGTTGATCAGCAGTGGCACCATGCAGCTGGCGTTGAAATCATTTCGTGAGCGCGTAATGAGGAATTACCGCTTGTGGATGTTGGTGACCTTACTGCTCGGTGTGGCATTTGTGGCGTCGCAGTGGATCGGTTTTCAGGAGTTGTGGTCGAAGCAGGTGACGTTTCAGGGAGCCGGAGCCGGACAGTTTCTGTATGTGATCTTCGGATTGCATGCGCTGCACGTATTGGCCGGGGTGATCGTGTTGATCATCATGGCGATCCGTTCATTCGCAGGTGCAGTGAAGAACTACAGTCCTGTACCCGTGGAGATCGCGGCAACCTATTGGCATTTTGTAGATCTCTTGTGGATCTATCTGTTCGTCTTCTTCCTCGTGGTGGGAAGCGGACAATAAAAATTGAAACATTCGATAAACGGTATAAGCATGTCGACAACAACAGCACACGTTCAGCATCCGAAATGGTGGAGCGGCGGTAAAAGCCCCTTCAACCTCGAGTATGGTAAACTCATGATGTGGTACTTCCTTATGAGTGATGCCTTTACGTTCGGTGCGTTTCTGATCTCCTACGGAACCATTCGTTTCAGTCAGAATTTCTGGCCAGATCCCAACGTGGTGTTCAATGCATTCCCCGGAGCCGGACATGCGAATCTTCCGCTGGCTTTCGTGAGTGTGATGACCTTCATCCTGATCATCAGCTCGGT
The DNA here is from genome assembly GCA_947457465.1 of Chitinophagaceae bacterium. Taxonomy (GTDB): domain Bacteria; phylum Bacteroidota; class Bacteroidia; order Chitinophagales; family Chitinophagaceae; genus JJ008. Next base: position 157,447 of record CANGWB010000001.1, on the reverse strand, counting down.
GACCATGGTGTTGGCCGTACATGCAGGACATAACAATGATAAAAAAGGCGTAGTTAAATGGTTATTCTGGACCATCATCGGTGGTGCTGCCTTCTTGGGTTGTCAGGCTTGGGAGTGGCATCACTTGATCACCGGAGAGCATGCTGTACTGATGGACGGACAACTCGCGATCGTTGGTCAAACCACAAGCGTTAACCCCTGGGGTGATCTGGTTTCCAATGAAGCTGCTATGGCGGCCTTGGCCAAGACACCGCATGAGACGCTGGTGAATCTGGCTCATTTGAGTGATCATAACATGACACATGAAGCAGCTGCTAAGTTGAGTCATGCTGACTTGATGAAGACCGTTTCTGCCAACCTCGATTCCTTGCACATCCGTAAGAATGGTCCGGTTGCTTTCGGCGGATATTTCTACGGTATCACCGGCTTCCACGGTTTCCACGTATTCTCCGGCGTGATCATCAATATTGTTATGCTGATCATGACACAGAAAGATGTGTTCGCCAAGAGAGGTCATTATCTGATGATCGAAAAGGCCGGACTGTACTGGCACTTCGTAGATCTGGTATGGGTATTTGTATTCCTTTGCTTCTATCTGATCTAAAATCCTCAACTACAACTTTGAACTCTGAACCCTGAACTAATTGAATATGCAACATCCAGCTTTTGAAGAAGTAACCGTACACCATCACGTTGATAACGAAACGTTCAAGAAGCGTGTTCGAAACACAACGATCTTGTTGTCGGTCGTCACGATCATTGAACTCTTGATCGGTTTGGCGATCTACAACATTCACAAGGGAGAGAATCCAAGTGAATTGCTTGTGCTGATGTTCAAAGGCATGGTGTGCATCCTGACGTTGGCCAAAGCCTATTACATCGTAGCGGTATTCATGCACTTGGGTGATGAGCTCCGTAACATGATCATGACCATTGTTGTGCCTCTGTTGCTGTTCGTATGGTTCATCACGGCCTTCATCTGGGACGGCAGTTCATATAAGAATCTCCGGAATAAGTACGACAGACATTTTCAGGAGAGCACCATGCCGGCTAAGCATGGCGCACATAAATAACTAGTTTTTGAACAAACGCGCTTTTCTTGCAATACTACTGGCACTCTTTGTGCCGCTTGTTGCCTACTTTATTGTGTCTGACCTAAGTGGATCTGCTACACAGATGCCACGTCATTATTTCCCTGATTCAGTCGTGCAGCGGGTGGTAAAGGGTAAGCAAGTGCTTGATACCGTTTGGCATCAGGTTGAGGAACCTAAGCTGATCAATCAACTCGGGGACACTGTCACCTTTGATAGTTTACGAGGCAAGATCCTGGTCATGGATTTTTTCTTTACTCGTTGCCCCACGATCTGTCCGGCTATGACCATGAACATGAAGCGAATGGCCGAGTCGATCCACAATGGCAAGCGAGTGGGAGATAAGACCAACAAGCGCGTGCACTTCATTTCGATCAGTATCGATCCGGAACGAGACAGTTTGGAGCGGATCAAACATTGGGCCGATCGATTCCAGGTGAATCCGGAACAATGGTGGATACTGACCGGCAACCGCGATTCGATCTACCAGTTTGTACTGGAGGAGATCAAGCTTGGCTTGATCGATGGAGAGGGTGTTGATTCCAATTTTGTACATAGCGACAAGTTCGTGCTGGTCGATCCGAGTCGACGCGTACGCGGTTATTACAGTGGATTGGATTCGATGGAGCTGAAAGAACTTTCGAACGATCTGGTGCTGCTCACGATGGAAAAAGATCCGAATCGAGAATTTTTCCTGTCCGGAAAACTTCCGATCATAGCCTTTGCTTTTTTGGCTGCCTTATTCGGGGTGTTCCTTTTATTGTTTCTCTTAAAAAAATCACGCTGATATGTTAGCACCTGTATGGAAGAAAAATGATGCGAAAGCGCGGGTATTGATCTTTACTTTCTCAGCCATTGTATTCGCTGCCGTCGTGATCTTGGGACGTATCCAACTCAAAGTCGATCTGGGCTTTGATGTGCATGTATTTGCCAAGGCCAATGCCGTGATCAATTCGTTGGTAGCGGTGTTGCTGTTAGGCGGGTTGTTCAGCGTGAAGTCCAAAAACTATTTGCTGCACAAGCGAATGATGATGACGGCCATGTTGCTGTCTGTCTTATTTCTGGTCAGCTACATCGCACACCATCTGTTTGCCGGTGAAACAGCATTCGGAGGCGAGGGTACTATCCGCACCGTTTACTATCTGATCCTGTTCACGCATATTCCATTGGCGGGACTTATCCTTCCGTTCATTTTATTTTCTGCCTATCGGGCACTGATCGGAGAATGGTCAGCCCATAAAAAACTGGTTCGCTACACTTGGCCGATCTGGTTTTATGTGGCGGTAACCGGTGTGATTGTATACCTATTGATCAGTCCGTATTATCAGTAACGATACAGGACTTTATTGCGGGCGATGATGCAAGCGCCCATGACACCCGCTCGTTCACCCAATTTGGAGAGTGATAACTGTGTGTCGCTGTTCACCAAACTCAGTGAGTATTTATTTACGGCACTTCGTATGGGCAATCGGAGATAGTCGCCCGTTTCAGATAAGGTTCCGCCCAGTATCAATAGTTCCGGATTGAATACATTAATCAGCATGGCGATGCCCTTTCCGAGTTTCTCACCGATATCGGCCAGGATCTCGATGGAGAGAATGTCTTCATTTTGTGCCGCCTGAATGATGTCGAGCAAGGTGATCTCACTGACATCTTTTTTCTTTCGCATGGCCGATGAGCTCGACCCTTGTTCGATCCGCTCCCGGAATTTTCGTATCAAGGCCATACCCGAGGCCTCGGTTTCCAGGCATCCTTTTTTTCCGCAGTGACAGAGCACTTCATTTTCAAAAAATGGGATGTGTCCGAATTCCCCACTGAAACCGGATTTACCGTAATAGAGTTTGCCATCGATCAAAATACCCAGACCGATTCCATAGTCCATGTTCACGAACAATACATTGCGCCTATTCTGCATGTCTGAACCACAATACTCTCCATAGGCCATGGCGCGGGAGTCATTCTCCAACACCACGGGGATACCGATCTCCTTTTCAATGACGGTCGCGAGCGGCTCTTCATGAAAATGGAAATAACTATAACTGTATCCGTTCGTGTGATTGATCCGTCCCGATAAATTGATGCCCACACTCAGGATCTTTTCTCTTTTGATCTTTTGCTCGGTGATGAAGTTTCGAATGATGGTCAGTAACTGCTGTAATGACTCCGGGGTATTCTCCAACTTGAACGGGATCTTCTCCCGAAGATCAACCAAGTGTTTTTTGAAGTTCAACAGTCCCAGGTTGACGTAATACCGCTTCACGTCCACCCCGATGAAATAACAAGCCTCCGAAACCAGTCCATATATACTGGCCCGTCGCCCCCCCGTAGAATCGAATTTGCCTTCATCTTTCAATAACCCATCCTCGATCAATTCATTGACCAGACTGGTCACCTTAGGCACACTGGTATTCAGTTCCCGGCTCAGTTCCGTGATGGTGGAATGTCCATTTTGGTCTATAGTATTGATTATCAGTCTCTTGAGAGATCGATTCTTGAAAACCACTCCGGAGGCGTTCTCATCGCTGAAAACCTCAAATAATCGAAGATGGCTGGCCATAGATGATGATCCGCATTCTTCAGGCGGACAGGAAAACTAAAGAATTTGCGTAAATAAGGCCCTAAAATCTTGTCTATTAATAAAAAAAATTAAAAAGTTATGCCTGTTGTATAAATATTTTATGTTCTTTTGGAGGCTTCTCTATTTTTTAACCAATTGCTTGCCATGTTTGCCAGTGCTGCTACGGTAGCTACGCCGGGTATTGCCCGGTACAGTGATCTGTATTTGTCGGAGTTGACGGACAATATTCTTCCTTTTTGGGTGGAGCATAGCCTTGACGAGCGCAATGGTGGTTTTTATACTTGTTTGGATCGATATGGAAAGGTGTATGATACGGACAAGTTTGTTTGGTTGCAGGGGCGTCAGGTTTGGTGTTTCAGTTACATGTACAAGCATTTGGGTCCGAATCCGCAGTGGTTGCATACGGCTTTATTGGGCGCGGAGTTTTTGAAAAAACACGGCAGAGATACCGAGGGTAATTGGTATTTCTCGTTGACGGCAGAGGGTAAGCCGTTGGTGCAGCCATATAATATATTCAGTGATTGTTTTGCTACGATGGCCTTTGCGGCACTGGATCGCATACAGCCACGCGATGAATGGAAGCAGATCGCGTTGGATACGTTCGAGAATATTCTTCGTCGACAAGACGATTGGAAAGGTATTTATAGTAAGGCGGTACCGGGTACTCGACCACTGAAGAATTTCAGTTTGCCCATGATCTTATGCAATCTCTCCTTAGAGTTGGAGCATTTGATCGGCGCAGACCGAGTGAATGAATTTGCACCGCACGTGATCGATCAGGTGATGAATGTGTTTTATCAGTCCGATTCCGGATTGATCCTGGAGAATGTGCATCCGGACGGAACTCCATCGGATAGTTTTGAGGGACGCGTACTGAATCCGGGCCATGCGATCGAAGCGATGTGGTTCATCATGGATCTGGCCAAGCGTTTCAATGATCAGGCGCTGATCGAAAAAGCAAAAGACATTTTGTTGCACACGCTCGAGTATGGATGGGATAAAGAATATGGCGGGATCTTTTATTTCCTTGACATAAAAGGACATCCAACGCAGCAATTGGAGTGGGATCAGAAATTATGGTGGGTGCATGTGGAGACGCTGGTGGGATTGGCGAAGGGCTATGCACTGACCGGTGATCCTCGTTGTGCTGCTTGGTTTGAAAAAGTGCATGATTATACCTGGTCACATTTTCGAGATGTGCCGAATGGAGAGTGGTTCGGTTATCTGAATCGCCGTGGAGAGGTCTTGTTGCCATTAAAAGGAGGCAAGTGGAAAGGATGTTTTCATATTCCCCGTTCGCTGTATCAGGTTCATAAAACATTATCCACTTTAAACGGATGACGATAAGACGTTCATTCATATCATCAGTCGTTTGTCTGCTTGCCGGATTTATTTCGATAAGCAACGCATCTTCTATTGCTCAGACGCGTCGAGTGGATGTGTTGGTCGTTGGAGGTGGTGCAGGTGGTACAGCTGCCGGCATACAGGCCGCACGCAGTGGTGCCCGCACACTGATCGTGGAGTCAACCCCTTGGTTGGGAGGCATGCTTACGTCGGCAGGCGTGTCTGCAACCGATGGAAATCATATGCTGCCATCCGGTATCTGGTCGGAGTTTCGGGAGCAATTGTATAAAGTATATGGCGGACCGAATCGCATTGCTACCGGATGGGTGAGTAATACGCATTTCGAGCCGCGTGTAGGTGATAGCATTTTCAAAGCGCTGGCATCGAAAGAGTCTCGATTGGAAGTGCATTACGGATATGAATTGATTTCGATTCTGAAAAAAGGAAATCGTATTCAAGGCGCCCGATTCCGTCACCTCAAAACCGGAAAGAAGTTGACCGTTCATTCTGCGCAGTTGGTCGATGGAACCGAATTGGGTGATGCCATTGCCAAAGCCGGTGTTCCTTTCGATGTAGGGATGGAGGCCAGTGCCCTTACCGGGGAAGATGTAAATGTTCCCTCTTCGAATGACATCATTCAGGACATTACCTATGCAGCGGTACTGAAAGATTATGGTAAAGGGGTGGATTGTACAATGGTTCGTCCCATTGGCTACGATCCGCGTGAATTTGACGCTGCGTGTACCGATTATTATAATGACAAATCGCGCATCGCCCCCAACGTGGATGCACAAAAAATGATCACGTACGGGAAGCTGCCCAATAAAAAATACATGATCAATTGGCCTGGTCATGGCAATGATATCTATCTGAATCTGATCGATCAGTCCCCCGCCGATCGGATCCGATCCATGGAAACTGCGAAGCAGCAGACTTTGCGGTTCATCTATTTTCTGCAGGATCAATTGGGATTCCGAAACCTGGCGTTGGCGGATGATGAATTCGGTACAGCCGATCGCATGCCCTGGATGCTGTATCATCGGGAAGGCCGACGGATGCAAGGGTTGACTCGTTTCAAGATCCAGCATATTGCTCGTCCTTTCCGAAATGAAGAACCACTGTATCGCACCGGTATTTCGGTGGGTGATTATCCGATCGATCATCATCATCGGAAAAATCCGAATGCGCCGCAACACCTGGGATTCTATCCGGTTCCTTCTTTCAATGTTCCGCTCGGATCGTTGATCCCCGCAAAACACATGGGTATCATCGCGGCAGAGAAATCGATCAGTGTCAGTAACGTGGTGAATGGTACCACGCGTTTACAGCCTTGTGTGCTGTTGACCGGACAAGCAGCCGGATTACTTGCGGCAAAAGCTGCTTTATCAAACCGCCATGCTGTTGAGATCCCGGTACGGGAGATTCAGCAATCTTTAATTGATGCGAAGGCATACATCATGCCGTATGCAGATATCACACCGGCGCATGCTCATTTTGTTTCCGTACAACGCATCGGTGCGACGGGTTTGATTAAAGGACGATTGCAGCCATCGGGTTGGGCGAACCGGACCTGGTTCGATGCCGATTCAATAGTTCAATGGGAAGAGTTGATGCCTGCACTGCAACAATATATCGGAAATATGCCCGGGCATAAAAAAGCCGGATCGATCCGAGGGAATGACCTGTTCTGGATCTTGGATCAATTTCAGAAAGGATCTTTCAGTGAAGCACAATTACAAAGTCTTTTTACAGACGCCGGGTTTGGCTCTTGGGATGCCGAGCGTTCGATCCGCAGGGTGGAGTTAGCCGTTGTGCTCGATCGACTCGTCGATCCGTTCCGCTCGAGGGCTGTTGATCATCAGGGAAATTTTAAATCACCATAAAAATTCAACCAATCAAAATCGATCGATTATGAGACAATTAACCATTTTGAGCTGCTTCCTCCTGTGCATGCTGGGGCAGGCATTCGCTCAATCCACCCGTATTGTCGGAACGGTATCCGATGCTGCGGGAAAAGGAATTGAGGGAGTATCTGTAGGCGTGAAAGGGAAATCCGGCGGCGTAATCACCAACGCGGCCGGTAATTATTCCATTGCTGCGTCTGTCGGCGACCGACTTCTTTTTTCTTCTGTTGGCTTTACCACACAGGAGATGGAAGTGAAAGGATCTCGCCTGGATGTTGTACTAGCTGCTGCCAACGGCGACCTGGGTGAGGTTGTTGTAGTAGGTTATGGCTCGCAGCGTAAAGGCAATGTGACCAGTGCGGTCACAACTGTCAAAGGAGCCGAGTTGATCAAGCGTCCGCTTGCCTCTACCAGTATGGCGTTGCAGGGATTTGCGCCCGGTGTTGTGATCCAACAAGGATCCGGTCAGCCTGGTGCAGATGGTGGATCGATCAATATCCGCGGTATCGGTTCCATCACCAATAGCAGCGCGCCGCTGATCATTGTTGATGGAGTAGAGGGTGTCAGCATAAATGATGTTGACCCGAACGTGATCGAGAGCATCACCGTCTTGAAAGATGCAGCTTCAACAGCTGTATACGGGGTACGTGGTACCAATGGTGTCATCCTCATCAAAACCAAACGTGGTGCAGCCGGGAAAACGGCTATATCGTTCAATAGTTTTGTGAGTAAACAAACGCCCACGAATTTTCCGGAGCTGATCTCTTCTGTGGATCACATGATCCTCTTCAATGAGTTTCGTACGAATGCCGGAGGCGCCGCTCAATTTTCTGCGGCCGATATCGATCGGTATCGCAATACGCCCGCTGATAATCTGAATGTATTCAATACGGATTGGAAAGATCTGATCTTCCAGAATTCCGGTTTGATGCAAAACCATAACCTGATCGTGAACGGTGGTTCTGAGAAGGTAAGCTTCCTCGCATCAGGTACGTATCTGAACCAGCAGGGAATTGTTACCAATAACAGTTTTAAAAAGTACGATCTGCGTTTGAACGGCGATATCAATTTGAGCCGTAAAGTGAAATTCACAACAGACCTGTTCTATACCAAAGCCACCAATACACAGCCCGCCGGTATGTCTCCAAATGAGATTGTACAGCGTGGTATCTCTATGGCACGTCTCTGGCCTGCGAAGTTTGCGGACGGACAATACGGCGATGCCGGTCAGACCAACCGTATCAACCCAGTTGCAGCAGCAGAGGCATCCGGACTTAACCGTGCGGAAACACCTACCTTATCTGTTCGCTTTGCCTTGAATGCAGAAGTGTTCCGCAACTTTGTTGTTGAAGCAGCGTATAACTCACGTTCTTCCTGGACGGAAGCATATGTTGCCCGTACGGCCTATGCTTCTTTCAACCCCAACCCCGCCGGTAACAACTATACGTTTGCTCAAATGGTGGGCGACTCCCTGTTGAGTTATACCAACAACCGACTCAATAGCAATCAGTATTATGCTTCGGGTACCTATAGTTTCCAGTTGAAGAAAGATCATCAGTTCCGTTTGCAAGGTGGCTTTCAGGGATTGGATAACGTGATCACTTCCGTGAGTGCTTCACGTGCCGGACTCGCGAATCCAGATCGTCCGTACTTGAATCTGGCAACCGGTTCATTCGCAGCACCGAGCGGATCGGCGAATGATTTCGCTTTGGCAGGTTTCTTCGGTCGTCTGAATTACAATTTCAAGCAGACGTATCTGTTGGAAGCGACCGGACGTTACGATGGTTCTTCCCGTTTCAGTCAATTGCGCGGTAAGCAGTGGGGCTTCTTCCCCAGCGTATCTGCCGGCTGGGTGATCACCAAGGAGAAATTCATGGAGAAGGTTGACTTCATCAACTATGCCAAGCTTCGCGTTTCGTATGGTATGCTTGGTAACCAGGAATTGGGCAGCAACTATCCATTTGTTGCTCAGCTCAATCCGGGTACCGCTTACTATTTCAATAATAACCTGACCCCCGGTTCTTCTCTCAATAACATTCCGAACGAAACCGTGAGCTGGGAGAATTCAACACAAACCAATATCGGTGTCGATGTTGCGTTGCTGAAAAGCAAGCTGAATGTCACCTTTGATATTTACCAGAAGAAGATCACTGACATGTTGATCGACTTCCCAGTTGCGAATGCGTTGGGATATGCGGGTAGCTCTGTTATCCCTGCTAATGCCGGCAGCATGGTGAATAAGGGTTGGGAATTGTCTGCCACGTATCGTGATAAAGCCGGTAAACTCAATTACAGCATCACGGCCAATCTCAGTGATGTCCGTAATGAAGTATTGGATACAAAAGGCTTAGACATCGTACAAGGCAATCAGGTTTCTCGTGCAGGCTTCCCTGTTCGTTCTTATCAACTTTATCGCACCAACCGCTTGTATCAGCCGGGCGAGAACTTTAATAGTCCTTACAACGGAACCCGAGTAACAGGTGCTGGTGACATCAAGTATGTTGACCTAGATGGTAATGACACGCTTAATGCTAAGGATCGTTTGCTGATGGGTAATAATTTCCCTCGCTATGATTTCAGCTTGAACTTGAATGCTGATTACAAAGGATTCGACCTGAATATCTTTTTGTTCGGTGTGGCCAAGCGTGACAACTATATCTCCGGCGTAGGAGTAGAGCCATTCAACGCAGGTAACTGGTTTGCTACTGGATTGACTTCTGCACTCGAGCGTTGGACGCCCGAGAAGACGAATTCTCGCTACCCACGTCTGTTCTCTGGTGGAAACGGCAACTATATCGCATCTGATTTCTGGTTGCGTAACGGTGCCTTCATGCGTATCAAGCATATCACCTTGGGATATACCCTGGATAAGAAATGGGCAGAGAAGATCGGTGTACAGCAACTGCGTTTTTATGTGAACACAGTGAATCCGTTCACGTTCTCCAATTACGAGCCCGGTTTCGATCCGGAGATCAGTAATACCAATGGAGCTTTCTATCCGATCATGAAAACCACCACCGTTGGTGTTAACCTCCGCTTTTGATCACCCGCAAAAATTCAATCATGAAAAATAAATTCATAACCGGTTCTCTTCTCCTGCTGGTGCTTGCGATCGCACCGGGTTGTAAGAAGTATCTTGACCGGAATCCGCTTTCTACTTTCTCGCAGGCCGACTTCTATAACAATGCGGCTCAAGTACAACAGGCACTTACCGGTGTCTATAATGCATTCGGTGCACGTACGGTGAGTCCGGGTTTCAACAACCCCACACCCTACTATTCAAAGATGGATCTGTACACGGAGTTGGGACATGAGCGTGGACTGAATGGTACCATCGCATCTGGTGCGTATAACTCAACCAATGGTACTGTTTCCGAATTATGGACCGCTTTCTTCCAGGTGGTACAGCGCGCTAATAACCTGTTGTTCTACATGACCAAGGCACAGTCCACCATGTCAGAAGCAGAATACAAGCGTGTACAAGCCGAGGCCAAAGTCCTTCGTGGCTTGGCTTACTGGCACCTCATTCAGTATTTCGGTGATGTACCGTTCTTCTCCGCTCCACCTTCCACACCTGAGGAGATCTATAGTTTCACACGCACTGATAAGAAAGTCATCATCGATTTTCTGATCGAAGATCTGACGACGAGCGCAGCGGATCTGGATTGGTTACCTAGCCAATTCGGTCGCGTCAGCCGTGGTGTTTCACTGGGTACAGCTGCTCGTCTGGCGATGCTGATGGGCACCAATGAGTATTATACCAAAGCCGCTGATCTGACAGATAATATCATCGCCAATGGTCCCTATGCATTGAATCCTGTTTACGGTAATCTTTTCCGTAAGGCCGGACAAACCGCTAACGTAGGAAATGAGATCATGTTCATTTATCCTTACGGCGATGCAGATCCAGGATCGTTCAATTATCTGAATCTTGTTCAGGGGTCTCGTAACCAAGGCGGACAATCGAGCCATTTCCCGAGTCAATTTTTGGTGGATCTGTTCGAGTGCGTTGATGGAAAGAATATTGCCGAGTCACCTCTTTACAATCCTGCTCGTCCGAATCGCAACCGCGACCCGCGGATGAAGCAGACCGTGATCGTTCCCGGTGATACGGTGATCGTTCAAGGATTCACCAGCATGGTTTACAACATCAATGCTACCGTGGCAACCTTCAATACTACTACGCTGGCGATCACTTTCCCGAGTGCTACTACCAATCAGGATAGCCTGAATGCCTTCGGTGCTCGTCAGAACGGTTTGGGTAACTACTGGCGGAAGTACTTGCAGGATCGTGATATCAACGGAACAGCCGGTAACTTCTTCAAAGTGGGTTGGGTTTATATGCGTTATGCCGAGATCTTGTTGATCAACGCAGAAGCACACCTGGAAAAAGGATCATCTGCTTCAGTTGTGGCTAACGCTGTCAACCGAGTGCGTGCTCGTGCCGGTATGCCGAACGTAGATCCTGCCATCCTCGGAAGTACACAGCGTCTCAAAGCACTGGTGCGCCGCGAGAAAATGGTGGAACTAGCGAATGAAGGATTGCATATGGCAGATCTTCGTCGCTGGGATGATGGTGCCTATGCGGCTCGAATCATGCCTGGACAGATTTACGGACAGACAACTTCTAACATGCGGTTGACTGCCGGTGTCGGACTTGAGTTCACGGCACCTGCTGCAGTCCCTACATTCGATGCCACGTATGAAGTGCCTTTCGACTATACCGGAAGTGCTGCTCGTCGTCTGCAGCGTGAGACTCGCATCTACAATGCGAATCAACATCGTCTTTGCCCCATTCCCCAAGGTGAGCTCGACAAGAATAAGAGTCTCATCCAAAATCCGAACTGGTAACAATCAGTATACATAAGCAAGAACCGGCCGCCCTTTCTAGGGTGGCCTTTTTTTTAGAATTTTATGCCGATGAAACAACGCCTTGAATCCCTTGATGCCCTTCGTGGTTTTGCGATACTGACCATGGTTCTATCCGGTAGCATTGCCTTCGGAGGTATACTCCCGGGCTGGATGTACCATGCACAAGTCCCTCCTCCTAAGCATGTATTCGACCCAACCCATCCCGGTATAACGTGGGTAGATCTGGTCTTCCCATTCTTTTTATTCAGTATGGGTGCTGCATTCCCCCTTGCGATGAATGGGTCTGCAGGCAGGACAAATTTGTACAGCGTTTTGTCTGCCGGATTTCGTCGGTTTGGTCTGCTGTTGTTTTTTGCCATGTTCTCACAACATTTCAAGGCATGGGTCTTGTCCGACGCGCCTCAAATACGCGAACAGATCCATTCACTTGCCGCATTTATGCTTCTGTTTATTGTTCTCTACGACTGGAAAGGAATTGCATCCAATCGCATCCGATTACTGCTTCGGCTGGCGGCATTGGTGATCTCTTTGTTCTGGATGAGTCAGATGCACTATGCAAAAGGAAATGATTTCGATCTCTATCGTTCTGATATCATCATCGTCGTATTAGCCAATATGGCCTTATTCGGAACGATCATTTATGGGGCCACCCGAAATAGACCCTGGATCCGATTGGCTGTATTGCCATTGGTGCTGGCGATATTTCTTTCTGCTAAGCAAGACGGATGGGTCAAGGATTTTTTCTCCTTTCATGCCATCGGTGCATTCAAAATCGATTGGGCCTATAAATTTTATTTTCTCAAGTATTTGTTTATTGTGATACCAGGCATGTTTGCAGGGGAGTGGTTGATGGGATGGCATAATGGAACAAACACCTCGATTCCCCATAAGCGTATCGTATCGTTACTCGGATTGAGTTTGATCTGTTGGAACTTATACGGACTGTATACAAGGCAATTGACGCTTAATTTATTCGGGTCTGTGGTTTTGCTCGGACTCATCTATTGGATCATTCGCAAGGCTGAATCCCTTTTTCTGCGTCGATTGTTTATGGCCGGGGCGTATTTGCTGCTACTCGGACTATCATTTGAATCTTTTGAAGGCGGAATAAAAAAAGACCCTTCTACCTATAGTTATTATTTTGTTTGTTCCGGTCTGGCATTCATTATGCTATTGGCTTTTGAAGGACTGCGGGATCTGCGATTTGTCTCCAGGGCCGTATCCTTTCTTTCCATACAAGGACAAAATCCAATGGTGGCTTATGTGGCGGGTAGTTTGCTGTTGTTGCCACTTATGACCATCACCGGAATCAAGCCTTATTGGGATTCCATGAATCAGAATGCCTGGATGGGCTTTGCGAAAGGTGTGATATTCACGGGACTGGTTGCCTTGATCACGTACTTGTTTGTGAAGCGTCGTTGGTTCTGGCGGACCTGATCAGCGAATGAACTGAAGCTGCCGGATGACTAGTCCCGCCCCAGGATTCAGCTGTTTGATTGTAAGCCGACTGTATCGAGTGGCCGTGTGCCAAAATTGCCAAACCTTTCTTTTATTCTGCGGATCTAGTGCCGCATAAACCGGACGGGCATCGTTTTTCGATCTCACCTCAACACCGTATCGAATGGGATATTTTCTATGTGCTTGGGTAGATGGATCGATCAGTTCGATTTCGGCGATTAAGGATCCCTCTGGCAAAATCGATGCCGTATATCCTTCAAATGCGATTCCGGTTGCATCAATTTTCTCTCCATGATAATCGGCTCCTTCCAGAAAGCTGATCTTGTTTGCTGAGGTGATGTCGAGAAAGCGAATGCTGTCCGTGATCATATAGCCTGTTCGAGCTGTCAGGGGTTTGGACTGATCATAGAATCGTCTGGTCCATTCCAGGATCGGATCATAGGGCAGTTGGGTAGGAAGTTCTTGCCGTCCACTCCAGGCATAATCCAATGCCAGCACGTACGCCCCGAATTGTTCAATATTGATGAGCATGTTCTTTTCACTGCTTTCAAAATCCGCCCAGGTGGTTTGTAAAACGCCCACTTGCTCATCAATGGCTGCCTTGACAAATCCGCGTACATTATTCGGCCAGAGCCAGGGAGAAGCCAGTGGAATGTTCTGATTCTGCTTCCAGATCTCTAAGCTCTTTTTGTAAACAGCCGGATTCGCATTATTGAGATAGTGCCAATCCGCTACATAGGTTCCAGACGGAATGGCCTCACGTATAGTTTTGGCGCGTGCCGGATCGATTCCATTGCAGGCATCCGGTGCTTCGCCCGGGGCTAGTCCCATATCGCCCCAGATCATCAATTTTTTATTCCGCCGTATTGCGTATTGATTTAAAAATGACAATTGGTCTTTGAATAGGTCCACCTCTTTCTCACGCGGGAGATGAAATCCGATCATGCCGATCTCATCAAATCCGACATGCAATGTGGTTGGCTCAAGCAGATCGATCGCTTCATCCCAGATCTTTCGTATGGATTCTTTTGCTTGCGGAAGATCTGAGTTTAGTGTGTAGGGATATTGCGGGTTGATCGCCAACCATCGGGTGGAGGTTGGTTTGAAGAACCATTCCATATGTCCAAGACTTTGGATCAACGGAATCGGCTCCACTCGGTTTCTTCGAAGCAGTTCAAACTCTTTTTTCAGGTCTGAAAGCGAAACAGAGATCGGGTTGTGTATTTCCGGAAAGGACTTCCATTGGGCCTGCTCACATTGGATCACCGCTTTGTTCATTTTCAGTGGGAACAAAACACGTTCAAACATGCGGGTATGAAGATCCAGCGCCGTTGGTCCGGTGAACATGTGTATCCCTCGCCAGTTTGTCTTCGGTTTATCCTGGAGCGTCATACAAGGAATGCGCAAACGACCTTCTTTGACTTCAACCGCCTGTACCAGCGTTTGAAGTGCATACTGAATAGCGGTATCCGATCCGTATTGGATATCAATTCTATTCTTTCCTATTTCGATCCGATAAGCCTGTGTGAGGAGTGAATCATTCTTACGACACTGGATCTTCGGGTAATGTTGATCTCCGATCTGCCAGTTTAGAGACAACAGTTTTCGAAAAGCAAGTTCGATGGAATCGAAATGTTTATGCTTTGTAAGCGGCAGCGTATAAAATCCATCACCCGGGATAACCTGTTCGGGTTGTGGAAGAATTGGATTTTTCTGAAGTATGGGTAGCCAGCTGTTTGAAACCGTTTGGTAATGCCGGTTGCCGTGCAGTGTCATTGACTTGTGGGTCTGCGGACTGCCTGTTTCTTTTTTTCCTAATTCATGAATAAAAAAAGCTCGTTGCAGCATGCGCGTGCTGTCGATCGAAATCTTGTCTTCGTAGAATTCAATGTATTGGCTGCGGTGGGTGTATTCGGTCTGGCTGGGAGTAGAATTTTCAATCACCTTTGCTTTGAATGGAACGGAGCTGTAGAATTCAAAGGTTCCGAACGGAGTTTCAGCAAAGATCCGCCTGTCGTGAAATCGACTCCAGTCTGTGATCAGTTCACCTTTTTCATTTCTCCATTGGGCTTCCCGAAAATAGGGTTTCCAAATGCGCACGAACGTGATCTCAGCAAGTCCGGAATCACCTCGATTCCATTTACAGTCAATCCAGGTGCGAATTTTATTTTCATTTCGCTCCAATTGGTAGATGCCGTAAATAGCTGTATTACGACTGCCTAATTCCAGCCGCGTATCGTTGGGTTTATCGACGAGGATATCTTGCTCCCACCACGTGAAGTAGTAATGATGTTGTTTTCGGTCGGAGGTAAAAAAATTTACCTCGGAACCCATTCCCCAGGTCAGGCCATTGGTCTCCAAGAAGAGACCTTTCTTGGGAATCAGCTTCGCTTGTGTTTGTGCAGTAATTGTTCCGATCGATACGATCAGCAGTAAACAGGTTAGTTGAATCTTATTTCGCAACATAATACGTTAAGATACCACCTTTCAGTAGCTCCGTATGCGTGATCGATCGAACCGGGATCTGCTTGCCATTCCAGTCGATTCTGACGATTCCTCCTTGTGCTGCATTGATTTTCTTGACTTGAAGCTGCACCGATCTTCCATTTGGCAAATTGATCTTTGCTTTTTTGATCAGGGGGAATCCGAACATGTATTCACCACCGGTCGGATTCATTGGATACATACCCAAGCTGCTCCAGAGATACCAGGCACTCATCTGTCCGCAATCGTCGTTGCCGCTGAGTCCATCCGGACCATTCTTGTAAATACTGTCAGCTACTACCCGAAGCCATTTAGCAGCTTTTTCCGGCTGACCTAAAGCAGTATACATGTAAATAATGTGGTGGCTGGGCTCGTTCCCATGTGCGTATTGTCCGATGAGTCCGGTTACATCGATCGATACATTATCGCCATGCAATTCAGATGGGGCCGTGAAGAGTTCATCCAGCTTTGCGACTAACTTTTCTTTTCCGCCGTAAAGTGATGCCAACGATTCAACTGCATGTGGTACAAAGAAGCTGTGTTGCCAAGCGGTTCCTTCAATGTATTGTCCATCGAATCCATGTTCAGACAGCAAGGGGTCGAACGGTTCGATGACGCTTCCGTCCGACTTTCGTGCCCGCATGAATCCGGTTTTTGCATCGAACAGTTTTGCATAACTGCCGGCTCGTTTCATGAACAGGGTGTAGTCCTCCGTCTTTCCCAACTTCTGAGCGACTTGTGCAATGCACCAGTCATCGAAGGCGTATTCGAGTGTCATCGTCACGCTCCAGCCGTGTTTATCTTGCGGAACAT
Source organism: Chitinophagaceae bacterium (assembly GCA_947457465.1). GTDB lineage: Bacteria > Bacteroidota > Bacteroidia > Chitinophagales > Chitinophagaceae > JJ008. The sequence continues at coordinate 140,903 of CANGWB010000001.1, read as the reverse complement.
ATCCGTATTCGATATAAGCCGGGGTGCCTCGTTGTTTTTGAAAGGCAGAGGCGCGCATGGCCTGATAGGCTTTCTCGTAATTGAATCCGTTGATGTCTTTCAGAATCGCATCCGCAATGATGGGAATACTGTGATAGCCCGTCATAGTATTGGCTTCCCAGGTGCTGATGTCCCATACAGGAAGCAAACCATCGTCTTCATAACGCTGCAGCAGACTATTGATCAGATCGGGAATCCGATTTGTTTGTGTCAGCGTGAATAGGGGAGAAAGCGCGCGAAACACATCCCATTGAGAGAAGATGGTGTATTTGGCTTCACCTTTATCGAATCGGTTGATCTTATTGTTCCATGTCTGATATTCTTTATCGCGATCGCTGTGAATCACCGGCGCGAGACAAGTTCGATAGAGGGCCGTATAGAAGCGGGTAGCGAATGCTTTATCCCGTGTATCGATCTTGATCTTTTGTAGTTCGTTCTCCCACTTTACTTCAGCTGTTTTTCTAACCGCATCAAATGAAGTAGGGCGCTCAGGATGGTTCAACTCCTGCAATGCTTTATCCGGACTCACTGAACTGATGGCGACTTGTACGTGGAGGGTGCTTGATTGATTGAAGTGTAGCAGCATTTTAGCGAGAGGACCGAATGCCTTCGTTTCCGTATGTGCGGAATCATCTATGAAAAGATGGCTCTTGATCGGTTGCGAGAATCGAGCCGCGAAATATACTTTTTGTCCTTTGGCCCATCCGGTGCTGTATCGATAGCCGACGATTGTATGGTCATCGATGCGTTGCAGCATGTCGGCGGTAGATTTATCCCAGTTGATGGCGAATCCCATATCGAATCGTAACCAACCGTTGTTGCTGGGGAAGTTGTATCGATGATGACCGGTTCGAGTATCTGCTGTGAGCTCACAGGCTACCCCATTTTTTAATTTGACAGCATAGTAACCCGGACTTGCTTTTTCATCCGCATGATCGAAGGGGATGAGAATGCGTGGCTTTCTGATATCATTGGTGTCGGTAAGTGGAAGCACAGAGATATCGCACCAATCGCCGATACCCGTGCCGCTTAAATGTGTGTGACTGAATCCTGCAATGGTGTTACTGGAGTAATGATAACCGCTGCACCAGTCCCATCCTTCGACGCCGTTATCCGGGCTGAGCTGTACCATGCCGAACGGAACGGTAGCGCCCGGGTACACATGTCCGTGTCCGCCTGTTCCCAGAAACGGATCGACGTATTTCGTAAGTTTTTGCGCAGATACTGAACCGGCTGTTGTCAGCCATGCGGCCAGTGATAGCAACCGGATGGATCGCATCATTATCTTATGAGTGGGTATTGATTGCTGAACCACACGGCGGTTTGCGGAATGCCTTCGTAGAAGAAGAAGCACTCTCCTTTGAAGCCTTTGTTCCGGTTCGCCTGGATCATTTGTGTCAGAAAGCCAGGTTGTGCTGTGTATGTTCCCGCACGGAGTAACACGCCCGGATAGAGTGGGACGTTGGTGTTACGGTGATAGGTTTTTTGTTGACTGACGGTGGCGTCGTAGGCAGCAATGTCGTATCGATAGCACTGTGGAAGGACCGCATCTACATAACTGCTGTCGACCCAAGTTGGCCAGTCTTGCAGATATTCATTCAGTCCCCATGGATATGGACTGGGTGAGATGGTGAATCGCACATTCGGTTTGATCGCCTTGATCTCGTTACGCAGGCGTTTGACGAAAGCATTGAGTTTATCAGCACGCCATTTGATCCAGATGGGTTCGTTTGCAATGCTGGGTGGTGTCGCGCCGCTAGTCTCTTGTTGATAGAGTGCGGTAGTGTAGGGATCGTATCCGCCGGTGGTAGGCATGGCAGGCATTCGGTCATCACCTTGCACACCGTCAACATTGTATCGGGTCACCACTTCTTTGAACAGATCGATCATGAACTGTTGCACTTCGGGGTGGATGGGATTCAGCCAGTCGAATCCATTTTTGACAACGAGTGCGCCATTGATATCGCGCGCTGCCCAATGTGGTTTGGCCGCTACAATCGGTCCGCCTGCTGCTGAGAAGGAAGAGGAAAATCCATATTCAAACCAGGCATGTACTTTCAATCCTTTAGCATGCGCTTCTTCTATGCACTCCTGTAAAGGATCACGCCCTTCGAATCTTTCCAGAATGGATTTGCCGATCAGATTGCTCATGACCGTGCTCGGATACATGGTCCGTGCATTATTATAAACAACGACAAAAATGTTGTTGATGCCGGAGGTTTTGCAGAGGGTCACCATCTGCTGAATGTTACTGCGACTGTCCAATGCCGTACTTGCGGTAGTAGTCACCCATACACCTCGCAGCGCACTGGTATCCCAAACAGGTGTTACCCCACCTCCACCTCCGCCCGTTCCGCCACCGCCCGTTCCGCCACCACCGGTATTGCCGCTACCTCCACCACCGGGAGAATTTTTCTTTTCACAGGCAGCAATGGCCAGACAAAAAAACAATGCTCCAACGAGCCTCGAAAAAAGAGGTGAATATTTCATAGACAAGCGTTCGCGAACTTAATTAAAATTATCGTCTCCCGTTTTATAGTTAATAATAAATTTAATTAACTTCAACATTCACCTATTTCTTTACAGCTCAATTGCTTGCCTTGAACGAGTTGAAACCAACTGCTTCGCCCTTGCGCTGGGTGCCGACGACCTGGTTTGCCATGGGTTTACCGAATGTAATGTTAAGTGGAACAGCATTAACTGTCTTATATCGAAATCTGGGGTATACGGACAGTGAGATCGCTTTATGGACCGGGGTAATCGTATTGCCCTGGAGTTTTAAGCCCTTATGGGGTCCTTTTCTGGAGATGTTCCGGTCCCGACGCTTTTATATATATATCACTCAACTATTGGCGGGGATCTGTTTTGCCTTGGCGGCCTTGAGTTTGTACACGGATCATTTCTTTCCGATCTCGATCGTGTTATTCTTTTTGCTGGCTTTTTTTGGCGCCACGCAGGATATGGCGGCGGACGGAATGTATCTGGCTGAATTGAGTGCAAAAGATCAGGCCCGTTGGGTAGGTTGGCAGGGCACCTTTTATAATGTGTCGAAGGTCTTTTCGAATGGCGGAATGGTTTTTCTGGCGGGTAGCCTGATCGCCTCCATGGGAAATGTCAAGGCCTGGTCGATCGTATTGGGTATTTATGCGTTAGTCATGTTGCTGGTGGGGATCTATAGTACCCGTGTTTTGCCTCGAACAGAAGCGGAACGCTCGGTGAAAAGTGGAGGCGAGGTATGGGCCACCCTGGTGGATGTGATCCGAAGTTTTTTTCAAAAGCCCTATGTATGGGGTGGGATCGCTTTCATCATCCTCTATCGGTTTGCAGAGGGGCAAGCGATGAAGATCACGCCCTTATTTTTTTTAGCGAAGCGGGAAGAAGGCGGACTAGGACTGACGGAAGCGCAAGTGGGACTATTGACCGGAGTATATGGTACCATTGCTTTTATATTAGGTTCTTTGCTCGCAGGCTATTTGGTGTCGAATAAAGGACTGACCCGTCGCATGTTGCTCACTCTCTGTGCGCTTTTTAATCTGCCGTTTGCCGCCTATGCCTACCTGGCTTGGTTTCTGCCCGTCGATATGTTGTCGATATCCCTTGCTGTATCGGTAGAGTATTTCGGATATGGATTCGGCTTCATCGGTATCATTTTGTTCATCATGCAGCAATTAGCCCCCGGAAAATATCCGTTAGCGCATTATGCATTCGGAAGTGCTATTACTTATCTGGGTTTCACGGCCGCATCGATGATCAGTGGTTACATCAGTGACCGCTATGGCTATGCGAATTTCTTTCTCTGGGTATTGGCTTCGACCCTTCCGGCTTTTCTGATGACGGCTCTTGTACCTTTGAAAAAACCCGGGTCGACGGACAATTCGATACACTCCGCATGAAAAAATCATTAGTCTTACTTTCTTTGATATCTGCATCAGCTGTCGTTACTGCTCAGGGATGGGATTCAACATATCGGAGCACCTATTATGAACAGAAGGTCACCCTTCATCGATCGATACCGGATACGAAAAATGAGATCATTTTCCTTGGAAACAGCATCACGGATATGGGAGAATGGTCGGAGATCTGGAAAAACACCAACGTGAAAAATAGGGGTATTAGCGGCGACATCACGTTCGGCGTGCTGGCTCGGATGGATGAGGTATTGTCATCTTCTCCGGCGAAGCTATTTGTCATGATCGGGGTGAATGATATCGCTCGGAACATTCCGGAGGCGGTTATTCTAGCGAACTATCGTCGAATCATCGATCGCGTGCAAGCAGCATCTCCTAAGACCCAACTGATCATGCAATCGGTATTGCCGACAAATGACGAGTTCAAGCCCTTCAAGAATCATTATGGGAAGGACGATCGGATTCGTGCGGTGAACAATGGATTACAAGCCCTTTGTGCGGATACCGGAGTGATCTTTGTAAATCTGTATCCTCGTTTTCTGGATGCATCCGGAAAGTTGGATAAGCAGTATACTAATGATGGCTTGCATCTCACCGGTGCCGGCTATATGCTTTGGAAAAAAATATTGATCGAACAAAAACTCATGAACTGATGCGGATCACCGGTACGTTCATCGATGAGATCAGCCACGATATTCCCCACCAGAACTGGGGACCAACCGAATGGGCGCGTGATTTTCAGCACATGAAAGCCGCAGGTATCGATACGGTGATCGTGATCCGTTCCGGTTATCGCCGCTTCATCACATATCCATCCGCTTACCTAATGAAGGAGCAGGGCTGTTATGCACCGCCCATCGATCTGATCGAGCTGTTTCTGACACTAGCCGATAAGCATCAGATGAAATTTTATTTCGGCTTATACGATAGCGGAAAATACTGGGATACCGGAGACATGCAGCACGAGATCGATGCGAATCGATTTGTGATCGATGAAGTATGGAAACAATACGGGCATCATCCCTCTTTTCAAGGTTGGTATCTGTCGATGGAGATCAGTCGAAAGACAAAAGGTGCGGTGGAAGCATTTCACATATTAGGTAAGCAGTGCAAAGAGGTGAGTGACGGATTGCCAACGTTCATTTCTCCGTGGATCGATGGAAAGAAAGCCGTGATGGCGGCGCAGTCGGCACTGACCAAGACAGATGTCGTTTCGCTGCAGGAGCATGAGCGTGAGTGGGACGAATTATTTGCCGGCATGCAAGGAGCAGTTGATGCCGTTGCTTTTCAGGACGGGCATATTGATTACCATGAGCTGGAAGATTTTTTTCGGATCAATAAGCGGTTGGCGGATAAATATGGTATGCAGTGCTGGACCAATGCTGAATCCTTCGACCGAGACATGCCGATCAAGTTTCTTCCCATTAAGTTTGAAAAGTTGCGCTTGAAACTGGAAGCGGCCCGTCGAGCCGGATATGATAAGGCGATCACATTTGAGTTTTCTCATTTTATGAGTCCCCAGTCGATGTATCCGTCCGCTCATCACTTATATAATCGTTATCTCGAATACACTCATTCATTATGATCAAGAAGTTCATTTTTCTCATTGCCTCATTTATATCACTAACCGCCTTTTCCCAGGCGCCCATTCGTGGTGTTTGGATCACCAATACCGGAAGTACCGTATTGAATTCTCGGCAGCAGATTCGGGATGCGGTGATGCAGTGTAAGGATCAGGGACTTACGGATCTATTCATGGTTGTTTGGAATAACGGAAAGACCATGTTCCCAAGTCAGGTCATGGAACAATATGTGAAGCAGGCACAGGATCCGGTATTCAAGGGACGAGATCCGTTGCAGGAAATGATCGAGGAGGCACATGCGGTTGGGTTGCGTGTGCATGCTTGGATGGAATTCGGATTTTCTTATTCATACAAGGATTCATTATCGGTTTGGAATAAAACCTATCCGGGTTGGGCCGGACGGAATGCGAAGGGGCATCACCTTCAGAAAAACGGCTTTTATTGGTGGAATGCTTTGCATCCGGGCCCGCGACAATTTTTAAAGGAACTGGTGGAAGAGATCGTTATGCGCTACGATATTGATGGCATACAGGGAGACGATCGGCTGCCGGCCATGCCATCGGAGGGGGGATATGAGTCTGAAACCGTGCATGCCTATGGAAATCAAGGTGGTGATCAGCAAGGGGCCCTCGACCCCAAGCAAGCAGACTGGGTGCAATGGCGCGCCGATAAGCTCAGTGCCTTCGGTCAGGAAATCTATCAGCTCGTGAAATCACATAAAGCCACTTGTTTGGTTACCTGGTCGCCCAGCATTTACCCTTGGAGTAAGCAGGAATACCTGCAGGACTGGCCCACTTGGCTTCGTGATGGGTATGCTGATTATATTTTCCCGCAACTCTATCGATACAATGCAGATGCGTATGAGAAACTCCTGAAGGAACTTAATCTTCAATTAACCCCTGATCAGCGACGAAAAGTTTTTCCGGGCGTATTGACTTCCTTGGGAGATGGCTATCAGGCTTCCCGTACGCTCTTGAACCGATTCATTGAATTGAATCGCACCTATGGGTATAATGGCGAGGTGTTTTTTTATTATGAAACATTGAATCGGTTGTCCGGTTCTTTATACACGGAAACCACTAAATGAGCTTGTTTATGAAACGCACACTTGTTATTTCGTTTTATGTATTTGGTCTTATTCTGACCGCTTGTTCGAAGAACAATAATTCCGGTGGTGGTGGCGGTAATACCGGTGGTGGCGGTGGTGGAACGAACCCAACGCCGGTGGTGCCCATTATTTCTCTTCCGCCCGGCTGGAAATTCAATGCTTCATTCAGTACAAACTTTCCGAATGGTATACAGACCTTCAGCTTTGATACGATCTATAATGGTCGTACCGTAAGAGCCTATTGTTTGGCATACGATAGTAAACTGGGTCAGTATGATTTTAAGCCGGTTCAATCCTCTACGGCCAAAAAAGTTTCTGATTTTGTTTCGCAGGAGCCAGGTATTGTTTTCGGAGGGATCAACGGCGGATTCTTCGGTGGCAATTCATCATTTAGCATCGTTAAGTATAACAACCAACAGACTTCGATCAACATCAAGGCGGTGAATCGAACCTTTAATGGTACCTCAACGGCATATTTTCCGACGCGGGCTGCCTTCGGTATTCAATCCAATGGATCACCTACAACGGCCTGGATCTATCATGTCGGATCGGGTAATGATAATATCTACAGTTATCCTTCACCGAGTCCCAATGCCGAGGGATCTGCGCCGCAGCCGGTGCCAACAGAAACGTTTCCGACGGGTGGAACACCCTGGACGGTTCCAACAGCGATCGGTGGCTCGCCTATGTTGTTGCGCGGCGGACAAGTCAATATTTCAGATGTAGCGGAGTTGATCAACATAAATAACACTACTTCTCGCCCTCGCTCGGCGATCGGATACACAGCCAATGGGATTGTGTTGTTGCTGGCTGTTGAGGGGGATAATGGTACCGCAGGTTATCCGGGTGTGAATCTGGCTGAACTGGCGAATATGCTTCGTTTGTTGGGTTGTACCGATGCGATCAATCTGGATGGTGGTGGTTCAACCTCATTAGTGGCTGCCGGTCGCTTAACGGTTCGGCCTGGCGACAATGGGGTAGAGCGTCCGGTGGTAAGTGCTGTGCTGATCAAGCAGAAATGATCAACTCATTTCGTTCGGATCCCAGAAATGTTTTTGAAAATCGATGATCTGATCTTCGACGATCTGGATCCCTTCTTTTTCCAGTAATTCTTGCATGCGCTCCGGAGGGGAGAAGTGCATCTTTCCGCTGAGTCGTCCCTGGCGATTTACTACCCGATGGGCGGGTACAGTCGGTTTTACAAAATGACTTTGATTCATGGCCCAGCCCACCATTCGGGCACTTTCTTTGGTGCCAAGAGCTTCGGCAATGGCGCCATAGGAAGTCACTTTTCCTTTGGGGATCTGACGCACCACCTCAAACACTGCTTCAAAAAACGAAACATCCTTGCCGCCAGAGGGATTGACCGTTTTCAGTTTGGCAGATTCTTTTTTCAAGCAGATCTGTTTTTCTCGTTTCTCGATTCGATGAGTTCGGAACGACGGGGTTCAGGTACGCCCTCAAAGTCATAAGGGCAATGCCGGCAGCCGTTACCGCAGCAATATCCTTTATCGAGGTGATATTTTTCGGTAAAAACAACCCTTCCTTCGGGGCTCATGTAATAATCCTCTCCTTCAATCAGCGACTGCATCCGGGCGACATTTCTCTTTTAACAATAAATCCTGTGCTTGGTTCTGTAGTCCCTCCGTTAACCGGAAACATAAATGATGAATTCGATTCGATCCGGCGATATCAAGCGACTCGTAATGTGTCTTTATGTTCAACTCCGCTGATCGATCCGGTTGCGCGTAAAGATCGTCCGTATCCTGAAGCACCTCCAGTTTATACAGGCTGATCACCTCTTTGGTGAACTGGTACAGATCGGGACTATCTGTTTTCAGGTGAACACATCCGCCGGGTTTCAGGAATTGTTGATAGAGTCGAAGGAATTTTGGATGTGTCAATCGCTTTTTCAGCTTACTCCACCTCAGTTGTGGATCGGGGAACGTGATCCAGATCTCTTCCACTTCACCCAGAGAAAAATATTCAGCGATCCGGTCGATCTGTGTACGAAGAAAGGCAACGTTGGTGAGTGCGTCTCGGCGAGCGATACCGGCTCCTACCCAAAGGCGGTTTCCTTTTATATCCACCCCGATGAAATTACGTTGTGGGTGCAGACGTGCCAATCCGACGGCATACTCCCCTTTTCCGCAGGCCAACTCCAGTGTGATCGGACGATCGTTCTGGAAATGGTTATGCCAGTTTCCAGCCATGTTCTCCGGAAACTGCAATACTTGTTCGAAGGTTTTCAGCTCGGCAAACCGAACCAGTTTTTTTTGTCCCATACGTTGAGATTGCTGCTACTCAGAAGCGTTTGATGATACCGATGCCGATGAGTGATTTCACTTGCAATCCGGGTGATGCTTGATTTTTTCCAAAGAGTCTGACATCATCGTCATAGATAAAGTCCAGGCTCCAGCTTACAGCCAGTGATTTGCCCAGTTTGGCATTGAATGCATTGGCCATGAACAGATCGATGTTCCAGGGATTGTGTTTGTAGTTCGAGAAGAGGTCCAAACGGCCTTTATATGTGATGATCTTATTGATGATCCGTTGATAGGCAATAGTGGCAAAGGCACCGAATTCGAAATTGGAGCTCTTCCCCGGCGTTACCCCGTAGGATCCACGATTTGAGAGGGCCGTATCGCGTACGATCACCCAACGAGCCGTGACCGGAGAGAAGTAAATGGAGACGTCTTTGGCCGGTTTATAATCCAGACCGATACTGTTCAGCACATAACCGGGTGCCATGAATGTAGAGGAGTATGTTTTTACGCCTCCAGGATAGGTATATCCGTTGAAGAACTGAGAACGTAAGTTGGCCAGCACGGAGACATTGAGTTTGGGATTGACGGCGAAACCGTATTTACTCAGAAAGTCAAAACGGTCGTCGTTCTTTCTTCCTCCCTGACTAGTGGTATTCACATAGCCCAGGTTGAGGTCAAAGGTATTGTCCCAGCTGTGTTTGTCTTTTTTATAAAAGGCAAACAGGTTCAGATTCATATTAGCGGATAAAGAAAAATTATCACCCCCCGCGGCCCAGTTACTTAACGAGCCTTGCGAAACATTTATACCAAGCAGGGCGCCTCGTTTCCAGGCTTTTTTCGTGGTGTCGGCTTCTTTCTTGATCGTGCGGGCGGCATCGATACGGAGCTTTTTGATCACTTCATCCTGTGCCTGTATGAATAGAGGGCAGGCGAACAGGAGTATGATAAGCAATTGACGCATGGTCTGAGTTATGGGTTGGTCAAAAATAAACATTGTTATTTTCGTTCGTGTATGGATGTCGCTCGTAATTATAATCGGTCTCTTTTTCGGCTGGTGCTTTCGAATGCACTGATCAAGCCTATTTGGATCCTGGGCATCGATCGGTGGGTGCAGAAGGAAGTGGGATTGTTGGCCTATGGGCATTATTTTTCGGTATGGGGACTGGCCCTCACGGCAGGATTTCTGCTCGATCTCGGACTCACCACCATTATTCAAAAAGAACGAGCACAGAAGGAGTTTGTTTCCAAAGCCTTGACGGAAACATTTTGGCTGAAGGGGCTTTTGCTGCTGCTTTTTTTTGGAATCATTTTTGTTATTGGATGGCAAACTGATCCGGTTTCCACAAAGCTGTTATGGGGTGTTGCCACGATACAGGCGCTGAATTCATTCTATGTTTATCTGCGTGCCTGGGTTACCGCTTCACAGCAGTATGCCTCCGATGTCTGGTTTTCTGTGCTCGATAAAGCCATACTCATTCCGATCTGCTTTTTCTGGCTTACGGGGTCCTTATTTGATTGGCCGATCCGATTGGAGGTATTCATTTTTTTGCAACTTTTATCACTGATTTTTTCCATCGCTGTGGTTGGGATTTATCTCTATCAGAAGCAGATTCGGGTGATCGGACCTGTTTCGATCTCCTTTAAACGGATCAGATCAGCGTTTCCCTATGCGCTTATTGTATTGCTGATGAGTGCCCAAACCAGGCTCGATGGCTACTTGTTGATGCAATGGAGTGGGGAAGGTGCCCTCGAGTCGGGTCGTTATGCTGCGGGTTATCGTTTATTGGATGCCGCGAATATGTTCGGCTATCTGGTCGCCAGTTTTCTCTTACCCTATCTATCTCGTCATTCCGATGAGCCGGCAAAAGTTTTTTCGGCGATCCGAATGGCCCGAAACGGACTCTTGTTTTTTTCCCTGTTAGCGATAGGGGGTATTGTTTTACTGTCGTCTTCGATCGCTTCCTTTCTGTACGTGAGTGATCCCTCTTCCATTGCAAGAATTTTACCGATATTATTCGGATCGATAATAGGGTATTCATTGGTTCATGTGTATGGCACGGTACTGACTGCACGCGGGGAACTCCGACTCTTTCAGCTACTCATCGGTTCGGCGTTATTGTTGCATCTGCTTTTGTCGGCTTATTGGGTGCCCTCCTTGGGAGCCATGGGCATGGCGCGATCGGCGCTGATCAGTCAGGTACTGGCCGGGTCGTTACTTATGTTTTTTGTTCATCGCCGGATCGGAGAGCCGCAACCCTATACGAGCTATTTAGTTGTTATATTTACTTCCTGTCTTATTTGGTATTTCGGATAAGTTATTCAATCAATTACTAATGCCTGACTTGATCCAATTGCTTACTCGACGCAGCCGTTCGCTCCTCGGCTGGTTGTTGTCTGTATGGGTATTGACCTGCCTGGTGCTATGGCTTTTGCCGGAGAAATATAAAAGTGAAACAACAGCTGTTGCCTCCAGTGTGGTTGCCTCCGATCCGAGTCGATTGTTCGGTGCGCAGGTGCAGCATTTGTATTCACCGTTGGGTTCGCCGGATCAGTTGGATCTGCTTGTAGGGAGTGGTCGGCTCGATACGTTATATCGACCGCTGGTCCGCCGCTTCGATCTGATCAAGCATTATTCTATCTCAGGTGCTGCTGACAGAGCTTTTCTGAAAGCGGTCAAAAAACTGAAAAAGAGCACGGAGATCTTCAAGAGTGATTATGGCGAGTTGAAAGTGCGTGTGTGGGATACGGATGCTACCCTGGCGGCAGATTTATCAAATGCGATCACCGCTCGACTCGATAGTATGCATCGTGAATTGATGAGCCGACAGAATACCCAAACACTTGCTGCTTTGGAGCGGGGGTTGAAGCGACTGGAATTATCTAAGGATTCCGTCAGCTCGGGAGAGCTTGCCCGCTATCGTTCGCTGTACCGCGACCTGATCGAAGAATATACCTTGCTGCTCGAGCAACGTCCTCCTGCCATTCAAGTATTGGATATTGGTGTTCCTGCGATCGTGCCCGATTCGCCCGAATGGGCCACTGCATTGATCGCGACAACCCTGCTCGCCTTGTTGGGTTGGTTGATCTTTTCTCTTTGGTCCGAACGCCGCACGGTGTATGATATTATCCTGGAAAAATGATTGGGTCCGTTGGTTGTTCACGGCGACTATCGTAGCCGCCGGCTTGGCCGTTGCCCTTTTCAATAGCTGGTGGCCGCTTCTCGTACCTATAGGCATCTTGATTGGTATATGGGGTTGGTATAACCCTTCAGTATTATTTTATCTCTTACTCATCAGTCTTCCGCTATCTGTTGAATTCTCTTTTTCGGATCAGCTAGGAACCGACTTGCCGGACGAACCGTTGATGCTAGCGGTTTCGGTTTTGTCTGTTTTATATCTCGTATATCGATTGACTCCATTTCGATCGAGGCTTTGGCATCATCCGTTGCTGATCTCATTGTTGGCTTGGATCGGTTGGATGACGATCACCACCATGGTGTCAACAACGCCTTGGATCTCATTCAAATTCTTACTGGCCAAATCCTGGTACATCGGTGCTTTTCTGTTGGCGCCATTGATCTGGCTTCGAGATCGAAAATCAATTCGTCGCGCGCTCTATTGTTTGTTCGTACCGCTTTTCTTACTGGCACTGCTTTCTGTTATTCGTCACGCCTTCGAAGGATTCAGTTTTATTTCATCGAGTGCGGTCGTTCAGCCATACTTTAGGAATCACGTCGTGTATTCTGCCATGTTGATGACGCTGGTTCCTGTACTTTTTTTCAGTCGCCGCTTCACCCAAAAGAAACAACTTTGGGATGCAGCCATGATACTGGTGCTGGTTGCACTTTTCTTTTCCTATGCCCGGGGTGCCTGGCTGGCCTTGTTTGTTGGGGTAGGCGCCTATCTGCTCTTGAGAAATCGTTTGCTGGTGTATGGATATGCAGTTATTCTGCTGCTGTCGATATTAACCATCGTTTGGTTGAAGCAAGGCGATCGGTATTTGCAGTTTGCACCGGATTATCGTACCACGATCTTTCACTCCGATTTTCAGGATCACTGGCGGGCTACTTATCAAGGAAAGGATGTTTCATCGGTAGAGCGTTTTTACCGGTGGATCTCCGGTGTTCGTATGGTGGAAGAGAAACCTTTGATCGGATTCGGCCCATCTTCTTTTTATACGCGTTACCGCCAGTATACCGTGCCGGCGTATAAGACATGGGTCAGTAATAATCCGGATCGGTCGACTGTACACAACTATTTTCTATTGACAGCTGTCGAGCAAGGCATACCCGGACTGATCATTTTTCTGATCTTATTTGGCGCACTTCTGTTTTATGCCGAAAAATTATATCATCGGAATCGTGCTATTTGGATTGGACAATTGGCGGCGGGGATCGCCGTGATCGTGGTGATGCTTGGCGTGGTGAATTTCTGGAGTGATCTGATCGAGACGGATAAAATCGGTTCGCTATTCTTTTTATCCATTGCTTTACTTCTGATACTCGATCATAGGAGCAAAGAGGATGTAGGTGCAAACCCTATCGTCTGATCGTGATAGAAGTGTAGTGCAGTCTCAGTGAACGGTTCGTTCTTTCCAACGGTAGGTTTTACGCATCCCCCAGAGTCCGACGGCTATCAAATAGCAGGCATGTATCGGTTGCAGCATAAAAAATGCCAGGCCATTTTTCGGCTCTCGATATAGTTTGGCCACCGGCGCGATCAGCATCCATTCAATGATCGCTTTTAGGATCCAAATGGAGATCGTAGGTTTTAATTCATCAGGGTTCAGCATACACCATGCAGACTGAATAAGAAGTACGGCATTGAATCCGCCCGTTATCCACTGTGCCAGATGCAGTCGACTGTTTTTGTAGCTGCCTGCTTTGCTGACCCAGCGCAGTCGTTGTTGCCATAATTCTTTCCAGTTGGCGCAGGCCGTTGTTTTTACAATGGCCTTGTTGGATTTCAGAAACTGAACTTGGCCCGGATACTGCTGCATGAATTTTTCAACCAGCAGTATATCATCTCCGGACGCGAGTTGGTCGATGCCTTCGAATCCACTTACTGAATCAAAAGCATCCTTTCGGTAGCAGAGATTGGCACCGTTGCCAAGCGCATGTAGTCCGGATCCGATGGCGGCGGCTGTGATACCCTGGAACATCAGATGATCATAACGCTGAAAAGCTTGTAGTAGGTTGCTGTCGATGGTGGTTAGGGTTACTGGTCCGACTACACAAACTATTTCACCCTGCCGGTCAATGAAATCATTGATAGTGCTTATCCATTCGGGTCCGGGTATAGAATCCGCATCGATGGTGATGATCCATTCATTCGATGCCCTCTCGATTCCAGTTTTAAGCGCCTGTTTTTTTCCCGCAACTCCATTGGTGTTCTCGGGTTGCAGCAGTGTGGCGAACGAAAATTGTTGAACGATACTTGTGGTATTGTCGTTGGATCCATCGTCGATCACGATGACCTCGATCAGTTCGGAGGGATATTGTTGTCCTTGTAAAGCCACGAGCAAGCCGCCAATATTATTCTCTTCATTACGAGCGGGAATCAGAACTGAAAATCCTCTTTTTTGTTTTGTATCCAGCGCGATGAAATCCGGCACCCGGCCCCACTGGTAGGTGTAATAACTCACCAGGAGAAGATAAGTGAGGAAGAGAATGAGGAGCGCGGGGAACATTAGTGTACAGTTGAGGGATGAGAGTTGAGAGAGTTGAGAGGGTTGAGGGAGTTGAGAAGGTTGAACGGGTTCAGAGAGTTTTTAGTCTAAACCCTCATCTCTCATCTCTCAACCCTTTTGCGTAAATTTAGAACAATAATTCTTGCCCATATGTCTGTTACCGTACAACACCCTTTGAAAGGCGGCGAATGGATGGTTCGCTCATCTGTTCCGGCTGATACGTTTGCGCCGGAGGATTTCAATGAAGAACAATTGATGATCCGTGATCTCTGTGTGCAATTTCTGGATACAGAAGTGCATCCGATCATCGATCGGATCGATGCATTGGAATCCGGATTGATGGCTTCACTGGTTCGTAAAGCAGGTGATCAGGGGTTATTGGCCACCTCGTTTCCGGAAGCGTATGGCGGACTCGGAAAAGATTTTATTTCTTCCACCATCGTCAATCAATTCCTTGGTTCCGGTTATTCATTTTCAGTAGCCGTGGCCGCACATACTGGCATCGGCACCTTACCCATTTTATATTTCGGTACTGAGGCGCAGAAACAAAAATATATACCCAAACTCATCACAGGTGAATGGGCGGGTGCTTACGGACTAACAGAACCCAACAGCGGAAGTGATGCCTTGAGTGCGAAAACAACTGCTACACTAAGTGCCGACGGCAAACATTATATCCTCAATGGACAAAAATGCTGGATCACGAACGGCGGATTCGCACAGATCTATACGGTGTTTGCCAAGATCGATGGTAAGCAGTTCACGGCTTTCATCGTTGAGAGAGGGATGGAGGGATTCACACAAGGTCCGGAGGAAGAGAAAATGGGAATCAAGGGATCTTCCACGGTTCAATTGTATTTCCAGGATTGCAAAGTCCCGGTAGAAAACGTACTCGGCGAGATCGGAAAAGGACATAAGATCGCGTTCAATATCCTGAACATCGGTCGTCTCAAACTTTGTGCAGCTGCGCTCGGTGGCGCGCAGATGGCACTCAACACCTCCATTGAATATGCCAAAACAAGAGAGCAGTTCAAGAAACCCATCGCCTCCTTCGGTGCCATACAGCAAAAGCTCGCGGATATGGCCATCCAGCTATACGTGGGTGATGCAGCCTTGTATCGCAGTGCAAAATGGATCGACGAGAAAGAAAAGGAATTGCTGGCTGAAGGCAAGCCATTCAATGAGGCCCTGCTCGGCGCAGCGGAAGAATATGCCATTGAATGTGCCATACTAAAAGTTTTCGGCAGCGAGGTGTTGGATTATTGTGTAGATGAAGGGGTACAGATCCATGGTGGTAATGGATATAGTGCTGAGTATGGTATTTCGCGTGCGTATCGCGACAGTCGGATCAATCGAATCTATGAGGGTACCAATGAGATCAATCGATTGTTGACACTCGATATGACCTTGAAGCGCGCCATGGCTGGTCGGCTCGATCTGATGACCCCTGCATTCGCCATTCAGAAAGAATTGATGAGCATTCCGGATTTCGGAGAACCGGATACAACCTTGTTCGCGCCCGAGCAGAAGCTCATCGATAACCTGAAGAAAGCGATTCTGTTGGTTTCAGGAGCGGCGGCGCAGAAACTGATGATGCAGTTGGAGCAAGAGCAGGAGATCCTGATGCACCTAGCGGATATGGCCATCGCTGTGTTTCATGCTGAGAGTGCCTTACTGCGTGTGCGTAAACACACCGAACGCGAAGGCGAAGAGAAAACAAGATTACAGCTCGATATTGTTAGAACCTATCTCTACGATTCAGCTGATGCCGTGAATAAGCATGGAAAAGATGCATTGAATGCATTCGGAAGTGGCGATGAGTTGCGAATGATGTTATTGGGATTGAAGCGATTCACCAAAGCTGAATCGTTCAACAGCAAAGAGGCTCGTCGGCGTATTGCTGCCAAGCTCATTGATGCCGGGCATTATTGTTTTTAGGGCTTATTGACCGGATTCGATCCAAGCCTCGCCCCGATGGCAGGTGTAACAGGTTACTTCATTGAGCTCGTGGGGACGTTTATTTTCGTCGGTCATGAAGTTTTTCTGGTTGATCTCGATGGTCATGCGCATCATTTTACGAGCCGTGGTTTTCATTGGGTCTTTGTCGGATGCGTAATCAAGACTATCCGGGTAATCACTTCTTTTTATGTGACAAAAATTGCAGGACACGCCCAGTGCTTTGTTGTATTGTTTCATGATGCTGTCGAGTTGCGAATCGGAAATATCATCGGGAAGTACCTGCAGATTTCGTTTGGGTAGCGGATTGGCTGCCGTCAGCACGAAAAGCATACCGGCAAAAGTACCAACTATAATAAAAGTCTTCGGTATCCTCATTTTGATTTGGTTTGTATCCATCGCTCAAAAAATTCGTAGGTACGGAGCATTTGATCGATGCGTTGGCGATTGACTCCGCTGCGCGTGATCTCATGTGTCGCATTCGGGTGGCGTACGTATTCGACGGGGCGGTCCAGTACTTTCAGGCTTCTGTAGATCATCTCGCTTTGTACGAATCCGGTCCGTCGATCGTTATCGCCATGAAAAATAATGTATGGGGTCGTGATGTTCTCCACGTAGGTGAGTGGTGATTCACGTTGCAGGATGTTGCGGGTGGGTTCCTGCCAGGGATATCCACCGAAATAATTGGGGACGAGTCGCCAGGCATTTCCTTCTCCGAAAAAGGTAGCCAGATCATATACGCCACGTTGTGAACAGGCAGCAGCAAATCGTTTATCATGTGAAATGATCCACGCCACCAGGTATCCGGCATAGGAGCCACCGGTGACTAAAAGCTTGGTTGTATCTGTCCACCCTTCTGCTACGGTCAGATCGAGTGCTTTGAGTACATCGCGGGTAGGACCGGTTCCCCAATCATTCACATTGCTTTTTAGAAAATCCAATCCGTATCCGCCGCTGCCGCGCGGATTGCAATACACGACGCCATAACCTTGGCTGCAGAAATATTGGTATTCGTGCCACATGCTGGCTTCGCCTGGTCCCCACATAGATGAAGGCCCGCCATGTATCTCGAGGAGTACCGGATATTTTTTTCTGGCTTCATAATTAGTTGGTTTCATCACCCAGTATTCGACTGGTTGATTGAGTTCGTTATAGAAAATTTGTTTCTCCGGGCGGCTGATTTTTTTGGAGACGATCCACGTGGTATTCAGTTCGGTGAGTTGTTGTGGTTTTTCGCCAGTGAGTTCGCTGCGGTATAATTCGAAGGGACTTTCAATATTGGTTTGCACATATACCAATTGTTTGGGTAGGACTTCAAGTTGAGAAATGCCATTATTGTTTCCGGTGATGGGTACGATTTTTTGCGCGTTGATGTCAAGTCGGTAGATCGGTGCAACGCCGTTCGATTGTGCTGTGAAGTAGACCGACTTTTCATCACTACTCCAGCGCAGGTTGTTTTTGCTTCGGTCGAACGGATAGGTTTTGAATTGTGTTGGGTTATCGATCGGGGCGATGCAGAGCTCGGCGATCTGTAATCCCTCTTCGGGTGCGCGCAGAAAGGCTATCGATTTTCCACTCGGAGAAACGCGCAGGTTGCTGTATTGTGTTTCCGCTCCGTTCAGCAGTGTTGTCCATTTGCCATCGGCACTGAGCCTTCGGATCTGATTGCCGCGGGATCGGTCGGGGTGTTGTGTGGAATCGATCTGTGTGATCATCAACATATCTCCGTTCGGGAGATACTGAGCGTTGCCGTAGCGAAAGAAACCGCGGGTAAGGGCTTGTGGTTTGGCATCGGTATTCAGTTCGAGTTGATAATAGTGATTGAAGGAAAGAGCGGGATTGACGTTGGCTTCGTCCTGAAAATTCAGTCGGTGTATGACGGTTGCTTTTTGATCGGCGGCGTTTTTATCGAGGTAGGCGCGGATCTGTTCAAGAGAACCGTTGGGATCGGGTTTGGCCGTGTTGGCTGTCTCCGGATAGCCAGGGCGCTCGGAAGTCCACGTGGGCGGTTGTTTACCGGGATTGAGGGCCGAGTCGTTCAACAGGTCGTTGTATCCGACACCGGAGGAGAAGAGGATTTTTTTTCCGTCGGCACTGAATTGTGGATTGCTGGCGCCGTATTTGTGGGTGGTGAGTTGTTTGGCTTCGCCGCCTTGAAGGGGGAGTAAAAAGATCTGAGGTTTGTTATCGGCGTTGCGGATGAAGGCTATTTGTTTGCCGTCGGGACTCCAAGCGGGTTGACCGGCATTTTCTTTGGAGGTGAGTTGAATGGGCTGGGATTTTCCGCTCAGGTCGGATAGCCAGAGTTGGTTGATGTAGTTGAATTCCTCTCCTTTGGGTTCGATGGCGGTAACCACATAAACAACCTGTTTGCCATCGGGACTGACCGCGATCGAGCCGATGGAACGGATCTTGGTGAGGTCGGTGACCCGCATGGGTTCGTTTCCGTTTTGGGCAATTACTGGCAGGTACAGAAATAGGCAGATGATTCGGATCAAACGCATGGCGTGGAGATTTATGGCCTAAAATACGAAAGGAACGGGTGGGTCGTGATGATCTTGGTTCTTTGTTACCTTTGCCACATGTCGGAAACAACGGTTCAGCCTTTATTGACAGCCAAAGATTTTGCCACGGACCAGGAAGTACGTTGGTGTCCGGGTTGTGGCGATTATTCCATCTTGGCCCAGGTACAGAAAGTGATGCCCACGTTGGGGATCCCTCGGGAGAACATTGTTTTCATTTCTGGCATCGGTTGTAGCAGTCGTTTTCCGTACTACATGAATACATTCGGGATGCACTCGATCCATGGAAGAGCGACGTCGATCGCTTCCGGATTGAAAGCTTCTCGTCCCGATCTCAGTGTTTGGATCATCACGGGTGATGGAGACAGTTTGAGTATCGGCGGAAATCATACCATTCACCTGCTTCGCCGGAACTTCAATGTGAATATTCTGATGTTCAATAATCAGATCTATGGTCTGACTAAAGGACAATATTCGCCAACTTCGGAAGAACACAAGATCACGAAGAGTACACCGATGGGAAGCATCGATCATCCGTTCAATCCCGCTGCCTTGGCCTTGGGTGCGGATGCCACCTTCGTGGCGCGTTCGATGGACCGTGATCCCAAGCATTTGCAAGCGATGTTGCTTCGTGCGCATGGGCACAAGGGATCTTCTTTCCTTGAGATCTATCAGAATTGCAACATCTTTAATGACGGGGCGTTTGAAATCTTCACGGAGAAAGGAACCAAGCTTACCGAGACCTTGATCTTGGAGCAAGGTCAGCCACTGGTATTCGGAGCGGAGAAAGAAAAAGGTATACGACTGAATGGATTGAAGCCGGAAGTGATTTCATTCGCGGATGGATTCAGTGCCGATGATTGCTGGATACATGATGAAACGGATCTGTATAAAGCGCAGATCCTGACCCGTATGTTCGATGATCCGAATAAAGAGGGTCATTTCCCTCGTCCCTTCGGTGTGTTCTATGCCACCGAGCGTGTTTGCTACGAAGACCTGATGGCTGAGCAATTGGTTGTGGCGGAGAAGAACAAGCAGCCTGATTTGGATGCGTTGTTGAGAGGGAAGGAAGTGTGGGAGATTAGTTGAGGGATGAGAGTTGAGATGGTTGAGAAAGTTGAGGGGGTTGAGAGGGGTTGAGGGATGTCAGGTTTTTCTCTGAAACAAGTCTGTTCGGCGGTGGTAATGCAACGAAAAGTGGCACCTGTCTGTCTACCTTATAACAAAGCCGCATGTTTTTACGCATTCATCCAAAAGATCCGCAGCCGCGGTTGATCCGTCAGGCGGTTGACATCCTACAAAGGGGCGGGGTGATCATTTACCCGACTGATACGGTGTACGGGATCGGATGTGATATTTTACAAGCGGAGGCCATTGAGCGTATTTGTCGGATCAAAGGCATCTTACCCAATAAAGCCAATCTCTCTTTCATCTGCAACGATCTTTCGCATTTGAGTGAGTATACCAAACCGATCTCTACGCCCACCTTCCGATTATTGAAAGAACATTTACCGGGTCCGTATACATTCATCCTCCCGGCCAGCAAGTTGGTGCCTCGTATTTTACAAAGTAAAAAATCGACGATCGGGTTGCGTATACCCGACAATGCTATTGCTCAGGCATTGGTACGTGAATTAGGTCGCCCTATATTAAGTACCTCTCTTCCCGGTGAGTTGGTTGAAGACACTACTGATCCGGATGTGATATATGAGAATTTCGGAAAGCAAGTAGACGCTGTGATCGATGGGGGCATCGGCGGTATGGTTCCGTCTACCGTGATCGACTGTGCTGATGAGGAACCCTTTGTTATTCGCGCGGGCGCGGGGGAATGGGTGTTGGGGTAGGAGGAGGAGGGATGAAAGGTGAAGGATGAAGGGTGAAAGGTGAGTCCGTTAAAATAACGGCAATTGCCCCGGCAGGATCTGAAAGCTTTTACGATGATGTGGGGTGAGTCCGTGTATTTCCAATGCTTTTCGGTGGGTGGCGGTGCCGTAGCCTTTGTTGCGGTTCCACTGGTATTGCGGAAATTCTTCGTGGATGCGATACATGTATTCGTCGCGGTAGGTTTTCGCCAGGATGCTGGCAGCGGCGATGGACGCGAATTTTCCGTCGCCCTTGATCACGCAGGTGTGCTGGATTTTGGGATAGGGCTTGAAGCGATTGCCATCGATCAATAAAAATTCCGGTTTCTTTTTGAGGGCAGCGATAGCGCGGTGCATGGCGAGATAGCTGGCCTGCAGGATGTTGATGCTGTCGATCTCCTCAACAGAAGCCGAGGCCACGGCGAAGGCGATTGCTTCTTTTTCAATGATGGGCCGGAGCAACTCACGATTTTTTTCGGAGACTTGTTTGGAGTCGTTCAACAGGGGGTGATGGAAATCCACGGGTAGGATCACCGCCGCGGCGAATACTGGTCCGGCATAGCAGCCTCTACCGGCTTCATCGAGGCCGGCTTCGCGTCGATTCTTTTTTAGGTGAGGGGCGAGCACATCCAAAGGTGTAAAAAATTAAACAGATGGATGCAACCTGCGGTGGCGAGTTACCTTTGCGGCATGAAAGAGAATTCGTTGGTTCGGTCAGATCGTCCGGTCCGGATCTGGTTATGGGTCGGTATCGGGATGATCATCGTGCAGGTATTGCTGGGGGGGATCACCCGATTGACGGGTAGCGGATTATCGATAACGGAGTGGAACGTGGTGACAGGGACCTTTCCGCCACTGAGTGAATCGGAGTGGCTGGTGGAGTTTGATAAGTATAAAGCGACGCCCCAGTACGTATTGCTCAATTCAGATTTCACGCTGGGTGAATTCAAATACATTTTTTTCTGGGAGTGGTTTCATCGGTTTTGGGCGCGGTTGATTGGTGTGGTGTTTTTGATTCCTTTCCTGGTGTTTTTATTCCAGCGTCGTTTTACAAAGGATATGGTGCAGCCGATGATGATCTTGTTTCTCCTCGGTGCGTTACAAGGGGCCGTGGGATGGATCATGGTAGCGAGCGGACTCACCGGTGATGCGATCTATGTGAAGCCGACAAGACTGGCTTTGCATTTTCTGTTTGCACTCGGACTCTTTGCTTACACGTGCTGGTTTGCGATCGATCTGACGATTGGACGGAAGAATATCATCACTGATAAAAATATTCCGCGACTGACCATCGGACTCATCGCATTACTAGTGATCCAATTGGGATTCGGGGCGTTGATGGCGGGTCATAAGGCGGCGACGGCGGCACCGACCTGGCCGGATATCAATGGGGCGATGATCCCTGAGGCGATGTGGCGATCGGAGTGGGGGATCTTGAATTTTCTGGAGAACAAGATCTTGATTCATTTTGTGCATCGGAACTTGGCCTACTTGATTTTGATCGGCGTTATTATTCTTTCGGTCAAATTATATCAGCTGAAAAATCAATCCTCACTTTTAGCACGTACTTGGTGGTTGCCATTATTTATCGTTACGCTACAGGTGGTATTGGGGATTGCTTCTGTGTTATTGAGTTTGCAGATCGTTCCGCGTACTTGGGGCGTATTCGAGTGGGCCGCGCAATTACATCAGCTGGTAGCGATGTTTTTGCTGATGAGTTTTGTGGGGGTGGGATATTTGGTGAGGAATCGTTGAAATGGGTTCCCCAACTTGATGTTCCAAATTGGAACAGCAAGATTTATAAGCAGGGCAAAGAGGCATGGTCTTCTAACCTATCATTTTGGACTCCAATTACCAATAGTTACCAAAAATTAGTACATTTATGCAAATTTATCTCATGGCTCGTAACACCTCCGTCTCGTTGGGCGATCATTTTGAGGCATTCGTAGATAGCAAGGTGGCCTCCGGGCGGTATCAAAACGCCAGTGAGGTGATCCGGGCCGGACTGCGGTTACTGGAGGAGGAGGAGGTCAAGTTTCTGGCGGTCAAAAAAGCTGTTTCGCCCGATCAGAAACCTCCTAGACAAGGTTGGGATTTGGCTTTTAAGCAGATGCATGAAAGCGGCGATGATAAGTTATTGATGCCGGATGTTTTTGAGGATGAAAACATCGAGGAATGGAGTTGAGGCAATATGATATTGTTTTGGTGGATTTGGATCCGACCCTGGGACGAGAAATGAAGAAGACCCGACCCTGCGTCATACTTTCACCTAATGAAATGAATCGGTATTTACAAACCATTGTTGTGGCTCCGATGACTACCGCCCATAAGCCCTATCCCACTCGGGTATCGATCGAGCACAATACCAAAACTGGCTGGATCGCCTTGGATCAGATTCGTACGATTGACCGCCTTCGCATCGTCAAAAATCTAGGTGTACTTACAGCGGATGAAATTGCACAAGTAAAGAGGGTGTTTCAGGCAGTTTTTGTGGACTAGGAAGACCAAAAAGAGACGAGAAGACGAACCGACCATGGTCTCCTGGTCTCTTTAGTCTATTCATCTTGCCCTTCGACAAATCTGCCATAACGCATAAAGTTTATTGATATATTCGAATTAACTTCATGCGCTTTACCTCTCAAAACCTGCTTATGAAACTTGGTCCGTTTATTGCTCGGGTATTTCTATTTGCTGCCATCTCGACTTTTCCTCAGTTTGGCTTTAGTCAGGTCTGTAACCGGTCCCAGTTGCCCGCCAATTTACAGACTGGCCTAGTGGCTTATTATCCGTTTTGCGGTTTTACTAATGATGCGAGTGGGAATGGGTTCAATGGGACGGTGAATGGGGCAACATTGACTACAGATCGGTTTGGAGTGGCGAATAGTGCGTATAGCTTCAATGGAGCCAGTAGCAGCATCACGGTAAATGGAAATGCTCAGTTTGCATCCTCCAGTATGACTATTTCCACCTGGGTTTCATTCAATCAGTTTTTTTTCAATGGACTTCAGTATTTAGTATTGGGAAATTCTTCCGGTACTGCTTGGGCCTGCACCTATCGAGCCGGTAGTAACGCAAATAATCTTAGAAAAAATCAGGGCTGTGGCACTGTCACCGATCACAACTATGCATCTAATTTCTCACTCAACACTTGGCACCACGTAGTATATGTGATCACCAACGCCACCGTTTCACTATATATAAACGGCAATTTTATCTCAAGTCAGGCATCTGCTCCGTTCCTGGCTACTTGTAACTCCTATCAATTGAATTTTGGGTTGGATATTTTCAGTGTTGCTGAATATCTAGATGGCAAGATGGATGATACATACATCTATAATCGCGCGTTAGACGTTTGTGAGATCACACAATTATATAATGCTACATCCACCTCTATTCCTGCTCTGATCAGTGCGGGAACCTTATCAGGCATACAGAATGTTTGTGTAAGTGGGACTACTAGTTTCTCATCTACTGTTTCCGGTGGTGTATGGAGCAGTTCAAATACTTCGGTTGCTACGATAGATCCCGCGACCGGTTTAGTTACCGGAGTATCGGCTGGAACGGCTACGATGACCTACACAGTAGCCGGATCGGGCAGTTGTCCCAATGCAACCGCTACTCGTACCGCTACCGTAACCGCTCCGCCCAACGCAGGCACGATCTCCACGGTAAAACAACTCTGCACCACCACTTCATTGCCTGGTTCACTACAAAGTGGCTTGATCTCATACTATCCATTATGTAATTCATTGGCAGATGTAAGTGGCGGAAGCTCATTGACCAATTCCGGAGCTACAGTAGGTACGGGTCCGTTTGGTTATGGAACCTCTGCCTATTTTTTCAATGGGACCAATACGGAGATGTCGATTCCCTACCAGGCTTGGTATGGTAGCTTGACAAACAATTTTACTTTCTCGTTTTGGATCAAAAATGATCTGCCGGCTGGTCACACTGGTGCGCATGTCCTATGGAGAAGCGATGGAAACTTTACGGTCGGGTTGAACTCAAATAATACAATCAATTTTAATCGACAAGGTTCAGTCAACTTGGCAATATCCACTGTTCCACTAACATCCACATGGACACACGTGGTGATGATCAAGTCGGGATCATCCAATAAGATCTACATAAACGGTGTGCTGAATGTTGATAATAATAACTCAACTACATTGGTAAACACCGTGGGTGATGCTATGATCGTCGGTAGGGCTAGTCCCGGTGGAAATGGTGGAGCCTACCGATTCAATGGAGGTTTATCACAGCTTATGTTTTACAGCCGGGTATTAAGTGCAACCGAAATCTCAACTTTATATTCGGATGCCTGGAATACAGTATGTGCCGGTTCTACAAGTACTCTTACTTCATCCATTTCGGGCGGTACCTGGTCTTCTTCTGATCCAACAATTGCTACCATCAATTCCACTACCGGAGCCTTATCTGCAATCAACGGAGGAACGGCTACTATTACATACACGGTGCCTGGCTCGGGGGGCTGCTCCAATGCAACGGCTACTCGAGTAGTGACCGTATCCGGAGTTTCCGCCACCGCTTTCAATCCGCTTTCTGACACAACACGTGTGTGTGGGGTTACTTCCACATTGGATGCGGGATCTGGCTTTGCCAGTTACAGCTGGAACACAGGTGCGAGTACACAGACTATTTCGCCTACTGCAAGTGGATTTTACAAGGTGACTGTTACCAGTACTGCTGGATGCGCAGCAAGTGATAGTACCTATTTGAGCTTAGTGAAGGCTAATATTATCAATAATGACACGACGATCTGTAGGGGTTCTACCGTCACACTCTATATTGATAGTTCAATGACAGGTAGGACAGCTTGTGCACTCACTGGTCTATCTGCTGGATTGAGAAATGGACTTGTAGGATATTGGCCCTTCTGTGGAAATACAAACGATGTAAGCGGGAACGGTAGTAATGGTTTGACAGGAAATGTTTCCCTGGTCGCCGATCGTTTCGGTCAGGTAAATTCAGCGTATTATTTTTCGGGTTCTTTCTCCTCTATTGGAATTCCCCTGAACGCACAAATGAATATGATCGGTAACCGAACTATCTCTTGTTGGTATAGAGCAGTCGGTCCTCAAAATGGCGGAAGGATTTTTGAGCAATCAAACTACAATTCCGGAGCGGGTATGTATAATGGGAATATTTTAGATGTATGGAATTGCTCTGGTAATTATGATCAAAATTTGGTCGGTTTAAATGCAGGCTCTTTGAATAATTGGCATCTACTGACCTACACGACAAATGCCTCTTCTGTTGAAGGTAGAGTGTATATCGACGGGGTATTGGTCGGTACACGAGTAGGAGCTCCAGCAGTATGTAATACGAATTGGGTCGGACAGTTTCTGAATCTGGGAAGAGGCAATGCTGGTGAATCTTTTGTGGGAGACATAGATGACGTTGCAGTTTGGGATCGAACGCTAAGCACTTCGGAGGTTTTGCAATTGTATTCGCTGCAATCTGTCACCTGGTCGACCGGCGCCACTACCAACAGCATCACGGTCAATCCCACGCAAACCACTACGTACTACGTTACTATTAGTGATGGTATTACTACTTGCACGGATAGCGTGAGCGTAACAGTTAGTGACATCGGCACTTTCAATCCGCTCTCTGACACCACTCGAGTCTGCGGTTCTTCCACCACCCTCAATGCAGGAGTAGGTTATACCAGTTATAACTGGAATACCGGAGCGACCACTCAAAGCATTACGCGCAATACCAGCGGATTTTACAAGGTTACGGTTAAAAATGCAGCGGGTTGCTCGGCCAGTGATAGTACGTATCTGAGTTTGGTGAATGCCAACATCATCAATAATGACACGACGATCTGCAAGGGTAGTAGTGTAACATTGAGTATTGATAGCCTTTCATTTGGACAACCCGGCTGCTCTGTGTCGGTCCTGTCTTCCAACCTGCGAAATGGTCTGGCTGCATATTATCCGTTTTGCGGAAATACCAATGATGTTTCTATAAATTCAAATAATGCGAACACAACCGGGGTTACGCTCACGACCGATCGAAAGGGTAGTGCCAACTCTGCCTATTCCTTTTCCGGAGCATCCTCTTATATGGAAATTCCACCCTCACCAAGTTTATCGATTGCACAATCGCTAAGTATTAGTTTTTGGGCATATCCGACCTCTACGAATGCGGGTATCATTGTCGATCGTGATATCTGCAACCCAAACCCGGATTGGTCGATCAATTGGGGGAGTTCTAAGTTCGGACTTCGGTATGGTGTAGCCGGAACAGATTACTTCATGGAATCAACTACACCACTGTCTTTGAATACATGGTACCATGTGTTGGTTGTCAGGGACTTTGCTACCTCTAAAATTATCATGTACATAAACGGAGTGTTAAACAATTCAATCAATTTCCCTGCATCAGCATTCACCAATACATCACTTCCAATTCATTTTGGTGCCGCAGTATGCAACCGCGCTTCTAATCCATATTTCAACGGTAAACTGGATGACGTGATGATCTGGTCAAGAGCGTTGAGTGCTTCTGAAGCGCAGATTGTGTACAATAACCAGTCTGTATCATGGTCTTCAGGCAGCGCCACCACTAACAGCATCACGGTCAGTCCAACCCAAACTACTACTTACTACGTGACCGTTAGCGATGGCATTACCACGTGTACGGATAGCGTGAGCGTAACAGTTAGTGACATCGGCACTTTCAATCCGCTTTCTGATACAACGCGTGTCTGTGGAACAACCACTACGTTCAACGCTGGATCTGGCTATACCAGCTATAGCTGGAACACCGGTGCTACCACGCAGAGCATAACTCCAACTACCAGCGGCTTTTATAAGGTTACGGTTACCAATGCATCAGGTTGTTCGACAAGTGATAGTACTTATCTGAGCTTGGTTAATGCTAATATTCTCAATAACGATACAACGATTTGTTCAGGGACTAGCCTTACCTTGTCAGCAGACACAAGCTTTTCCGGAAGGAGTACCTGTAATATTTCAGATGTCAATTCCGGATTGAGAAGCGGCTTATTAGCTTATTGGCCGTTCTGCGGAAATCTAAATGATGCAAGTGGTAACAATAGAAATGGCACAAATTTTGGGGCCACTTCAGCCATTGATCGATATGGTGTGCGTAATAGTGCAATGGCCTTCAATCTAAATGCACTCAACGGCCAGTATATAACGGTGCCTGGTATTAATGTTAATACACCCGGTTCAACTGGCATGTCGCTTTCTCTTTGGATTAAAAGGCTGCCATTAAGTACAACGCCTAGCACTATTTTCCGTCAGGAAGTGGCCTGTAATTTCCCAGATTTCCTAATACAATCATTGCCAAGCCAAATTGAAACGGGTATCCGTACTTCCAGTTATGTGAGTAATTATAGTTCTATCACAGCTGATACTAATTGGCATTTGGTTACTATGACATATGATAAGTCACTGTTGAGGACTTACTATGATGCAAACCTCTTGACCACTCAATCAAGAACGGGTAATGTTTCATTCCTTGAAAACATCGCATATATTGGCTTATGTGGTAATAACGTTTCTCATGGATTTTCGGGTTACATTGATGACATTGGTATGTGGGACAGACCCCTTACTACTTCTGAGATTTTAAATTTAAGAAACGGAAGTAGGGCAAGCGCCATTAGCTATTTATGGTCTACAGGAGCTAGCACACCTACTATTTCGGTCAACCCTACACAATCGACTACTTATTATGTTACCGTTAGCGATGGCATTACTACTTGTACGGATAGTGTTCGGGTTAATGTTACTCCGTTGAATACAGCCTCTGCGGCTTCCTCATCCCTCCCAATTTGTATCAATGTGCCGATTGGCCCCTCTATTACGCATACGACAACGGGTGCTACCGGCATCGGTGCAGCTACAGGGTTACCTCCAGGTGTGACAGCTAGCTGGGCTACGAACACCATCACGATCAGCGGTACACCTACGGCATCGGGTACTTTCAGCTATAGCATCCCGCTGACAGGCGGTTGCGGAACGGTGAGTGCAACGGGAACGATTACGGTCCGTGCTGTATATACTGTATCTGTCGCATCTTCTACACCGAGTCTTTGTATCAATACATCGCTAACACCGGCTGTTACACATACTACAACCGGTGCTACTGGTATCGGAGTTGCTATCGGCTTACCTGCCGGTGTTACAGCGAGCTGGGCCTCCAATACCATCACGATCAGCGGTACACCTACGGCATCGGGTACGTTCACCTATAGTATCCCGCTGACAGGCGGTTGCGGAACGGTGAATGCGACCGGAACAATCACGGTTCGTGCTACTAACACTGTATCTGCAGCTTCTTCTACTCCGACACTTTGTATCAATACCCTGCTGGCACCATCTGTTACGCATACGACAGTGGGTGCTACCGGCATCGGTGCAGCTACAGGGTTACCTCCAGGAGTTACAGCGAGCTGGGCCTCCAATACCATCACGATCAGTGGGACACCTACTGCCTCGGGTACGTTCACATATAGTATCCCGCTGACAGGGGGATGCGGGACGGTGAATGCGACCGGAACGATCACGGTATTCCCTTCGTTCACTTTCAATCCGCTTTCTGATACTACACGAGTATGTGGAACATCCACTACACTTAATGCTGGGCCTGGTTTTGCCAGCTATAGTTGGAATACTACTGCTACAATACAAACCATACCTGCCACAGCCAGCGGCTTTTACAAGGTGACCGTCACCAATGCGGCGGGTTGTACGGCCAGCGACAGTACCTATTTGAGTTTGGTGAATGCAAATATCATCAATAACGATACGACGATCTGTAAGGGCTCGTCGATCACGCTAAGTATCGATAGTTTGTTTCCGGGGCGGACGGTCTGCAATGCGAGTCAACTACCAGCGAATTTGCGAAATGGTCTTGTCGGTTACTGGCCATTCTGTGGGAATGCGAATGATGAAAGTGGTAATGGGAATAATGGAGTAGTGAACGGTGCCGTACTAGCATCGGATCGATTTGCCACGCAAAGCTCAGCCTATCTTTTTAATGGACAGACGAACCGAATTGTAGTTTCAAATTCAATAGCACTAAATCCTCAGCTAATATCTGTTGGTGCTTGGGTTCGTCCGAGGGCATTTGGGCCAAGCGAGCAGTACATTATCAACAAGTCATTTGATGTAAACGGTAATAATTCTGCCAGAAATTGGGGCGTTCGTGTATCTGGCGATGGAAAACTTACGCTTGAAGTAAAAGTAAACGGCCAATATTATATTTTTAATGATCCGGTTGCAGGTCGATTGATTTTGAATGATTGGAATTTAATTGTTTTTACATACGATGGAATAACTGCCAACCTATACTGTAATTCTATTCTCGCAATTACTCAGCCGCTCAGCGGAACATTGACCACGCAGACATATGCACTCAATATAGGATATCTACCCCATCCTAATATGCCGCCGTTTGGTTACTTCTGGAATGGCGAAATCGATGATGTGTTCATTTATAACCGTTGTCTATCTCAAGCCGAATTACAACAGTTTTATAATGCCAGACCCTCCGTCACCTGGTCTCCCGGAGGCGCCACCACAAACAGCATCACGGTTAGTCCCACTCAAACTACTACTTATTACGTAACGGTAACAGACGGCATCACTACCTGTACGGATAGTGTAAAGGTGACTGTCTCCACGGTTGACACTACCCTCACGCTGCTCGACCCACCGCAACTTTGTGCTACGGGCGGACAGGTCCGTATGCAAGCCGGATCTGCCAGCAGTTATCAGTGGTTACTCAATGGCGCTGCCATACCGGGTGCTACAGCACAAACGTATAATGCCACGCAGTCGGGTACCTATCGGGTGGCACTGGTCAATGCACTGGATTGTCGTGATACCTCGCGCGCCGTTAACATCACCGTCAATCCCACTCCAACCGTAAACGCCGTAAACAATACCGCTGTTTGCAACGGCGCCAACTTCGCCGGCATCAATTTCACTGGATCTGTAGCTGGAACGGTTTATAGTTGGACCAACAACACCACTTCGATCGGACTCGCGGCTAGTGGTACGGGTAATATTGCCTCTTTTGCGGCTGTTAATACCACTACAACCCCCATCACAGCTACAATCACTGTTACGCCTACTTACACGAATGGCGGACTCACCTGTACCGGCACGCCCATCACTTTCACCATCACAGTGAATCCGACCCCCACCGTAAATGCGATCAATAATCAAACGCTGTGCAACGGAGCAAGTACCACTGCGATTTCCTTCAGCGGTGTCGTGACCGGAACGGTGTACAACTGGACCAACAATACTACTTCGATCGGTTTGGCTGCCAGCGGTACCGGTAACATTGCTTCCTTCGCAGCTGTTAATACCGGTACAACACCCATCACAGCTACCATCACCGTAACACCGAGCTACACGAATGGTGGAGTGACTTGTACGGGCACGGCACAAACATTCACGATCACGGTGAATCCAACACCGACTGTAACACTGCCCTCCGATCAAACACTCTGCAACGGAGCGAACACCACAGCTGTTTCTTTCACCGGAGCGGTTGCAGGTACGAACTATAGTTGGACCAACAGCACAACCTCGATCGGGCTCGCGGCCAGCGGTACAGGTAACATTGCTTCTTTCGCGGCGGTCAATACCGGAACAACATCGATCACCGCCACCATAACCGTTACACCGAGTTACACGAATGGCGGAGTGACTTGTACCGGTACGTCTCGATCCTTCACGATCACCGTGAATCCGACACCTACCGTAAATGCTGTCAGCAACCAATCGGTTTGTAACGGGGCAGCTACTACGGCTATTAGTTTCAGCGGAGCGGTGACGGGAACGGTCTATAACTGGACCAACACCACCACCTCGATCGGACTGGCCGCCAGTGGTACGGGTAACATCGCATCCTTCACAGCGCTGAATAGTACGGCTACTCCGATTACGGCTACCATCACGGTAACACCGAACTATACCAATGGAGGTGTTACCTGTACGGGAACGCCACGCAGCTTTACCATCACGGTCAACCCGACACCAACAGCTACCCTTGCTAATCCGGGCACTTCGGTGATCTGTCAGGGATCCTCGGTAACGCTCACCGCCAGTGGCGGATCGACCTATCAATGGTATCTGAATACTAATCTGATCCCAGGTGCTACGGCTGCTACCTATGCAGCTACACTTCCCGGAATTTATACCGTGATTCCGATCAGTGCCTTTGCTTGTACCGGTACGGTCAGTAATGCCATCACACTTTCGCTGATCAGCAGGCCTACCGCCGATTTCTCTTTCGATAAATATTGTGCCGGCTTCCCCACCACCTTCACTAACCTTTCGCAAATCAATGGCAGTGGAATAGTGGGTAATGGTTGGAGTTTCGGAGATGGGAATACGTCAACGCTGGTCAATCCATCGCATATTTATGTACAGCCCGGCAGTTACAATGTCACTTTGGTGGTGACGCCGCTGGCTTGTCCCACGCTCAATTCCACCGTCACCAAGCCGGTGATTATTTCCCCACCCCCGGCCAATGTTCGCTATCCAAGTTTGAACGCCGTTACCAACCGCAACTTGCAACTGCAAGCAAGGCTGTTTACCGGTGCGGGATATCAGTGGACACCATCTGTCGGACTGAATAATCCTGCGATCCAGACACCCATATTCAATTACAATCAGCAACAACAGTATCTCATCCGCATCAACACGACGGAAGGATGTGTGATCACCGATACGTTATTGGTGCGCCTATTCGCACAGCGAGAGATCTATCTGCCGACTACCTTCTCCCCGAATGGAGACGGTGCCAATGATGTGCTGATCCCGCGCCTGGCGGGTATCGCGGATCTGATCTATTTCCGGGTCTATGATCGCTGGGGACAATTGATGTATCAAACTACCCAAGAAAATCAGGGATGGGATGGTATATACAAGGGTGTGAAACAACCCATGGAGACCTATGCCTGGATGGCGGAAGGAAAAGACATTGACGGAAACATCATCAAACGAAGCGGCACAGTCATTCTGCTGCGATAAAAAATATGACCATGCGTTTACGAAATATATTCATCATTGTGGCTGTTGCGGGGGCGCTCTCAAGTTCTGCCCAGGATCCGCATTTCACACAATTTTATTCTGCGCCGCTGATGGTGAATCCGGCCTATACCGGTGTATTCGAAGGACAGGTTCGGGTAATGAGCAATTACCGACAGCAATGGGGCAATGCCATCGATCCGTTCACCACGGCTTTGGTATCGGCGGATGCCAAATTTGGCAAACAGGAAAGTGATGCGCAAAATCCGTTCAATATCGGATTTCAATTGATGAACGATCGTAGTATGCGGGGGGCGTTCAAGAGCAACTATGCAACGTTGACGGCTTCCTATCATGTACCCATCGATCTGGAAGGGTATAAGAGTTTTGGTGCCGGTTTGACGGCGAGTTATGCCGATCGGCGTATCGATTTTCTGAATCAATCTTTCGATGCGCAGTTCACGAGTGGCGGATTCGATCTGTCGTTGCCTACGGGCGAGTCAGCCTTACAAAATCTGGAACCTTTCATGACAGTTGGCGCCGGACTTTTATATCGACATGAAAACCGAGAGACGGGCGATTTCTTCGACATCGGTGCATCGGCCTTTCATTTGAACCGTCCCCGTCAATCGGCGTTGGGCGACGTGAATCAGATCATCCCGGTTCGTTTTTCAGGCCAAGTGAGTTATCAGAAATATCTCAATGAAACGACGATCATCAACCTGCGCGGTTTGTATCAGAATCAGGCTTCAGTCGAGTACATGCTTGCTGGGGTTAGCTATGCCAAGCTCATCGGTGTCAATAAGGAAATGGTGGGTGCGGGGATCTGGTATCGCAGCAGTGATGCCGTATCGCCGTACTTATTTGTGGAGTGGAATAAAGTGCAGATAGGATTTTCGTACGATGTTACGCTGAGTGATCTGACCAAAGGTCCGAAGCCTGCACGCTCGATAGAGTTGTCGTTGCAGTGGAGAATGGGGCGTTAACCAAACACCGTCCGCTTATTCATTCTCCCTAACGGTCGGATCAGATTAAACGCATTCGGGATGATCTCCATGCGAATCCTGGAGGCTGTCTCTACTGGATCGCCGTCGATGTGCAACGGCGCGTTTTCAAGATTTTGAATCGTTATCTGATCGGATTGAATGTATAGTATCCGCTTCTTCTCATTGATGTCCGATTCGGTCTGCAATCGATAGCCACCCAACACCTGCTTGATCACGCGCAGGATCACACTCGTTTTCGATTGCTCCTTTACCACCACCACATCCAACAATCCATCATTCAAGGAGGCTTTCGGTGCAATGGTGAATCCGTTCCCGAACTGATTGCTGTTCGCCACCGAAATGAACCAAGCACCCGTCTCGAGTTTCTGATCGCCCCATTCCAATTGAAAAGAATATCGGGGCGCTTTTCGGAAATGACGTATAACCTGACGAACATAATTGACTAGTCCCCGCTGCCCCATCTCTGCAAATCCAGCCGCTACGGCGGCATCAAATCCGAGCCCGGATAACATACAAGCAAATCGACCGTTCACGGTAAAACCATCCACCGGTAAGGCCCGACCGATCACGATCAGACTCACAGCCTTTGTCGGATTCATCGGTATGCGCGCCGCACGGGCCAATCCGTTACCCGATCCGACCGGAATGATACCGAATTGCACCGGCAGATCCCGTAGTGCGCCTAGTACCGCACTCAAGGTTCCATCCCCACCGGCGATCGCCACATCCGTAAATCCATGTTGCAGTATCATCGAACGGATGCGATCATAGTTTCCATCCTTCGTCGAGTCTACTATTTCAAAAGGCAATTCCACCTTGCGACAAGCCTGCTCGATCAGCACCGGCAGATGCTTCTTGGAGCGCGTGCCCGCAATGGGATTGATGATGAAGAGGATCCGTCGACTCACTTTTCACTTCGTTTTACCGTGCAAAGATGCAGCGGACGCACCTTTATCACCATGGCTTTATTGATGTCTCTGGGTATCTCCGTAAAAAAAAAGGATAGTTCTTCTCCCTTGTCAAACAGTTTCTTCAACGCTTCGGTCGATATCCTCCAGTTCTTTTTCACCTCCTCCCAATTCTGCATACTCGATCCACTTGCGTCATTCACGAAAACGGTCCGACGCACTTCCGTATCATACTTATTGAACTTGATCTCAAACCAACCCGGTTTGTTCAGCTCGGCCGTAGTCACCATCACCATATTTCCTTCACGGTTTTCTTCTACATTTTTGAGTTTTGTTTTACCCAGCATCGATACACACCATTTGTACTGAGCGTTTCCGGTCGACATAGAAAAAAACAAGGCAAGAAATAGGATACTGTATTTCATAGAATGGATTTACCAGCGGACGAGTGCACTAGCCCAGGTGAATCCGCTTCCGAAAGCGGCCAGGCAGACCAGATCGTTCTCTTTCACTTTCCCCTGCTCCCAGGCTTCACTGAGTGCAATGGGAACCGAGGCGGCCGTGGTGTTGCCGTATCGTTGAATGTTGTTATACACCTGATCATCCCGCAGCTTCAATTTTTGCTGTACGAATTGTGCGATGCGCAAATTCGCTTGATGCGGGATCAACAACGACAAGTCAGTCGTTTGAAGTTGATTGGCCGTTAGGGCTTCGAGGATCACCTCGGGGAACTTGATGACGGCTTTTTTGAAAACAGCCGGACCATCCATGTACGGATAGATCTGCCCTTCTTCGATCATTTTCTTACTGAAGAACGTCTGACCGATCTCCGCCTCATCAAAACTGGCATAGGGCGTTTCCGGCATCCAATGATTCGCATGCGTACCCGGATTGTACATCGCCAGGATCTCCGCACTTTCTCCATCACTATGCAGATGCGTGGAGAGAATCCCTTGCCCATCTCGCTCGGCTCGTTGCAACACGGCCGCACCGGCGCCGTCACCGAAGATCACTGAAACGTTTCTACCGCGAGTGGTGAAATCCAATCCGAATGAATGCTTTTCCGATCCAACCACCAGTATATTCTTGTACATGCCTGAACGAATGAACTGATCGGCAACACTAAGGGCATATACGAATCCGGAACATTGATTACGGACATCCAAGGCGCCGATCTCTTTCATCTTTAGGGCGCGTTGCAGCAATACGCCACAACCGGGGAAATAGTAATCCGGGCTAAGTGTAGCGAAAAGGATGAAGTCGATCTCTTCAGGTGTGGTACCTGCTCGATCCATGGCGATGCGGGCCGCTTCCACGCCCATAGTAGTGGTGGTTTCACCGAGCCGATCGGCATAACGTCTTTCCTCGATGCCGGTCCGTTCCCTGATCCATTCATCAGAGGTCTCCATGTATCGAGTCAGATCGTTATTCGTGAAAACGTTTTTCGGCACATAGTGTCCGATACCGGCGATGCGGGCACGATAACTCATGATCAGTTCTGTGTGAAGGGTATGTGAAGAATGTCATTGGCAAATCCTTCGCAGGCCAGGTGGACGCTGTTGAGGTCCTTTGATTTTACCCAGGAGCCCATCACGTGATTACCGACGTTTGGCAGTGCTACTTGTCGCTTCAGCGAATCGGGCGTACTGATCTGACTGAACATGCGTTTCATGGCGGATACTTTCACGACCGGATCTTGCTCCTGTTCATTCTTGTAGAAATACAATAGGAGGGTGGGCGTTTTGATCCGTTCGAAGAGCGAAGCTTTCATCGTCGTTTCTAAAAGCTCTTGCAGTTGAACAACCGAATAGGTCACATAGCGACGATCCCAATACTTGGCATAGGCTTCTGTGGTGTCAGGGATCTCTCTGAATTTTCCGACGATGGCTTCTGCGATCTGCTTTCCCCATGGATTATTCAACATCCATGCTTTCGAGTCGTTGATGGCGATGTTGGGTGAGAATAGAAGGGAGGCAGCGATATCCGGATATTCGGCACAAAGTTTCAGGGCAACGGTACCGCCGGTAGAGGTAGACATTAAGATCACTTTCTTACCGATCTTTTTTCCGATAGCATAGGCTTCTTTGGCACTGTTCCAAACACCTTCTGCTGTGAAAGACGCGAGTGGGTGTGACGTATCGAGTCCGTGTGCGTCGAGCCGACTCAGATACAGATTGGCACCGATCTTTTTAGCGAAGTCGATGTGTACGGGGTCGCCTTCTTCTTGCGAGGCGGAGAATCCGTGCAGATACACCACGGCATATTCTGTGATCGCTTTGGAGGAATCGTTGTACCAGACGATGCGTGCCTGGTTATCGGGTTTGAGTTTATGCTTGGCTTCCTGATCGGCCACATATTGTTCCAGCTCGACAGCGCCAGCCGGCAGGGCTGGTAGATCGTTGTTGTAATGTGGTTTGGAAGGTTTGGGTCCGGCCAGGTATAGAGCAATGAGTGCCAGCGCAATGACTCCGGTTATCTTTAAAAATTTCATCCCTAAATATAGTTTAGAGATGAGAGTTTAGGGTTGAGAATTTTTTTACTCAACCCTCATCTCTCAACCCTCGGCTGAAATAGCGTACCTTTGCGCAGCTTTTTAAACAACTACATGAATATCAGAAACATAGCCATTATCGCCCACGTTGACCACGGAAAAACAACCCTGGTGGACAAGATTCTGCACGCCACACAGGTTTTTCGTGAAAACCAGGAGACAGGGGAGTTGATCATGGACAGTAACGACCTGGAACGTGAGCGCGGCATCACCATTTTCTCCAAGAACGCAGCGGTGGTGTACGGTGGCTACAAGATCAATGTGATCGATACCCCGGGTCACGCCGATTTCGGAGGTGAGGTGGAGCGTGTACTTAAAATGGCTGATGGTGTGATCCTGCTGGTGGATGCCTTTGAAGGCCCGATGCCGCAGACCCGTTTCGTATTGCAAAAAGCCCTGCAGTTGAATCTGCATCCGATCGTGGTGATCAATAAAGTGGATAAACCGAATTGCCGTCCCGATGAAGTGCACGATGCGGTCTTTGAACTTTTCTTCAATCTCGATGCAACGGAAGAGCAGTTGAACTTCCCCACCTATTATGGAAGCGGAAAGAACGGCTGGTTCAATGATTCATTGGAGCCGATCGATAATATTCTTCCGCTGCTGGATGGTATCATTAAGCACGTACCACCACCCAAAGTAGCAGAGGGAGCCTTGCAAATGCAGATCACGTCACTCGACTATTCTTCTTTCCTCGGACGTATTGCCGTAGGAAAAGTAGGTCGCGGTATGATCAAAGAAAATCAGCCGATCGCCCTCATGCAAGCCGATGGTACGGCCAAGCGTTGCCGTGTGAAAGAATTGTATGTATTCGAGGGGATGGGTAAGAAAAAAGTAACTGAAGTACATGCCGGTGATCTTTGCGCCGTGGTGGGTATCGAGGATTTCAATATCGGAGATACGATCGCCGATGCGGAAAATCCGGAAGCATTGCCACGCATTGCGGTGGATGAGCCCACGATGAACATGTTGTTCTCGATCAATAACTCTCCATTCTTCGGAAAAGATGGAAAATTTGTCACCTCTCGTCACCTGCGTGATCGCTTGATGAAGGAGATGGAGAAGAACCTGGCACTTCGTGTGGTGGATACGCCTGAGGGAGATAGTTTCTTGGTGTATGGTCGTGGTATCCTTCACTTGGGTATTTTGATCGAGACCATGCGTCGGGAAGGATATGAGCTCACGGTGGGACAACCACAGGTGATCGTGAAAGACATTGATGGCGTGAGGTCTGAGCCCTATGAGACCTTGGTGGTGGATGTGCCGGAAGAGTTCGCTTCAAAAGTGATCGATCTGGTCAGCCGTCGCAAAGGTGAGATGCTGGTGATGGAGACGAAGGGCAGCATGCAGCACTTGGAATTCGATATTCCTTCACGCGGACTGATCGGCTTGCGTACACAAATGCTCACCGCCACAACCGGTGAGGCCGTGATGGCCCATCGCTTC
The DNA here is from genome assembly GCA_947457465.1 of Chitinophagaceae bacterium. Classification (GTDB taxonomy): domain Bacteria; phylum Bacteroidota; class Bacteroidia; order Chitinophagales; family Chitinophagaceae; genus JJ008. Next base: position 102,011 of record CANGWB010000001.1, on the reverse strand, counting down.
CGCGAATACAAAGGCTGGAAAGGTCCCATTCCCGGACGTAATAACGGGGTGTTGGTTTCTAAATTCCAAGAGCGTTCGACCGGGTACTCTATCGATAAATTACAGGACCGCGGTACGTTCTTCGTCGAGCCGGGTGAAGAGGTGTATGCCGGACAAATCGTGGCGGAAAACATCAAACCGGGAGACCTGGTGGTGAACGTTACCGAAGCCAAGAAGTTGACCAACCACCGCGCCAGTGGAAGTGACGATGCTACTCGTATCGCACCAAAAACATTGATGACCCTGGAAGAGTGTATGGAATATATTCAACAGGATGAGTGCATCGAGGTTACACCGAACTTTATCCGCATGCGGAAGGTTATACTGAACGAAGACGAGCGTAAGAAAGATCAGAAGCGAATGGAACTGGCGTAAAGAGTTGAGGGAGTTGAGCGGGTTGAGGAGGTTTAGGTTAGTTGAGAGTGTTGAGAAAGTTTAGATGGTTGATATGAAGAGGATCGCGTTCATATTATTGATCAGTTTAACAACTGCCTGGCAGGCCGTTGCTCAGTGTTCGGTCTGTACTAAAACCGCGCAACAGTTGGGGGAGAAACCGGCGGAGGGGATGAATACAGGTATTCTCTATCTCGCCTTCATGCCGCTCGCCATCATCGGCTTTCTGGCCTATAAATGGTGGAAGTCGGAGCAGGAATCCGATCAGCCGGCATAGTTACTCACCCAGCTATACAAATTGAAATCTTTTGCCAGCATCGCTTCGTTCAGCGATGCTTTCATTTTTACGGCATCCAGTTTACGCAGCCACTGCTCCCGAAGCAGATGCTTCGCTTTTTCCATCAATAATAATTTCTCACGTTCCTTTTGTGAGGGAGAGCTGAGCATTGTATTCAAGGCGTCGATGATATCGGATATACCTTTTTTCTCGGTGGCTACCGTATTGATGATGGGAATAATTGTTCCATGAGCACGATCTTCCTGCACCATTCTTTCCAAGTGACTTCGGAATCGGGCCGCATCGGGTCGGTCTGATTTATTGACAACGAATACATCGGCGATCTCCAGGAGTCCGGACTTCATGGTCTGGATCTCATCACCGGCCTCGGGTACGAGTACCACTACAGTTCGATCGGCGAGTCCGGCTACTTCCACTTCACTTTGCCCCACACCCACCGTTTCGATCAAGATCCAATCGGCTGTAAAACATTTTACCAGATCAGTGATCTCCAAAATGCGCGGATGCAATCCGCCCAATGCGCCGCGCGTGGCCAGCGAGCGGATATAAACCATCGGATGCGTGTACCACTCACTCATGCGGATACGATCGCCCAATACAGCTCCTTGGTGAAAAGGGGAAGAGGGGTCGACACATAGTACCGCCACGGATTTTCCTTCGGAAATGAGTGCGCCGATGAGGGCATCGGTCAGGGTGCTTTTTCCGGCGCCGGGCGGACCGGTAATCCCGATCACCGGTTTATGCGGGATCGTGGTGTGTGCAAGCGCTTCAGTGAGTTCAGCCGAATCATTCTCCGCCAATGAAATCGCGCGAGCCAATGCCCGAACATCTCCTTGCTGAATTTGACTGATCCATTTATCCCACATCACGAACTATGTTGTATGTTTAATCGACGTCCAAGGTAATGAAATCATCGTACTCTGCTCATAGATCCTTCAGTCCGCAAGCCTTCGCGGAATGGGCGATCGTGGCTATGATCGTTGGATTGTTTCTCTCCCGCGCCTTACTCTCCGTATCGATCGGGGTGTTCTTTTTGCTGGCGCCGATTCGGTTGGGATTCAGGACCTGGCTGACGATGGCGATCCGAGATCGTTTGGTATGGATCCTTGGACTGATTTGGTTGCTACCTGTTATTTCCGGCTTGTGGAGCGAAGACCTGAATGCCTGGTCAGATGTGATCCGCATCAAGTTGCCCTTGTTGTTATTACCCATGGGGTGGGTGGGACTTTCCCTCAATAGATCTTCATACCAACGGATCGGGTGGACGTTGACAATCCTCACCTGTATCGGTGCGATCGTATCGCTAGCACCGATGTTGTGGGATGGGTTATCGGTGCAGCGCGATTATTTACGAGGTGGCTCCCTGATCACGCCCCTTGAAAACGATCGGGTTCGTTTCAGTTGGCTGATCGTGGCCCTGCTTTTTTGGATGGAAACGCAGTGGCGCACCGCATCGAGTAGAGGGCGTTGGATCGTTGGCATTTTAGCTTTTTTATTCATGCTATATCTGCATGTATTGGCGGTGCGGATCGGACTACTTTGTTTTTACCTACTGGTATTTTTTTGGATCGTTCGGATCTTCTCAACCGCCTCCATGCGCAAATGGATATTACCCGTATTCATCCTATTGTTCTCATTGCCGCTGTTGATGTATCAAATTCTACCGACGTTCCGAGCGCGGGTAGATTATATCCGATATGATTGGTCGTATACGTTTTCCGGTAAGTATTTGCCCGGCGGCAATGATGCCATTCGTATGCAGTCGCTGCAGGCATCGAAAAATGTGATCGATGAGCATTCGGTTTTCGGAGTGGGCTTCGGGGATATTCGCTCGAAGATGGATTCAGCTTATCAGAAGATCGATCCAAATCGTTCAGCTGCTGATCGTATCTATCCGGCGAATGAGTGGGCCGTGTATGGCGTGGGGATGGGTTGGATCGGGATCATTGCTTTTTCGGGGCTGATGATCTGGCTCTTTTTTTATTCATCGATTGATCCATTTCGTTGGCGTTCCTGGGTATTGGCTACAATCTTATCGTTTGTGACAGATATCGGCCTAGAGGTACAATACGGCGTGTTTTTGGTGCCTTTTCTATTGTTGTTTTTTCATTCGTCCGATCGGATAAAAAAGCAGGAAATTCGCAGTTGAATGCTTACGCCTTTTTCCATTGTCATGATCTGCCGAAATGGATCGAGAGAGATCGCCCGAACGCTCTCCGGTCTGATCGGAATGACCGACGATATCGTCGTGTACGATACCGGCAGTACCGATGGTACGCAGGCGATTGTTCGAACTTTTCCGGTTCGACTCATCGAGGGGGAGTGGAAAGGATTCGGTCCTACCAAGAACACGGCTAATGCAATGGCCAAACATGACTGGATCCTGAGTCTGGATTCGGATGAGGTGCCGGATGAAAAGTTGAAGCAATCGTTATCTGTTTTCGATCCTTCTTCCACGACCACTGTTTATGCCTGCTCCTTTTTGAATTTCATAGGCGATAAGCCACTTCATTTCGGTGAATGGGGTTGGGATAAGCATGTTCGTTTGTTCAATCGAACGCAAGTGAAATGGGATGCCGAGCCGGTACATGAGCAGTTGATCTATCCGGCATCGGTTGTACAAAATAAATTAACAGGTAAAATTTATCATCGTACCGTAAGAGGTTGGACAGATCATCGACGAAAGATGGACCAGTATGCCACGATGAATGCCCGAAAATATTTTGAGCAGGGCAAGCGATCTCCGTTTTGGAAGCGATTGCTTTCGCCACCTTTCACGTTTATCAATTACTATGTGTTTCGCCTTGGATTCTTAGACGGATCGGCCGGCTTTCAGTGTGCTTGGATGACGGCTCTGTATACGCATTGGAAATATATCCGGTTGCGCCAACTTTATCGATCCTGATCCGTTCTAGCCCTATGACACAGTTTCTGCCGATCTTCCCGCTGGGCCTTGTTGTTTTTCCCAATGAAGGGTTGAATCTCCACATTTTTGAGCCTCGATATATTCAGTTGATCAATGACTGTGTGCGTCACCAAAAACCGTTCGGCATTCCAACCATGATGAATGGACAGCTGCAGGAGCGGGGGGCGTTGATGCAGATCATGGACCTAAGCAATGGGTTTGATGCAGACAGACAGATGGGAGAATCTGGGGGCGACATACGCACACAATGTTTGGGGACTTTTCGGGTATTAGAGGTGCTTAAATCGGTTCCGGATAAACTATATCAGGGAGCCATTGTGCATATGGACGATCGGGAATCCACCGATCAGCCCGGTTTGCCTGCTCCATTAATGACGGTTGTTCGACAGTTACATGGATTGTTGAAGATCGAAAAGAAGTTTCCGTTTCCGGATGATGAATTGCGCGCATTCGATATTGGTCACCACATCGGATTGTCGCTTGATGAAGAATACCAGCTGCGTGAACTGATGAATGAGAAGCAGCGACAGGAATTTATCAGAAGACATTTAGGAAGGGTAGTGCCTACGATGCAGACGATGGAGGAGTTGAAAGAACGAGCCCGATTGAATGGACATTTCCGTCCCCTCCCCGGACATTCGATCGAATGATTTAATTTGCTCTCTATGCTACGTACGCTTTGCTTAGATTTTGGTAATTCTCGTCAGAAAGCAGCCCTGTTCGAGGGAGAGGACTTAAAAGAGATTCGGGTGCTGGAAGATGCTCGCACGGATTCAGTCGACTCGTTATTGAATCAATGGAAACCCGACCGATCCATTCTTTCTTCGGTGATCGATCACGAAGTAGCGTTGATCGATCTGTTATCTACGCGGACGCAATTTCATCAGCTCAATCATCAGACCCGTATCAATTTCACAACGCCGGTAGGGAAGCCCGAGAGTATCGGTGCCGATCGCTTGGCGCTTTGTGCTGCTGCCGTTCATTTCTTCCCACGACGAAATAATCTCATCATTGCGTTGGGTACCTGCATCACGTATAATTTCATCAACACGGAACATTCTTTTTTAGGAGGTGGTATTTCCGCAGGATTATCGATGCGACTCAAGGCCATGCATCATCAGACCGCTTTGCTACCGTTGATCGAACCCAAGGCAGATGTACCGCTGGTGGGTTATGATACGGAGACGAATATGCTCTCCGGTTCCGTTTTGGGGATGGCAAAAGAGATCGACGGATTCATCGATCTGTACCGCGAACGCTACGGGAACTTTAACGCGGTCTTAACCGGGGGTGATATACCCTATTTGGTGTCCCACTTGAAAAACGAGATATTTGCCGACCCCGACTTTCTGTTCAAGGGTTTATATGCCATTGCCACGCACAACCTCCACTAACTCGTGTCAACATATATTGTTGACATTCAGCCTGTTAACTCTCTTTATGGGGGTGAACGGACAGGATAATTCTCCTTATTCCCGATATGGTATCGGCGACCTGGTTCCCCAAACCAACATATTTACCCGGGGGATGGGTGGACTTTCTGCTGCTTACATCGATAATTTTTCGGTCAATTTCAGCAACCCGGCTTCTTTTGCCTCTTTCCAGTCGTTCCGTGAAAAGAAGCAAAAGACAATGGCTTCCGGACGTACGGTTGCAGATTTCGGGGTGAATGTAGATCGTCGCAATTTGTTTCAACCCGGCACCAACAACGAATTTCAAGCCAGCAACGCCATATTCTCTTACGTGCAAGTGGGAATGCCACTTCGCCAAAATTGGGGAATGGCATTCGGTATCCGTCCCGTTTCACGTGTCAGCTACAACATCTTCCGCAGTGAGCGTCTGTACGATCCGATCTCCGGAAACAACATCGACAGTGCTGTCACTGTTTTCCAGGGAGATGGCGGTACCTACCTGGCCAATTGGGGAACCGGCTTCAGTATTTTTCAACGCGAACGAAAAGGATTGGAGGAGAAGCTCAGTGTAGGTTTTCAGATTGGTTATCTGTTCGGTCGTAAAGATTTCACCAGCCGTCGTTCATTGATCAATGATTCTGTTCTCTACGCGCAGGCGAATTATCAGACACTGACCAATTTCAGCAACCTGGTTTATACCGCCGGTTTTCAATATCGTTTGCCGTTGTCATCAAAAATGGCGCTTGCTATCGGCGGTTATGGCCGACCCGGTGCTACACTGAATGCCCGTCAGGATCGGGTGCGGGAGACGTATCGATACAATGAGAGTGCCGGTAATTTGCGGATCGACAGTGTGCTGGACCAGCGCGATGTAAAAGGAAAGGTCAAGTTGCCTGCGAGCTATACGATCGGATTCATGTTGCAAAAATTTGCAACACCCAACAAAGAGGGTGGATGGATGCTGGGCGCAGATTACTCGTTGACCAGTTGGGACGATTATCGTTTTTATGGTCAGAAGGATTCGGTTCGAACCAATTGGACGTTGAGTGTAGGCGGACAATGGAGTCCGATACCGAAGCGCAGTTATTTCAGCAACATTGCATATCGTTTCGGTATGGTTTTCGGTCCTGATTATATCAAGGTGGGCAATCCGCTCTCTCAACTCGGGTTGAGCTTTGGAATGGGCTTACCGATCCCCATCAGCCGTCAGGCCCCCAATCAGGTGACCTTCTTGAATCTGGCCTTTGAAATGAATCGCCGAGGCAACGACACCAATCTGCTTCGCGAGAACCTCTTCCGTTTCTCCATGGGCTTCTCGTTAAGTGACATTTGGTTTGCCAAGCGTCGCTACGATTGATCTATACTTCATGCGTACCATCATCTGGATCTTTGTCTTGGGTTTTTTTGCCTGCGAGAACAATGAGCAGGTGTTGACCGATTGGACTCGAAACATCCAACTGAGAGAAGAGGCATCGGATATGGAAAGCTACCTGAGTCAGGGTGGTTCACTCCGTGCCAAGCTGAAAGCCCCCAAGATGTACCGCGTATCGGCGGATACGGTCTACGCAGAGTTTCCCAAAACACTTCATTGCGATTTCTACAACGCTGCCCGGGAATTGGAATCCAGGTTGGACAGCCGTTATGGCATCTATTACGAAAATCTGAATAGAGTCTTTCTGCGGGATAGTGTGGTCGTGATCACGACCAAAGGCGATACATTGCTCACACAACAGTTGTGGTGGGATCAGAATACGCAACTGTTTTCGACCGATAAGCCTGTTACTTACAAAGCCCCGGGCAAACGGATCTATGCTGCAGAAGGGGTGGAGGCTTCACAGGATCTGTCCCGCATCACCTTCCGAAAAACGGTCGGTACCATGCGGGTAGATGATAGTGGTATGCCCTTCTAGGTCGAGCCGCAATTACGGTATCTTTACGTCTCATATCAATTCAACATGGAATATCGTTACATGGGCCGCACGGGCCTTCAATTAAGTGTATTGTCTTTCGGCAGCTGGGTCAGCTTTCATAAGCAGATCGATGATTCAGTAGCGGATGAGCTGATGGGCATGGCCTATGATAATGGCGTCAATTTTTTCGATAACGCGGAGATCTATGCGCTAGGCGAGAGTGAAAAGATGATGGGACGCGTGCTGAAGAAAAAGAACTGGGATCGTACTTCTTATACTGTCTCTTCTAAAGTATTCTGGGGCTGGAGAGGAAAAGAGAATAAGCCGAATCAGAGCGGACTCAGTCGTAAGCATGTGGTGGAAGCTTGTCACGAAGCCTTGCAGCGTTTGCAGGTTGATTATCTGGATCTGTATTTCTGCCATCGTCCCGATAAAAACGTTCCGATCGAAGAAGTGGTGTGGACTATGCATCAGTTGATTCAACAGGGTAAGATCCTGTATTGGGGTACTAGCGAGTGGAGCGGTGTAGAGATCATGGAAGCACATCGCGTGGCACAACAGCATCACTTGATCGGTCCGGCTATGGAACAACCTCAATACAATCTCTTCGAGCGTAATAAGATCGAGAACGAATTTCAGATGGTGTATAAAACCGTTGGATTGGGAACGACCATTTGGAGTCCGCTGGCTTCCGGTTTGTTGAGTGGTAAATACAATGACGGTATTCCGGCCGACAGTCGATTGGCTATGCCCGGCTTCGAATGGTTACGGGATCGTTGTTTGAAAGACAATGCAGTAGAGAAAGTGAAGCAGTTGACTGAGCTTTCCAACGAGTTGGGTACCACCACACCCATTCTGAGTATCGCCTGGTGCATCAAGAATCCGAATGTGACCACCGCTATTCTGGGTGCTACTAAAGCCGCTCAGTTGACGGAGAACCTAAAAGCGATTGAAGCGATGTCATTGCTCACACCGGAGGTGTTGGAGCGTATCGAAGCGATCATGCAGAATAAACCCATCCTTCCTGAATATTAAATCGAAGCCATGTTGTTTGCCGGAAAAACCATTGTGATCACCGGAGCCACTCGCGGCATCGGTAAAGCCATAGCACTTAAACTGGCGAAGGCCGGCGCGAATATTGTGGTTGCTGCAAAAAGTACCGAAGAAAATCCGAAGCTCGGCGGAACGATCTATTCTGCTGCAGCGGAGGTCGAAGCAGCAGGTGGTCAAGCACTGGCAGTAGCCTGTGACATTCGGTTTGAAGATCAGATCGCAAGTGTGGTGGAGCAGACCATTGCTAAGTTCGGCGGCATCGATATACTGATCAATAACGCATCGGCTATTTCACTGACCACGACTGAACAAACTGAAGCAAAGCGATACGATCTGATGCACGATGTGAATGTGCGCGGAACGTTCATGATGACCAAGGCTTGTATTCCTTACTTACGCAAATCGTCTAATCCGCATATTCTGACTTTGTCGCCCCCACTGAATCTCGATCCGAAATGGTTCGAGAAACATGTGGCCTATACGATGAGTAAGTACAATATGAGTATGATGACGATCGGTTGGGCCAAGGAGCTGGCAAAGGATCGCATTGCGGCGAATTCACCTTGGCCACGTACTACGATCGATACGGCAGCGGTCAGAAACTTGCTCGGCGGACAGATGCTCGTGAATATGAGTCGCACGCCCGAGATCTTGGCAGATGCTGCCTATGAAATTCTCAAACGCCCTTCTACACAATGCACCGGGAATCTCTATGTTGATGAGCAGGTGCTGGCAGAGGAAGGCATCACCGATCTGGCACATTATTCAGTCGTGCCGGGCGCGACGTTGTATACGGATTTATTCCTTGATTAGAATTATTCCGGAGATTAGTTGAGGTAGTTGAGTGAGTTGAGGTGGTTGATAATTCTCAACTTTCTAAACCTGTTCCTCCTTCCGGTCTCAACTGCGGAAACAGCAGTACGTCCTGTATCGAAACATTATTCGTGAGCAGCATGCAGAGTCGGTCGATGCCGATGCCGATGCCAGCTGTGGGAGGCATACCGTATTCGAGGGCACGTAAGAAGTCGTGGTCGATGAACATGGCTTCGTCGTCGCCACGCTCCATCAGTTTGACTTGTTCTTCGAAACGTTCGCGCTGATCGATCGGATCATTTAATTCGGAGTACGCGTTCGCGATCTCCTTGCCATTGATGATGAGTTCGAAGCGTTCTACTAGTCCGTCTTTTTCGCGGTGTTTCTTGGTCAGCGGACTCATCTCTACCGGATAGTCTGTAATGAATGTGGGCTGGATGTAGTTCTTTTCGCATTTCGCTCCGAAGATCTCATCGATGAGCTTGCCTTTGCCCATGGAGTCTTCAACCGCAATATGCAGTTGTTTGCAAACGGAGCGAAGTTGTTCTTCGCCCATGCGGCTGACGTTGATGCCGGTATGTTTTTCGATCGCTTCAAAAATGCTGACGCGCTGGAATGGCGCTTTGAAAGAGATCGTTTTATCTCCAACGGTTACATCCGTTATTCCGCATACGGCCATTGCCGTCTTTTCTAAAAGTTGTTCCGTGGTCTCCATCATCCAGAAATAATCCTTGTACGCGGTATAGAATTCGAGGATGGTGAATTCCGGATTATGTGTACGGTCCATGCCCTCGTTGCGGAAGTTGCGGCTGAATTCATAGACCCAGTCGAATCCGCCAACGATAAGGCGTTTGAGATACAGTTCGTTTGCGATGCGGAGATAGAGGGGAATGTCGAGCGCGTTGTGATGCGTGATGAAGGGGCGAGCAGCGGCGCCGCCGGGTATGGACTGAAGTACGGGCGTGTCAACTTCGAGAGCGCCGTGTTCGTTCAAGTATTCCCGGATCGCATTGATCATCTTGGTGCGTTTCAGGAAGGTGTCTTTTACTGCCGGGTTGATGATCAGGTCGGCATAGCGTTGGCGGTATTTGAATTCGGGATCGGTGACGGCATCGAATGTTTGACCGTCTGCTTCTTTTACGATCGGCAACGGGCGCAGTGATTTACTGAGCAGGGTGAGTTCGCGCACATGTACCGAGGTTTCACCGGTTTTGGTGGTGAATACATATCCTTTGATGCCGATGATGTCGCCGATATCGATTAGTTTTTTCCAGACGATGTCGTAGAGGGTTTTGTCTTCACCCGGACAGATATCATCTCGTTTGATATAAAGTTGAATGCGTCCGTTCGCATCCTGTATGACGGCGAAGTTGGCTTTACCCATATCGCGTACGCTCATGATCCGTCCGGCCAAACAAACATCCTGAAACGCTTCTTTATGCTCTTCCTTGTATGTTTCCTTGATCTGTGTGCTGCTGCTGTTCACGGGGAACAGGGGGGCGGGGTAGGGGTCGATGCCCAGCATGATGAGTTCCGCCAGTTTTTCACGGCGCAGTTGTTCTTGTTCGGAGAGTGGATGTTGGCTCATAGTATTTTATGCAGTCGCAAAGGTAATGTGTGGGTTGTCGTAAAAAGAAAAGCCTCCCGAAGGAGGCTTTCGCATCGATCGGGTGGATCGAATTATTTGTTCTTGACGAGATAGCTGAGTTGCAATCCCATCACGTGGTTGTTGATGTAATCGTCGCCAGTTGCCATTGGCTTGATGTTACGCAGACCGGCACTGTAGTTGAAGGAGAGTCCCCAACCGCACTTCAGGCGATAGCCCATCAGAACGTTCACGCCATAGTCGCCGAAACGAACATCTGAATTAGCTTGGTTACCGATGTTCACGTTGTTTTCTGAACGCAGCCAGTAGTCAGATTTGATCGGATCGCGAACAATCGTCTTGGATACAAATGTAGAAGGGAGATTCACACCGAAAGTAGGACCACCTCCGATGAAGAAGTTGTTTCCTTTGGAGCCATTGGTATTGTACACGAAGTTGGCTTGCAATTCAGCGTAGCGAAGTGCCGTCCATACATCTCGGTTGTTATCCTTAACCGTTGTGTTTCCTTTCTGTACATAGTACAATCCGGGCAGGAAGCTGATCGAAGTCTTTTTCAAAGGAACATTGACGAACATGCCGAGTGTGTATCCACGGCGGCTGTCACCTCCTACTTTATTACCGCCTACTTCTCCATACATGTCGGATGAAGTGAAGCCTGCAGAAACTCCTACCTGGGCTGATTGAGCGGAGACGAAAACTGGCAAGCTGAACAACAGGGCTGCCATCGCGAGCATTCTTTTCATAACAGTCATTTTGGTTCACCTACTCGTAACGCTTTTCGGTTAGGGCGCCGTCCCATCCATATCGGGTCGGAATTTGCGCTAAGATATAGTTTTTTGGGTGTTTCTTTTTCCCGAACGGCCTGATTTCTTGAGGGTTGTAAGGGGTCGGGTGGGGGCGCTCTGCCTTCTTAAAAATTTCATAACCCTATGATTTTCATGACTATATTAATACTCGAGTTTATAATTTGTGTCTTCAACGTCAAGAATATGCTCAAAAATCGAATACTCTTTTGCCTGTTTTCACTGATGACCCTGGCGGGGTCCGCTCAACTGAATTTGTCCGGCTTGTCGCAAGCCGATGCGGTTTCCGGTATCAAGGAGGCCTTGTCGAAGGGATTGACCACTGCTGTTTTGAATTTGAACAAGACAGATGGCTTTTTTGGTAATGCGCTTTACAAAATGCTGTTGCCCCCGGATGCGCAAAAGATCGAAACCGCCTTGCGTAAGGTGGGGATGGGTCCGCAGGTCGACAAGGCCATTCTTGCGATCAACCGTGGCGCGGAGAAAGCAGTTGGTTCTGCAGCACCCATTTTCGGGAAAGCCATCAAAGAGATCACACTTACTGATGCCATCGGCCTGCTCAAGGGAGGCAATAATTCCATCACGCAGTTTTTCCGAAACAAAACGCAGTCATCCCTGATAGAAGCCTTTACCCCATCGGTTAAGAGTTCACTCGACAGTACACAGGCAACCAAGTATTATGCTGATCTGGTGAACGCGTACAACAAACTTCCAACCACATTCAAAAAATCTGATCCCGATCTCACTTCTTATGTCGTTGGTAAGTCGGTGGATGCGCTCTTCGATCAGATCGCCAAAGAGGAGACCAATATTCGGAGCAATCCGGCTGCTCGCGGAACGGACTTGCTTAAAAAAGTATTCGGAGGAAATTGATCAGGCGCCAGCCAGCAGTACTTGCCAGGCTTCAGCGATCTTATGTTGATCCAGCAAGGAGGCAGCATGTTTGTGTAGTTCACGTTCCATTTCATCGGGGCTGATCGAGTAGTACTGAACGATCTGTTTGACATGTGCGTCGTCGTAAGTCGGATCGATATCCGGGATGCCGGTTGTATTCGCCAGTTGTGCCAATTGATTGCCTGTGAGAACTGAGCTATTACGGATCGATCCGGGCAACGCATCAAATCCCATGCCCAGTTTCACATTGGGCTTTTCTACCTCAAACAAGTTGTTTTCTGTTACCGCTGTATACCAGTTTCCACCGAGACGGGCCACCGGGAGGATCTTTCGTTGATCCGGTTTACCGTTCGTATCGAGTAAGCGCTCGTCGATGTGGATGCAGAGTACTTCACAGATGACCAGGTTGCCGGCACCTCCTTCATTTCCGAGTGGTTTGATCTCGTTCACTCGACACTCCATCTTTACCATGGCCTCCTTGATCATCGGCGGTTTTACTCGGGTCGCTTTTTCTTCCGTGAAGCCGGCCTTGATGAATTCATTGACCTCCTTTCCGTATTCACAACTGGAAAGGGATTGTTGTTGAACGATTTCTTTCGTCACCAGATGGATCACGACTTCCGGTACTTCTTTTACATTTTCCAGTGTATGCTTGGTGGAATTATCCCGTACCCGTCGAGCCGGTGAGAAGATCACGATGGGTGGGTTCGAGGAGAACAGATTGAAGAAACTGAACGGACTCAGGTTCACATTTCCGTTCGCATCGATAGTAGAAGCCAGTGCGATGGGTCGTGGTGCCACGATGTGTTGCAGCCAGTTTTGTTTTTCCGCTGCACTGAGCTGGGCGAGATCGACGATCATGCCGTTCCGTTTTTCTTGCGTTTGAGTATGCTCCAGTCTGTCTCTTCTGCTACAACGGTATTGTGTAGTCGTCCCAACTGACCGATCTCCATCTCTACGACATCATTGGGTTGAATCCATTGCTCGGTGTAATTCGGGTCGTTCAGTTTTCCCGTGCCGTTTAGCTCGAGGAAGCAACCCGTTCCCACGGTGCCACTTCCGATCACATCACCTGGATAAAGATCGACACCATAAGAGGCGCGTTCGATGATCTCGGCGAAGGTCCAGTCCATATCACCCAGGTTTCCTTCACTGACTTGCTTTCCATTCACCCAACATTTCATGGGCAGGTTCCAGGATTTTCCAACATGTCCTTCTTTGGCAGGGATCTCAAAATTTTTCAATTCATCCAGTGTCACCAGCCAGGGGCCGAGGGTGGTGCTGAAATCTTTTCCTTTGGCAGGGCCGAGGTTCAGCAGCATTTCCTCCATTTGCAGGCGACGGGCACTCCAGTCGTTCATGATCATGAGTCCGCCGATATAGGCATCCGCTTCTTCGGCACGGATGTTTCGTCCGTGACGGCAGATGACAATCGAAGCTTCCAGTTCAAAGTCCAGTTTCTCGAAATGATCGGGCATGCAGGTGATCGGTCCGGGACCACTGATGCTATGGTGATTGGTGAAATAGAAGATCGGGTATTGATCGAACTCGGGGATCATGTCCACCTTACGGTTGCGACGGGCGGCGGCCACGTGTTGGCGAAAGGCATAACCATCACGGCAGCTGGAGGGAAACGGAACGGGTGCCATCAAAGTGGTTGACTCGATGGGTTTTCCGGTTCCGGTCAGGCGATTGCCTTCGAGGATGGCTTTCTCGGCCGATTGAGCTAAGGGTAGGTAATCGTCCCAGTAGTTCAGAAACAGGTTCATGCTGTTCGGGAGTTCGGGATGGAGTTGTTCCATGGCGAAGACTTCTCCGTCGATCAGCACGCCGAGTTGTTCATGGGAATCGTTATGATACGTGATCAGTTTCATGTTGTAGCTTAAAGGTAACCGGAATCAGTTTGTTTGCTTCCGCAAAAATCGTGTTTTTGGTATCTTTGCGCCATGCAATTCGAAAAAATCCATAATAAAGGTCAGGCTCGTTTGTTTCAGAACGATTTTCTAGAAATGCTGACCAAATCACACCCCCTGGTTATTTGGGGGATGTACATTCCCATCATGGGATATATGGTTTATTTGTCCGGTGCGGAATATGGTTACTCGAGCGGACGCATTCTCGCTACTTTTTTCGGCGGGATGTTGTTCTGGAGTTTTTTTGAATACATCGCTCACCGTTTTCTGTTTCATTGGATCCCGAAAACGCCCCGTGCCACCAAGTTTGTGTATACGTTGCATGGGAATCATCATCACTATCCGCGCGATCGGCAGCGTCTGTTCATGCCACCTTTACCTAGTCTGCTTATCTCGTCGACGCTGTTCGGGTTGATGTATTGGCCACTGGGCAATCAAGTATTCATGTTCTTCCCGGGTTTTATCCTGGGCTATTTGATGTACGGTACGATGCATTATGCGATCCACGCTTGGAATCCGCCATTCAAATGGATGAAGCCACTTTGGCGCAATCACCACTTGCATCATTATAAAAATGAGCACCAGGGTTTCGGCGTGAGTTCTACCTTATGGGATCTGGTATTCGGAACGATGTTCGATCTCAAAGAAAAAGAGGATCCGAATAAGGCAAAAGAGTTGATGTTCGAAAAGAAAGCCTGATCACCACCGTTCCTCAGTATCATTCCCGGTATCCTTTTTTCCGTAGGCTTGTTTTGTTTCATGACGTTTTGCAGCTCGCTCCAGCATGATTGCTGCGATGATTTCAGCAGCATCTTTATCCGGATTGTCCTGCAACAACCCACGCAATTTTCCTTCTGACACATCCATTCGATATAGAGTTGAAATCAGCTTATGGAAATCATTTTCCAGCAGGTAACGGATCTCATCCACCAATCGAATCTTCCAGTTGTTCTCCGGTAGTTCGAATCCAATGCTGGCGATCAGTTGTTCCCGAATGGGATCTTGCATATTAGAATTTTTCATTTACGCCCAAACTGAATAGGGCAAAATCATATTTGACCGGGTCTTTCGGATCGAAGGAACGAAGTGTTTCTGTCAACTCCAATGCCGTTAGCCAGTCTGTTTGAGTGCGCTTGATCAGTCCCAATTTACGCGATACGCGTGCAACGTGTACATCGATCGGGCAAATCAACTCGGATGGTTTGATGGTTTTCCAGATCCCAAAATCAACACCCTGTTTGTCTTTTCGAACCATCCAGCGCAAGAACATATTCAGTCGTTTACAGGTAGAGCCCCGTTGCGGACTGGCGATGTGTTTGCGTGTTCGTTCCGGCGCATCGGGCAGGGAAAAGAAGTAGTCATGGAAACTGATCAATCGACTTTCCATACTGGAAGATGCCCGGTTGAATGCAGATTCCAGTGAGGGTTGCTTTTTGTAATGATGACGCAGGAATTGTATGAAGTACAAAAGATCGGTCGACTGGAACGTTCGATGCCTGAAAGCGAGTAGTTTTTTGAGGTCCTTCTCTCGATGTTGGGTGATGAATTGATGCGGGGCATTGTCCATCAGCTGTAATAACTCGCGCGATTTATTCAGGATGGTGGTTCGGTTCCCCCAGGCAAATACAGCAGCAAAGAATCCGGCGATCTCGATATCAGCCAGTTCAGTGAATTGATGCGGAATCGCGATCGGGTCGTTCGGAATGAAGGATCTTTTGTTGTATTGCCGGCATTTTTGTTCCAGCAATGCATGGATCTTTTCCTCATTCATATCAACCGATGGCCTGGTCGAGGTCTTTGATGAGATCTTCTGCATCTTCAATGCCTACACTGAGACGGATCAGTGAATCACGCAGACCATTTTTGATGCGTTCTTCGCGCGGAATGGAGGCGTGTGTCATGCTGGCGGGGTGATTCACAAGCGACTCTACACCACCTAAACTTTCGGCGAGTGAGAAGAGATGTGTCTTCGACAGCACGCGCTTGACTTCGTCGAGGCTATCGTTCTTCAGCTCGAAGGAGATCATGCCGCCAAAGTCACGCATTTGTTTTTTGGCAGCGGCATGTCCGGGATGGTCTTCAAAGCCGGGCCAGTATACCTTAGCCACTTTCGGATGATTGTGCAGCCAATGGGCGATGATGGCACCATTTTCACAATGCGCTTTCATGCGAACGCCCAATGTTTTGATGCCGCGTAGTACGAGGAAACAGTCCATCGGACCGGGTACCGCGCCGCAACTTTTTTGAATGAAATATAATTTCTCGCGGAGTTCGGCACTGTTCATCACTAAGGCACCTTGGATCACGTCGCTGTGTCCACCTAGGTATTTAGTTGCCGAGTGCATCACGATATCGGCACCGAGCGTCAGCGGATTTTGCAGGGCCGGTGAAGCGAAGGTGTTGTCTACAACCAGGATCAGGTTATTCTTTTTGGTGATGGCGGCTACGGCTTCGATATCCGTGATGTTCATGAGCGGATTGGTCGGTGTTTCCAGCCATACCAGTTTGGTATTGGATGTTACGGCAGCCGCTACATTTTCAGCGTTGGTGGTGTCGACCGGTTTGAATACGATACCGAATCGTTCGAATATTTTGGTGAACAGTCGATAGGTGCCCCCGTACATATCATTTGCGCAGATCACTTCATCGCCTGGGTTCAGAAGTTTGATAACGGCGTCGGTGGCGGCTACTCCACTGCTGAATGCGAGTCCGTATTTTCCTTGCTCTATGATAGCCAGTGCTTCCTCCAGTGCGGTGCGTGTCGGATTCTGACTGCGCGCGTATTCATATCCTTTATGTGTGGCCGGTGCTTCCTGCACATAGGTAGATGTTTGGAAGATGGGCGTCATAATAGCACCGGTGGTGGGATCGGGATGTGCACCGGCGTGAATGAATTGAGTAGCAGGTTTCATGCGGTTGATTTGTGAAAGCAAAGATGAGTATTAATCAGTCAAAGAGTTGGGCAAGGGAGAAATATCGCCAATCCTTTTGTTGTGCTTGCAGGATATCGGTCGGCCGGATCGGTTGTTGTAACACTCCGGGCGAAAGGATCTGTTGGTCGACCAAAATTTTTCGGGAGGCCTGAATGGCTGCTTGCATGTCGGGTTGTTGCATCCATTTCACCTGCGGGGTTTCGTATCCGATCTTTTGTGGATTCCAGGCGATGGTACGGGGCAGTCGATTTTCCATCGATTGGCGGAGGATCCATTTGCGCCAGCCCTGGCGGATTTTCATGTTGGAGGGGAGTGAAAAAATGAATTCAACCAATTCATGTGATAGGAAGGGCAGACGTGTTTCCAGTCCCACATGCATGGCATTTCGGTCGGCGTATCGGAGCAGTTCTTCGAGACCGTGTGTACAAGTATTGAAATAAAGAGCACCGTTCAGTCCGGGATGTTCGGGCAGTACATGATGTAACTGGTTGAGGTGTTCTTTTCTAAATGAATCGTTCAGTTCCTGATCGTTTCGAGCGGCTTGACGGTATTCGCGTTTTCGTTGGCTTGCCGCTGCGTCGGGGAAAAAGGCGGCAAGCTTGTGTTTCCAGGTAAAGATTGGGTGCGTGTCGAGTGCCGTTGTAAATAGTATCTCTTGGGAGGATTTTAATTTTCGTTGCCGATATAATTCCTGCCAATACCAGTGATAATAGCGGATATAACCGGCGAGTGTTTCATCTGCGCCTTGTCCGTCGATCACCACTCTCATTCCTGACCGGGCGATCGCGCGGTAAACCGCGTATTGAGCGAAAACACTGGAGGAGCCGACGGGTTCATCTTGTTGTTGAAGGCATTCAACCGCTACCGAAAGCACATCATTATCCGAGAGCTCGATCATCTCTGCTTTTGCATTGATGCGTTGTGCGATCACGCGGGCTGCTTCCTCCTCACTTTTTTCGAAGCCGGGGAAAATGGCAGTGAAGGTGTGAAGTGGTTGATCGAGTTGTTCACTGATCAGGCTGGCCAGGGTGCTGCTATCGAGTCCGCCACTTAGACTGCAGGCGATGGGCACATCACTTCTTAGTCGGCGGGTGATGGAGGTTTGAAGTAGTTCTCGGAAACGGAGTTGCGCGGCGGCGTCGGACAGATCTGATGCTTTCTGGTGCAGGTCGATGTCCCAATACCGTTCGATCCGGGCACTTCGATAAATGGCCGAGTAAGTGAGGGTGTGTGCGGCAGGAAGTTTCTGTATGTGTCGGAAGAAGGTTTTATCGGGTTGGATGGGATCATCCACATAGCCAAGCGTCAGGTATTGAAAGGCCATGTGTCGGTCTGGTTCTTTTTCGATACCCAATGCCCAAAAGGCTTTTATTTCCGAGGCGAATAGAAAGGTTTGTTCTTGTAAGGAGTAGTAAAAAGGTTTTTCTCCAAAGCGGTCGCGGGCAACGAAGAGGGATTGTTCTTTTTCGTCCCAGATCGCGAAGGCGAACATGCCATCGAAATGTTCTACGCAATCTTTTTTCCAATGGTCATATGCGGCGGTGATTACTTCCGTATCGCCTGTAGTTCGAAACGTATATCCTTTTTGTGAAAGTGTTTGTCGAAGTTCCAGGTAGTTGTAGATCTCGCCGTTGTGTACGATCGTGTATCGATCTTGGAAGTGGAGGGGTTGTTTGGATTGCTCGGAGAGGTCGAGAATCTTGAGCCGTCGGTGTCCGAGCAGTACGGTGCCGTCGTTAGATCGCCAGTGATCGCTGCCGTCGGGTCCGCGATGTGCGATGGCATCGGTCATCCGTTGCAGATCACCGATCTGGTACTGCTGTGGATTCGGTTGGAGTATTCCGGCGAGGCCGCACATAAGTGGAGGTTGTGGATCGGATCGATTATGGATCGAATCGGATAGGCAGTTTTACGAGGCTGTTATCCCATCCAATCAGCAGTTCGGCTTCGTTTCCGGTACCCATGAAAGCGATGGTAAAATATTCCAGCGGTGTGTCGGGTGTTTGTACGGGCAGGGTGAAGCGGGCTACATCGAGAGCGGGATCGATATCGAGTCCCCATGTATACAGTTTTCGGTTGATCACGATCGTCCATTCGCCGGCTTGTGGGATGGCGTAGAGGGTATATCGACCTTCGGGAATGCGTTTGTTCTGTATGGTCGCGGGTTCGAATAGTTCAAGTTCGGTGGCTTCATTGGCGCCCAGTCGCCAGGGTTGTCCGGCGGGTACCACATCTTGAAAAATATGTCGCCCTTGCAGGTGTGGTCGGCTATACAGTACGCGTGCAAGGGGTTTGTTTCTATCTGTTGGGCTCAGTTGTGCTGGAAAGTTAACGGGGAAGTAGGTCACGTCGAGCGGACTTAGATCGACGGTTACATAGGGGTTCGGTTTATTGGCCGGGTCTTGAATCGCAGAGGCAGTTTTTTTTCTTGTAGGTGATGGAGTGGGTGATTCACAGGCGAGGCAGAATACAGCGAGCAGGCTCAATATGGAGAATGTCTTCATGTGTCGAAATTAATTCAGGGGACGAATGAAACGATGCATGGCTTGTATCAGTTCGGTCATTACGAATTGATTCGGGTCGGTGTAGCTGGCGATGTTTGTCGCCCGTGAGGCATCGTTGATCGATTTAAAAATATGATTCATTGAAGAGATGATGAGTAGTTGGTTGTTGGGATTTGCCTGATGCATTCGTTGGGCATCGGTAATCGATACTTGTATGTCTTGCCCCCCTTGCACGATCAGTGCCGGGCAGTTAGTGGTTTGGATCAGTTTCGCTGGATCGAGCTTCATCCAGCTGATCAGATAATCCTGTATCGCAGGTCGGAATAGCGAGAACAGGGCGATGGGTGGTTCTTTGATGCGTTTGCCGAGGGAAAGTGTATCCAGACAGGTAAAGGCATTGCTTTTCAGTGGATCGGGCAGAGTGGAAAGTTGTTCGCGCAGTACTTCCTGGATCGGTCGTCCGGCACCGGCGAGGCTGATGAGACCGCTTAGCGGAAACGTCTGTGCGGCTTGCAGGGCCACGAGTGATCCTTCGCTGTGTCCGGCCACATAGATGCGCCGATATCCTTTTTCGTAGAGCCATTGCAACCAGACTCGGGCGTCGGCACTATTTTGTTCGAAGACCAATGATTCTTCTCGTTGCAGCGATCGCTGGCTTTGTCCGATGCCTCGCTTATCGTATCGAAGAGAAGCGATGCCGTTACGAGCGAGACTATCCGCGAGCTGAAGGAGTGAGTTGTTCTTTCCGGGTAGTCCGGCGGTGTTGCCGTTTCGGTCGGTGGCACCGGAGCCGGCGATGATCAAGACAACCGGCGGATCGATCCGATCCGGAATGAACATCGTACCGAAGAGTTTGCCGCCATATACAGAAACAGAGACGGTATCCGTCCGAAAAGGCGTCGATTGCGAATAGCCGGTCAGTGTTGACAGAAAGAAGGCGGATGCGAATAAGAATTTAGGAAGTTGCATGCCTAAAGGTAACTTATTTGAGAGGGGCTGCTTTATTTTTGCGGGGTCCGCAAAGTCTCCCGGGCATTCGGGATCGGAAGGCGGTTTAAACCGATCAATATGCAACGTGGACCTGTTTCCCAATTTATCGAACACCATTACCGTCACTTTAATTCAGCAGCCTTAGTAGATGCAGCCAAAGGGTATGAAAAGCATTTGGCTGAAGGCGGCAAGATGATGATCACCCTAGCGGGTGCGATGAGTACCGCTGAGCTGGGAATTTCATTGGCGGAGATGATCCGTCAGGATAAAGTACAGATCATCAGCTGTACCGGAGCCAACCTGGAAGAGGATGTGATGAATCTGGTGGCGCATTCGAAGTACAAGCGCATTCCGAATTACCGCGACCTGACTCCACAAGAAGAGTGGGATCTGCTGGAGAATCATTACAACCGAGTGACGGACACTTGTATTCCGGAGGAGGAAGCGTTTCGTCGTTTGCAGAAACATCTCGTGAAGCAATGGAAGGATGCTGAAGCGAAAGGGGAGCGCTATTTCCCGCATGAATTTTTATATAAAACCGTATTGAGTGGTGAATTGGAGCAGTACTATGAGATCGATCCGAAGGACAGTTGGATCGTGGCTGCTGCAGAGAAGAATATTCCGATCGTCGTGCCGGGTTGGGAGGATAGTACCACCGGTAACATTTTCGCCAGTTATGTGATCAAAAATGAATTGAAGGCGAGTACAGTGAAGAGTGGGATCGAGTATATGACCTGGCTGGCCGATTGGTATCGAGAGAATTCGGGCGGAAAAGGCGTCGGTTTCTTCCAGATCGGCGGTGGTATTGCCGGTGATTTTCCGATCTGTGTGGTACCGATGATGTATCAGGATCTGGAGTGGCACGATGTACCGTTCTGGAGTTACTTCTGTCAGATCTCTGACTCGACCACTTCGTACGGTTCGTATTCAGGAGCGGTTCCCAATGAAAAGATCACTTGGGGTAAGCTCGACATTCAAACACCAAAGTATATCGTGGAGAGTGATGCGACGATCGTGGCACCATTGATCTTCGCCTGGATCTTGAGATGGTAAAAATTTCAATTCAGCGTTAAATTATCAGGTATGAGTTTTGATTTGAAGAAGCCTATTTCGATCGGCAGTGATCATGCTGGTTATGCGTATAAGCAATTCTTGGCTGATTGGTTGCGAAGTGAGGGATATGTAGTTAGAGATAATGGTACCCACAGCATGGACTCGGTTGATTATCCCGACTTTGCTCATCCGGTAGCGGAACAAGTGGAATCAGGAGAGGCGGCATTTGGTATTCTGATCTGCGGCAGTGCGAATGGTGTAGCCATTACCGCCAATAAGCATGCCGGTGTTCGCGCTTCCATCTGTTGGTTGGATGAATTGGCTGCACTGGCCCGGGCGCACAATGATGCGAATGTCCTCTGTATTCCGGCCCGCTTCGTTAGCCAGGATTTGGCGCTTCAGATGATGAAGACATTCATGACGGCTGCTTTTGAAGGCGGTCGTCATCAAAATCGCGTGAATAAGATCTCCTGTTAATCTCTACAACTGCTGAACTAGGTTCAACTCCATTCCTTTTTCTGCTCCTTATTCACCCGTCCGGCCAGAATGATACTGGCTTCAAACAGCAGGTAGAGCGGAATGGTCACGATCGTTAAGCTGAACGGATCGGTCGAGGGCGTGATGATCGCGGCTGCGATCAGGATGATCACGAATGCATGTCGGCGATAGGTCCGAAGAAAGGTGGCGGTGACGATGCCGATGCGGGCGAGTAGCATCACCAGCAGCGGCATTTGAAATAATATACCGATACCCGCCGTGGTGTAAATGAGATTTTCCAGATAATCGGAGAACGAGGGCATGATGGTGATCTGGGCGCTCAGCTTGTAGTTGAAGTAGAAGTTCACCATGAAGGGCGTGAGGATGAAGTAGCCGAATAAAACGCCGGTGAAGAAGAGCAGCGATACCCAGAAGATGACGCCGCGTGTTTTTTTCAATTCTTTTTCGGAGAGGGCGGGTCGAATGAAGCGCCAGAATTCCCAGAAGATGTAAGGGAAGGCGAGTATGAAGCCGCCGATGAAGGCCAGGGTGAAGGAAGCAATGAATTGGCCCGTCATCGTGGTTTCAAGGAATTGTGCTTGTATGGGCTGAAAGCAGAGTGCTTCTCCGATACCGATGTTTTTTCCGAGGGTGCAGAGCCAGCGGGCGGAGATGAAATCGGGGCGAGTGGGGGCAAACAGAACGTCTTCCACTACCCAGTCGGAATAGGAAAAGACAAAAATGGCGCAGACCAGCAGGGCGATCACCGAGCGAATGATGTGCCAGCGGAGCTCTTCCAGATGATCGAGAAAGCTCATCTCGGCCTGTTCATCGGGAGTGCGTTTCTTGAAGAAATCGGTAATCGCCATGGGGCACAAATATACAGCGGGTTATTGCAGCCGCTTCATACGAACGGTCTCGATGCGGGTTTCCGTCACCTGCAATACCTCAAACTCATATTCGTCGATGATGATCCGTTCTTTTTGTCGGGGTATGGTATCGTGGTGGTTGATGATGTATCCGGAAAGGGTTTCGGCCTCTTCGTGGTCGAAAGTGAAATCATATTTATCGGCCAGGTAATCCAGTTCGAGTCGGCCTGAAAAAATGTATTCCCGTTCACCGATCTGTTTTTCTACGAAATCTTCTGTGTCGAATTCATCGCGGATCTCTCCGAAAAGTTCTTCCAGGACGTCTTCCATGGTCACAATGCCGGCGGTGCCACCGAATTCATCGACCACCCAGGCGATACTTTTCCGTTCACGGGTGAACTGTCCGATCAGTCGGGTGGCGCTCATGCTTTCCGGAATGGCCGGTATCGGAAGGATGATCTCATCGATGGTTTGCGGATTTTTGAAAAGGTCGAGTTGGTGCACGTAACCGATGATGTGATCGATATCTTTTTGGTACACGATCAGCTTGCTGAGTTGCGTTTCGATAAAACGTTGACGCAATTCTTCCGTGCTCAGGGTGTGGGGCACACCGATGATCTCTTTACGAGGCACGAGGCACTGACGGATCTTGATCTTAGGTAGTTCCTGTGCATTCTCGATCAGTTGAGCCTGCAGTTCATCCGATTCCTCGGGGATGGGCGTCTGAAACAAGTGCTTGAGGTCGCTTCGTTTCAATGGCTCTCTTTTTTCTCTGATCCTCACATCGAATACTTGTCGAAGCAACCATTCAGCCGTGTCGATGGCGGCGGCGGCAATGGGAAAGAAGAGCTGATGCGCAGTTCGCAGAATCCCGGAAGATCGGATCAGTCCCATTTCCCCGCGGGACCGATAAAAAGCACGCGGAATGAATTCAGCCAGTATGAGTACGATCAAGGTAGTCAGCAGGATTTCGATCAGCAGTTGCCAGGTGGCTGAACCCACATGGGCGTAATTCCAGAGCGGTTGCATCACCTTGTTGATCTGCAGGGCAAGTAATACCAACAACAGTTGGGAGCCGACCAAGGTAGTGCCCAGCAGACGGGCGGGTGATTCCAAGAAGGGTTCGAGTCGTTTCAGCGCCTGTGGGAAGTTGCGTCTCTTCAGTTCCAATGCCATTCGGTTGGCACTGTAAAATGACATCTCGATGCCGGCCAGCAGGGCCATGCCCATCAGGGTAAACAAAAAGATAAGCAGGGTGCTCATCGGATTGAATATTATGCTTGAAGAAAGTTACGAATCAATTTCTCCGTTTCGTTGCAAGCTTTATCCAGTTCGTCATTCAGGATCACGTGATCGAATTCTCCTTTGAAACTCATTTCATAGGTGGCTTTGTTGAGTCGGGCATCCAGCGACTCAGGCGTCTCCGTGCCCCGAGCATGCAGGCGGCGGGAGAGTTCAGTCAGGGACGGGGGGTCGATAAAAATCGCCAGGCTGGATTCAGGATAACGTTTCCGGATATTCAATCCGCCTTTCACGTCTATGTCCAACAATGGGGTTTTGCCCAATTGCCAGATCCGTTCCAATTCGCTTACAGGGGTACCGTAATATTTTCCGAAATACACCATTTCCCATTCGGCGAGTTCATCCTTCGCGATTTTGGATTCGAATGATTCTACAGTGGTGAAGTGATATTCTTTTCCGTCGGTTTCACCGGGACGCGGAGAACGCGTGGTACACGAAACAGAAAAGGCTAATTGTTCGGGCAAACGTTCCAGCAGGCATCGTACGATCGATGTTTTGCCGGCGCCGGAGGGAGCGGCGATGATAATGAGCTTATTTCGGGAAGATTCCATAGGCAAAGAAACGTCAATACTTGATGCGGATCAGTAACGCTTCTTTTTGAATCCGCCGCGCATATCACGGCGACCACCGCCTCCGCCACCACCACGGGGCTGGAATTTTCCTCGTTTACCATATCCGCCACCACCTCTTCCCTCGGGTTGCATGCGATAGGCTTTCACATACGGGGTATTGGTAAAGGTGAGTTGTCCGTCTGTCAGCGCATTCATCTCGCTTTGGATCACATCATCAGCCACTAGTTCTTTATGCCAGTTGTTATAGGCAAGTTTCATGTAGTAAGCGATGGCGTTGGCGAAACCTTGCTTTTTGTCCGCATCCTCAGCCTCCAGGGCTTTTTGGATCACCAGTTCCAGGTTTTTGCCCAGATGGGTATAGCGAGGGTAGCGTCGGGGGTAGGGAAGGGGCTTAGGTCGGGCCTTTGCCTCTTCACGGGTGGGGATGGGATAGGGTGATTTAACCTCAAGCGAGTAATCAGAGATCTCAAAAAGGTGATCCCAGAATTTTTGTTTGTAATCCTCTACATTTTTCAACTGGGGGTTGAGAATGCCCATGGTCTCCACGATCACCTGTGCATTTCGTTGCCGTTTTTCGGTGTCCTCGATGGTCAGAATGTGCTCTACCATGCGTTGTATATGACGACCGTATTCACGCAACATCAGGTGGTTGCGACTGGTATTGTAATCCATAAAATTCAAGTGAAAGGACAAATATAAGGATTCCGCCGTGGCTACCTTTGCCGCCATGCGCATCGTTGTCAATACTCGGTTCTGGACGGAAGGCTTACGGGAAGGTTACGGGTATTTCAAGGAGCAGGTGTTTTCGCGTATCGCGTTGGCGCAGCCAGATCATCAGTTTCTGTTTTTGTTTGACCGACGGCCGCCTGCCGATCTTCAGCTGCCAGATAATGTTTCCCTGCGGATACTTCCCCCACCGGCCCGTCACCCGTTGTTGTGGAAATTGTGGTACGATTGGCGCATTCCCCCCGTATTAAAGCAATTCAAGGCCGATCTTTTTGTGTCGCCGGATGGCATCGCCTCATTGCGCACGCAGGTTCCACAATGCTTGGTTGTACATGATCTGGCTTTTTTGCAGGACCGTCACTGGCTGCCTGCCTCGATCGGTCGTTATTATCGGAAATACACCCCGCGGTTTTTGAAAAAGGTGCAGCGAGTCGCTACCGTCTCAGAAACCTCAAAGCGTCAGTTGGTTGACATGTATGGAATGTTGCCCGATGCGATCGATGTGGTGTACAGTGCCGCAAAACCGGTCTTTCATCCGTTCGAGATTACTGAGCGTACCGCCATTAAAGACAGATATACTGAGGGGAAGGAGTTTTTTTTATATACGGGTGCGATCCATCCCCGAAAAAATCTGATCGGTTTATTGAAGGCGTTTTCACTCTTCAAAAAAAGACAGCAAAGCAATTTTAAGTTGGTGCTGGCGGGACGGATGGCCTGGCATTCCGGAGATTTTGAATCGTTACTGGCGACTTATAAATACCGATCGGATGTGGTATTGATGGGTTATGTGGATCTCGATGTGTTGGTCGGACTCACAGCATCGGCCTATGCACTTGTTTACCCTTCATTCTATGAAGGATTCGGGGTGCCGGTACTGGAAGCCATGTGCTCCGATGTGCCGGTGATCACCAGTGCAGGTACGTCGATGCAGGAGATCGCCGGGGAGGCAGCTCTTTATGCTGATCCAAAAGAGCCGGCCGCCTTGGCAGATCAGATGAGCCGCTTGTACATCGATGAATCGCTTCGCCGACGATTGGTCGAAAAAGGCCGTTCGGTTGCGGAGTCGTTTAGCTGGGATCGGACGGCACAAGGAGTTTGGGGGTCGATGCTGGCGGCGGCGCGCCGAGATTGAGTTAGCTTTGCGGTTCAATTTTAATTATGCAGCAATCAACGATCACGATCCAGGTGGGACTGGACGAGAAGCGGGTACCTAACGATATTCAATGGGCGGCAAGTGATGCCGGTGATGGACAATTTCAGAAGGCAAAGGCAATGATGGTCTCTTTTTGGGACGGGGCCGATAAAGCCGCTTTGCGCATCGATCTGTGGACGCAGCAGATGATGGTGGATGAGATGGCCGATTTCTATTATCAGACGCTGATGACGATGGCCGATACCTATGGTCGCGCGACGCAGTATGCCGATCAGGTGGAGCAGATGAAGGCCTTTGCCAAAGAGTTTTACGAAACATTCCGTGCCAAACAATTAGCCAACAATAAAGCCTGATACCATGTCACTCGAGAAAAACATTATGGCCGAATTGAAGACGGCCATGCTCAATAAAGATGAAGCGGCGCTTCGAAGTTTACGTGCTATCAAGGCGGCGATTTTGGTAGCAAAGACCGCAGAAGGGGCACCTGCCGAAATGGACGAAGCAGCTGAGATCAAATTGTTGCAAAAAATGGTCAAGCAACGTAAAGATGCGTTGGAGATCTTTCAACAACAGAATCGACCTGAATTAGCGACAAAAGAGTCGGAAGAGATCGCCGTGATCGAACGGTTTCTGCCCAAGCCAATGTCGGAAGAAGAATTGCGTGCCGGATTGAAACAGATCTTCACGGAGGTTGGTGCAAGTGGTCCGGCCGATATGGGCAAGGTCATGGGTGTAGCCAACAAGGTTTTTTCCGGTAAGGTGGACGGCAAAACGTTGTCGGCTCTTATAAAAGAGATGTTGTCGGCGAAATGATCGTCGAATTTTCCTGATGGGCATCGATCTGATCATAGCACTATTGGCCCTGGCGGCTTTGTATCTGGGCTATCAACGCGGACTGATCCTCGCAGTGTTCTCGTTTGTCTCCATCTGGCTCGGTATTTTTCTTGCATTCAAGTTCAGTGCAATGGTGGCAGGATGGTTGGGTGAACTTGTGTCGGTGTCGGACAGGTGGGTGCCTTTGGTCGCTTTTCTTGCCATCCTGATTGGCGTGGTGATCCTGGTTCGATTGGGTGCCAAAGCGCTTGAGGGTGTATTGGAGTTGGCTCAACTGGGAACCATCAACCGGTTATCGGGTGCTATATTATATCTGGCATTGTTGCTCAGCCTCTCGGCTGCGGTTTTTCAGGGATTGCAGTGGGCGGGTGTGGTGTCTGCAACTGATGTGCAGGAATCGTATTATCTGCAGACTATCCAACCGTTATTTATGGAGCTCTTTCAAGGTATGGGTAGATGGATCCCGGGCGGGAAAGATGTCTATGATTCCCTGGAGCAATATTTCAAAACAGTTCCGCAGTCGGTGTCTGTTCTGTAGAATTCATTTTCAGTTATTTTCTGTTTAGGTCTCATTTGTTCCAAAAAGTCTATTTTAGCAACGAAGGGCTTGCCCTGCAGTTAGTATGTCTTACGCGATCAAGGATTTCAAGAAGTTCCACTTTATCGATGAGGGTGTCGGACAACCATTGGTTCTCCTACACGGTCTTTTCGGTAACCTCAGCAATTTTTCCGGGGTGATCGAACATTTCAAGCATACGCATCGGGTGATCGTGCCTTTGATGCCGTTGCTGGACATGGACCTGTTGCATACTTCAGTCGGCGGATTGGCTAAATACCTGCACAAATTTTTAGAGGCACTGGAGTTGAAAGATGTGCACCTGATGGGGAACTCGTTAGGCGGACATGTGGCATTGGTTTATTTGCTGAAGCATACAGACCGGGCTCGGTCATTGACCCTTGCAGGCAGTTCTGGTTTATTCGAGAACGGCATGGGTGATAGCTATCCCAAGCGAGGTGATTACGATTATATCAAGAAGAAAACCGAGCAGACTTTTTATGACCCTGCAACGGCTACAAAGGAGTTGGTGGATGAGGTTTTCAGTATCACCAACAACCGGTTGAAGGTGATCAAGATCATTGCCCTGGCCAAGAGTGCCATCCGGAATAACCTGGGCAATGAATTGTCCAAGATCTCTTTACCCACCTTGCTGGTCTGGGGGAATAATGATATTGTTACCCCGCCGTTCGTGGGCGAGGAGTTTAAGCGTTTGATCCCGAACAGTGAGCTTTATTTCATCGACAAATGCGGTCATGCCCCGATGATGGAGGTGCCTGATGAGTTCAATCGCATTCTCGCAGCCTTCTTGCAACGATTCCCGAACCCAGTAGTTCCGCATTAACAAGTTACATCGCTTCACTACCGTATTTTTGGGGGGAAGTCGATCTACATGCTCTGTCGTCAACTCCTTTCACAGACTCTACCATTTTTACGTCCGGCCGATACGGTGTTCGAGGCCTTGAATGTAATGGCCGATCATCAGGTCATGCATTTACCTATAACGGAGGGTCCTGCTTTTGTGGGATTGGTCAGCGAATCTGCGCTTCAGTCGGTAGAAGACGATCAGCAGACCTTGGATGCCTGTCAAACCCTTTGGCAGTCGCTTTCTGTTAAGGCAGACGATCATATTTTGATGGCGGTACAATTGGCCTCCGCACAGCATCTCTCCTTGATACCGGTTGTTTCTACGGATTCGGAATTGATCGGCACCTTATTGCCTTCGGATCTGATCCGGGCACTGGCTTCCTTCATGCGATTGGAAGAGCCCGGTGGCTTGCTGGTGCTGGAAATGGAGCCGCGGCAATATGCATTCAGTGAAATGAGTCGGTTAGTTGAAACACACGATGCACAGATCACTCAATTGAATACCCGGATACTGCCGGAGAGCGGACAGTTATCGGTCACCATCCGACTGAATAAACCCGAGATATCGGATATCGTGGCTACGTTTCAGCGTTATGAGTACAACGTGGTCTGCTTTTTCGGAGAGGAATTATACACGAATCAGCTGCGTAGCAATTTCGACAACCTCATGACCTACTTAAATGTGTAGCGTCTTTCGTTCGATTTTTTTGCGGCGGCATTGGGTGCTGTTTTTTCTTCTACTGCTTTCAGTTTCGTCATCCCTTTCCGCCCAACCGGCGGATCTAACCGGACATTCATCCTATTCACCGGCCTTGCCGCTTTTGTACATCGATTCGATCCGTATCGAAGGCAATCGACATACACGGGAGCACATACTGATACGCGAACTTCCTTTTGCCGTTGGCGACAGTTGTCAGCTTCCTCAATTGGTCAGCTGGTTCGAGGAGGCGAAACGCGTATTGATGAATACGACCTTGTTCCAGCAGGTAACAGTGTATGCGGATTCGATCGTTCAAAATCGAGTGCAGGTGATTGTGCGTGTGAAGGAGCGGTTCAATATTTATCCTGCTTTATTCTTCGATCCGGTCGATCGAAACCTGAATCAGTGGTTGTTCGAGCAAGGGGCCAGTTTGCGCCGTGTCAATTATGGAGCGCAATTATTTTTGAATAATACAACCGGGCGGGGTGATCGTACCAATGTAACCGTTTTGGGCGGCTATACACAACAACTCTCTTTGTCGTATGAACGACCTTATATCGACAAGCGGATGCGATGGGGCTTGCGCGTGGGATTCAGCATGGGTCGTAATCATGAGGTCAATGTAGAGACGAGTCAAGACAAACAGGTTTTTTTGCGCGACCCCGATCTTTTTTTACGTCAACAGATATTAGCATTCGGTGAGTTGCAATATCGACCCCGTATCAACACCCGACACACGTTCGGATTTCAGTGGAAATCGGAGCGTGTATCCGATACTGTGTACCGTCGTAATCCAACTTATTTTCCCGGGGGTGGCGGCAGCATACGGTATCCGGGTTTTTATTATGTGCTGAATTATCAGCGGGTCGATCACTTGCCGTATCCCCGAAAAGGTCCGCTGGCGCAGTTGCAATTGTCGAGGTCGGGACTAGGAACACCGATGGATCTTTGGGAGGTGCATGCAAAGGGCATGATGCATTGGCCGCTGGATAAAAAATGGTCACTGGCGTTGGGTATGTATGCGGGAATCAAGTCTCCTTTCGATCAACCATTCATCAACCGGCGAATGCTCGGATATGGCAACCAATTTGTATCCGGCTATGAATACTATGTGGTCGATGGGGTAGCAGGGGGGTTGGTCCGGTTGTTTCTCACGCGCGAGCTGGTTCGTCACACGATTCGGATTCCGTATAAAAAAGGGAAGGACCCGGCAACGGTTCCCATTCGACTCATGGCTCGTTCTTTTTTGCAGACAGGATATGTACATGATCCGGAGTTGAGTTTACGTGGCCGGTTGGCGAATACGCCTATGTATGCAGGAGGTGTGGGTATCGATATCCTGCTCTTCTATGATCTGTTGTTCCGGTTCGAGTATTCCGTCAACCGTTTCGGTGAAAACGGTCTATTTTTACACAGGAAGTATCCATTCTGATGATGCAAGCGGCCGTATACAGCCGGGTCTACGATCCGGATCAGCAAGCCGAATGGCAATTGCTGTTCGATGAAATGGAGAATCAAGGTATTCGTCCCGTTATCTACCGTTCCTTTTATGAGCAATTACTCGGTTCGATCCGCTTGCCGGAAGGTGTCGGACAATTCAGCTCGGCGCGCGACCTGAGTGAGGAGGTTGAGTTTCTGATCAGTTTTGGGGGGGATGGTACATTGCTCGATACACTATCCTTGATCCGTGAAAAACGGATCAACATTGTGGGCATCAATTCCGGTCGCCTTGGGTTTCTGGCCAGTATCGGGAGAGAGGATATTCCCAGTGCCATTCGGGCGATGGTGCAGCGCTCCTTTGTGGAAGACCGCCGTACACTCATCCATGTCGATGCCAGTCGGCCTTTGTTCGGTGAAGTCCCCTACGCCCTCAATGAATTCACTATCCACAAGAAGGATCAGGGCTCGATGATCAAGATTCATACCTATCTGAACGGAGAGTTTTTGAATACGTATTGGGCAGACGGATTGATCGTTGCGACCCCCACTGGTTCTACGGGATATTCATTGAGTTGTCAGGGGCCGATCGTGTTTCCGGATTCGAGAAGTTTTGTCATCACTCCGATCGCTCCACATAATCTAAATGTTCGCCCCATCGTGGTGCCGGATACCAACGTGATCTCCTTTGAGATCGAAAGTCGTTCGGAAGAGGTGATCTGTTCCCTGGATGCCCGCCGGGAAGTGATTTCCAAAGACATTCAGCTGGCTGTTAGAAAAGAATTCTTCGACCTGGGTTTATTGCGATTGAGCGAGGATAATTTCCTGCAGACCCTGCGTAATAAATTGACCTGGGGACTGGATAAGCGAAACTGATCCGCACAAGAAATTGGCTACCTTCGTCGTTCTTATCCCATCGGAACGTAAATCGATCCCATGAAATTTCATTTTCGTATTGTTTATCAGCTGGTTATCGCTGGATTGATCAGCCTCGCTACGGTACAGGCCCAGGACCCCATCGTTCAGGAAGGCGAGTTTGGTTTCGGGGTGGGCGCCGGACATTATTTCGGAGACCTGAATACTCGGGCCAATCTGAACCGTCCCAAAGTTGCCGCCACGGCCTTTTTCCGCAAGAATCTAAGCAATTACATCGCCGCTCGGGTGGGTATCTCTTTTGCCCAGCTGGGTTATTCGGATATCTACAACGACCACAACAAATACATGAACAGCCGAAATCTCAGCTTCAACAGCCGTGTTTGGGAGCTGACAGTACAGGGCGATTTCAATTTTTTCCGTTTCATGCCCGGGAAACCTGAATACAGTTTCACTCCCTACATCACGTTCGGAGCGGGGGTATTCAGCTACGATCCGTATGCTTATTTGTTGGATGAAAAGATTTTTTTGCGTCCGCTTGGAACAGAGGGACAGGGCAGTGCGCTGTATCCTGACCGTAAAACCTACGGCACAACAGCTCTCTGCATCCCCTTCGGTGGTGGTATCAAATATTCATTGAATGATCGCATCAATATCGGGTTGGAGGTATTGCATCGGTTTACCAACACAGATTATCTGGATGATGTCAGCAAAACCTATGTGGATCCGGCTGTATTCCCGTTAAATCCGGATGGTAGTCAATCGGTCGGTTATCTCATGAGCGATCGATCCTATGAGCTCGGTCCCCGTGTAGGCATACCCGGTCGCCAGCGTGGAAACAGCCGCCAAAAGGACCAATTCGTGACGGCCATGCTGCACGTGAGTTTCAACCTGCAGAGCTACCGTTGCCCCACCGCGAATTAGATTTCACCTAATTCAGAAATACCTTGGTAATTTTGTGCCCCCTCTCGAGGGGGTTTTTTATGGCAGACCAATTCACACCGATCGACAAGGCACAATTGCCGCAACACGTTGCCATCATTATGGATGGTAATGGACGTTGGGCTAAGGAAAGAGGAGAAGATCGCCTGTTCGGCCATTTACATGGTGTACAGAGTGTTCGCGACGTTGTGGAGGCTAGCGCTGAATGGGGCATCCGTTATCTGACCTTATATGCATTTTCTACGGAGAATTGGGACCGCCCCCAGGCCGAGGTCAGCGGATTGATGGAACTGCTGGTCAACACGATCCGCAAAGAAGTAGAACAGCTGAAAAAGAACGGCATCCGTTTGCATGTCATCGGTGATCTTTCCATGCTGCCACCCACGGCCCGGCAGGAACTGACCGAAGCATTGGAGTTGACAGCAGAAAACGACCAATTGCATCTGATCATGGCCTTGAGCTACAGCGGCCGCTGGGATCTCACCCAGGCTTTTCGTAGAATGGCCGATAAGGTACTGGCGGGAGAACTACGGCCCGAATCGATCGATGCGCAGACGATCTCCGACCACTTGGCAACTCAAAAATTCCCTGACCCGGAACTCATGATCCGAACCAGCGGAGAGCATCGGATCAGTAATTTCCTGCTCTACCAGTTGGCTTATGCCGAGTTATACTTCACGGATACACTATGGCCTGATTTTCGACGCCAGCATTTGTACGAGGCCCTGATGGATTATCAGCAGCGTGAACGACGCTTTGGAAAAACCTCCGAACAGCTGCCTTAAGGGGTGTTTTAACAAAGACTTTCAGGAATATCCGTTAATTTGCCCTCCTTCCGGCAGGAAGAACTAACTAACTGACAGATAATTAATTGCAATTTCCCCCCTCGAATTGATGCAGAACCGGATGATGCGTATAACAAGTTGGGCCCTGGTGGTCGCGATACTGGCTGTGTTCCGCTTGGAAGCACAGGAGATACGTGATACGACAGCCCCTACCTCCGTCGATCCCAAATTGATCGAATGGTCCAATGCCAAGATCGTCAAGGAATACACCATTGGTGGCATTGACATCACGGGTATTCAGTATTCAGATACGGCCATCGTTTACTCGATCGCCAACCTGCAACCCGGCGATAAATTCATTCATCCCGGTTCCGAGATCTTCGGGAAGGCCATCAACAATCTTTGGAGGCAAAAGCTCTTCTCTAACATCCGCATTTATGCCACGCGCGTAGAAGGCGATAAGGTTTGGTTTGAGATCTATGTGCAGGAGCGGCCGCGTTTGGGCAGTTACAAATTCATCGGAATCCGAAAGACGGAGGAAGAAGATATCCTCACCAAAGTGGTGCTGACCAAGCAGACGATCATTTCGGAGAACACCCGTCGGGAAGTGACCGAGAAGATCACCAAGCATTTCATGGAGAAGGGATATCGGAACGTAACCGTTCGTATCGAGGAAAAACCGGATCCGACCTTTATCAACTCCAATTCGCTCACGATCATCGTTAACAAGGGGAATAAAGTTCGAATCAATGAGGTTCGTGTTTTCGGAAACGATCGTGTGGATGGATTCAAATTGAAACGTCGGTTGAAGGGAACCAAGGAAATGTCGAGACTGACACTTCGCCCCGACCTGTCAAGCAGTCCGTACGGAACCACCGAACCGCTTTCGTTCCGTTCGTACATGAAAGAATGGGGATTCCTGACGCCATCGCGTACCAAACAGTTGTTGGATCCCTATTTCCGTTTCAAGCTTTTCAGTGGCGCCAAATTCGATGACAAGAAATACGAAGAGGACAAGGAGCGGATGCTGAACTATTACAATGAAATGGGTTTCCGCGATGCACAAATTTTAGCGGACACACAATACCTGACCTCCAAAGGAAATCTGAATGTTGATATCAAGGTGAACGAGGGTCGTCGGTATTATTTTGGAAACATCGTGTGGAAGGGGAACTCTAAATTCAGTGATTCGCTGTTGAATGTATTGTTGGGGATCAACAAAGGAGATGTGTACAATGCTGCTACCTTGAACAAGCGTTTGGGTAAGGAAGCTTCTCAGGAGGGCGGTGATATCAGCAGTTACTATATGGACGATGGTTATCTTTTCTTCCGGGCTGAACCGGTGGAGATGGCTGTATATAGTGACACCATCGATTACGAGATCCGGATCATGGAAGGTCCGCAAGCCCGTATCAAGAACGTGACCATTGCCGGTAACGAAAAAACAAAAGACTATGTCGTGCGTCGAGAACTTCGTACGATCCCCGGAGAGTTATTCAGCCGAGCCGATCTGATCCGTTCTCAACGTGAATTGGGTAACCTGCAATTCTTCAATCAGGAAACGATCAATCCGGGTGTGGTTCCGAATCCGGAAGACGGTACGGTGGACATCAACTGGAAACTCGAAGAGAAAAGTTCTGACCAATTGGAACTCTCTGCCGGTTGGGGTGGTGGTATCGGTCTGACCGGAACACTGGGTGTCACTTTCAATAACTTTTCTATTCGCAACATCTGGAAAAAATCTGCCTGGGATCCATTGCCCACAGGAGACGGACAAAAACTCAGTGTACGGGTTCAATCCAACGGACGCGCATACCGTTCCTACAACGCTTCCTTTACCGAGCCTTGGCTGGGTGGAAAGAAACGCAACTCATTCACGATCTCTTTCAACAACAGTAAGTTCTCGAACGCATTCGATCCGTTCACCGGTACCATCGATCGAGCCCGTTCGGATACCAACTTCCTGAAGACAACCGGTTTCTCGATTTCATTGGGTAAGCAGCTGAAGTGGCCGGATGACTATTTCAGTTTGGTGTACACATTCAACTACACGCAGTATGTGCTGCGCAACTACCCGATCTTCGATCAGAACTTTACGAACGGTACCTCTAATAACGTCAGCTTCAAACTGACCCTGCAGCGTTCCTCCGTATTCAATCCGATCTTCCCGACGAGCGGATCGAACATCACGTCGAGTGTTCAGTTCACACCGCCGTATTCACTGTTCAATAAGTCCATCGCAACCACCAACAACAAATACCGTAACCCGGAGTATCACAAATGGCGTTTCGGGGCTGAGTGGTTTGTGCCGATCGGAAAGGCCTTGGGTGCAGAAAAGAATCGTCAATTCGTATTGAAGATCGCGGCCAAGTATGGTTTCATGGGTCGATACAACCGGGCCTTGGATTATTCTCCCTTCGAACGTTTTCAGGTGGGGGATGCCGGACTCACCAACAACTTCGGTCTGCTCGGATTTGATATCGTGGCACATCGCGGATATCCCGTGTATCAGAATTCAGATCCCACCATCAATCCTGATCAGCAAAGTGCCAGTCAGTTCTTCACGATCTTCAATAAATATCAGCTCGAGATGCGATTCCCGCTGGTCACCAATCCCAGCAGTACCATCTATGCCATGACCTTCTTCGAGGCGGCGAACGGCTGGTTCAACTATCGTGATTACAACCCCTTCCGTCTGCGTCGAAGCGTGGGTGCGGGTATGCGTTTCTTCCTTCCGATGTTCGGTTTGCTCGGATTTGATTATGGTATCGGTCTGGATCGGATCCAGCCCGGACAAACCGGACTCAAAGCTGCCTCCCGTTTCACGTTCATGCTCGGATTCGAACCGGAATAAAATTCATCCGTATGAAAAAATCCTTTTTTCTGCTCTTTACCCTTTGCTGGGCCGGCGCATTGATGGCGCAGAAATATGCCATCATCGATACGCGCTACATCCTCGACAAGATGCCTTCGTATAAGGAGGCTCAGGTTCAATTGGATGGTATCGCGTCCGACTGGCAAAAAGAGATCGACGGTAAGCAATCCAAATTGGATAAGATGTACCGGGAGTATGAAGCCGAACAGGTGATGCTCACAGAAGAATTGCGTAAAAAGCGCGAGGATCAGTTGTATGCGCTGGAAAAAGAGGTGCGTGACCTGCAGCGGAAGCGTTTCGGGTTCGAGGGGGACCTGTTTAAGAAAAGACAGGAGCTGATCAAACCCATTCAGGACAAGGTTTTCAATGCCGTACAGAAGATCTCTGTGGCCCGTGGCTATGAGCTTGTCTTCGACAAAAGTGAGGGAATTACCATTATATTTGCCGACCCCAAACTCGACAAGAGTGAGGACATTCTGAAAGAATTAGGCGTACGATAAACAAACAAACCATGAAAAAAACCCTTTTGATCCTGACACTGGTCCTTTTCGGAGCTGTTGTAAACCAAGCCGCCGCGCAAGTCACCAAGATCGGTTATGTGCGTGTAAACGATATCCTCGGTCTGATGCCTGAACTGGCCGCTGAAAAAGTGAATCTGGATACGGTCGGACAGCAGTTCGTGAAAGACTCGATCATGCCTCGTCTCAACTACATCCAGAGCGAATACCAGAAGAAATTGCAAGAGTACGCCGATAGCACCAAGCCGAAGAGTGTACGTGATATCATCGGTAAAGAGTTACAGTCTTACCAAGACGAACTCGGACAGGCAGAATCATTCATCCAGCAAGTTCTTCAGTCCAAGCAACAAGAATTTCTTGAGCCATACATCACCAAGGCTCGTAAAGCCATCGATGCTGTAGCCAAGAAAAAAGGGTACACCTACGTGGTTTCTCCAGAATCGCTGTTGGTGGCTCCTGAACAGGACAACCTGCTCGTGTCTGTACTGACTGAGCTGGGTATCAAGATCCCCGCTCAATTACAGCAACCGACTCCTAAGCCAGCCGGTAAGAACTAAACGAATTAACAGATTCAGAAGCCTCCCATTGTGGAGGCTTTTTTATTGGATTACATTTGAGCTATGATGCGTACGGGACCCATCGGTGTTTTTGATTCAGGCTATGGCGGATTGACCGTTTTGCGTTCCCTAGTGGATCGCTTGCCTCAATATGACTATCTCTATCTGGGTGACAATGCCCGTGCCCCATACGGCCATCGTTCCTTTTCTACGATTTATGAGTACACGCTGCAAGCTGTTAAATGGTTCTTCGATCAGGGTTGCCCATTGGTGATCCTGGCCTGCAATACGGCATCTGCAAAGGCTTTGCGAACGATTCAGCAGGAAGACCTTCCCCGGCTGGCACCCGATAATCGGGTCTTGGGTGTGATCCGTCCGACCGCTGAAGTGATGGGTCATCATACTGATACCGGACATGTTGGAATTCTGGCCACACCCGGTACGGTTCAATCAGATTCGTATGTGCTGGAGATGGCCAAATTCTTTCCGGAGGTGAAAGTCCATCAGCAGGCCTGTCCGCTTTGGGTTCCGCTCATCGAGCAGGGGGAACATGCCGGTCCGGGTGCTGATTATTTTGTAAAGAAAGACCTGGATGCGCTGTTGGCTCAGTCGGCGGACACCGATCTGATCCTGCTCGCTTGTACGCATTACCCATTGCTGGAGCCCAAGATCCGCCAGTATTTGCCGGCGGACAAGAAAGTGCTGACACAAGGCACGATCGTGGCCGGAAGTCTGGCGGAGTATCTGGTAAGACATCCTGAAATGGAGTCGAGGTTGGGAAAATCAGGCACGGTCCGTTTTTACACGACCGATGATCCGGCTTCGTTCGACCGGAAGGGAGCCCTGTTTTTTGGTTCGACGGTCCGTTCCGAACAGCTTGCTTCTGAGGCTTTAATCCATTGATCGAAGGGAGTCCCCGGCTGATTTTTCAGTTTTACCCCTTAAAGTTAGGCCCGATCCCTTACCTTTGCCGTCCTTTCACAAACCTGCAGGTGTGGTGACCGGCAGGCAAACCGATCGGAGCCGTTCTCCCGGCCCCATTCCGGTCCGCGAATATCCGCCGGATCGAACGTGAAAACTGAACAGGAAAAATGAAACGTACATTCCAACCGCACCGTAAGCGCCGCAAGAGCGTGCATGGCTTCCGCGAGCGCATGAGCACAGCCAATGGCCGTAAAGTATTAGCCAGCCGTCGTGCCAAGGGTCGCAAGAAACTGACGGTTTCCGACGAGCGCAAACTGAAGTAATCGGGCGGTACCGATTCAATACTTTTACAGCTCCGGTCTTCCGGAGCTTTTTTATTTAGTATGCAACCCGATCTTCGATTCCCCCGACAAGCACGCTTGAAAAGTCGCAAGGCTATTGACGCGTTGTTTCAATCGGGCAAGCGTGTGCATACAGAGGACTTTCGGGCTTTCTATCTGTTTCGGCCGTCGCCCGGCATACAGATCGGAGTAGGAGCGCCTTCGCGTAATTTCAAAAAAGCAGTCGATCGCAACCGTGTCAAACGACTGATCAGGGAAGCCTATCGGCTCGATCAGCAACGCTGGAAAGACCGACTGCAGGAGAAGCAGCAGGGTATGGATCTTTTCATTCTCTACACAGGAAAGGAACTACCTGATTTCAGTTCTGTGCAGAAGGGCATGATTAAATTGATCGATAAGATTTTTAGTTGATGAAGGAGCTGCGCATTTTTTTATTTTATCTCCTCGGGTGGCCCTTGATCCTCTTGATCCGGATCTATCAATGGGTGATCTCACCGATCATCGGACCCAAATGTCGATACCAACCCACCTGTAGTCATTACGCAGTGGAAGCACTGAAAAAACACGGGCCCTTCAAGGGATTTTGGTTGGCACTCCGTCGTATTGTAAGCTGTCACCCCTGGGGTGGTAGCGGATGGGATCCGGTACCATAAAAAAATCCCGACAAGAACTGTCGGGATCACTGTGTTATTGATGTTTTGATCAGAGGCGACCGGCTACTTTGTTCCAGTCTACCACATTCCAAAAAGCTGCCAGATACTCAGCGCGACGATTCTGATATTTCAGGTAGTACGCATGTTCCCATACATCAGCACCGAGAAGCGGTGTTCCTTTAACTTCAGCAACATCCATCAGTGGATTGTCCTGGTTGGGTGTGGAGCAGATCTCCAGCTTACCGTCTTTTACGATCAGCCAGGCCCATCCACTACCGAAGCGTGTCATACCGGCATTGGCAAATTTTTCCTTGAAGACATCGAATGATCCGAAGGCACTGTTGATGGCATCGGCCAGGGCGCCCGTTGGGTTGCCACCCGCATTCGGGGACAGGCTTTCCCAGAAGAAGGTATGATTCCAGTGACCACCACCATTGTTGCGAACCGCAACCGAGATCGATCCGGCTTGTGCCACCAGTTCTTCAATGGTTTTTCCTTCGTGCGGTGTGCCGGCGATGGCTTTATTCAGGTTGTCGACATAGGCTTGATGATGCTTGCCATGATGAATCTGCATGGTAAGTGTATCGAAATGCGGTTCTAGCGCATCGTGACTATAAGGGAGAGCAGGAAGGGTGAATGACATGGGATATGATTTAGGGGACAAATGTACGTAGTTCGGAGGTTAGCTTATTAGAACTGACCCCGGACTTCTACTTACTTAGGTCACTAAATTTCTTATTGCAAGCAGTTAACTTTCGCCGGTTTACAGACCGGTACGACTTATCGCCACCCGGAAGCCGATCGTGCAGTGCTTGGCGCTGGCAGGGTAGGCCTGCATTTCTCCGAACTGCATGAGTGCCGCTCCGTCTTTCCAAGAGCCTCCCATCACTGCTTTGGGCTCACTCATTTTTTCCAACATGGCATGGCTGGTCAGAATATTATGAGTTTGCTTCAATACTATATAAATCGTGTGAGTTAAATAGTCCATCAGATCTTGCGTTTCCTCGATTTTTTTTGGCTTTCCCATGCGAACCCATTCCGCTCTAGCTTCAGGATACTTATAGATCTCGAATAAGGTGTGGACGATTGAGTCAAAGTTTGGCGCAATTATATTGTACAAAATTTTTCCGTTCGTGTCAATTGAAGGAGGGTTGTATTCTTTGTTTTGCGCAACTCTTTCGGCAACATACAGTTCATTCAGTATAAAGTTTGAAGAAAGACTATGATTAATCCACTCTGAAACATTACCAGCCAGATCATACAATCCTTTTGAGGTTGCCGGATAAGATCCGGCTTTGGCAGTATAAAACGCCCCATCCCCAGCATAGCTCTTAAGCATGGCCCCGTATTCATCAATGATGGGACCAAAATTTGCCAAGTAATTTCCTTTTTTATCCATGACTTCAATCCCGGCACCTACGCCCCATGGGTAAGCGAAAAATCGCTGGGTACTCTTTACCTGCTTTACATTCCCTATTTTAACACCCTCCTTCGCCTCTTCAGGGATGTAGGCGTATAAAAACTCAAGCAAATTGGGCAGTCTACACGACATCCCCATTCTCTGGCTC
This sequence comes from Chitinophagaceae bacterium, assembly GCA_947457465.1. Lineage (GTDB taxonomy): Bacteria > Bacteroidota > Bacteroidia > Chitinophagales > Chitinophagaceae > JJ008. The sequence goes on along the minus strand of CANGWB010000001.1, from coordinate 60,942 downwards.
AGCCAATCACAATATGCATTTGCCTGTTCCCAGCTAACTCCGACTACAGGATAATCATTGAAGGCGGCATGCGAAAAATAACGTTTAGAGAGCGGGTCATTATTATATGAAAAGGGTATATCGCGTATCCAGGACAGCGTGTCTGGGTAAATTGATATCATTTTTCCTTTTTCACTATTAGCCACTTCGGTTCGATACAATACGTAACTGGGATCGATCTGGTATCCTTTGATGCTTGAGTCCCGTTGCGGTGTGTGTAGGAAGTAAAGCGGATAGAGACTGCTCATTTGACTTGTATCCCTAGCTTCCCGACGAAGCGACCAGTTAAGTGTTTTTCGCATGGTGTCGGCATAGAAGCGAGGATCCTTTTTTGCCAGCATGGTCAATGCAATCGAATCAATCACCCAATCAACGAATTTTCGATATTCTGCATTCGTGACCTCTTTTTTGGATAAATAAAAACTCGCAAGGGAGTATCGCTTCGGTTGATTAAAAGTTAACAGAAGATTGGTGTCAGTGGCCGGCTTATGCTCTATCGACTTATTATCTTTGTAAAAGAATGTTCCGCCCTGGATGAATGCAAACCCATTCGGGATGTTTTTATTGAAATCCCTCAGTGATTTTCGATTCATACCGAAGCCTCCTGCTGTACTACTTAACATTTTATCTGATTTCGAACTGTCTTTCCGGAGGGGAGTGTTTTGTGCGCAGATATCGGTTGAAAGTAAGATTCCAACAACCCACACCATCAGGTACGTGTATGTCGATTGTATAATACGTAGATAGAGGGCAGTTCCCATTTTGTTGGATTTATAATTTAGCATTTGATGGAAAACTTTAATATACCTTTTCTATTATTAAAATAGACTTATTTCTAAAATTTTAAGTATTAAATGGGTATTTGCCTAGGTTTTCAGCCGGGTGAACTCTTTTGAGCCCAAAATCACTTAAGTCTGATTTTAACTTGTGATTCGAATTTGAATAGCATATGCGTCATGATCACTTGCGTTTTTGATAAAAAAAGTCTTTCATCAACTGCGCACAGTCATCAGAAAGAATGCCACCGGTGAGTGCCGTGGACGGGTGAAACGGAGAACGGCCAGGCTGATTTCGGCGATAACTGCTTTTGTCATCGCCAGCCCCGAAGACCACTCTTCCAATCTGGCTCCAGTATAAGGCCCCGGCACACATGCCGCAGGGCTCGATGGTTACGTACAACGTTGCCTCCGGCAGGTATTTACTCCCCATTGCATTGAATGCGGCGGTGAGGGCGATCATTTCTGCATGCGCAGTGGGGTCGCAGAGTTTTTCTGTCATGTTATGACCGCGGGCGATTACCTTCTCATTCATGACCACGATGGCACCGATGGGCACTTCATCTGCTTCGAAGGCACATTCGGCCTCTCGAAGGGCCAGTCGCATGAAGTGTTCGTCCGTCATCGGCATAGATTTATCTAACTTGTCCTAAAATTAGTCGAATGGCGGATATAGCACAGCTACAAAAAATGCGTGATCGGGTGATCAATGGTGAAACGAATTCATTCGAGAACAGACGCGAGCGACTGATACGGTTGCGAAAAGCCCTGCTCGAGCATGAGTCAGCTATTTATGAAGCCTTGCATAAAGACCTTCGGAAAAGTCGGGAAGAGGCTTGGGGTTCTGAGATCGGGCTGGTACTGGCGGAACTGAATGAAGCCATCGGTTCCTTGAAAAAATGGATGCGGCCGCGTAAGGTCCGCACCAATCTGCTTAATTGGCCTTCGAGAAGTTATATCTATCCGGAGCCATTGGGATTGGTACTCATCGTGGCACCTTGGAATTATCCGGTGCAATTGCTTTTCAATCCGCTCGTAGCTGCCTTAGCCGCAGGCAATCTGGCGGTGCTCAAACCCAGCGAGTTCACTCCAGCCACCGAGCAAGTGATGCGCTCGATCGTTGAGCAGGCATTCTCTTCCGATGAGGTGTTGTATGTGACAGGGGATGGAGCAAGGGTCGTCCCGGATCTGATGCAATCCTTTGCCTTTGACCATGTGTTTTATACCGGCAGTACAACGGTGGGACGGATCGTTTATAAAATGGCGGCCGATAAACTGGTGCCTGTTACGCTGGAGTTGGGCGGAAAGAGTCCAACCATTGTCGAATCGGATGCCAACCTGAAAGTAGCCGCCCGCCGAATCGCCTCCATGAAATTTCTGAACTGCGGTCAGACTTGCGTGGCACCTGATTATGTGCTCGTACACCGGTCGGTCCGTGAAAAGTTCATTGATGAAATGAAAATTGCGATCGGGAAATTCTACTCATCCGTTCCGCAAAAAAATGATGGGTTCGGGCGTATTGTCAATGTTCGTCAGTTCGATCGTTTGGTGGGTTATCTGAAAGATGGCAACGCCCTCGTTGGAGGCCGACACGATCGCGATGATCTTTTCATTGAGCCTACACTTCTGGAAGAAGTTTCTGTCGATGCCCCCATCATGAATGAAGAGATCTTTGGTCCGTTACTGCCCATTCTGGTTTTCGATGATTTTCAGGAAGCCAGAAGAATTATTGAGCGCCATCCCAATCCGTTGGCATTTTATGTGTTTACAGAGGACAATGCTCGAGCGGAACGCTGGTTGCGTGCGGTGCCGGCAGGTGGGGCTTGTGTGAATAATGCCAGCTGGCATTTATCGAACACGCATCTTCCGTTCGGCGGAAGGGGTGCCAGCGGATTGGGTGCCTATCACGGAAAGTTTGGATTTGATGTATTCAGTCATCTTAAATCTGTCATGCATACTCCCACCTGGTTTGATCCGGCTATCAAGTATCCGCCACTGACCGGTAAATTGGGATTGCTCAAAAAAATGATCCGATGAACAAAGGAAGATCCATCTTGTTGGTATTGATCAGCATCATCGCCGGATTTTTTGCCTATGTCGGCATCAGTCAACGCAATAGTCAAATGAGTTTTCGTCAAAAGGTTCTTCGCACCATCTATCCGGCTTTGATGTGGATGACACGTCTATCCGGTAAGAATACAACCGTCTTGATGCGCAGTGGCATCGAGCCAAAATCTTCCTTTTATGATCTTTCCGTGCAGACGCTCACGGCAGACAGCTTATCATTTTCCGATTACAAGGGTCGTTATCTGTTGCTGGTGAATACGGCCAGTGATTGTGGATACACCGAACAATATGCAGAATTGCAACAACTGCAGGATCGATTTGCTGACCGGCTGCAGATCATTGGATTTCCTTCCAACGATTTCAAGGAGCAAGAGAAAGGCAGTGATGCAGAAATCGCCGGTTTTTGTCAGCGTAATTATGGGGTGCGGTTTCCTGTGGCGACAAAGGGTATCGTCTTGCGTACGAGCGGACAGCAGCCGGTATATGATTGGCTCACCGATCCCAACAAGAACGGGTGGAACAGTTTGAATCCCCAATGGAATTTTGCCAAATTCTTGATCGATCGGGAAGGAAGGCTGATCCGTTATTTTGGTCCTTCCGTTTCTCCACTCAGTGAAGATGTACTGAGCGTATTGGGGAACTGATCAGTTCACCGGACAGTTCTGGTGATAGTCGACCAGCTTGATCGGCGCTTTTTCAAATGTGTAGCCGGCGTACACTTGCCCGATCTCATCCAGCACTGCATTGATCTCTTCTTCGGTTTTCATGGTGACGAGTTTCAGTCGGTAATCTTTGATATTGGGCAATCCCTTTAGATAGTTGCTGTAGTGCCTACGCATTTCATTAATGCCCACGATGGGGTTTTTCCATTCGATGGAGCGACGCAGGTGTTTACGACATACTGCTATACGATCTTCCAATGAAGGTGGAGCCAGGTGTTCGCCGGTTTGGAAGAAGTGTTTGATCTCATTGAAGATCCAAGGATATCCGATTGCCGCCCGGCCGATCATGATCCCGTCGATACCGTATCGGTTTTTGTATTCAAGTGCTTTTTCAGGCGAATCGATGTCGCCGTTTCCGAAGATGGGGATCTTGATGCGTGGGTTGTTTTTAATCTTGCCGATCAAGGTCCAATCTGCTTCCCCTTTATACATCTGTGTGCGGGTGCGTCCGTGTATCGCGAGAGCTTGGATGCCGACGTCTTGCAATCGTTCGGCGACTTCCTCGATGTTTTTAGTTTGGTCATCCCAACCTAATCTGGTTTTTACGGTGACGGGCAGATTGGTGGAACGCACAACAGAGTCGGTGAGGCGAACCATCAGATCGATGTCGCGCAGTACACCCGCACCGGCGCCTTTGAGGGCAACTTTTTTTACCGGACAGCCGAAGTTGATATCGAGCAGATCGGGACCGGTCACTTCCACGATCTTGGCGGCCAGTCCGAGGGATTCTTCATCGCCTCCGAAGATCTGAATACCGATGGGTCGTTCTTCCTCGAATATGTCGAGTTTCTTTCGGCTTTTGATGGCATCGCGGATGAGCCCTTCTGAAGAAATGAACTCGGTGTACATCAAGTCGGCGCCTCCGTCTTTGCAAACGGCACGGAAGGGCGGGTCGCTGACATCCTCCATGGGAGCCAGCAGCAGTGGGAAGTCAGGCAGTTGTAAGTTTCCGATCCGTACCATTCCGTGTTGATTTGCCTATTTTTGATTGATCCGGTTGCAAATCTACCGCGTATTACCCACTTTCATGAAAGGATTACTGGCGCATCGCCCCCCGCTCAATCAATTGATCACCTTAGTGGCCATTGCTTTGGTTTCATTCTTTTCGGTCGCGATGATCGGAACCATCGCGTTGCAGGCGCTGACAGGTATTTCGGTCGATTCCTTGTCTGACCTGTCACCTGCACAATTGTCCAAACCCGGCATGCTGACTTTTCTCAGGGGTATGCAGTTTGTACAGTTCATCGGATTATTTGTATTGCCGGCCTGGATCTGTTCGCAATTGTTCAGTTATGAGCCCAATCGTTTTTTGGGTTTTCAAGCTCCCAACCTTTCACAATTTTGGTTCTGGTCCATCTTGATCATGATCATTCTTCTTCCCTTCACTCAATTGGTAGGAGAATTGAATCAGCGCATTGTTTTCCCCGGGGGAATGAAAGAGTGGATGCAATCGCAAGAGAAATCAGCTGAGCAAACCGTGAAAGCGCTACTATCTGCTCAATCATTGAACGATCTATTGCTGAATCTTTTTTTTGTGGCTGTGCTGGCAGGTGTGGGAGAAGAATTGTTGTTCCGAGGGTTGATCCAGCGCATCTTGGTTCGTAAATATGGTCGGTGGACCGGCATCGTCATCGCGGCGATTCTTTTTTCTGCCATGCACATGCAGTTCTACGGATTCTTTCCTCGTTTTCTGCTGGGTGTCGTATTGGGCATATTGTTCGCCTACAGCGGTAGCTTGTGGGTAGCGATCCTAGCTCATTTTTTCTATGACGCCATGCTCATTACGGCGGCTTATATGAATCCTGATCTGTTAGAGGCGGAGTCGGTCATTCCCCTGCTTCAATTGATCGTGCCGGCGCTGATCAGTTTACTGTTGAGTGTTTGGGTGATCCGCCAGATGATCCAACGCTCGAATGAATTTCCACCGCAGGAACCTACTTATGTGACGGAAGATTCGGAAAACCCTTTTCGATCTTGATATGGCCTTACAAACCAGTGTACTAAAAACCCGTTCGCTGACGGCTGTTCTTTTTGTATCGGTCATGTGTATCGGTCTTTTTGTCAACGCCTGGACCTACGCTTTTTTATTTCTTTTTTTAGTGTCAGTCGCCTGGATCGAGTTCATCCGACTCATCGATCGGATCTATTCGCAGCAAACACATCCCTATGTAACAATGGGATGGGTCCTGAATAGCTGGGCTCTTTGTTTACTTTTTTCCACTCAACATTTTGAAATAGGCTCATTTTCATTGCGTGATAATCTGCTGCTGCCGTTTCATTTGGCCGGATTCATTCTGCTGGCTTGGGGTACGATCGTCAGCAAGGCCATCTCATTCAAGCATTGGCTTGCTACAGCGGCGGGGAATCTTTACCTCTCTTTGCCGATCGCCTTGGCCTTGCATTTTTACGGATTCGGTCCGTTGCCGGATGTCGTTGATCTTTTCTTTTCACCGGCCCTCTGGTGGGTTTTGATCGCGATCCTGACCATGTGGGTGAATGATACCATGGCCTATTTATTGGGATCATTGATCGGTCGAACGCCTTTTTCGAAGATCTCACCTAAAAAGACATGGGAAGGAACGATAGGCGGCATCGTATCTGCTACGGCATTGATCGGTTGGCTGTTGGACAGATGTTTTTATGATGAGGCATTATCTCCGCTCTCGGGTTATATATTGATCACCTTATTGGCTATTGCCGGAACGGTTGGCGACTTATTCGAGTCGAAACTGAAACGTATGGCCGGCGTGAAGGATAGTGGTAATCTGATGCCGGGTCATGGGGGTGTGTTGGATCGGTTCGATTCACTGCTTTTTGCATTGCCCGTGCTGTACTTGTTTTTACGAAGTATTTCGTTGTATGTAGATTAGTCTCTTTACAGTCGATTATTCTGATTCAATCCGGTTGTTGCCCCTATTTTTGCCGAAATCGTTTGTATGCGTATACACCGTGAAGGCTATGTGACCATTTTTATTGTGGGGATGCTGATGTTGGTCATCAACCTGGTATTGCATTATTGGGTTTGTGACTGTTTCTCCTATCTCTATGTACCGGTAGGTATTTTGACCGGGGGATTTTGGCTCTTCATTGTATCGTTCTTTCGTATACCCTCCAGAACACACACCATTCAGGAAAATGCGATTGTGGCGCCTGCGGATGGAAAGGTCGTGGTGATCGAGGAGGTGCAGGCGGATGAGTATTTCTCAGACAAGCGCATACAGGTTTCTATTTTTATGAGTCCCCTGAATGTGCATGTTAATCGCAATCCGGTCAGTGGCGAAGTAGTATACAGCCAATATCATCCCGGTAAATATTTGGTGGCTTGGCATCCCAAGTCTTCCACGGAAAATGAGCGTCACAGTGTCGTTTATCGAAAAGACGGGAAAGAGATTTTAGTCAAGCAGATCGCAGGTGCTTTAGCTAAGCGGATCTGTAATTATCTAAAGCCTGGTCAGCAAGTGAATCAGACGGAGGAGATGGGATTCATCAAATTCGGTTCACGCGTCGATCTCTTGCTTCCGTTGGATGCCAAGATCCATTGCAAGATCGGAGATCGTCCGAAGGGTGGGGTGACGGTGATCGCGACCTGGTAACCGTCTTTAGAGGATCGCTCGCAATTCTTCCAACTCAAAAATGGTATGTGTGGGGTAGGTGTCTCCTTGAATGGGATATCGTTGCTTGTCGATGTGATTCATATGGATCTGGTCCATTCCCATCTCCCAGGCACCCTTGATGTCTACCTCCATTGAGTCGCCGATCATGATACTTTCATCCACGTTGGCGCCGCTGGCTTCGAGTGCATGTTCAAAAATGGCGCGTTGTGGTTTGAGGGCATTGGCTTTTTCGGAGGTGATCACTTGTTCAAAAAAAGACGTGAGTTCCGCTGCCTGCATTTTGTGATGCTGTACTTCCTCAAATCCATTGGTGATGATGTGCAACGTGTAATTTTTCTCTTTCAGGTATTGCAGGATCTCTAGGGTATTGGGGAACAGTTGGTTTCTCGTGGGAAGTAATTCAAGAAAGCGGACGCTCAGTGATTTTGCTAGGGCTTCGTCGGCGATCTTGAAATCGAGCAAACTCAGCCACATGCGTTTCACTCTCAGTTCTTCTTGTTTGATGAAGCCTTTTCGGTAGCGTTCCCAGAGCCGTTCGTTATGTTCTAGGTATTGTTTATGGAAGCGATCGAAATCATCGATTCCTTTCGCCGCCAGGTCGAGTGAGCTGTATAAATGTTGGAGTGTATTTCGGGAGTTCGCTTCAAAGTCCCATAACGTATGATCAAGGTCGAAGAAGAGGTGGCGATACGACATGCTGCAAAGTAAGGGGGTTGGATAGGATCCGGGCGGCAAAAATGTTCGACCTTTGAAAAAATCATTTTTATGCGAGTGATCATCACAGGTGCCTCGAGGGGTATGGGAAAGGGAATGGCAGAACAATTTGCGGCGGCCGGTCATGAGGTTTTGATCTCGTCCCGTAGCCAGTCCAAATTGGATGAATTGGGTCAGTCACTCATGACTAAATATCCCGGGTCGGTGGTGAAGGGGAAGGCGGTGGATGTAACGATACCGGAACAGGTGAAGTCCTTCGGTCAATGGTGTTTGGAACAGGGGGCACCGGATGTGTTGATCAATAATGCAGGGATTTTCGAGCCGGGTAAGTTACTGGATCAACCGGAGGGGTTGATGGAAGGTCAGTTGGCGGTGAACCTGTATAGTGCCTATCATCTGACGAGAGTGATCGCTCCAGCGATGGTCAAGTTAGGAAAGGGACATGTCATCAATATTTGTTCGATCGCCGGGCAGCGTCCGTACGCGCATGGTGGTGCGTACAGCATCAGTAAATATGCGTTGAATGGGTTTAGTCAGAATTTACGGGATGAGTTAAAGCCGACGGGGGTAAAAGTGACAACTGTTTATCCGGGTGCGGTGTTGACGGATTCTTGGGGTGATTTTGATAATTCAGGGCATCGCATCATGGAGGTTTCCGATATCGCGCAACTGGTTTATCAGTGCACGCAGTTATCGGTAGCTGCCTGTGTGGAAGAGATCGTGGTGCGTCCGCGGTTGGGAGATCTTTGATCAGTCGTCCGTGAATTTATATCCGACCCCGCGTACGGAATGAAAATATCGCGGTTGTCGGCTATCGTTCTCAAAGTATTTCCGAAAGTTCAGGATGAAATTATCGATGGTGCGGGTGGTGGGGTAGACCTGATAGCCCCAGACGATGTTGAGGATTCGTTCCCGGGTTACCACTTCATTTTTGTTTTCGATCAAAAGCTTCAGGAGCATGGTCTCCTTTTTGGTGAGTTCGATCAGGGCTCCGTTGGTATCGAATGCTTGTTGGGCCTTAAAATCGATCCGATTGGATCCGAATGCATACAGATCGTTGATCTGAGGTCGGTCGTTCAGGCGTTGATTTTTTTCGATCAGTTTAGAGACACGCAGTAATAATTCTTCCAGATCGAAGGGTTTGGTCAGGTAATCATCGGCCCCTTTTTTGAGTCCCAGTATTCGATCGGCACTCGTATTTCGGGCGCTGAGCATGAGAATCGGAGTGTCAAGATTTCGGATGCGGATATTTTCGGCGACGGTGATGCCATCGACTTCCGGGAGCATGATATCGAGGATGATCAGGTCGAGATGTTCTTCTTCTACGATCCGAAGCGCTTCGGCGCCGTCTCTCGCGGAGCTGACGGAATATCCTTCTAGTTCCAGGTTGAGTTTGAGGGCTTCATGCAGGTTCTCTTCGTCCTCTACCAGTAAGATGGATGGCGTTTGTTTCATGCGGGAAATACAACCGCAAAATTACTGCCCTTGGGCAGATGATCGGATACTGAAATGGTGGCCTGGTGGTTGGCGGCGATCTTTTTACACAGATATAGACCAAGTCCGGTACCAGCTGTTTTGCGGGTGGTTTCATTTTCGATCCGATAAAACCGTTCGAATATCTGCTTCCGTTCGGATCGGGGAATGCCGGGGCCCTGGTCGATCACTTCCAACCGAATGGCGGTAGGCTCTTGGGAGAGATTCAGTTGGATCGGGGTCTCTTTGGGTGAATATTTCTGTGCGTTCTCGAGCAGGTTATTGACCAGTATTTGTAATAGCAACGGATCGCCGTTTAGGACTACCTCTTCGGGCATATGGGAGATGAGTTCGCGGTTCGGGAATCGCTTTTGAAAATCCCGTATGCAATCGCGCAGCAATCCGGCCAGGTTCAGTTCATTTCTTTCAGAACGAAATGACTGTCCCGCTAATTGAGAGGCTACCAGAATGTTGTTGGTGAGAAAGTTCAGGCGGGCTGTTTCGTCGAGGGTGGTTTTGACCAATCGTTCCCGCTTTTCTTCGTCAAGCGGATATCGTTGAATCGTTTCCAGGTTCAGGCGTGCTACGGCAATGGGTGTTTTCAGTTCATGGGTGACGGCCATGATGAATTCTTCCTGTTGTTTTTGGAGTCGAAATCGTCGCCGCACCGACCGATAGACCCAGGAGGCTCCTAGTCCGATCAACGCGAGAAAGGTGATGCCCTCACTGAGGTATTTGGTGAAGTTTTTTTGTTCCGCTCGTTGGATCTTGTTCCATTGCTCGTCGAACGCAGCTTGCGATAATTCCAGTTTATGTTCCAGCAGGTAGTTACGTTCTTTTTCTGCAATCTGCTGATTCTGTTTTTCGAGGGAGATGAACCACCAGATCAAGGCGGCTACTACATAGGCGAGCAGGGTCCAATATAGGACAGTGGTACGGCGAAACCGGGTGGCGGGTGTTGGGGCCGATTTCATTGTTTTCTTTCGATCCGGATGCCGGCTTGCAATATTGCAGGTAGCGGGTCTTCCCGCATGATCTGCTTCAGTCGGAATGTATAATTGCCCGACCGGCGAAAGGATACACCGGCTTTTGCCAGCTCATTGTTCAGCGGGATGCGGTGTTCATATACATCGTTGAGTCCGGTTCCCAACCAGCCTTGTTCGTTATTGCCCAACACCTGTTCGGTGCGAAAGGAATACAGCGTATCAGGGGCTTCGATCTGTACGTCGAGCCAAATGTTATTAAACGGGTAGGCGTCGGTATGACGAAGGATCAAGGAAGCCTGGTAGAGCGCTTGTGTATCTGATATGGTAAATGAGCAGGATGGAACAAAGTCGCCGCTCCACTGATGTTTGGGGATGTCGATCGTACGCTCGTAGAGGTCGATCGGTTTACATTGGACGAAAAACAGGATCGTCAGGATCACAATCGGTGCACGCATGGTACAAAATTAGGGCCTGTCAGAGCAGGTTCAGGATCTGCTCCTTGGCCTTTTCCAGTTCATCTTTCATTTCCACCACACAACGCTGTATCTCCGCCTCATAGGCTTTGGCTCCGGTGGTATTGATCTCCCGACCGATCTCCTGCAAGACAAAGGAGAGTTTTTTGCCTTTAGATGGATCAGCATCTTCGAACAGCGAACGAAAATAACGACAATGATTTGCCAGTCGGATCTGCTCCTCACTGATATCGATCTTTTCTATGTAGTAGATCAATTCTTGCTCCATTCGATTGGCATCGTATTTTTCCTTGCCCACCTCTTCGTCCAGCAGTTTTACCAATCCCTCGCGGATCTTCTGTTTGCGTTTGGGCTCCAGCGAACGGATATCTGATTGCAAGCCCTCAATGCGCTCGATCCGATGCATCAGATCGGCTTGCAATACAGCCCCTTCATTTTCTCGATGTGTATTCAGCGCGTGAATGGCACTATTCAATAACTGTTGAAAGGATTCCCATTCCGACCCCTCCAGCATTTCACTGCTGGGTACAATGACTTCCGGCATCTTTACCAGAATACCTAATAGATCGTTGGTTTCAAGTTTCAATGCACCGGCCAGGTCTGCCAAGGGTTGGTAATAGGCCTTGGCCAATTCCGTATTGATCGTAAATGGTTTGGCTTCCCCCGTTTCTTTCAGGCTGATCACACATTCGACTGAACCGCGGATCAATCCCTCGCTCAACATGCGCCGGATCTCGAACTCCTGTGGTTTCAGTAATGCGGGTAAACGTAATTGGAGATCGAACTGTTTCCCATTGAGGGATTTGATGTCGATCAAAAAGGTTTTTCTTCCAATGGAACCCTCTGCTCTTCCGAAGCCGGTCATCGATCGTACCATCGTCATCAGTTTAGTATTAAAGATATTTTTTTATTCGAGAGATGTCTTCGTGCAGAAACAAAAATCCCTCCGCAGAAGCGGAGGGAAATATATGGATGGGTTAGTAAGTACAGGGAAACTGCGTTTCCCCACACAATATTATGTCAATTATCTGTTCCAAAAAAATTTATAAGTTGTTTTATTAACATTTTTTAGCGTGTTGTGGATAAACGAAATCATGTGTGCATTTGCATTAATGAATGTGAATGGATCGATATGTAATCATGGCGACGTTTGCTTCGATAACTTTGTACAAATGCATTTGTATGCGATTTGAAAATCCGGTTTCGTTATCAACACTCACTTTGCTCATTGACGCAGAGATCATTGGAGATGCATCCGCCATGGCTTCTGGAATAAATGAAATTCATCGGGTAGAGTCTGGCGATCTGGTGTTTGTTGATCACCCGAAGTATTATGATAAGTGTTTGCGTTCTGCAGCTACGTATATCATCATCAATGCAAAACTGGATCCGCCTCCGGGTAAAACATTATTGGTGGTTGCCGATCCATTTGAAGCGTATCAGCGTATCGTTTCTACTTATCGGCCCTTTGAACCGATCAGCGTACCTGTGCATGCGTCGGCTCGTATCGGAGAGGGGACGGTCTTAATGGCAGGTGTTTGTATCGGTGCGAATGTCGTGATCGGGAAAGACTGTGTGATCCATCCCAATGTCGTAATTGGTGCCGGTACACAGATCGGTGAGCGCGTCGTTATTCAGTCCGGCACCGTGATCGGGAGCGATGCTTTTTATTATAACAAGCGGCCGAATCGTTCATTGCCCTATCAACGCATGTTGAGTTGTGGTCGGGTAGTGATCGAAGATGAAGCGGAGATCGGTGCGAATTGTACCATCGATCGGGGCGTTTCGCATGATACGCGGATCGGAGCGGGTACTAAAATGGATAATCTTGTGCATGTCGGACACGATACAGTCATCGGTAAGAACTGTCTGATCGCGGCGCAGGTGGGGATCGCAGGTGCCACTACGATAGAGGATGGAGTGATCTTATGGGGACAAGTAGGGGTAAGTAAAACGCTGACCATCGGTGCCGGTGCCGTGGTCATGGCGCAAAGCGGTGTGCCTTCTTCACTCGAAGGCGGCAAAGTATACTTCGGTTATCCGGCTGAGGAAGCTTCGCAGAAAAAACGTGAATTGGTCTGGATCAAGCGCATCCCGCAGATCTGGGAGAAGCTGAAAGATCAGTCCGGTTCATAATCGTTGGGTAATTGATCGCCCAAGTTCTTCCAGACCCAGTAGCCCTGTTGAACCCAATCGGATTGGTTATAGAAATATCCATTGGGGCGTATCGCAACAGCATCCTTCAGATCGATGTAGCTGATTAAATAGGGTGTTCCTTTAGGTAGTTTCATGGCCTTGATATATTCAGGCTCCGGTGCTTTTTTCTTATAAGTGATGCTGATTTTTCTGGGAAACCAGATCTCGATCTCTCCCGTGCTATCGGGCATCACGTAATAAGTAGTGTCGTATGGATCTATCTTGTTGAATTTCTTTTCACTGTTCTCGTCGAGCAGATCGATCACCCAACCGTTTTCGGTCAGGTTAGAATCATAATAATTATGCATGAACTGCAGGCGGGATCCTTCATAGGCCAAGCGGCGGTTGCGCTTCCAAGCGAGCTGAGTGGAATCATCACCCGTCAATTCCGTGAAAAAGGAGTATCCCCGATACAAAAAATATTGGGTGTTGTATTGGTACACGAAGGAGTCGAGCTGATAGCGGATCTCATAGCCGAGAGAAGGATTGACGATCTGTATCGGTTCATCCGCCAGCACTTTCAATCGGTTGCTTTTCTTGTAGTAGAGAAAACGAAGTACCTCCGGATTTCGGATCGTTGAGTTGCTTGCCAGCTCAGAGGCTCCAATAAAATGTGTTCGAAAGAAATCTCCATACTTTTCCCAGCCGTCAGCCACCTCATTGCTGCTTTTAATCACCACTTCCGTGAGTGAATTGTCTTTTTTTACCAGTGCAACAGGCAGATTCACAGACTCGCTGACCGGGATCACCTGCGCTTGATAACCGGCATAGCTGATGGTTACATCATAGCCACCGTTGCGCAAGGGTAATTGAAAATAGCCGTCCTTATCGGTAGATGTTCCTATGGTAGTACCCTGACAAAAAACGGAGGCCCGATACAGTGGTTCTTGTGAAGCGGAATCGATCACCCGACCGGTAACCGTATACTGGGCAGCGGCATCAATCAAAATCGAAGTGAACAGAAGGGATAAAATAAATCTAAGCATGGCTATGAGGAATATCAGTTTAACGCTTGTTGTGCTGTGCTTATTGCAGGTATCGGGTACAGGCGTTTTGGATGGTTTGGCGGAGGGGTTTGTAGGAAAACTGAGGGAAGGCAGATAGAAATTTGTTGTTGTCGAACTGGGTCTGGCTCACACCCACCCGCGCACTTTCTTTACTGAGTAGTTCGTGTTTGCCGGTGATCCATCCTTTTATGGCTGCCAGTCGCCAGGCGAGTCCGAGTAAAAATGGAGTTGCTTTTCGGTTGGGACCTTTTACACCGAATCCATCGGCCATGGCCTGTTGAAGGTCCTTGAATCGCCAGTTTTCTGCACAGATCAGGTATCGTTGTTCAGTGAGATCGGATTCCAAGGCCAGGCGGATCGCGCGTGCCACATCTTCCACATCGACGAATCCGTTCACGCCCTCGGTGTACCAGGGAAATCCGTAATGTATTTGTTTGAAGAGTCCGCAGCTACCGCTGTTCCAATCGCCGTAACCTAATATCGTACTCGGATTCAGGATCAATCCCTCCAGTCCTTCTGCCATCCCTCTCCAGACATGGAGTTCTGCTTTGAATTTACTGCGGGCATAATGGGTTTGCACGGGATTGTCTTCCCACTTGCTTTCTTCATTTACCCAAGCAGCTTTTTCCGTTCTTCCCAACGCGGCGACCGAACTGATGTGTATGAATCGTCGGACTCCGTTTTCCAATGCGAGATTCACCACATTGGCTGTTCCGTCAACGTTCACCTGATACATCCGCTTTCTTTCTTTCGGATGGAAGGATACGACTGCGGCTGAGTGGATGACGGCATCTACTTCTTTCATGGCATCATCGAGCGACACCACATCCAACACATCACCCTCGACCCATTCAACTGCTTCAAGGATCTGATCCGAGATCCAGGGGAGTGGTTTTTGTGTTCGGCAAAGTGCCCGCACACGATATCCCTGTTCGATCAGCTCTTTCAGCAGATACGAACCGAGAAATCCGGTGGCACCGGTAACGAGTATGATTGGTTTTGACACGTCGATTCAATAACGATAAAATCCTTCTCCTGATTTTCTTCCCAGCTTGCCTTGTTCTACCAATTGCTCTTGCAAAGGTGAAGGCCTGAGCCGTTCGGGTTGACCGAGTTGTTCATACACAGACCTGCTTACGGCTAGGTTCACATCTTGTCCGATCAGATCGGTGAGTTTGAACGGCCCCAGCTTGAATCCGGCGGATTCCATGATGCGGTCGATCATTTCTGTGCTTGCGTTTCCGTTTTCCACCAGACGCATGGCTTGTATATAATAGGGTCGAGCCACACGATTCACAATGAATCCGGGTGTATCCAGGCAACGCACCGGCACTTTTCCGATCGATTCAATGAAAGCCCAAGCGGTATCAGCTATAGTGGGGTCTGTATCTGTGGTGCTGATCACTTCCACCAGCTTCATCAGGTGCGCGGGGTTGAAGAAATGCAGACCGATCACTCGTTCGGGGTGCTGTATCTGCTTCGATAGCGCGGTGATCGATAGAGAAGAGGTATTAGAAGCAAAGATGCATTCGCTGTGATTGAGTTCGGCCAATTGATTGAACAGGGCCACCTTGTCTTCCATCCGTTCAATGATGGCTTCAATGAACAGATCGGCCAGGCAGGATTGAAGGTCGTCGGTGAAGTCGATCCGAGAAAAGATCTTATCTGCTGCTTCGGCTGTCAATTTTCCTTTGGCGACAGCGGAGTCGAGTTGTTGACGGATCTGATTGGATGCGCGTTCGAGTCCGGTCGGCTGCACATCATATACCTGCGTGGCATAACCGGCGGTAGCCAGGGTTTGTGCGATTCCGGCGCCCATGGTGCCGGCACCGCAAACACAGACACGATGGATTGAGGGTATCATCAGGTTAGCGCAGGAAATTGTCGAAGAAAGCGTACATCATTTTCACTGAATAGCCGCAGGTCGTTGACACCGTATTTCAACATGGCTGGTCGCTCTACGCCCATGCCGAACGCAAAGCCCGTATATTTTTCGGGATCGATGTTGCAGTTGCGTAATACATTCGGATGCACCATGCCACAGCCCAGAATCTCTACCCATCCGCTTTTCTTACAAACTGGACAACCATCGCCACCACAAATGAAACAAGTGATGTCCATTTCGGCGCTGGGTTCAGTAAATGGAAAATAAGAAGGTCGGAACCGAACCTTCACATCTTTCCCATACATCTCCTGTACAAAAAAATAAAGTGTTTGCTTGAGGTCGGCAAAGGATACTTGTTCGTCGATGTAAAGTCCTTCTACCTGATGAAAAAAGCAATGGCTGCGGGCGCTGATGGTTTCATTGCGGAATACGCGGCCGGGCATCAGCATGCGGATGGGTAATGTTCCTTTTTCCATCTCACGGATCTGCACGCTGCTGGTGTGCGTACGCAAGACCCAATCGGGGTTTTGCTGCACATAGAAAGTATCCTGCATGTCGCGGGCCGGATGATGTTCGGGCAGGTTAAGGGCTCCAAAATTGTGCCAGTCGTCCTCGATCTCCGGTCCTTCCGCAACGGCAAATCCCAATTTCTGGAAGATGGCGACGATCTCGTTCTTCATTCTTGTAACGGGATGACGGGAGCCGATGGGTTGGGTGGATCCGGGTAAGCTGCGGTCGATACCGGAACCTGTATCTGTTGAGGCGGTAGTGGTTCTGTCGAGGTGCTGCTGGTAAATGGATTCGGCGTAGGCCTTGAATTCATTGAGTAATTGTCCGGCTTCTTTACGCTGTTCGGGTGCAACATTTTTCATTTCACCCATCACGGACTTCAAGGCTCCTTTTGTTCCCAGGAATCGGATGCGAAACGCTTCGGCATCGGCCGCTTGGGTCACTGCAAAAGAGTCGATCTCCTGACGAAGTTGTGCGAGTTGTTGACGCAAGGCTTCCATGCGGACAAAGATAATGTTATCTTCGTCGGCATGGGAGATCGTTTCCGTATTGCCGATTTTTTATCGCCGATATCAAAGGCGTTCTTGAGTGGAGATCAGGGCTATGTAGACGGTCAGATCGGTCACGTCATCGAAGCATATGAGTCGGAGTTTCCGGATATGGACCTTGCCTCTGTTGTCTTGGTGGGCTGTGGAGAGATGAGAGGCACCGATCTCGCACACACCGCAACGGATGCACCCGATATCATTCGCAAACATTTCTATCGATTATTTTATTGGCATACCGATATTGAACTCGCAGATGTCGGGAACATACGCATCGGGCATAGCCTCAATGATACCTATGCAGCCCTGAGCACCGTTGTGAAAGAGTTGATACAGGCGGGAAAAACCGTTATCATACTGGGTGGTTCACAGGATCTCACCCTGGCACAATACAGGGCCTATGGTATGGCAGGAAAGATCATTGAAGCTACGGGTATCGATGCGCGCATCGATCTGTATACCGATTCAGTGAATCCGGCAGAGCATTTTCTAATGGAGATGCTGACGGCTACGCCCAATTTTATTCGCCATTATAACCACATCGGCTTTCAGAGTTATTATGTGCATCCGGGTATGCTGGAGACCCTCGATAAACTGCGTTTCGATTGTTATCGGGTGGGCAGTGTGAAAGAGAGTATTGATGAAATGGAGCCGGTGATCCGTAACAGTCACTTGATCAGTTTTGATATACAGTCGATGGCGCAGGCTTTTTCGCCGGCGAGCACGCTCAGTCCGAACGGATTCAATGGAGAAGAGGCTTGTGTATTGATGCGGTATGCTGGACTGAGCCCGACAGTAAACACCATTGGTTTATACGGATACGAGGCCGCCGCTGACAGAAATGGTGCCAGTGCCGAACAACTGGCTCATATGATCTGGTATGTGCTTGATGGCAGAAGTCGTGGACGAAGAGAAGCTCATTTGGATGAGCGGGATGCCTTCAATGAGTATATCATGGCATTCGCCGAAGTGCAGACCATCTTCCTACAGAGTAAGAAAACCGGTCGCTGGTGGATGCAATTACCCGATAAGCAATTCATTGCCTGCAGCTATAAAGATTATCTGCTGGCCAGCAGTAATGAGATCCCCGAACGCTGGCTTCGTGCGCAGGAGCGGGGCTAAATCACACAATACAATTTTATGAGAATCGCTCATTCGTTCTCGCTGATCACCCTTTGTTGTCTATTTATACATCAACTGCAGGGGCAATCTATCGATGCCTATGCAAAACAGTATCTCTTACAGTCACCCGGCATTCGCAATGCGCATGTCGGCATCAGTCTCTTCGATCCGGATAGTGATAAATTTATTTACCAATACCAGTCCGATCATTTTTTCACACCGGCCAGCAATACTAAGGTCCCGACCTGTTATCTGGCTATGAAATACCTGGGTGATAGTCTGTTGAGTTTTCGCGTACGAGAGAGCGGTGATTCCTTGTTCATTGCGCCAGCCGGCGATCCGACATTTTTGAATCCACAATTCTCGGATCAACGTTTTTTTCAATACCTGCGATCAACCGATAAAAAGATCTGGGTCCAGTATAATGCCGACGATGCGTTTACCCCTTTGGGTAGTGGGTGGACCTGGGACGGCTTTCAGGATTCTTATTCTACTGAAAGAGCGGCCATGCCGGTATTCGGAAATTTAGTCCATTTTAAAAAAGGCGCCGGTAATTCATTCGTGGTTCATCCTAAACTAGTAGCTCGTCCGCCGTATTTTTCTGAGCCGATGATCCAGTTACTGAGTAAAGGCGATCGGGTTGAGATCGATCGTCACTTCGACAAGAACCTTTTTTATTTCAAGAAAAACGAGAGTGCGTTCGTTTCCCAGCAAGTTCCATTCAAGACCGACAATGGGCTCACTAATTTTCTTTTTCTGCGCGACACGCTGAACCGAAACGAGAATAATTTCTTCTGGGGCGTTCAGCGGAATTTCACCGGTTATCGACCGGTTTACTCTATGTCAACGGACTCCATGTTACGCGTGTTGATGTACGACAGCGACAATCACCTGGCCGACCAGACGCTGTTGATGGTGAGTCAGAAACGTTTGGGTAAAATGAATGACCTCGAGTTGATCGATAAGGTAAAGGCCGATGATTTTTCCAAGATGCCGCACGATCCGCGATGGACGGATGGATCGGGTTTGAGTCGATATAATTTGTTCAGTCCCGATGATTTTGTTTTCATCCTCGATCGGATGAAAAAGGAATTCGGAATGGAGCGTATTGCGGGTATTTTTCCAACCGGCGGGGTGGGTACTTTGAAGAGTTATTACAACGATATCCGTAATAAGATCTATGCCAAGACGGGTACGTTATCGGGCGTTGTTGCCCTGAGTGGCTTTATTCAGACCCGTTCCGGAAAATGGCTGGTTTTTTCTGTATTGGTGAATAATCACCGCACCTCGGCCACCGTCGTTCGAAAAGGCGTGGAGCAGTTTTTATTGAAGTTGCGCGGGGATTATTGAAATCCGAATAGTTTATTCAACTGGTCGGCTCTGAATTCAAGATAGGTCGGATGGCCATCGGGACTCACATTTCCTTGTTGACATTGAAGCAAGTCGGAAACGAGTTCACGCATTTCCCGCTCGGTGAGTTTTTGTCCGCCCCGAATGGCTTGTTGTTTTGCCAACGCACGAACCAGTGATTCTTTCCGTGGCAGTTTCAACTCCTGTGCCAAGTGTTTGTACTGTTCCAGCAATTGGTCGATGACTTGTTGCTCCGCACCGCTTTCCATATCTGCGGGTGTTCCCTGCACGACATAGGTATTCTTTCCAAACGGCTCGATCAGGTATCCGAGGGCAACAAGTTCCGGAAGTAATTCTTCGAAAAGGGCGGAGTCGGCACCACTCAGTTCGATCGTAGCCGGAAACATACTCCGTTGTGATGCGATCGGTTGTTGCGTATCCGCTTCCAGAAGTTTTTCAAATCGGATACGTTCATGCGCTCGTTGTTGATGGATCAATCGATACCCATTATTCAGGGGATAGATAATGTAGGTATTCAGCAGCTGTGTGAATTCGATCTCATCCAGGTCGACATGACTATTGATCAGTGACGGTTGTTGTTCGCTGGGCGTGGGTACTTCCCGAATGGGCAATCCGGCCCAGGGTTTTGAGCCGGAAGATCGTTCAATGAGGTGCGCCTGATTTTTTTGCGTGAATCCGCTGAACAGGCTGCTACCGGCTGTAGCTTGTCGTCTTTCTTCTGTGAACGGTTGTTGTATCGACGACAGTGATTGTATGCTGGAATCAAGATCGAAGTCGAGCGTAGGGGTGATGCTGAACTGAGCCAGCGCGTGTCGGATGGCAGCCTGGACGAAGGCATAAACGATTTTTTCGTCCTCGAATTTGATCTCTTGTTTAGTAGGATGCACATTCACATCTATCTGTGCCGGATCGAGGTCGATGAATAGCACATAGGAGGGGAACTGATCGGAACCGATCAATTCTTGATATGCGCTCATGACTGCATGGTGCAGGTAAGCACTCTTGATGAATCGGTTGTTGACGAAGAAGTATTGATCGCCACGGGTTTTTTTAGCGGTCTCCGGTTTACCTACAAATCCTCGGATGTTGAGATAGTCGGTCTGCTCATCTACACTCACCAGTTTCGACTGATACGGATTGCCCAGCAGCTGTATGATGCGTTGTTTGAGGGAGCCGGGTTCAAGTTGATAGAGTTGTTGGTTATTGGCCGTCAGCATGAATCGGATCTCCGGGAAGGCCAATGCCACGCGGTTGAATTCCTCCAGGATATGCCGCATCTCAGCCGCGTTGCTTTTCAGAAAATTCCGTCGAGCTGGCACATTGAAGAAAAGATTCTTCATGGCGATGCTGGTGCCGACCGGTGTGGCAACCGGCATATCGGATTCGATCCGGCTGTTCGATACTTCGAGTTGGGTGCCGACGTCGGAGTCGTTTGTTCTTGTCTTGAGCTCTACCTGTGCAACCGCGGCGATGGAAGCGAGTGCTTCGCCGCGAAATCCCATGGTACGGATCTGAAACAGGTCATCGATCTGTTTGATCTTCGAAGTGGCATGTCGTTCGAAACAGCGCCGGGCATCGTCCGGATTCATGCCTTTTCCGTTGTCGATTACCTGTACCAGGGCTTTTCCGGCATCATTGAGGATGAGGTGGATCTCCGTGGCATCGGCATCGACTGCGTTTTCCAACAGTTCCTTTACGGCACTGGCCGGACGCTGAATCACTTCGCCGGCGGCGATCTGATTGGCGATGTGGTCTGGCAGGACGTGAATGGTGTGGGACAACGAGCAGGTTTTAGCGTTCAAAAATAACTTATTTACGGCTGCTTTTCGATTCAGTGTTCTATGCAAATCCGGTAATTTTATTGCATGTCTTATCGTATTTGCTTGGCATTATTTATCGGAGTCGTTCTGTCGGCTTCCAGTATCTCAGTATTGAATGCCCAAACGACTTATCAGAGTCGGCTTTCGCGGGAGCAATGGGTGGATTCTGTATTCAACAGTTTATCGCCCGATCAGCGGATCGCTCAACTGATGGTGATCCGTGCGCATTCCAATCTGGGTCCCGATCACGTCGAAAAAGTGGTCAAGCAAATCCAGGAATTCAATGTGGGCGCACTTTGTTTTTTTCAGGGTGGTCCGGTTCGGCAGGCGGTGCTGACAAATCGGTATCAACAATTGGCTAAAACACCGTTGATGGTGACGATCGATGGAGAGTGGGGATTGGGTATGCGACTGGATAGTGTAAAGAAGTTTCCCTATCAACTGACCCTAGGTGCCATGTCGGATGAGCAATTGGTTTATCGGATGGGATTGGCGGTCGGACAACAATGTAAGCGGATCGGCGTGCATGTGAATTATGCGCCGGTGGTAGACATCAACAACAATCCGAACAATCCGGTCATCGGTTATCGTTCGTTCGGAGAAGACAAGTATAAAGTAGCCCGTTTTGGGGTGGCATACATGAAAGGCATGCAGGATGCCGGTATCATGGCTTGTGCCAAACATTTTCCCGGACATGGCGATGTGGATGTCGATTCCCATTATGACCTGCCGGTCATCAATAAGTCCCGTGCCGAGCTGGATTCAATGGAACTATTACCGTTCAGAGCCTTGTTTGAGGCCGGTGTGGGCAGTGTGATGAATGCGCATCTTTCGATTCCTTCGATCGATACAACCGCACATGTGGCTACATCGATCTCGCGCAACAGTGTAACCGATCTATTGCGTCGCGACATGAAATACAATGGCATCAGTTTTACCGACGCATTGGAAATGAAAGGCGTTGCCAAGTATTTTCCGGGTGGAACGATCTCGGTGGAAGCCATTTTGGCTGGTAATGATATGCTATGCCTGCCCGCCGATGTGAAAGAAGCGATCAACATGGTGCAGCAGGCCATCCGTGATGGACGTATCACACAATCGGATATGGATGGGCGAGTTAAAAAAGTATTAGCTGCCAAATATGGATTGGGATTGAATCGTGTCACCGTAATCGATACCACGAATCTGCTGGCCGATCTGAATCGGCAGACGGATGCCATCTGCACAGAAGTAGCGGAGCGCTCCATCGTTTTACTGAATGACAAAGCGGGTTGGTTCAAGTCGCGCGGCATTCGTCAATTGCGCAGAGCACTTAAGTATGGTAAGGTTGCTTATGTGGGTATTGGATTGAATGCCCCCAATGATCTGGTGCGTTCGATCGGAGTTGATTCTGTTCATTCGTATTTTATTTCAGCTAAAGCGGACAGTCTTCGGGCCGATTCACTGCTCCGGCGCTTCCGTGCGGCGGGCGATTATGATCTGGTTCTACTTGGCGTGCACAATTTTTCGAACAAGCCGATGGATCAGTTTGGTTTATCGAAGTCGGTTCTTTCTGTTGCCAAGCAACTGAATGGTCCGAAGACGATCACACTCACTTTCGGTAATGTATTGGCCAATGCTTATTTCTGTGGGGCCGACCAATTAATGGCATGTCATCAGGACGATTCTGTTTTTCGTCGGGTAGTATTGAACATGTTGAAAGGCTATGTTCAACCAACCGGTAAGTTGCCGGTTCGTGTTTGTGATTTTCCGGTGGGTGCCGGAATTCATGAGTTGCCAGCATCCGGGGATTGGGAGGCCACTGCGGTCCGTTTAAAAGAGGTGGATGCGATCGCAACTGAGGGGATCAAAGAGGGCGCTTTCCCGGGTTGTGTGGTGATGGCCGTTCATAAAGGAGAGGTGATACTGGATAAGGCATATGGCTTTGTCGATGGAGATCGGTCTGTTCCTGTTGAGCCGGATCATCTCTTTGATCTGGCTTCAGTGACCAAGATCTCTGCCACGACGCTTGCGATCATGAAGCTATATGATCAGGGGTTATTGAAGCTGGATGGTCGGCTGGAGGACTATTTACCCATTGTACGAGGTACGGATAAAGCGGCGTTGACAATACGGGATGTGTTGCTGCATCAGGGTGGATTGGTTCCGTTCATCGCTTTTTATAAAGAAACCATCGATCCGTCTACCGGTGAACCCCTGACCGCTTATTATCGAAAGAGTAAGGCGTCCGGATTCAGCATTCGGGTATCGGAGAATCTGTATTTACGGGATGATTGGAATGATACCATGATGCAGCGCATATTGAAGAGTCCGTTGGGGACCAAAGGAAAATATGTGTACAGTGATAATGATTTCATTTTTTTAGGAAAAGTGGTAGAGCAGCTGAGTGGTCTTAATCTAGATGAATTTGTACAGCGACATTTTTATCGTCCGCTCGGCATGTATACAGCCGGGTTTCGCCCGAGGGAACGCTTTCCGGTGAAGACCATCGTGCCGACAGAGACGGAAAAACATTTCCGTCAACAAACATTACGGGGCGATGTACATGATGAAGGAGCCTCCATGTTCGGCGGTATTTCCGGGCATGCGGGACTCTTCTCCAACGCCTATGATCTGGCCATCTTATATCAGATGCTCTTACAAGGCGGTATGTATCAGGGTCGACTTTATTTAAAAGCGGAAACCATTCGGTTGTTTACCGGCTATCAGGTGGACGGAAGTCGGCGTGGTTTGGGTTTCGATAAACCGGAGCGTGATAATCAATCGCGCAAGGATCCGTATCCTTCGTGGCTTTCATCCCCTTCCACATTCGGTCATACCGGATTCACCGGCACTTGCGTATGGGTTGATCCGGCCCGTGAATTGGTTTATATTTTTCTATCCAATCGGGTGCATCCCACGCGCGAGAATGGTAAGTTATCGTCGCTTTCGATCCGCGGTCGCATTCAAGATGTGATTGTGAAAGCGGCTGATAGTAGAAAGTAGAAGGTAGAAAGTAGAAAGTAGAAAGTAGAAGGTTTAATGTAGCTGGCAGCTTAAACCTTTTACCTTAAACTTTAAACGTACTCTCTTAGGGTTTTCGCTGATTTCGGCCGCGGTTATCGGGTCTTCTGTTGCCGCCCTGTTGATTGCCTTGTTGAGGGGGTCTGCCTCCGCCGCCGGGCGGATTTTGTCGGGGTTGTCTTGGGCCTTGTGAGGCGTTCCCGCCGCGTTGTTGTTGCTGTTGTTTGCGTTTACGGTCGGCTTTTTCCAGCGTACGCAAACTGATCTGACCCACCAGTTCCACAAACTCCGGTTCTGTTTCTTTTGGCTTGTTAGAAACCACTTCTACCGGTTCGAGTTCTTCGGGGCGAATGCCTTGTTGATTCAGTGCTTTGATCTTCTTTACCCGTTCGATGCTAAGCGGATATTGTTTATTGCTGTCGGGTAGCGTGTACCACATCAGGTTCTTGAAGATATCTTTCTTGACCAGGAATGCATTGCCTTTGGCCACCTGCAGCACATCGCACTGTTCGGGGAATTGTTGCAGGGCATCGAGGTAAGTGTCCAGTTCGAAATTGAGACAGCATTTGAGTCGACCGCATTGTCCGCTCAGTTTGGTCTGATTGATCGACAGATTTTGGTAACGGGCTGCGTTGGTGTTGACCGATTTGAATTCAGTGAGCCAGGTGCTGCAGCAGAGTTCCCGTCCGCAACTTCCAATACCGCCCACTTTACCGGCTTCTTGTCGGGCGCCGATCTGACGCATCTCCACTTTTACCTTGAATTCGTTGGCGTAGACCTTGATCAGTTCACGGAAGTCAACGCGACTGTCAGCGATATAAAAGAATGTTGCCTTACGTCCGTCTGCTTGCATCTCCACCTGACTGATCTTCATGTTCAGCTTGAGTTGCTTGGCGATGGCACGGCTGCGGATGACCGCCTCCGGTTCTCTGGCTTTGTTCTGTTTCCAGAGATCGATATCCCGATCGCTGGCGCGACGCAGGATCTTCTTCATGTCGGGTTGATCTTCTTTAACGCCGCGTTTTTTCATTTGCAGACGTACGATCTCTCCGGTCAGGGAAATTTCTCCCAGATCAAATCCACTAACCCCTTCTACGGCTACCTGTTCTCCTTTTTCAAAGGGTTGAAGGGCGGGATTTCGGTAAAATTCTTTTCGGGTACCTTGGTTGAAGCTGATCTCCACTACGCGACAAGAATCATCGGTCAGTGGCAGGTTGTGCAACCAATCATATGCGTTCATGCGATTGCAACCACCCGAACTGCATCCGCCATTGCTTTTGCAACCGTTTGGTTTACCGCCTTTTGAAGTACTGCATCCGGAACAGCCCATGCTTAATTATTTAGGGCAGGGATAGGGCGAGGCAATGCAACAGAGAATGATTCAAAAAAGAGTGGCCTTTCGATGGCCTATAAAGAAATATCCGATACTGTTGATTGTCAATCGCTTCCGTCCTGCTCACGCCCGATCCCGATCACTTCTGTTCACACACACCTTATTCCTCGGTTTCGGATGACATCAAAAGTACGACTTTGTCCTGAATGACATGATAGACCTTCAGTGTCAGGGCATGGAACAGCATCTTGGCATTCGCGTTCCGCTCGATGTAGTAGGTGCATTTGTCCATTTCACGGGTCAGGGCTTCCAGTTGTTCGATGCCCACGATCCGGTTCAGTTTGCTGGCCATGGCGGCTTCTTCCTCCCCTACAGGCGGTAATTGACCGGTAGCTTGTATACGGATGGCAGTTTCCAGTACATGAATCACGTATCTGAGGAACTGTTTTTGTTTTTCCCTTCCGAGTTTGCTGATCTCCTCCACCCATTTGAATTGGGCGGCCGGACCGGTTTTTAAGATCGCATTCAGCCAATCGCGCAGACGTTCCTGCCATCCTTCTTCGGCATGTTGCAACTGTTGAAGGGCTTCCCGGTAATTGCCGTCGGCGATCTGTGCAACTTGTTTGGCCAGAGCAGGAGTGGTGGCTTGATTGTCCAGCAGCGCTCGTTCGATCTCATTCGAGGTGAGCATGGGCAGTCGGATCACCTGGCATCGACTTTGGATGGTCGGTAGTACGGCTTGCTCATTTTCAGTGACCAGCAGGAACAGGGTATTGGAAGGTGGTTCTTCGATGATCTTGAGTAATTTATTTCCTTCTTTCTCCAGCATTTCCGGCATCCAAAGGATCAGGATCTTGAAGGGACTTTCAAAACTTTTGCGGCTGAGTTTTTTATTGATGTCCTCGCACTCGTATGTCGTGATCTTCCCCTGACTGTTCTCTTTTTCTTTGATGCGTTCGATCCAGTCGAACAGATTACCGTAGGGCTGTTCCGTCAGAAACTCCCGAAAGGAAACGACGAAGTCGCTGCATTTGGGCTTATCGATGTTCTTGCTACTTACGGTTGGAAAGCTGTAGTGAATATCAGGATGCACGAAGGCAGCCGCTTTCTTGCAAGGGGGGCAAACGCCGCAGGAATCGGAGAGAAGTTGAGGGGTGAGAGATGAGGGTTGAGACGGTTCCTCGCCAAACAGTCCGCCAGTTGAGTCCGAAGCTTTGGGTTGATGTTTCTCGCAGACCAGGTATTGGGCAAAGGCAAGGGCCAGGGGTAGTCCGCCGGTTCCTTCACGGGCTACCAGCATCAGGGCATGACTGATCCGGTTCTGCTGATAGAGTCCGCGTAGCTTTTCTTTTAGCGACTCCTGACCGATGACCTGCGAAAATTGCATACGCGAATATAGTTGAGAGATGAAGGATGAAGGTTGAGATTTTTCATCTTTCACCCTTCAACGGTCAACTCTATTTCAGCCAATTCGTGATCTCTTCGCTCGTAGGCGCGGTGCGTGGGGAGAAGGTGGCGATGAGTTCGCCTTTTTCATCCAATAAAAATTTTCCGAAGTTCCAGGTGACTGGGTTGTCGAATCCTTTTTTTTCGGCGGATTCCTTCAGGAATTTATATAGAGGATGGGTGTCGTTTCCTTTGACTGATACTTTCTCTGCCATGGGGAAGGTGACGCCGTAGTTCTTTTGACAGAAAGCCTTGATCTCGGAATTGCTTCCGGGCTCTTGTCCCATAAAATTATTCGCCGGAAAACCGACGATCACGAGTTTGTTCGCGTACTTTTTGTAGAGTTCCTCCAACCCTTCGTATTGAGGGGTGAGTCCGCAGCGAGAAGCGGTGTTCACGATCAGGATCTTCTTACCCTTGAATTTTTTGAAATCGATCGTTTCGCCATCCAATCCCTCAACCTTGAAATCATAGATGGACCCACTCAACAAAAAGGCAGACAGGAGGCTCATAAGTAACAGTTTCATCGTGTAATTTTTTAATAAAACAATTTATCTGGAGGATGGTTGACTTATTGTTTTTCATAACAACCCAAATCGGGAAGCCCAATCGCACGCGGGTGGCCATCGAGATCGACCATCAATCCCGTCACGATGCCCGTATTCAAGGCCGGCGAACCCGTTCGTAAGCGGAAGTTGTAGTATCTGTTATTTGCTTGAATGGAATCAAACAAGGGCGACTGATTTTGTATCGTCTGGGTGACGGTTGCCAGCGCAGGAGCGGTTCGCATCTTCCATAAGACATTTCGAAAATTGGCTTGAAATGGTGCCGTTGAATTTTTTGACAACAACACTTCGTCTTCTACCGTTCCACCCTCCCCCCAAAAAATGCAGTTGGTGAATTGTGCGGCAAGAGGATCGGCGCGATTGTTGGAAAAATTGGTAACAGTCAGAACGGGTTTTTGGTGATCGATGTAACGATTGGCGTAGCTGACCATCGTGCAATGCGTGAACTGGTAATTACCGCCGCCGATCAATACCGCATTTTGTCCGCAATTACTGATCAGGCAATTTTCTGCAATGATAGATGTATTGAGTCCGATCAGTCCCGCATCGTATGCATTGTCGATCTCGCATTGTTCCAGTTTCAGTACGGGCGTACTACCATTTGCGCCCTGTTGCGACACAATAGCTTGATAGGCCTGCTGGATCGTAGTATATCGGAAAATGTTATTGGTGGAACCGGGCTGAATATATATTCCGGGCCAGGCGGCTGGAAAATTGCGATAGGGCTCATCGAGCCGGTCTCCCTGCAGGCGGATGCGTTGTGTTGGATCGGCCCCACCCAGTGCTTGTATCGTTCCTTTCACGAGTATAGCCGCATCGGCACGCATATAAAGTTGCGTACCGGGAGAAAGCGTAAGGCTGGCATTGGGTTCAATGGTGAGTCTGCCCAGGATCACATAGGGTTTATCGTTTATCCATGTTTGTGACTGCGTGATCCGGTGGTTTCGCAGGAAATGTGCGTTTCGTCCCCATGCTTCTAATTGGATCTTTTGAATCCGTCCGTTCAACTCGATCACCAGCGAGTCTCGCACCACAAAAGGCCCGTTGATGCTATTGGGGTCGATGTTGACTTGTATCCACCCGTATAGACTGTCTTTTTTCTCTACGACCAGATTCTCGAATCGGGTTCCGGTTCGACCGTTCAGGTTGAGTTTGAAAGGGGATTGGGTGTCGCCCCCGATACGTACGGAGCTGATGCGCAGGGCTTGATCATACTCATTCACCAATTGAAAGCTGCGGTAGGTGGATCCGGCCGTGACAAATACCGTATCGAATTGGAGTGTATCAGCCGATACTCGGAGACGTGCATCAGGGCTATTCAGGTATCCTTCTTTTGTACAGGCGTAGAGGAATAGGATCAGGAAGAATGACCAAAGTCGCATAGTATAAAAGTACGATTTGCCCATCAGCTGCCGGTTGACTCGGTGTGTGCAAGCGCAAAAAAGCTCAGGCGTACCTCCGGGATCTGCAAGAGTGTATGTCCTGCGGCCTCCAAGGTAGCACCGGTGGTGATCACATCATCGACTAGCAATAGGTGTTTGTTGGTCGCTCGATCGGTTCTTTTCAAACTGAATTTGCCCAGCATATTGTTCCATCGCTCTTCTCGATCTTTTCGTGTCTGTGTTTCCGTCGCGTGGTTTCTATACAATATGTCGTTCCAGACCGGAATGCCGCTGCTGATCGAAAGTCCGGCACAGATCCGTTCCGCCTGGTTGTACCCTCTTTTACGTTGTTTATGCGAGTGAAGTGGTAAGGGAATCAGGGCATCGACGGGATGTTGTTCATGGATTCTTTTTAATTTCTTCCCTGCCAACATACCCAGATAGATTCCGATGCCGGGTCGGTGATGATACTTGAATTGATGAAGTGTTTGTTGCAGGATCGTTCCTTTTTTTAATGGGTACTCCGCTTTCACGTATTCAAGTTGGATGCGGCCCCAAAACATTTTTTCCAACTCATCATGTTTGCTTGGTTGGTATTGAGTTGCTTGCAATTCTGAGAGACACTGATAACAGATCGGTTGTTCGGGTCGCACGTTGTTGATCGCACAGGCAGCGCAGGTGCAGGGGAACAGCCAATCCAGGCATCCGTTCCACAGGGCGTATACATTCATCAGGAAAAAAGATATCGATAGAGATCTTCTACGCGGCTCATGGCCACGATCTCAATGCCGAATGTTGATTTTGTTAAGTTCTTCTGGTTGTATTTCGAGACGATGATCTTTTCGAATCCCAGCTTTTCCGCTTCGGCGATGCGTTGTTCGATTCGGTTGACGGCGCGTATTTCGCCACTCAGTCCGACTTCTCCTGCGAAACAGATGGAAGAGGGCAGTGGTTGATCTTCATGTGAGGAGAGGAGTGCACAGAGCACGGCCAGGTCGGTGGATGGATCTTCGATCTTGAGTCCGCCTGCAATATTTAAAAACACATCTTTGTTTCCAAAAGGGAACCCGCCTCTTTTTTCCAATACGGCTAGCAGTAGTTGCAATCGGCGCAGGTCGAATCCGGAGACGGTACGTTGCGGTGTTCCGTAAACGGAATGGGTGACGAGTGCCTGTACTTCAATGAGCAGGGGGCGAAGTCCTTCTAAAGTTGCCGCGATGGCAATGCCGCTGAGTTGTTCTTCTTTTTGCGTGATGAGGATCTCGCTTGGGTTGACAACACCGCGCATACCACGATCACTCATCTCGTAGATGCCCAGTTCAGCCGTGCTACCAAAACGATTTTTCAGCGTGCGAAGAATACGATAGGCATAATGCCGGTCGCCCTCGAACTGCAATACGGTATCAACCATGTGTTCCAGCACTTTCGGTCCGGCGATGCTGCCATCTTTCGTGATGTGCCCGATCAGGAATACAGGTATATTCGATTCTTTGGCGAAGCGTTGAAATTCAGCTGCACATTCTCGTATCTGTGATACGCTTCCGGGTGATGAATCGATGTGTGGGGTTTGCAGTGTTTGGATGGAATCGACGATCACCAATTGAGGGCGAATGCGTTTGATCTCCAGGAAGATCTCATCGGTGGATGTTTCCGTGAGCAAGTAGAAATCATCGTTGTGTGCATTCAACCGATCGGCTCGCATTTTGATCTGTTGTTCCGATTCTTCTCCGCTCACATAGAGAACCCGCGTGGAGGTAAGTTGCAGTCCGGTTTGTAAAAACAACGTTGACTTTCCGATGCCTGGTTCGCCGGCAACGAGCACGATGCTGCCTGTAACGATGCCACCGCCTAACACTCGATTGAGTTCCGGGTCGGGTGTTTGAATACGATGTTCCGGTTTTGATTCAACATCGCTGAGTGAAACGGTTTTAGGTCCGATGCGTTTGTCTTCATCCGAACGCCAATTCTTTTTTTTCTTATCGTCTTTATGAACAGGTTCTTCGAGAAATCCATTCCATTGCTGACAACCCGGACATTGTCCCAACCACTTGACAGATTCATATCCGCAGTGTTGACAGAAATATGCAGTCTTTGATTTACTCATGCCGGGCGTAACATTTCAGTGGGTTGTAAATGTAGGTTAGGAATGCAGCATGGAATACACCGGAGTGTGGTAATGATTTGCTGCAAAAAGGGATGAAAAAAAGAAGGGCCGGTCAAAAGACCAGCCCGACTTACTAACCCATTAAATTCTACAGCTAAATTACAATTTGGGGGTGGTTCGGGCAATAATATTTTGCGGTATCGAGTAAAATTATTGTTAGAAACCTTTGTGGAAGGAGAATTCCGTGCGGGAGGAAACCGACGCCATAAAAGCCAGACAATCAATTTATTGTGTATTAAAATTCAAAGCTACTCGGATTGATTTTCAGGCAATTATCATCACCTGCAGCATTTGACTTGCTGACAAAACGTCCGGGATTTGGCAGGCCACCGAATTGGACGGAAATTTGAGATGTATCAGTAAAATCAAGCGAATATGTCCAGTGAAATCATGTTGGTGTCCTTTTTATTCTTGGGGATCAGTTTTTTGGTTTCGGCGGTGCTAAAATCCAAGTTCACGAAGTACAGTAAGATCCCCTTGTCTACCGGGTTGACCGGCAAGGAGGTGGCTGAACGGATGTTGCGGGAGAATGGCATTTATGATGTGCAGGTGATCTCGGTAGAGGGGTTTTTATCGGATCACTATAACCCGTTGAATAAAACCGTGAATCTGAGTCCGGAGGTGTATCATGGCAATAGTATATCGGCAGCGGCCGTGGCGGCTCACGAGTGCGGACATGCCGTTCAGCACGCAACGGCTTATGGTCCGTTGGTTTTCCGCAGCAAGATGGTTCCTGCCGTGCAGGTCACCTCACAGCTGGTGAACTGGATCTTGTTGGCGGGAGTAATCGTCCTCGCCATGACGCAGAATCCGACCATCTTACTGATCGGTATTCTGGCGATGAGCGTAACCGTATTGTTCACCTTGGTCACCCTACCGGTTGAATTTGATGCTAGCAATCGTGCATTGAGTTGGTTATCAACGACTAACATTACTAATAGCCAGGAATATCCCAAGGCGAAAGATGCTCTTAAATGGGCTGCAACCACGTATGTGGTCGCTGCGTTGGCGGCTGTTGTACAGCTAATCCAGTATATAATGATCTATCTGGATAGTCGGGATCGGGGCTGATTTTATACCGGTACGCGGACTGAAGCACCTGCACTTTTTGTTTAAGAACAAATGGCGCAGGTGTCTTTATTTATAAACAGCTGATTTTCAATAAAACAAAGAAATCGGGGTTTGTAATAATATTAACATTTCATTATTTTCGCTTCATACCAAACTATGTTTCGAAATGAGAAAATTATTTTTTCTATTCGGCTTGATGTTGTCTGTGAGTCTGGCTTTTGCCCAGCAGACTATTTCAGGTCGCGTAACCGGTGAAGATGGCAATCCGTTGGTTGGTGCTACAGTAGCTGCCAAAGGCGCAAATGCCACTACTACTACCAATGCAAATGGCCAGTTCACATTGAGTGTACCGGCGGGTGTTAAAACCCTGGTTGTTTCCTATGTGGGAATGACTACGCTGGAGGTTGCTGCCTCGGGTAACAATCTTTCCATCTCCATGAAGTCTGCTTCCGGGGAGATCGGCGAGGTCGTTGTAACGGGTGTTGCACAAGCCACTTCAAAAAAGAAATTGACCTTTGCTGCCACTACCGTTAAGGGAAGTGACATCAATGTTGTACCACAACTTGACGCTTCGCAGTCTCTTCGCGGACGCGTTGCGGGTATTCAGATCAGCCAAACACAGGGTGACCGCGGTGCTGCGGTATTTCTGCGTGGTGCCAAATCTGTATTCGGAAACATTGCACCGCTTATCGTAGTTGATGGATTTCAGACTTCACTCAGTCTGAGTGACCTGAACCCGGAGGATATCGAGTCAATCGAGGTTGTTAAAGGTGGTGCTGGTGCGGCTCTTTACGGTACACGCGCCGAGGGTGGTGTTATCCAGGTGATCACCAAGAAAGGTCGTACGACCGGAGGAAGACCCACGATCGTTGCTGATGCCGAATACGGGATCAATAACATCCAACGCATCCCTGATCTGACCACTAAGCATATCTATAAGGTAAACTCAGATGGCAGTTTCTTCATTGGTAATCCTGCATCTCCTTTCCAGCGGACTATCAACTATCTGTCAAATGGTTTCTCCATTGGCATGAACGATTATGCCAAGGTGTATGACAACACCCGCATGTTGTTGGACAATCGTCCTTTCAGTAACATGTCCGTTTCAATGTCCGATGCAAAAGGTCCGCTGAAGTACTATGTTTCTTTCCATAATCAGCGTCGTGGTGGTGCCGTGTCGATCGTAGATGCGGATGTTCGAAACACGATGAAGGTCAATGTTGGTTATAACCCTTCCAACAAGATCGAAACGAATGTTACGTTCCAGTATATCAACTTCAACCGTCCGTCAGATTTTATCTCGCGTAACACGCAGGGAACGCTTTTTGCCGCTACACTGCAATATGAGCCGTTCATGAACCTCAGCGAGAAAAATGCCGATGGTACTTACAAAGCAAAGCC
This sequence comes from Chitinophagaceae bacterium, assembly GCA_947457465.1. Taxonomy (GTDB): domain Bacteria; phylum Bacteroidota; class Bacteroidia; order Chitinophagales; family Chitinophagaceae; genus JJ008. The sequence goes on along the minus strand of CANGWB010000001.1, from coordinate 27,256 downwards.
AGTAGGCTTTGAGTTCCAGAATGCGAACCTCTACAATCCTCTTTATGAGTGGGATCAACGCCAGGTATCTAGTGTTGCAAATAATACCTTGCTCGGTGGAGATATTCGCTGGCGCTTTGCGAAAGGCTTCGACGTATTCGCTTCCGGTTCGATGAATACCGAAACTGGTAACAACTGGAGCTATCATCCTATTGGATTCCAGACCATCACAGCTACCCCTTCACTCAACAACGGTAACTATTCGATGGGTACTTCCACTAATAAATTCTTGAATGGTAACATTCAGTTGAACTACGCTGGCTCCAAAGGTGATTTCGAATATGGTGGTTCGGTGAAGTACATTTATGAGGAGTATACCGGGGAGTCATTCTCCGCTTCCGGATACAACTTGACTGTTCCATTAAGAGAACTGGCCGTTACGGATCCAGCGACTCGTTCCATTAACTCTGATTGGAACAAGACGATCAACAAAGGATATTTTGTAAATGCACGTTTCGGTTGGAAGAATAAATTGTTCATCGACGCCTTGGGCCGTATCGACCAGAGCAGTCGCTTCGGTGCGGATGCTGAATCGGCTTTCTTCCCTCGCGTGAGTGCAGCTTATCGTATTACAGAAGACTTCAAACTCGGTCCTGTAAATGAACTGAAATTCCGTGCTGCCTTCGGTCGCGCCGGTTCGGTTCCTCCTTACAATGCAAAGAACAGCCAGACTTCCGTGTCTGGTACAAACGTGAGTCTGATCCAGTTGGCGAACCCCGGTCTGTCTCGTTCTTACACGGATGAGGTAGAGATCGGATTTGATGGTCAGATGTTCAACCGAGTCAACTTCAATCTGACATACGCATTTGCAAACAGTCAGAAAGATTTCATCCAGACACCTCCGATCCAACAAGTGAACGGTACGGCTTTGATCTGGCGTAACCTCGGTGCGGTTCAATCCCGTTCTATAGAAGCAGAATTGAATTCCAACATCATGAATACGAAGAAGCTTCGCTGGAATACCGGATTCACCTTCACGCTCGTACGCAGCAAGATCACCGACCTCGGTGGTATTCCTGAGTTCACGCATGATGGTCTGTTCCGCAAAGCAGAAGGACTTTCTGCTTATGCGTTCTGGGGCTTCAAAGTATTGCGTAACCTGAACGAACTGCAGATTGATAAGACAACCGGATTCGTAACCAACGTACCCGGCAACTTATCTCCATCTGACTTCACGCTGAACTCAAAAGGTTTTGTGGTAGAAAAATCCAAGTTGGGTACTGCTGCTGAGCGTCCTGTGTTCTTCACAGACGCGGCAACCGGTAACACTGCTTATCTGCAGCGTGGTGAGCCTGATTTCCAGATCGGTTTGCCTCAAACCTTCAGCTTCTTTGATAACAAGTTGAGCTTGTTCTTCCTGGTTGACTGGAAGCAGGGTGGTTATAAGTATAATTCTACAATCCAATACCTGACGTTCGACAACCGCACGAAACTGTTTGAGGATTACACTACAAGTGGTCTTCCACTTCAATTCATCCAGAGCATCTACAATGGTAATAACATCACTAACTTCTGGTTAGAGAAGAATTCCTTTGTAGCGATCCGTGAGTTGTCACTCGCCTACAACCTATCCGGCAACAAATTGGGTGCGGTAGGTAAAGTGGTCAAGAATGCTCGTATCGCCCTCATCGGTCGTAACCTGTTCTATTTCACGAAGTACACTGGAGTTAACCCTGAAGGATATTTCGAGTACTATCCTTACCCGGTTTACCGCACATTCAGTGGCAAACTCACCATCAACCTCTAAAATCAAGAGCAATATGAATAAGATAGTAACCTTCCTCGCGCTGAGCACCCTGATACTCGCGTCGTGTAAGCGGGACCTTCAGTTCGAAGACCCCAACAAGCTCACTTACGAAGAGTATTTGAAATTGCCTGGAGCCGCTGTGAAAGTGGGTTCCGGTGCCGTGATCGGTATGATGAATACCGTTATGAATGGCGAATTCGGTCAGCACTTGCTCTGCATGGCAGACCAGGTAACCACCACAAACCGCTACAATGAGTTTTGGGACTGGGCGCAAGAGCCTCGCCTCGCTATTAAGAATGCTGACACCTATGGTGGATATGGCGCCATCAGTTCCTATTGGGCTGGTTTCGCTCAGTCTAACCTGGATGCGAACGCCATCCTGCTTCAGATCCGTGCAGGTGAACCCATCAAAGATGCGAATGGTAATGACCGTACATCCGACTCCAAGATCGCTGCCTATTTCGCAAAAGGGATCTCTAGCGGATACCTCGGCGCAATTTACGATCGTGGAATTATCGTAAACGGTCGCTCTTCCGATGTTCCCACCTTCACTGACTATCCCAATTCTTACAAGGAGATGGTCGAGAACGGGGTAGCATATATGGACTCAGCTATCGCTGCAGCCAATGCCGCTACTACTTTCAATTTTAATTTCATCCCAGGATTTACCGTTAACAAGACCCAATTCATTGCCTGGTGTAATGGTTTTGCTGCTCGTATGATGGCCAGTGTGGCTCGCGACAATGCAGAAGCAGTTGCACTCGGTGCCAGCTGGTGGAATAAGGTCTATGATTACGCGAATGCGGCTCCTTCTACAGACCTGATCTACTCGTATGCGAATGAGAGCGTTTATCCAGGTACGTTAGACTGGGCGATCTATCTCCTCGGTGATGGCGCCGGATACCTGCCCGTAGATATCAAAGTGGCACACCTGGTTGATCGTACCGGTACCTATCCGAATTATTATCCTGCTGCACCGACTGTATTGAATCCTGTTCAAACAGACGATGCTCGATTCAACACCTATTTCACGTACACGCCGAACTTCGGATTCCTCCGTGCCGATCGTAACCGCGGTTTGTTTACCAACTACGCGCGTGCCCGTTGGGATAATGCCTTCAACTTCCTGGCTGTTCCTGGCGCTGTTTCTCCTTTCTGGCAGAACGAAGAGACTGCTCTGTTGAAAGCTGAAGCGAAACTGATGGCCGGTGATGCTGCTGCTGCTGCTGCCATCCTGAACAGTCCTTCCTATAGCCGTAAAGCGTTGGGTAACCTTCCCAACGTAGCAGCTACTGCTGCTGACATTAAGAAGGCATTGCACTGGGAGTACTCAGTATGTATCGATGCGGCCAGCGGTCCGTTGCCCGTATTTGCTTTCATGCGTCGTCACAACCTGTTGATCGGTGGAACAGCAACTGAACTTCCTGTGCCTCTTCAGCAGATGAAAGTGGTAGGTGGTAATGCCTACACATTCGGAGGCAAGGCGAATGCCGGTGCCAAAGAAGGTAAGTTCAATGAGGTTACAACAGCTGCCAACGTTGGTTGGAAGCTTTCTCAATAATCGAATCATGCGATATCATTCTATCGCTAACAGGCAGCCGATCATCGGCTGCCTGTTTTTTTTACTGCTGTTGGTCTCGTGCAAAGAAACCACTGCCGATAAAAAACGATCGCGACTGGAAGCTTCATCCGTTCTCATCGAGTATGCAGGTGATCAGCGTCTCGCACACGGCGATTTCATACAGATCAACGGAAAATTGTTCTTTCACGATTCGTTGTATGTATTTCACAGAAAAAGCATCGATACCGCTTATCTGCCCACCCAGCGATATGTGGCTGATCAGCCCGTCGGAGGAAGGCCGGTGTATGCAACCTCGAATGCAATCTCTTGTTTGATCAATATGGCAGAGGTATTGCTGACGGTAACCGATACGACTCAATACAAGCTTGATCTATCCCGCGTTCAAACCGGACAAATTCGTATCCAATCAGTCGGGAAACAGCCCGTTGAGGTGATCGCCTCCGGTGAATATCCGCTGCGGATCACGGCTGTAAAAAATTAAAGCTTGATCTCTTCCTGATTCTTATCGAAGAATCGGTATTCGGTGAGATGACAAGAAGTGCTTTCCTTGACGCGAATGCGTTGTCCGAATTTCCGCTTCCATTTAGCAACCTTGGTACTCCAGGGCCAGCCCTTTGTCAGGTAGGCATGCACGATGGGGTGTACGACTAACTCCAGCTCTTTATGCTGATGCGTACTCAGGTATAACAAATTCTTTTCAATGGCATCTTCCAGCAATAAGGCGGAGCCGATCTTGCCCGTACCCTGACAGGTCGGACAATTCTCTTGCGTGTTGATGTTCACCTCCGGACGCATGCGCTGACGGGTGATCTGCATGATCCCGAATTTCGAGATCGGCAATACGGCATGCTTGGCACGGTCCGTCTTCATGATCTCCTCCATTCTGTCGGCCAGCTTACGCTTATTCTCCGGCAGCTTCATGTCGATGAAATCCACCACGATGATGCCTCCTAGGTCACGTAAACGCAATTGACGAGCGATCTCCTCAGCGGCTTCCAGGTTTGTCTCCAGTGCATTTTGCTCCTGGTTGTTTCCGACACTCTTATAGCCACTGTTCACATCGATGACATGTAGTGCTTCAGTGTGCTCAATGATCAGATAGGCACCGCTGTTCAGGTTGACCGTTTTACCGAAAGAGGACTTCACCTGCTTGGTGATGCCATAAGTGTCGAAAATGGGAGCGGAGGACTGATGCAGCGTAACGATCTCCGCCTTTTCAGGGGCGATGCGCTGGATATATGTTTTCGTATCGGCGTGAAGTGTCTTATCGTCTACCACGATCCGATTGAAACTTTCATTCAGCAGATCGCGCAAGATACTGGTGGTCTTGGTTTGCTCACTTAAGATCTTCGCCGGTGCTTCGGCACCTCGTAGATTTTGCTGAATGCTCTTCCACGTACCTACCAGCATCGAAAGATCCTCGTGAAGCTCTGCAGAATTTTTACCTTCTGCAGCCGTACGAACGATCACACCGAAATTTTTCGGTTTGACCGCCTCGATGATTTTTTGCAAACGCTTGCGTTCTTCCCCTGAATGGATCTTACGGGAAACCGCAACTACATTATTGAAGGGGGTGACTACTACAAATCGTCCGGGTAAGGAGATCTCACAACTCAAGCGCGGACCTTTGGCGGCAATGGGTTCTTTGAGGATCTGCACCAAAACATTAGGCTTACCGCTCAACACTTCATTGATCTTACCTGTTTTGATGATCTCAGGCTCAAAGGTGAACTTGGCATAATCCAAACCGGGTTCCGTTTTATCATCGATGGAACGCTGTGTGAATTTGAGCAGGGAGCGGGCGTAGGGACTCAGATCGGTATAATGCAGGAATGCATCTTTTTCAAAACCTACGTCTACGAAAGCAGCATTGAGGCCGGGTATGAGTTTCTTAACCTTACCCAGATACAGATCTCCCACGGCAAAGCGCGCATCATTACGTTCGTGATGCAGTTCCACCAGATGCTTATCCTCTAATAGGGCGATCTCAACGCCCTCAGCAGAGGAGTGGATGATCAATTCTTTGTTCATGTCGTTCGCGTGCGAATCAACATGCCGAATAGCGGGGATGGTACGATTCAAGGATAAGATGTCCGGAGCAATACCAGCATCATAGGCACAGAGCCTTGATCATTGTATCAATTGAATGAACCACCTGGGTAAAACAGACCGGCCCGGGCATGCCGAGGCCGTCCGAAGAACCTTACTTGTTTCTCTTCTTGTGACGGTTCTTTCTCAGTCTTTTTTTACGCTTGTGGGTCGCGATTTTATGACGCTTCCTTTTCTTTCCGCAAGGCATACTTCAATTCGTTTATTAAATATTTAAAATCAGTTCGTTTCGTTCGAGATGGACCGGATCCTCTCCTCCAGTGCTTTTTTCAATTCAGCCAGTGGCGTAACGGCCAGGCATTTTTTGTAAAGCTCCAGGGCTTCTTTTTTGTCACCCGCTTGTTCTCTGATCTCCGCCAGAAGTAAAAAGGCGTCCAAGGATCGAGGTTCGATCCGGAGGATGGTGCGAAGTCTTTCTTCCGCTTTGCTTGTTTGGTTCGATAAAAGAGAGGCTTTTGCAAGGGTCATCTGACCATACAAAAAGGCACTGTCTCGTTCTACTACGTCCCGGATCTGGCGAATGCCAACCATAGGCGCAGCAGAGATTCCACCAAAAAGATAACAGGCACCCAGTCCTACGCGGGCTGAGTCGTTTTTGGGATTGAGGATCAAAGAGCGTTCGAACAAATCCTTCGCCTGCAAGGCTTTCCAGCGGCGGAGGTTTTCTTCCCCTTCCTGTTGAAGGTTATCCAACAGCGAGTGGGCGGCAAATGTCAGGCTTTTTTCTGAATTTTCCAATCGGGCAGCCTCTCCTTCATACCAGATATATGGCTCAAAGAGGCTGATCTCATCCCGCCAAAAATGAGCCAATTCATGAAAGGCCTTCATTTGCTGTTCGGTTTGTGTCGGATCGGCCGGCAGCATTTTTTCAAGCTGTTTTACTTTCTCTAACTGACTGGACGTCAGGCGAGATTTGGACATAGCCAGCACCGAATCGGTGGAATAGCCTGTCAGTAAGGGAGGCTCAGTAGCCGAAGCTTCCGGTTTGTTAGCTTTTTGCTTACCGGGTTTGGCGATCGGGAAAATGAAATAAAGACCCGCGACCAGCACCAGCGCTGAAATCACTGCTATTCGTTGTGTTGCATTGAATTTCATGAGCCGCAAAGTTATTGGAACTGAGGGGTCTGCCAATAAAAAAGGCCCCTATGGGGCCAATGGCATGCAATCGTAGGAAAATCAATCGGCATCCTCACCCGGACCAGCATCCGGTTTAGGCTCCTTTAATTTTTTTACTTCGGCAATAAACTCTTTAGCGGGTTTGAAGGCCGGAATATAATGTTCAGGGATGTGTACTGCTGTGTTTTTCTTGATGTTACGTCCGATTTTGGCGGCTCTTTTCTTGGTAATGAAACTGCCGAATCCACGTATGTAAATATTCTCTCCAGCCGAAAGAGTGTCTTTGACCTCTTTGAACATGGTTTCAAGCGTCACCAAAACATCCACCTTTGGGATGCCCGTTTTATCAGCAATTTGGTTGACCAGGTCTGCTTTTCTCATGGTTGCAAGGTTTGGCACCTCTAACATAGTTAAAATATTTTGATAGTCAAGCAAATAGGATAATATTTTTGTCTTTCAGCTTTAAATCGCCTTCCGCTAGCATGTTGTTCATTTATGAACATAATTAAATGAAAAACAATCAGTTAGATAGTAAATGTCGTTTCTTCAGAGAAAAACTGATGGGGTGGCACCTGGAAAGCAATAAACGGGAGATGCCCTGGAAAGGTGAAAAGGACCCTTATCGTATCTGGTTGAGCGAAATCATCCTTCAGCAAACCCGTGTGGAGCAAGGGTGGGCCTATTATGAGCGGTTCCTGAAAAAATTTCCAAACATCAGCGCATTGGCACGGGCCTCCGATCAAGTAGTTCTTAAGTGCTGGGAAGGCTTAGGATACTATACACGTTGCCGGAACCTGATTCACACCGCCCGATATATTGCTTTCGAGCGAAAAGGACTCTTTCCAAGTACATACGATGATATCATCCAGTTAAAGGGGGTAGGTCCTTACACTGCAGCCGCCATTGCTTCTTTTGCCTTCAATCAGCCACATGCCGTGGTCGACGGTAACGTTTTCAGGGTTCTTTCCCGTTATCACGGTTTGTCAACACCCATCGATCGACCGGAAGGAAAAAAGTTATTTCAATCGCTGGCTCAACTTTCCTTGGATAAAGACCAACCCGGACAATACAATCAGGCACTGATGGATCTGGGTGCTACGGTCTGTAAGCCGCAGTCTCCAAATTGTACTGATTGTCCACTGAAAAAAAACTGCACCGCCTATAAAACAGCAACGGTTGATCAGTTCCCGGTCAAATCGCCCGCCAAAGCCAAGCGCAACAGATGGTTTTACTACCTGATACCCGTATGGCAGGGCAAAATACCGCTGCGTATGCGTACCGCAGGTGATGTTTGGGAGGGCTTGTGGGAACCGCCACTCATTGAATCCGCTCGTCCATTACGTTTTGATGCGTTACTGAAGCAACTCAATGAGACCTTTGAAATAGATTGGCCGACAAAACAATCAAGTTATGAACGGGTCAATTTGAGGCAGGTGCTCTCGCATCAGGAAATACACGGATCCTTCTATCGGTTCGAACTGCAGACAAAACCCGGAAATTTTCGATTGTTCAAGTGGCTGAGTGCGAAACAGCGATCGGTAATTCCTTATCCCAAGCTGATACAGAACTACTGGGCGGAGGTAGACTCCCACGAATAGCCGAAAACAGATATTTTTGTAATGCCTCTTGGTTCGTAACAGAATGAACCCGGGAGGACCCCGATTGGATACGACCCCCTTATCATTCAATTTCTTTCAAACGCTTCTTTCCCTGCCGGCGCCCGGTCTTACCGTTTCGCTTGCACTTCTGCTGATCACTCTGTTGATGAGCTTTTTCCTATCTGGCTATGAAGTCGCTCTTTTCTCTTTGAATAAATCGGATCTGGATTGGATGAAAACCAAATCCACTCCCGCCGCCAAGCGAGTACTTCGTTTGCTGGATGAACCGAAGACTGTGTATGTTTCGCTGCTGACGGCCGGTACCTTTCTCAATATCTGTATCATTTTACTCGGTAATTTTTTATTGACCGATCAACTGGCTGCGGTGGTCCGCCCGCTCGCCTTGCTATGGCTGATCAAAGTATTGATCCTTTCTATCGGTTTGATCTTTCTTGTTCGGGTACTACCGAAAGTATGGGCAACACAGAATAATCTTCGTTATGCATTGGACAGCTCCTGGTTGATCGACGGACTACACCGCTTGCTTCGACAGCCTAGTTTACAATTGGTTTCCTTGGCCGATCGGATCGGACAACTTGCCGGTGCAGATAAGACCGATAAACAAAAACTGGATGATGCCCTCGATGAGGATGTGCCTGATGCTACAACACCCGACGAGCGTAACATTTTGCGGGGTGTGATCCGCTTTGGTGACATCAGCGTACGCCAGATCATGAAAGCTCGGTTGGATGTAAGCGGAATCGAAATCAACACACCTTTCGATCAACTTGTGCAACAGATCGAATCCTTGCACTACTCCCGCTTGCCTGTTTATAAAGAGAGTCTCGATGAGATCGTCGGCATTCTTCATACCAAGGAGCTATTGCCTTTTCTCCGTTCCGGGAAAGCAGATTGGACTCGCTTGCTGCGACCGCCTTTCTTCGTCCCTGAGCAAAAACCCATCGAGGACTTATTTCAGGAATTTCAACAACGTCGCGTACACTTTGCGGTCGTGGTGGATGAATTCGGGGGAACCAGCGGCATTGTGACGATGGAAGATGTACTGGAGGAGGTGATCGGGGAAATACAGGATGAATTCGATGACGAGCACATCGGATTGCAGCGAGTGAACGATTCAACCTTTCTGATCGATGGAAAAACAGCACTGACGGAAGCCTGCCGCTTTATGCAGCAACCTATCGATACATTCGATGGCGTCAAAGGGGAAAGTGATACGGTAGCCGGACTCGTACTCGAACTTGCAGGCGGCTTTCCGAAGCCGGATGATTCGATCGTTTCCGGAGATTTTCGTTTTACCGTATTGCAGATCGAGCAGAACCGCATTCAACAAGTACAGGTACAAATACTGACAGGCTCCGTAGCATGAACAAACTGATCACGATATTGACCATCCTCTGTGTTGTGGCAATCGCTTGCAATCGGCCCTATAACGTAGGCAAGAAACGTGGTTATTATCGGATCGATCTACCGACTAAAGGCTATCAGTTATTCGAGAAACCAGGTTATCCCTATCGATTCGAATATCCGGTGTATGCAAATGTGATCAAGGATTCAACATTCTTCGATGATCGCGCGGAGGACTGGTGGATCAACATTGATTTCCCCTCCTTCAATGGGCGCATCTATATCAGCTACAAACCGGTAGGCGGACAATATACATTCGATTCGTTGGTGCGCGATGGTTACCGCCTGGCCTATCAGCAACACGTGGATGTGGCCAACCGGATCGAGGATAGTTTGATGAAAACGCCCAATGGCGTAGAAGGAATTTATTTTTCCCTGGGTGGTAATACCGCTACCGCCAATCAATTCTTCTTGACTGATTCCACTCGTCATTTCTTACGCGGGGCATTGTACTTTGACGCTACCCCTAACGCTGATTCATTGGGAATTGTCAATGATTTTTTGAAAAAGGACCTTTTGCATCTCATCAATACGTTGCAATGGTCCGACCGCACCCAATCCCCTCAGCCATGATCGTCATTGAAAACCTGCTCATCAGCGAAGACATCATCGAGAAAAAGTTCGTATGCGACATTGCTCGTTGCAAGGGTGCCTGCTGTGAAGAAGGAGCGGCAGGTGCGCCACTGGAGGATGAAGAAAAACAGATCATCGATGACGTGTTTGAAACAGTGAAGCCTTACTTGTGTGAGCAATATCTCTCGGAGATCGATAAGAAAGGAAAATATGTCTATCACGAAGAGTTTGGCTGGGTGACCCCCACGGTGGATGCCGATAATGAGATCTGCGCCTTTGCCATTCGCCGTGCCAACGGAGTGATCCATTGTGCCTTCGAACAAGCTTATCTGGATGGCAAGATCAGTTGGAAGAAACCTGTCAGCTGCCATCTCTATCCGATCGTGGCGAAAAAAGGGAAGTATGGCGATTATGAGCGGCTGAACTATGAGCCCCGCACGGAGATCTGCAAACCCGGCTGTCTGAATGGGGAAGCCCTGCAGGTGCCGGTTTACGCGTTTCTGCGCGAACCGATCGTACGTAAATACGGGGAGGAGGTTTATGAAGCCTTGGATACGATTGCCAAGGGAGATTGGGAAGAAATCGATTTCAAGGAGTAATTTTAGATATGGCGATCAACGAGCAAACCGGTACCGAGATCAAATCCACTTTCCTGGCACGTAGTGCCGTGAAGTCGTCAGACCGTGAGCATCGCCGAAAGATCAACTTCAACATCGGGCGATACGATGCGGCCGTACCCAAGGGCAAAGCGCAATACAGCGACTTGATGGGTGCCCGTGAGCGCGCCAAAAACCGCAAATGGAAGGCGATTGAGAATCTGGATAGATACCTGGAGGATTTTGAAGCCCAGTTGCTTCGAAGGGGCGCTAAAGTCATCTGGGCAGAAGATGTTGCACAGGCGCAAGCTGCGATACAAAAGATCTGTAAGGAGAAGAATTGCCGTACGCTCGTCAAGAGCAAGAGCATGGTAACAGAAGAGATCCACCTGAATGATTTTCTAAAAACCATCGGCGTAGATTCTATTGAAACAGACTTGGGTGAATACATTCAGCAACTGGATGGAGAAGCGCCTTATCACATCGTCACCCCGGCGATGCACAAAAGCAAAGAAGATGTAGCTAAACTTTTTGCTGAAAAATTGGGAACTGATCCGAAGGCAACGCCGACAGAACTCACGCTTACTGCCCGTGCCATTTTGCGCGAAAAATATGTGGAGGCGGAGATTGGTGTCACCGGTGCTAATTTTCTGATCGCCGATATAGGAGGCATTGCCATTACGGAAAATGAAGGAAATGCCCGCCTGAGTTGTGCTTGGCCCAAAACACATATCGTTGTCGCCGGTATTGAAAAAATGATCCCCTCGCTGGCGGACTTGGATCTGTTTTGGCCTTTATTGGCAACCTACGGAACCGGACAGCAACTGACCGTTTACAATACGTTAGTGACAGGGCCCAAACAACCAAAGGAGACAGACGGACCGGAAGAACTTTATGTGATCCTGCTGGATAATGGTCGAACCAATATCCTGGCCGACCCCAAACAGCGTGAAAGCTTGTATTGCATTCGATGCGGTGCTTGCCTCAATGCTTGTCCCATTTACAAAAATATCGGCGGCCATGCATACGGCACTACGTATAGCGGACCGATCGGTTCGGTGATCACTCCCAACCTAAAGGCCCTTGGTGAATGGAAGCATCTCAGTGAAGCTTCCTCGCTTTGTGGTAATTGTACAGAGGTCTGTGCGGTTCGAATCAACCTACATGAATTGTTATTGCACAACCGGCATACCGTGGCGGTTAAGCAGGAAGGTCCGATCGTGGAACGGATCGCCTGGAAACTTTGGAAACAGGGCATGCTGCATCGCAGTTGGATGAACCTGGCGAATGGAAAGATTAAGAATAAGGTGGTGAACGGACTGGCCAGTGCGTGGACGGCTCAACGAGGAAATCTCGAGTTCCCGGCCAAAAGCTTCAATCAACTCTGGAAGGAGCGAAATAAAAATCGCTGATCACCCTTGCTTCTCTATGCGCATACCATAACGCCGCGATTGCGATACATCGTGGAGTGGTTTCAAGAGCATCATCTGCACGAAGCCATCGAACTGAACGATTCAGTCGATTATTTTCATTCATATACAGGTGCCCGGATTAATTACAGTGCACAGCGGATCACCGATAAAGAATGTTGGATCGAGCCGCATTCAATCTTATTCGAAGAGGATATTCACACGATCCCCATTACGGTATCCACGAATGGAAGCTTCCCTATTTTTTTCTGTGGACGAGGTGATATGGGATTCGATCTGTTGGGAGCTTCTTTTTATTTGATCGTTCGGTACGAAGAGTATCTCTCTTTTAAGCGGGATATGTACGGACGGTATGCCCATGAACAATCCATCGCCTTCCAGAATGAATTTCTTCATCGTCCGATCGTAGATGAGTGGATGAAGCAGTTTATGCTTTGTCTTCGATCCTATTTCCCTGAATTGATCACCAAGTTGAATCAATTCCGGCACCTGGCTACCTATGATATTGACGAGTCGTACGCGTATCAGTATAAACCTGTTTGGAAACAACTGGGCGGCATCCTTCGTGACTTTTGCTATGGCCGTATCGGCTGGATCGGTGAACGAGTTAGAACTTTACTTCGACTTCAAAGGGATCCGTATGATTCCTTTTCCAGTCTCGAACAGTTGCATGCCTCCATCGGCGATCGCCCGATCTGTTTTATACATGCCGGAGAAAAAAATGGACCGTACGATAAAAACTTCTCACCTAGGTATCCGGAACAACAGCGATTGATCCGCTCCCTTGAAGCTTGGTCTGCTATCGGATTACATCCTTCTTGGCAAACTGGTGATCAGTATGCTTTATTGAACGAAGAGAAAAAATCCCTCGAGGCGGTTATCAATCGACTGGTTCATCAGTCGAGGCAGCATTATATCCGTTTTCATTTACCGACGACTTATCATCAGCTGATCGATGCTGGCATCACGGACGATTATTCAATGGGATATGGGTCGGTGAATGGATTTCGGGCCGGGACGTCCAGACCCTTTCAATGGTTCGATCTATCTAGAAACACCAACACCTCATTGAGGATTCATCCATTCTGTTATATGGAGGCCAATTCTTATTTCGAATGGAAGCAATCGGTGGATGAAGCTGAGATCGAGTGGAGGGAGTTGGAAAAACTAGTACGGTTGGTAAACGGACAAATGATCACCATCTGGCATAATATTTTTCTGGGCAGTCAAAAACGATTTGCCGGGTGGGGTGATCGATATGTGCAATGGGTGAAGTCGCTTACGCGTTAGACCCCTTCCGGTTCGGGTTGTTCTGCCGGACTGATTCGAAAAGCTTTATTTACCAAGTACACACCGAGTAAGGTGATGATCGTTCCGACGATCATGTAGGGAGTGATGTGATCATTGAAATAGAGCCAGCCACAGATCGCGGCTACGATGGGATTGACATACGCGTAGATGGATGCTTGTTCTGTTGGCAGATTTTGCAAGGCATATAAGTAGCAGATAAATGCGATCAGCGATCCAAAGACGATCAGGAAAGCGATCGAGCTCCAGGCCTTCCAGGAGATTTCAGCAAAGGGTATGTGTTGTCCGGTGATTCGGCTGACAACAAACAGCGTTGTGCCCGAGATTAGCATTTGCAATCCGAGGCTGAAATAGGGATTGAAGGTGAGGGCTTCTTGTTTTGTATATAGGGTGGCAAAGGCCCATGTCCACGTGGCGATCAACGACAACCCGATCCCCAATCGAAAATCCGTAAGCAAAAAATCACTCATGTGATCATAGAAGATCGTGCAAACGCCTCCGAACCCCAGCAGTAATCCGAATAGTGCCAGGCGTGGCAGTTTTTCACGGCTGGCGAAGAGTCCGATGATCACCAACCAGAGCGGAAAGATTGCACCCATGATGGCGCCCATTCCCGCGGAGATGTATTTCACGCCCCACGTGCTGAGCCCGTTGCTCATCATGAAATTCAAAAAACTAAGGATTAGAACAGAACGCCATTGTTTGCCTTTTGGCAACCGTTCGCCGCGGAGCAGAAAGAAGCAGACGTAGATCGCCCCTGCCAGAAATTGTCGTATCCCTGCTAGTTGCAGGGCCGGCATGTATTGCACACCAACTTTGGAGGCCACCCAGGTCAGTCCCCAAAACAAACACACCCCCACCAAGGCCAGGATCGCTTTACCGCGCGTGCCTTGTTTGTAATAGTAAAACGGATTGAATACCTCCAACGATTCTTTCGAACGCTGGGCGCCTCGCATCAATATCGCATATAGATTCTCAAAGATCATCAGTGTCTGAAATGTCGCTGACCGGTGATCACCATCGCCAGTTGATTCTGTTGACAGTATTCGATGGAATCATTATCCCGAACGGATCCACCAGGTTGGATGAAGGCCGTGATACCTGCTTGATGTCCGAGTTGTACGCAGTCATTGAATGGAAAAAAAGCATCACTGGCCATCACGGCGCCGTTCAGGTCGAATTGAAATTGCTTTGCCTTTTCGATGGCCTGACGAAGTGAATCGATGCGACTGGTTTGTCCGCAACCTTTTCCCACCAGTTGTTTTTGCTTCACCAGGGCAATGGCATTGCTCTTGAGATGTTTACAAACCAAGTTGGCAAACCGCAGATCGCTTTGTTCCGATTCGGTAGTTGTTCTGCCGCCTACTTCTTTCCATTCTGCATAATTCCCCTCATCGATTGATTGGACCAATACACCATTCAGTAAGCGTTTGCTTTGTTGGCGGATCTTGGGCCAGGTGCGCATGGCAAGGAGAATGCGATTCTTTTTGGCGCGTAAGATTTCCAGGGCTTCCGGTGTGAACTGGGTGGCGATCAGCACTTCGAAGAAAATATCTTGTATGGCAGTGGCGGTGGCAGCATCGATCTCTCCATTACAAACAAGGATGCCTCCGAAGGCACTTTCCGGATCACCGGCCAATGCATCTTTCCACGCTTGTGATACGGTAGGTCGTTCTGCGATGCCACATACATTCGTGTGTTTAATGATCGCGAACGTGTACTCGCCGGATGACTCCACTGAAAATTCGCGGATCAGCTCGATGGCTGCTTCCGCGTCGACCAGATTATTGTACGAAAGTTCTTTTCCGTTAAGTTTTTCGAAGAGCGCATTGAGGTCGCCGTAGAAGGTGGCAGACTGATGCGGATTTTCGCCATATCGGAGCGGTTGGGGGAAGGGTTGTGCTTGGAAGAATTCTGTGCCGCCGGTGGGATTGAAATATTGAGCAATCGCCACATCGTAATGTGCGACCACTTCAAATGCTTTTGCTGCGAACGCGCGGCGTTGCTCCAGGGTCAGTGAGCCGTCTTGCGCCTCCAGTAACTGAGCCAGCTTGGCATAATCGTTCTTCGCAGCAATAACAGTGAGGTCCTGATAGTTTTTTGCCGCAGCCCGTATCATGGATGGTCCGCCGATATCGATCTTTTCGATGATGGCTTTTTCATCTGTAGTAGACGCTACGGTTTCTTCGAATGGATAGAGGTTTACGATCACTAGGTCTATTTCCGGGATCGCGTATTGCTCCATCTCGTTGACATGCGAGGCATCGTTTCTTTTTCCAAGAATGCCACCGAATACTACCGGATGCAGCGTCTTTACCCGTCCGCCCAGAATGGCAGGATAATTGGTGAGTGATTCTACCGGAGTCACTTCGGCTCCTAACGATTCCAAGAAGGTTTGTGTACCGCCGGTGGAGTAGATCGTTACCTGATTTTTTTTCAGTTGTTCAACGATCGGTTCCAGCCCATCCTTGTAAAAAACAGAGATAAGGGCTGATCTGATTTGTTTCGACATGATGTGTAGGGAATATGCTTCCGCAAAGGTATCGGTTGAATCCTTCATCAGAAGGGTGGGGGATAAGTTGTGATATTTACCATTGCCATACCATATCGGGGATTCGATCGAGCCGATCGATCCATCCATTCATGAGTCCTAAAAGAATTTCAAGGCATCGGCTGATCGGTTCAGCGGCAGGTGAAACCGCTGACATCGGTATCAGGATAAATAGCCCGATCAAGATGATCGAAGAGATTGGTACGGCGATCAGGTTGGCCGGCAGGAATAACAATGGAATCTGATGAAAATAATAGAGGGTGAATGGAAGGGTGCCGATTGTGGCAGCCACCGTCATACAGCAGGCACTCCAGGTGCTTTTGAGTAATGGGTTTATCGGATCGACCCAGGTAGATAGCTTGGGTTGTAGTAGCAGGATACCCAATACCGCTCCGTGTGAGAGTTGAAAGCCAGGGTCGAAAAGCCAATCTGGGTCGGCCACAAGCAAAAACAGCATGGATAATCCCAGCGCTTGTAAACCAGAAACGGGTCGTTCCATCCATCTTCCTGCATGTATGAAGGTGAACATGATGCCTGCGCGTAACACAGAGGCCTCTCCGCCGGCAAGAAAGCAGAAGATCCAGATGCAGCATACCGTTAATAGGGTGCGTATCGTTTGTCCGCCACGAATAAACAACAGCGGATAGAGTAATCGCCACAGGATCTCAAACACCAGTGAAATATGCAAACCGGAAATGGCAATGATGTGGATGGTTCCGGTGCGGGTATACTGTTGCTTTATGTCTGGGTCCAATCCGCCTTTCCAACCGATAAAGAGCGCCGTGGCCAAGCCGCTATCTATCGTATCGGGAAGATTGTCGTATATAGTTTTTTTCAATTGCATCCGAATGGTATGCATATGATTGGGGATGTTCCAACTTTCTTGTGGGAGCGTCGTGATCGTTGAGGTATCAACTATGAATCCTTGATGTGTGATCTTATTTCGCAGGCAGTACGTTTCATAATCGAAGTTGCTACCGGGTTTGTTGCGGATCGGCTTAAAATGTATGTTGACCCAGGCGGAGATGCCCGGTTGAGCCTCTTTCAGGCAGTTGTGGTCTCGCGAATACAGGAGTACACCACCTGATATTCTATTGATCGTTCCATTGTGTTGGCTGGCGATGAGATCAGCGGCACATTTCCAACCGGTTCGGGTGCGAACGGGCTCTTCTCTGAAGGTCAATAGAAATGATGACGACGTTTGAGATGCATTTCCGATCCAATCAGGTTGTCGGCGATGATCGCGCAAGGAAGTGTAAAAAGCGCCACAGAGCAGTGGCAATAAGATCATCATAGATCCGGAAAGCGCAGCGAGTTGCCATTTCCAGCGGATCGATATACAATTAAACGTTCCGATCAGGAAGATCAGTCCGAGTAACGGCAAGAGACTTTGATCTATCGTTACGGAAAAGTAGTTGTTGATAAGGATACCGATCGCAAAGGGGATAAGCAGCCGATATATCGGAGCCGGCATTCCTGATAGCATCCCTGCAAACTACACGTAGGGATATGCTTATGTCCTCACACTTTCCGTCCAATTTTTCACTTTTCATCCTTCATCCCTCAACTACTTCGACAAGTACATACTTCTATCCTTGTAAAGTTGTCTGAAGTATGGGTCGCGCAGATTTTTCACGAAGCGGATGGCTTCTCCGGTTGATTTCATTTCGGGACCGAGTTCTTTGTTCACGCCCGGGAATTTATTGAAGCTGAATACGGGTTCTTTGATCGCGAATCCGTCGAGTTTCTTTTCGAAGGTGAAATCGGTCAGTTTGTGCGTGCCCAGCATCACTTTGGTCGCTACGTTCAGGTAAGGAATTTGATAGGCCTTGGCAATGAAGGGGGTGGTACGGGAGGCACGTGGGTTGGCTTCGATCACAAATACTTTTCCGTCTTTGATGGCGAATTGTATGTTGATGAGTCCTTGTATGTTCAGTGCTCGTGCAATTTTCTCTGCATATTCTTCCATGGTTTGTACTTCCAGTGGCGTGAGGTTGAAGGCTGGTAGTACGGCGTTGCTATCACCTGAGTGAATACCGGCGGGTTCGATGTGTTCCATCACGCCCATCACATGGAAGTTCTCGCCGTCGAAGATGGCGTCGATCTCTGCTTCCTGACAACGGTCGAGGAAATGATCGATCAGGATTTTATTTCCGGGAATGTGTTTGAGCAGACTGATTACAGCCTTTTCAACTTCTTCATCGTTGATCACGATACGCATGCGTTGTCCGCCCAGTACATAGCTGGGGCGCACCAACACCGGGTAGCCAACTTTATTGGCGACTTCGATCGCATCATCTACCGACCAGGCAGTTCCGTATTCGGGGTAGGGGATCTCCAATGATTTCAGCATATCACTGAATCGTCCACGATCTTCTGCTATATCCAGGCTGTCGAAAGAGGTTCCGATGATGCGAATGCCTTTTTGGGTGAGCTTCTCTGCGAGTTTCAGTGCGGTTTGTCCGCCCAGCTGCACGATCACGCCATGCGGTTTTTCATGTTCGATGATCTCCCAAAGATGTTCCCAGTATACCGGCTCGAAATAAAGTTTATCGGCCATGTCGAAATCGGTGGAGACTGTTTCCGGGTTACAGTTCACCATAATGGCTTCGTATCCGCATTCTTTGATGGCGAGGAGTCCGTGTACGCAGCAATAATCGAATTCGATGCCTTGACCGATGCGGTTGGGGCCTGATCCGAGTACGATGACCTTTTTCCGGTCGCTGACTTTGCTCTCGTTACGATGACCTTCTTCGAAGGTGGAATAGAAATAGGGCGTCTTTGCCTCGAATTCCGCACTGCAGGTATCCACCATTTTGTATACGCGTGTGATGCCGGCCGCTTTTCTTTTTTCGTAGATAACTTCCTCGGTTCCGCTTTTTAGAATACGAGCGAGCTGTTCGTCGCTGAAGCCATGTACTTTGGCTTTGCGAAGTAATTCGATCGGTAGGTCGTCGATCGAGTAGTTTGCCAACTCTTTTTCGAGGTTGACGATCTTGAGAATTTCGAAGAGGAACCAGCGGTCGATGCCGTTGGTGGCCTTAGAGATGGTGCCCACCGAAATGCCCGCCATGAGTGCATCCTTGATTCGGAAGAGGCGATCCCATTTCGGGGTCTTGATGTACTCCAGCAGTTCCTCGGCATGCATCATGCTTTTACCATAGTAGCCTAATCCGACGGCGTTGTTCTCTAGACTTTGACAAGCCTTCTGTATCGCTTCGGTAAAACTTCTTCCAATCGCCATCACCTCGCCCACGCTTTTCATTTGCAGACCCAGTGTGTCGTTGGCACCTTTGAATTTGTCAAAATTCCAGCGAGGGATCTTGACGATCACGTAGTCGAGTGCCGGTTCAAAATAGGCGGAAGTGGTTTTGGTGATCTGGTTTTCGAGTTCATCCAAATGATATCCGATGGCCAGCTTAGCAGCGATCTTGGCGATGGGATATCCGGTGGCCTTACTGGCGAGTGCAGAGGATCGGCTTACGCGGGGATTGATTTCAATGGCGATGATCTCTTCGGTTTCCGGGTTCAGGGCGAATTGTACGTTGCATCCGCCGGCGAAATTGCCGAGATCACGCATCATGCGGATGGCGGTGTTGCGCATCAGTTGCATGCCAGTGTCGCTGAGCGTCATGGCCGGCGCCACGGTGATCGAGTCGCCGGTGTGTACACCCATGGGGTCGAAGTTCTCGACGGTACAGATGATGCATACATTATCGGCCGAGTCGCGAAGCAGTTCCAATTCAAATTCTTTCCATCCCAGTACGGCTTTTTCTACCAGTACTTCGTGTATTGGGGAGGCTTGCAGTCCGCGGTTCAAAGCCTCATCCAGATCATCCTTGTCATGTACAAATCCGCCGCCGGTACCCCCGAGGGTGAAGGAGGGGCGGATCACCAATGGGAAACCGATCTGTTGGGCGAATTCTTTTCCTTCCAGGAATGAGTTGGCTGTACGGGCAGTGGCTACTTGTATGCCCATTTGGATCATCCATTGGCGAAATTTCTCCCGGTCCTCTGCTTTATCGATGGCTTTGATATCTACACCGATTAGCCGGACGTTGTATTGCTTCCAGAGTCCGAGTTCTTCTGCTTCTTTTGCCAGATTCAGTGCGGTTTGTCCGCCCATGGTGGGCAGCACGGCATCGATCTGATTCTCTTGCAAGATCTGTTCGATGCTTTCTACGGTGAGGGGAAGCAGGTATACACGATCAGCCATCATGGGGTCGGTCATGATGGTGGCGGGGTTGCTGTTGATGAGGATTACCTTGATCCCTTCTTCGCGAAGACTACGGGCAGCCTGGGTACCGGAGTAGTCGAACTCGCAGGCTTGTCCGATGATGATGGGACCGGAACCGATGATGAGTACGGATCGGATCGAGGTATCTTTTGGCATGGGGTGATGTTTATGGGCGCTTGCGAAAAAACAAATTGCGCAAAACTAAGGGTGTTGGACCGTTTGCTGCCCGGCGTGATGAAAAGAATTTTCCCCAGCCCCAACCATTTACCCCCTCAATGGTTTTTTATTCAAACCCCATTATTATGACGACGTTAGCAGAGGGACAAAAAGCACCGGCTCTTTCGGCCGCTGATCAGAACGGGAAAACCGTTCGGTTGAGCGCCTTCAAGGGACAAAAACTGGTACTCTATTTCTATCCGAAGGATATGACATCGACCTGCACGGTGCAGGCCTGTAATCTGCGGGATCATCATAAGGAACTGATCAAAAAAGGCTGGGCTGTTGTTGGGGTCAGTCCGGATGACGAAGCCAGTCATCAAAAATTCATTTCCAAACACGAACTGCCGTTCACCTTATTGGCCGACACCGACCAAAAAATCCTGCAGGCCTATGGGGTCTGGGGGGAGAAATCGATGTACGGAAGGAAGTACATGGGCGTGATCCGTACCACGTTTCTGATCGATGCAAAGGGCGTGATCCGGCACATCATCCGAAAGCCTCAGTCGGCCAAACATGCTCAGGAGATCCTGAAGTTGGCAGCCGATATGGATTAAGATCGGATGATCCACTCCAGTCCGCTGACAATGGATCGCTGAACGCCTTCTTCTTCGATCAGCAGTGCGCCTTCGTCCTCCACATCCAGGATCCGGATAACTTTCTCTTTTCCGTTTTCGCGAACCGTGAATGAAGCGTCTTTCCCGAATAATTGATTTCGGTATTGTTTCAGAAGTGGATGAAACCCATCCCTGAGCCAGGCATGGATCTGTTCATTCAGGGCGTTGGTGATTCGTTGTGCCAGTGTTTTGGGGTCGAGTTCTTTTCCGGTGATCTGTCGGAGTGAAACCGGGTTTGGGAGGCTAGTGTCGAATGTCGTTTGATTCACATTGATGCCGATGCCTACGATTTGCCAGCTGGAGCTAGACTCGATGAGTAATCCGCCCAATTTTCTGTTTTTCCAATAGAGATCGTTGGGCCATTTGATCTGGTTGTCGCCGCAGGTGATTTCGGTTAGTACATGTTGGCAGCAGAGCGCAGAACAGACGCTTAGGTGGAAGGGGCGGGTGTCGGGTAATTGTGCTGTTTCCAGCAGGATGGTCATGGCAAGGTTTTGATTCGGTGCGGATAGCCAGGACTTTCCCATCTGTCCTCTACCGGCGGTTTGGTTCCGGGTGAACAGCACATCGCCGTGACGGGCGCGTCCTTCTTCGATCTGCTCCCGGGCCAGGTTATTGGTGCTGCCGGCCTGCTGCAGTTCCGTGAAGCGGCTTCCGATCGTGTTTTCCGGGGGAGGCAATGCCAATTATCGCTAATTTTAGGGCGTAAACGTAATCAAAAACAAAACGTCCAGCACAATCCTTTGGCTTCGTCCCTAACCCGTCGCTCCGACACCCTCGCTGATCGCGCCGCAGTGCCTAAACGCATCAATCGCAATTCCAAATTATTCAAGACCATCCTTTCTTCGATTCAAGAGAAAAAAGGGGAGGATATTGTTTCATTGGATCTGCGCAAGATCCCGGAGGCCGTGGCTGATTTCTTTTTCATCTGTGAGGCGCGCAGTCTGCCTCAGATCCGAGCGATTGTCGATCACATCGAGGATCAGGTGAAACTAAAATGCTGGGAAACGCCTTACCGACGGGAAGGCAACCAAAAGATGCACTGGGTGTTGATGGATTATGTGACCATTGTGGTGCATGTCATGCTGCCGGAAAACCGGACGTTTTATCAGTTGGAGGAAATGTGGAGCGATGCAGAACAAATGAAACACGACTAAGCTGTTAAAGTTTCGTCAAGTCGGGCTCCTTGGCCCGGTCCTTGCAACAATGAATATTCAAGCAATCGAATTTTGAAAAGTATGAATGAGAATCGAACCCCTGGAGCGGGCAAGTCTCCCAAAAAGACCCCTCGTTTCAGTTTTTACTGGATCTATGCCATCGTATTTGCGGTGCTGATCGGTATGCAGTTGTTCGGCCCCTTGGCGCCGAACATGGCTAAGTCCAACGAAAAAGAATTCAAGCAACTGGTTATAAAAGGTCAGGTCGACAAGTATCAGATCATCGACAACCGGAATACCGTACGGGTATTCTTGAATGACTCGGGACTGGTGGCACAGGCGGCCCGACTCAAAGAGATCGGCGGTAAAGTGACCAAGCAAGGTCCGCACATGAGTTTCCGCATCACTGGCGGTGAAGCTTTTCAGAAATCCATGTCCGATCTCTACACCAAGAATCCCGCTGTTGCAGAGATCGCTTTTGATGTTGACAATGAGCGCGACTGGTTCGGCGGCATTTTACAGTTCCTCCTACCCGTGCTGTTGTTCGTTGGCATCTGGGTGCTCTTCATGCGTAAGATGGGTGGTCCGGCCGGCGGTGGCGGTGGCGGCGGTGGAGGGATCTTCAACATCGGAAAATCAAAGGCAACTCTTTTCGATAAAGGCACCAAGGTCAACATCACGTTCGCAGATGTAGCCGGATTGGATGAAGCCAAGGTTGAAGTGATGGAGATCGTCGATTTCCTCAAGAATCCGAAAAAGTATACCAACCTGGGGGGCAAGATCCCGAAAGGTGCTCTGTTGATCGGTCCGCCCGGTACTGGTAAAACCCTGTTGGCCAAAGCAGTTGCCGGTGAGGCGCAAGTGCCTTTCTTCAGTTTGAGCGGATCGGATTTCGTAGAAATGTTTGTGGGTGTGGGTGCCAGCCGTGTTCGTGATCTGTTCAAGCAAGCACGTGAGAAAGCGCCTTGTATCATTTTCATCGATGAGATCGATGCGATCGGTCGTGCTCGTGGTAAGAATGCCATGATGAGCAACGACGAGCGCGAGAGTACCCTGAATCAGATGCTGGTGGAAATGGACGGATTCGGTACGGATGTGGGCATCATTGTACTGGCAGCTACCAACCGTCCGGACGTATTGGATGCAGCTTTATTGCGTCCGGGTCGTTTCGACCGACAGATCACCATCGATAAACCCGATCTGAAGGGACGGGAAGATATTTTCAAAGTCCACCTGAAGCCCATCAAGATTTCTAGTACACTCGATATACATAAGTTGGCGGAGCAGACGCCCGGATTCGCCGGCGCCGACATTGCCAATGTTTGTAACGAGGCGGCATTGATCGCGGCTCGTAAGAACAAAGAGGCGGTAGATATGCAGGATTTCCAGGATGCAGTCGATCGCGTGATCGGTGGATTGGAAAAGAAAAATAAGATCATCTCACCGGAGGAGAAAAAGATCATCGCTTATCACGAAGCCGGACATGCCATCTGTGGATGGTATTTGGAGCACGCCTATCCGCTGCTGAAGGTGACGATCGTTCCCCGCGGTACCGCTGCACTCGGCTACGCTCAATACACCCCGAAGGAGCAGTATCTGTACAACACGGATCAACTCAATGATCAGATCTGTATGACGCTGGGCGGACGGGCCAGTGAAGAGATCTTCTTCAGTAAAATATCTACCGGGGCACAGAACGATCTGCAACAGATCACGCGTACCGCTTACGCGATGGTTACGGTATACGGCATGAATGACAAGGTCGGTAATATCAGTTTCTATGACCCCAACTCAGATAATGCATTCACAAAGCCTTACTCTGACGATACCGCTAAGTTGATTGATGACGAAGTTCGCCTGTTGATCGACCATGCCTACGAACGCACCAAGCAATTGCTCACGGACAAAAAAGAGCAGGTTGAGAAATTGGCGAACGCCTTGCTGGAGCGAGAAGTTCTTTTCCAAAGCGATGTGGAAGCCTTGATCGGCAAGCGTCCTTACGAAGAGAAAAAGCCCTTGGCGGATGTAGTGGCGGTGGAAGCGGATGGGACTCCAGAAGTGACTCCGGAAGCGACAACGTCAACGGAAACTGATCAAGCTTCTGATCCTGCTGCTCCGACAGAACAAACGGCCTGATCCTTATGAATGTATCACCTTCCAAGGAGAATATCCTGAAAAGGATCCGCTTGGCACTGGCGACCGAGACGCCGGTTCCTTTTCCGCAACGAGAGCCCGCGGCCGTTGTGCCTGCGTTGAATCAGGATATCGAGGTGGAATTCGCCGAGCGGTTTGCGGCACTGGAAGGGAAATTCATTTATTGCATCAACCGACAGGAACTTGCTTTTCAGTTAGGCAGTTTGATCCGGAAAATGAACTGGGAAAAAGTGTTCTGTGTAGAGGAAACATTGAAGCCGGCTATCGAAGCGGTGATCGGGGATCGGTTGTTCAATGAGGATCTGGGTAAGGCCGATGTATCGATCACCGGTTGTGAATGTCTGGTGGCCCGTACCGGCAGTATAGTCCTGAGTGCGGCACAAACAGACGGAAGAACCGCCTCTGTATATGCGCCTATCCATGTTTGTATAGCCTTCACCTCCCAATTGGTATACGATATCGGCGATGCCTTTCAGCAAATCAAAAATCGGCATGGAGATCGGTTTCCTTCCTTGGTAAGCTTCGCGACCGGTCCGAGCCGAACCGCTGATATTGAGAAGACGCTGGTGGTGGGTGTACACGGACCGAAAGAGGTCTATCTCCTTCTGGTAGAGGGATAGTGCCACCGGTTTAGTAACTTTCAATCGTGCAAAAACGCATTTACTTTCTATCTGACTTTCATCTCGGCGCACCGAATGCTGCATCCAGTCTCGATCGCGAGCGGACATTGGTTCGGTTCCTGGATTCGATCAAGTCCGACGCGCAGGAGATCTTTCTGGTCGGTGACCTTTTCGATTTCTGGTTCGAATATCGATTGGTAGTGCCAAAAGGCCACGTGCGGCTACTCGGCAAACTCGCAGAACTTTCTGATCTGGGCATTCCCCTGCATTTTTTCATGGGTAACCACGACATGTGGGTCAAGGATTATTTTCAGAAAGAACTCAATATGCAGGTCTATGACCGACCTGTTCTGTTTGAGCGACAAGGAAAGAAACTTATTGTGGGACATGGTGATGGCTTAGGTCCGGGAGACCATGGATACAAGCGTCTCAAGAAATTATTTCGTCATCCGTTGGCTCAATGGCTATTCGGATTGTTACCACCCGCCATCGGTATCGGAACGGCCAATTATTTCAGTCGAAAGAGTCGGGCCCAAACCGGAGCCAGTGAGGAGGTATTCCTGGGTGCCGAAAAGGAGTGGCTGATCCAGTATGCCAACCGAAAGCAAGCCGAACAGCCGGTCGATTATTATCTATTCGGCCATCGTCATTTACCCATCGATCACCCTATTGAACCGGGCGCACGATACATAAACTTAGGCGACTGGATCCGCTATCAAACCTATGCCGTCATGGATGAAGGTATGATCGCCCTGAAAGCATTTGAACGACCTGAATCCACTATCATTCGCTCATGAGAAAGGCGGTTACCCTACTCGGTTTTTCTTTTTTTACGTTGAGCACGGTGTTTGCTCAATCGGATTCGATTTTTCAATTGATACGTTCATTCCAGGGCGATATACGGATGTTCGCGGCGGATCATTTGGGGAATCTGTATCTGGTCGACCGGAAGGATCAAGTCAAGAAAATATCTTCCAAAGGCGATTCACTGGCCGTTTATAATGATGTTCGTCGGTTAGGTCCGCTACATAGCATTGATGTCAGCAATCCCCTGCAACCCATGCTGTATTATAGAGATGGCGTACGCTTCGTGGTGCTGGATCGCTTTTTGAATCCGGTCACCCGCATCGATCTGCAGGCCAGTGAGATTTTGCAATTAAAAGCATGGACACGCAGTTATGACAATCAGATCTGGCTATTCGATCCGCTGGCCTATGCTTTAAAAAAAGTGGATCTGAGTGGCAAGGTGCAATGGAGTACGCCTGATTTTCGGTTGTTTCTGGGCCGACCGTTCATGCCGGCTCGTTTATTCGATCAGGACCGGAATCTGTATCTCTATGAAGCCGGGCAGGGAGTCTATGTATTCGATTATTTCGGTAATCTGAAAAATGGCATTCAGATATTCGATTGGCAGGATTTTCAAGTGGATGGGGGCTATATTTTCGGTCGCAAGGCCGATACGCTATATCGCTATGAAATCAAGAGTACCTATTACGACGAGTGGACACTGCCTATCGAGCTGAGAGGAGCGGTTCAGTACACGATACGAGGGAAGATGGTTTATGCTTTGTTTCGGGAGGGACAAACCGATCGGATACGGATCTATTCGGTTCGGTGAGGCATACGTAAACTCAGCGAAGGATCTCTGCCAGTTCTTTATCGAACATGCCGTACTTCCCGAATTCTACCACGCGTCCTAATTCCTTTCCGTTTTTAAACACCAGGATGGTAGGCACCAGGGTAACGTTTAGTGCTTCGGAGAGACGTCCGACTGTTTTTTTATTTCTGTCCACTCCGATCAAGGAACATTTTTCAGTCGGAAATTTAGCGCTGTCGAGTAAGGCCAAGAGCTGAGGAATGATGAAATGTGAATCCTCACACCAGGTGCCCATAAAGGCTACGATCTCAATGGAATCCTTTTGCTTTTGGATGTTTTCCAGTGCATCCGGACGGGCCTTGTAATTTTTATACGTGGAAGCAAACCAAGTGAAGGCCGTGTCGGTCTCCAATAGCTTACGGGTAAAATGTCCTTTGATCGTTTTCTCGCCCGGACCTTCTGAAAATGTTTCGAATGGTTGTGCCTGACCTCCAACCATGATCAGGAGTAGGTTGCAGACGAGTATCGACTTTAAAAAGGTATTCATACTGGAGGCTAAAATACAAAACCGGCTCTTCTTAATC